>NZ_CP115917.1:1315000-1962500 GCF_027941775.1 Tenacibaculum pacificus | reverse complement strand
CACCTCTTTCCATCCCGAACAGAGAAGTTAAGCCCATTTGCGCCGATGGTACTGCCAATGGTGGGAGAGTAGGTCGTTGCCTTTATTTTAAACCTCAATCTTTATAGATTGAGGTTTTTTTTGTGCTAAACTGAAATAAATAATATATAAAAAATCCTCACAAATTTTAATTTTTGTAAGGATTTTATAAAGTGTATCATAGGTTTTTAGCCCCGATTGAAGCAATTGTTTGAGCTCTTTTTTTGATTTTTCTTCAAAAAAAAGCGAGTGCGGAAAGCGGGAATAGCTTCTAATTAAATTTATACTATTGATTTTAAAAATAAATATGTGAACAAAAATAATAGTGTAATAATCTATAGAAAAAATGCTTATTTTGGCACTATCAAAAAAATGAATTTATAAAATTTATGTTTTGAAGCCGAACAAATGTAATTATATGAAAAAACTACTAATCATTATTATTGTCATTTCAACTTCTATAGTTAATGGACAAACACTTAAAGATTCTGTTAATATTATTTATAAGAATTATTTTGAACTTTTAAAAACTAAAGAGAAATTAGATACAATTACTCTTAAAGTTGAAAATTTTGAAGAATTATTAGAATCGAACAATAAAAAAATAAAAAGAATTACTGATGCAGATCTTTTTGGATTGAAAAAACAACTAGAACAACGCCGAAAAAAAATAATTAATACTACAGAATTTGTTTTTGCTGCAAATGCAAGTTTAAATGCCATAAAACAATTAGATGCTACTAGTGATTATTTGACACAAATATCGAGTTTAAATAACCCTGGGAATTCTGATTTGGGTTTTTCTTTATCTGAAGAAATTTCTAATATTATAGAAAAAGAAATAATAAAAGGTAAAAAGAAAATTAATGGAGTTAAAAAGTCTAAGTTTTTACTTTTTGTAGATAATATTATAAAATCGCCAATAACTCAAACAATATCTAGTGCTATGCCTGTTGTTAGCTCTATAAAGTCAGTAATTGACCTAGTTATGGGAAGCGCTTTAAAAGGAAAAGATATTTCGATAGATAACGTTATTGAGCTTAAAAAAGCAGTAAAAGTATACCTAGAACATTATGAAGGTTTAGCAAAAGCACAAACTGAATTTGAACAAAATTTAGGGAATTTAGATATTAGAAAAGAAGGTTTGGTTTTATTATTAACTCAATATACTATGGAACGTTCAAATACTTTAAATCCTGATGCAGTTTTAGAAATAGATAAAAAATCATCTTTAACTAAGATTATCAATAAATATTACACAAAGAATATTGCAGAACAAAAAGTAGCTGAAATAATTAATAAAAATCCTTTCAGATATAGTATTCATTTGACAAACAGGAATTTAATGTATCCTGGTTATGCTTTAAATCAGGCTAAATTTATTCGTGATGATGTTGTCTCTTTAAGTAAAGAATATATATCAATATTTACTACGTATCAATCGGCACTGAAAAAAGTTTTAATCAAAAGTAAAAATATAGGTGATTCTAATAAAATAGATAGTAAAATAACAGAATTAGAAAAAAAACTATTAAATGTACAACTTTCTTTTGATGATAATTTAAATGTGTATAATTTAAATGCTACTTTTAAAAGATTAATGGAATATTAAAAAAAACAAAATATATAGCGTATGAATATACGCTATATATTTTATTAAAAACTATTTATCAATTTCTAAAAAGAAATTTTTACACATTGATATAATATTATTGTGATAATTATAAACATTAGTTAATATGATTATACCATTTTTTATTTTCAATATGAAAATTAACTCCTCAAGTTAAACAAGCCTAATCGATTTCTAAACTTTGAATATCAAATTCTGTAGCAATTTCTTCTAGAAAATAAGAAAATCTAATATCTTTTTTGGCTTTAAAAGCCAATTAAGCGATTTAATTTCATTCTTTAAGTTATAGCATGTTAAAAAAATAAAAAACCCCGTAAAACGGAGCTTTTTATTTTTTAATATGTAAAAGGATCAATCAGTCTATAATAAATCTAGAGCTTCAAGTCTTTCTTTTGCTAAAATATATCTAGCTTGAACATCTTCAATTTGTTCTTGTGTTAATTTCTTACCAAGAGTAAGAAGTCCACCAGTAGCATCATTATGATGAATTCCGAATGCATATTTAAGATATTCCATAAGTAATGGCTGAGCATCTAAGTATGAAATAGAATTCATAGCCTGAGAAATTTGGTTTGCTTTAGCCCATTCTTCATTTACTACATACTCTTGCATAGTAACACTAGCTTTTGGGAAGATACAACCTACACCTGTAATTCCACCACGTGCTCCAGCAAGTCCTGCGTGTACAGTTACTGTATCAACACCTGCTAAAACCTTTAAATCTTTGTTTTCTAACATCAGTGTTTCAATAACAGAAACATCTATAGTTGATATTTTAAGAGCAGTTACATTAGGAAGAACAGAAACTCTTCTAAGAATATCCGTTGAAAGCGCATGATATCCGGCTGCATCAGGATTGTTATAAGGCATAATTGTTACACCTGCACCTCTTGCTGTTACTTCCGCAAGTTCATAGTACGCATACATTTCTTCTTCAGAAGGAACTGCTTTAGTTTTTGGTGGCATTACCATAACAGTATCCACTCCAACGGTAGCAAGATCTTCAACGATTTTGGCAAGTTCTTCTTTAGTTTCTGCTGCAGCTCCACTAATTAAGGGTACATTGTATTCTTTAGCAACCTCAGAAAGAGCTTTAAGTAAAGAAATACGTTGTTCTGAACTTAGGTAGCTATTTTCACCTAGAGTACCAGATCCAACAAGTCCACCCATTCTGCTTCCTCCTTTTCCTTGAACTTTTAAAATATCTGAAGCGTATTTTTTTGTAGCTTCTAGGTCAATTTCAACAGCACCTGATTCTGACTTTTTTAACCATGTAAAAACGGCTGGCATAACGCTATATCTCCAATCTGATTTATTTGTGTCTATCATATTTGTTCTTGTCTAAAATTATATCAATAAAATTTTTCACAAAACTATGCAAAATTATTCAAAAAGTTTCAAATCAGTCAAAGAAGAGATAAAATATGTCAATCACCGAAGTTTAGTTTTTCTTCTTTTTAGTTTACCGATTTACTATTTTTATGAAATAGAAGATTAGTATAAGAAATGTTTTTATGAAAAATATTATTTGAAGAAACTTAAAAATTTTATTTTTTTTCGTTAAAGATATTTGTTTAATGTATTGTTTATCAGTATTTTATGTTTTGCATTAGCTTTGTAAGGTTGGGTGTTTTGTGTTTTTTTCATTTATTTAATACGATCTATAGCTAATATTTTTATTTATATACTCCTTCTTTGACATATTTAAATCGATATTTAAATATCGATTAAGGTTATTATAAATATTAATAGCTTTTTTTTTTGTGTTTTTTTGCTAAAATAGTATTTGTAATTATGTATTATACTGATATATGTTGACCTTTTTTTAGGTTAATTTATATCGTTCAAACTATTTTTTTAGCCGTTTATTATGATGCAAAAAATAATTTGAACTATATTTTTTTTAGAATTGTTAGTTCAGGGAAATTTACATTATTTATTCGATATGATTTATATTTTATATTAGGATTTAAATGTACTTCTGCAGGTTTTCTTAAATTTAGGCTAAAATGTGTTCTTAAATTATTGTATATCTCTACCACTTATTTTGTAATTTCTTGAGCAATAGCTGTATTTTTGATTATTTCTTTTAAAGCATATTCGTACTTTAAAGTTCTATTAATTCTTTTAGTAATAGCATTTTCGTATGGATTATATTGTTCTGTCATACTCATTATAATTCGATTACTTTCAGTAAACTTAATGTATGTATTGTCCTGAAATAGGTTGACCTTTTTTTGAATTTATAAGGTTAATAATTCCAGATTTTTTTATTTCTTCGATATGATTTATATTCGATATTTTGATTTATATGAACCTTCTTAGGAGTATTTAAATCGAGACTTAAATGTGGACGAAGGTTGTTATAAATATTAATAGCACTTTTTGTAATTTTCTTTGCTAAAATAGTGTTTTTAATTGTTAGTTTCAAACCATATTCATATTTTAAAGTTCTATTAATTCTTTCAGCGATAGCATTTTCATATGGATCATATTTTTCAGTCATACTCATAATTAAACCATTTTTTTCAGCAAATAGGGTATAAGTCGGATTGCAATATTGTAGTCCTCTATCTGAATGATGAATTAGTTTTTCATTCGGATATTTTCGATTTTTGATAGCCATTTTGAGTGCATCTATACAAAGCGATGTTCTCATATGTGTGTCTAATTTATACCCCATTATTTTCTTAGAATATGCATCTGTTACTAAAGCTAAATAATTATGACCTTTTTCTGTTTTTATATAGGTAATATCTGTTACCCAAAGTTGTTCCGCTCTTGTCGGGATTTTGTTTGATACAAGGTTTTTATACTTATAAAAATGATGTTTAGAATTCGTTGTAATATGATAGTTTTTTGTTCTAGGTACTAGTAATCTATGGCTTCTTAAGAAATTATAGAACTTGTCTCGCCCTATTTTTATTCCTTTTTTATCGATATCAATTTTTAATTGATGATATAGTTTTTTAGCCCCTAATTTCTGACCAATTCTATCACGACATTGTTTGACTAATTGTGTTAATATAAGTTCGTTATTTTGCTTTATTTGATAAGATTTTAATCGTTTGTAAAAGGCCTGTTTACTAATCCCAAAACATTGAATTAACCATTTTCTTTTAAACGGTTTTGCTTCTTTTTTTGAATCTCTTCTGCTAATGTTTTGGGCAATGACTTTTTTGACATATCGACACCAGTAATGATTTCCATATCAGCGATAATATCTTGTTGAAAATCTTTTACAAATTCTAGTTCTTCAATTTTCTCTTTGAGTTTTTTGATTTCATCTTGTTTACTCATGCTTAATTTTTTTTGTTCAAAAGTACTATATTTTTTGATCCAGTACTGAATTGTAGCTCTAGAAATATCGTATTTTTTAGCGGCGTAATTAACAGAAATACGTCCATTATGAATTTGGTCAATGATGAATAATTTGAGTTCAAAACCTACTTTATTGTAGTTCTTTTTTCGGCAGGGTAGTTTTGTCTTTGTGTCCATAGTTTAACTAAAAGTGTTTAAATTTTAGTCAACCTATTTCAGGATTTTACAATTCCGCCATTAGACACAACGTTGTTGTATATGGTTTGTTGCGTATTTCGAGCAACTAATTTAGTAAATAAAAACGGAATAGAAAATCCGTAAAGGATTTTCGCGAGTAGTTAATCACAAGCAATGAATTATATATGGTGTTGCAAGTAGTGATTTTCTAACTATATTTCTCATTTCTTAATTTTCTATTTAAAATTCTTCTGTTTTATTTTTCCTTCTTTTTTCACGTTTTAGCTTAAAACTCCGCCTTAATTAATTTCCGCTTATTTATTCACGATTTATTTTCAGCGTTAAATTCTGCCTTTTTTCACGTTTCAGCTTAAAACTCCGCCTTAATTAATTTCCGCCTATTTATTCACGATTCATTTTTCAGAGTTCAATTCTGTTTTTTTCTCTTTTTTAGGATTCATTTTCTAAAAATAGAGTAGCAGTCATTTTCAATTTTTCCAGCGCAATATTATTCAATATTAATTTCTAGAAAAGATAAATCACTAATTAGGAATTTCTGAGGAAATTCCGCCATTACTTGCAACGGGTTTGTATATGGTTTGTTGCGTGTTTAAACACCTAATTTAGTAAATAAAAACTGAATAGAAAATCCGCGAGGATTTTCGTAAGTAGGCTAGAACTAGCAATAAATTATATACGGTGTTAGCCATAGTAATTATGTTTTCTCAAATAATAACCCCATAATTTTAAATCCTTCGATTTCATTATTGTTATTTCTAATAAATTCAATTGGACTTATTGATATTTCAAGCAAATCTTTTGAAAGGGAATTCATTTCTTTTTTCCAAGCACCATTTCTATAATAGTAATAAAGTTTTCCGTTTTCTAATTGAAGTTTTTTGCTAATTTGAAACTCTTTGTTAAAATATTGTCCTTCATATTCCTTTAGTTCCTTTTCTGAATGTTGGTAAGGATGAAACGTTTTAAATAACCAAGGTTTTTCATTCTCAAAATCATCGTAGGTGTATTGTTTTTCGTTTTCTATAAAGCTGAACTCAACAATTGCACTGCCTTCTTCACCGAATAAAAACTTGTGGTTACCTAACGGAATAAGTTCTGTGATTTTATCTCCATCTAAAGTAAAAACTTGTAACTGATTGTCTATTTGTTTTATATTATTGGCTTTGCGGTCATCGTCATTGTAATAATATATATAAGAACCTTCATATCGTTTCAATTCTTTATTTGAGAGTTTAACTGGCTTATAAATGGGTGAATTTTCTTCTTTGGTTTGAATGTATAAGTCAATAAGTTTGAAAAAACGGTCTTTAAAATCCCAATCAAAGGTATTTTGAGTGGTGAAAAATGCAAGGTCTAATTCTGGGAAATAAAGATATTTTGAAACAAATCCGCTACTAATCATACCATCAAATCCCATTGCTTTGTAACCGTTGTGTGTTTCAAATTCTACTCCTAAACCGAAATTTATGATAGTTCCGTCATTCAATTTGGCTTTTGTGCACATTTTCTTCCAAACGTCGGGTGTTCCTATAGTTGAATTTTTAATGTTTTGATGCCATTGAAACATATCTTCTGGATTTGTTATTATTTGCCCATCTCCCGCAAAAAACAATCCGTATTGATGAGTTTTATAAATCTGACCTTCATCCTCTGTATAACCGATTGCTCGATTTGGGATTGTTCTGTAAACATTTGTATTTACAATGGTGTGGTCCATTTTAAGTGGGTTAAAAATGTTTTTTTGCAAGTAATCTTCATATGACATTCCTGAAGCTATTTCAATAATGGAAGCCAATAAAATATAATTCGCATTAGTATAATAAAAGTATTCTCCTGGCTCAAAGTTAAGTTTATCTATGTTTGTAATTATATTAACGAGCATTGACGATTTTATGTAATCTCTCCAATTAATATCACACACTTCAAGATAAGGGTCAACCTCTTTTATACCACTTGTTTGGTTTAATAAATGCTCAATAGTTGGGTTTCCTTTTTTATATCTTGGAAGATTTTTAATGTATTTATATGCTGGATCTTTTATTGATAACTTTCCTTGATTTTCTAACAGTAAAATTGCTCCTGCTGTAAACTGTTTCGCAATTGAACCTATATCAAAAACTGTTTCTTTTGTTACAGGAATGTTATAATCAAGATTGGAACTTCCATATTGTTTTTCAATGGTAATTTTATCTCCCTTAAATACTGCAACAGAAAATCCGGGTTCATTATTATTAACTTGATATAATTTGTCAATTTCAGAATCTAAATTTTGGGAACTTGCAAAGTTTGTTAGTAAACAAAATGATAGTAAGACAAAAATAAATGCAATTTTATTCATATTTGTAGGCTTTCCTTTAAAGAGCGTATTTTTTTCGAATTGTTACAGTTGAGTGAGTTTTTATTATGGCTAACGTTCTTGTATATGATTTCGTTGCGTTTTTCGAGCAACTAATATAGTTTAAAAAACTCAAACATCTACGTTTGCGAGTATTTTCCGCAGGAAAATAAATGAGCAATGAATTATATATGTTGTTGCCAAATGCGACTTTTTGTTTAAATTCTAAATTTTCAATATTTTCTAAATTATTGAATTCGAGTAAAACTTTAATTCTGCATTTTTTAATTCCGTAATATTTGTTTTCAGCTTTTTAAAAAACTCTAAATTTTCAATATTTTCTAAATTATTGAATTTGAGCAAAATTTTAATTCTGCGTTTTTAATTCCGTAATATTTATTTTCAGCTTTTAAAAAACTCTAAATTTTCAATATTTTATAAATTATGTATTGTCCTGAAATAGGTTGACCTTTTTTTTTGAATTTATAAGGTTAATAATTCCAGATTTTTTTTATTTCTTCGATATGATTTATATTCGATATTTTGATTTATATGAACCTTCTTAGGAGTATTTAAATCGAGACTTAAATGTGGACGAAGGTTGTTATAAATATTAATAGCACTTTTTGTAATTTTCTTTGCTAAAATAGTGTTTTTAATTGTTAGTTTCAAACCATATTCATATTTTAAAGTTTTATTAATTCTTTCAGCGATAGCATTTTCATATGGATCATGTTTTTCAGTCATACTCATAATTAAACCATTTTTTTCAGCAAATAAGGTATAAGTCGGATTGCAATATTGTAGTCCTCTATCCGAATGATGAATTAGTTTTTTATTCGGATATTTTCGATTTTTGATAGCCATTTTGAGTGCATCTATACAAAGTGATGTTCTCATATGTGTGTCTAATTTATACCCCATTATTTTCTTAGAATATGCATCTGTTACTAAAGCTAAATAATTATGACCTTTTTCTGTTTTTATATAGGTAATATCTGTTACCCAAAGTTGTTCCGCTCTTGTCGGGATTTTGTTTGATACAAGGTTTTTATACTTATAAAAATGATGCTTAGAATTCGTTGTAATATGATAGTTTTTTGTTCTAGGTACTAGTAATCTATGGCTTCTTAAGAAATTATAGAACTTGTCTCGTCCTATTTTTATTCCTTTTTTATCGATATCAATTTTTAATTGATGATATAGTTTTTTAGCCCCTAATTTCTGACCAATTCTATCACGACATTGTTTGACTAATTGTGTTAATATAAGTTCGTTATTTTGCTTTATTTGATAAGATTTTAATCGTTTGTAAAAGGCCTGTTTACTAATCCCAAAACATTGAATTAACCATTTTCTTTTAAACGGTTTTGCTTCTTTTTTTGAATCTCTTCTGCTAATGTTTTGGGCAATGACTTTTTTGACATATCGACACCAGTAATGATTTCCATATCAGCGATAATATCTTGTTGAAAATCTTTTACAAATTCTAGTTCTTCAATTTTCTCTTTGAGTTTTTTGATTTCATCTTGTTTACTCATGCCTAATTTTTTTTGTTCAAAAGTACTATATTTTTTGATCTAGTACTGAATTGTAGCTCTAGAAATATCGTATTTTTTAGCAGCGTAATTAACAGAAATACGTCCATTATGAATTTGGTCAATGATGAATAATTTGAGTTCAAAACCTACTTTATTGTAGTTCTTTTTTCGGCAGGGTAGTTTTGTCTTTGTGTCCATAGTTTAACTAAAAGTGTTTAAATTTTAGTCAACCTATTTCAGGATTTTACAGTTTTCTTATATTGTGGGCAACGGTTGGTGTAAGAATAGTAAGGGGTTAAAAAAGCACTTAATATTCAGTTTGTTCCTTAGCGAAATTTACAATTTTTCTTTCAAAACATAGTCCGTAAAACTGTAAATTTTGCGGACTATGTTAAAAGTACTGAACTTTGTGTTAAGCACTAAAACCCTTATTATTTTTACACATTGTTAGCCACTTTTATTTTTCCAGTTTATATTTTCCAATGTGTCCAGATACGTCTCCACCAAGGTAAAGATAGCCATTGTGTTCTTCGACTGAAGTTGCTTCGGCTACAAATTCTCCAGTTGTATCGTAATATGTTTTTATAATTTCTCCATTGCTACTTAAATGCATTAACATTCCATAAGGTACTGCCTTAGGTTGCATAAAAGATGGAAGTCCGTAAACTATTTTTTTAACTAAAGGTTTTGGATGTATTTCATCTAATGATTTATCTCTTTTAGTTGAAAATCCAAGCCAAAAACTACCGTCTTTACTTCTAGAAATTCCATTTGGAAATCCTGTTAAATTATCTAAAAATATATCTGTAGTTCCTTTTTTATCTCCTTTAAGCCAATATCTGCGTATTCTATATTTTGCTAAATCGACCATTAATATAAAATCATCATTTTGAGAAACAGCAACTCCGTTTCCAAAATATGTTCCGTCAATTAGTGTTTTTACACGTTTTGTTTTTGGGTTGTAACTGTAAAGTCCGCCATCTGGTCTAGCTTCCATTAGTAATTTCCAAATATGTTTGTTGCTAAAATTCACTTTTGATGATGTATTTGTAAAATATATCATTCCATCATTAGCAATATCCACATCGTTAGGTATTAAGAATTTGTTGCCGTTTTCATCTTCACTTGCCAAAGTTTTAATGTTACCATTTTGGTCTATACTTATTAAACCTCTTTCTAAGTCGCCAGCGATTAGATTTTGATTACTATCAAAATGCATTCCTGTAACCCAGGATTCTGAATTTGCAAATACACTAACTTTTCCTGACGTATCTATTTTTAAAACGCGACCATCTGTGAAATCTGTTTTTGAAATATGTACTCCACAATACAAATTCCCTTGATTATCTATTGCAATATCTTCTGGACCAAACCAACCATCTAAATCAATTCGCTCTGTTGTACTTAATAATTCATTTTCTGTAAGTACTCCATCTAATTTCGGAATTGTAGGTGGCGACCAAGCTAAAGGACTAAGCGACCAAGAATTATATATTACATTAATAATAAATAAAGCAAATAATGCAAGTATTGTAACAATTGATATTTTTATTTTTTTTGATATTTTCATTGTGTTTATTTTTTCGATTTATAAAGCACAAAGAAACAACAGGTTTTAATATTTATATCTTGACATTTGTTATGAAATGGAAATTTCTTTCCTAATTCGACTTAACGATTCAGAAGCTATGCCAAGAAAACTCGCAATTTGATATTGAGGAACTCGACTAACAATTTTTTTGTTGTAATTTTTTAAAAAATCTAAGTATCTTTTTTTCGCAGATTTTGTCTGCATTGTTAAAGTTCTTTCTAAAGCACAAAGGTGATTTCTTTCGGCTAAAATCCTACCAAATTTCTCAAATTTTGACGATTTTTTATATAATTGAGCCAAACTATGAGAAGATATTTCATAAACGATGCTATCTTCAAGAACTTCCAACTTTTCTGAAGAAGGTGTTTGATTTATAAAGCTGTTAAAAACCGTTATAAACTGATTGTCACAAGCGAAGTAAGTTGTAATATCTTTTTCGTCTAAATTTTTATATGTTCTAAATAGTCCAGATTCAATAAAATACAAGGTTTCTGCTGGATTTTCTTCCTCAATTAATATGGTTTTCGCCTTATGTTCTTGCCTTTTTAGGTGTTTAGAAAAATTTTCCCACTCACTTTCAGATAACCCAATTAATTCTTTCAGTATTTTACTTAGTTCGTTCATTTTTTTTTAATTGTGGCTAACGTTCTTGTATATGATTTCGTTGCGTTTTTCGAGCAACTAATATAGTTTAAAAAACTCAAACATCTACGTTTGCGAGTATTTTCCGCAGGAAAATAAATGAGTAATGAATGTATTGTCCTGAAATAGGTTGACCTTTTTTTTTGAATTTATAAGGTTAATAATTCCAGATTTTTTTTATTTCTTCGATATGATTTATATTCGATATTTTGATTTATATGAACCTTCTTAGGAGTATTTAAATCGAGACTTAAATGTGGACGAAGGTTGTTATAAATATTAATAGCACTTTTTGTAATTTTCTTTGCTAAAATAGTGTTTTTAATTGTTAGTTTCAAACCATATTCATATTTTAAAGTTCTATTAATTCTTTCAGCGATAGCATTTTCATATGGATCATATTTTTCAGTCATACTCATAATTAAACCATTTTTTTCAGCAAATAAGGTATAAGTCGGATTGCAATATTGTAGTCCTCTATCTGAATGATGAATTAGTTTTTCATTCGGATATTTTCGATTTTTGATAGCCATTTTGAGTGCATCTATACAAAGCGATGTTCTCATATGTGTGTCTAATTTATACCCCATTATTTTCTTAGAATATGCATCTGTTACTAAAGCTAAATAATTATGTCCTTTTTCTGTTTTTATATAGGTAATATCTGTTACCCAAAGTTGTTCCGCTCTTGTCGGGATTTTGTTTGATACAAGGTTTTTATACTTATAAAAATGATGTTTAGAATTCGTTGTAATATGATAGTTTTTTGTTCTAGGCACTAGTAATCTATGGCTTTTTAAGAAATTATAGAACTTGTCTCGCCCTATTTTTATTCCTTTTTTATCGATATCAATTTTTAATTGATGATATAGTTTTTTAGCCCCTAATTTCTGACCAATTCTATCACGACATTGTTTGACTAATTGTGTTAATATAAGTTCGTTATTTTGCTTTATTTGATAAGATTTTAATCGTTTGTAAAAGGCCTGTTTACTAATCCCAAAACATTGAATTAACCATTTTCTTTTAAACGGTTTTGCTTCTTTTTTTGAATCTCTTCTGCTAATGTTTTGGGCAATGACTTTTTTGACATATCGACACCAGTAATGATTTCCATATCAGCGATAATATCTTGTTGAAAATCTTTTACAAATTCTAGTTCTTCAATTTTCTCTTTGAGTTTTTTGATTTCATCTTGTTTACTCGTACCTAATTTTTTTTGTTCAAAAGTACTATATTTTTTGATCCAGTACTGAATTGTAGCTCTAGAAATATCGTATTTTTTAGCAGCGTAATTAACAGAAATACGTCCATTATGAATTTGGTCAATGATGAATAATTTGAGTTCAAAACCTACTTTATTGTAGTTCTTTTTTCGGCAGGGTAGTTTTGTCTTTGTGTCCATAGTTTAACTAAAAATGTTTAAATTTTAGTCAACCTATTTCAGGATTTTACAATAAATCAATTAGGTCTAAGAATTATTTTGTTACTTTGATTTTTTGAAATAACCAACTATATGTTTTTTATTATTGGAATTTTTATAGCTATTTTCCTTTCACTTCTTTTATTAATGAAAGCTAAAAAATCACGTGCAGATAAAATTCTTTTTGTCTGGCTCATTTTAATTTCTTTACTTCAAATATTTCGATATTTTTTAGAGTCTGGTTATTTTTTTGAATACCCAAATTGGCTTGGAGTTGAGCTAGTATTACCAGTTTTATATGGTGTTTTGTTATATATGTATGTTATTGAAATTACTGGAAATACCATTAGAAAAAAAAGTACTGTATTTCTGCATTTTATTCCTTCTATCATTTTAGTCGTATTAATAATCCCTTTTTTTCAATTAACGACCGAACAGAAAATACTTGTTTATCAAAATAATGGAGAAGGTTTTGAGTGGTTTGTATTAATAGAAGGATTAACAGTTGTTATCTCTGGTTTGACTTATTCTATTTGGTCTTTGATAATTATAAATAGACATCAAAAAAACTTAGAAAATATATTTTCGAATAAAGAAAAAAAGAAATTACAGTGGTTAAAAATCTTATCCATAGCTAATGGTGTTATATTCATGTTAGCTCTTTTTTTTGAGACAAATGTTACTTACACAGCAATAGTGCTCTTAGTTTTGTTTATTGGATTTTTTGGAATTAACCAATTAAATATTTTTTATTCTAATACATTAGATAAGGAGCTACTTATAGAAAATAAAAAAGTAAAAAAGCAAGAAGTTTCTAGAAAAAGTGTTTCAAAAAAAAAGTATGCTAAGTCTGGTTTAACTAAAAATAATGTTTTGGAGATTTATATTGCACTCAAAGAGTTGATGGATAACAAATCATATTATAAAAATTCAGAACTCACTTTAGTAGAATTAGCTAAAATTTTAGATGTACATCCTAATTATTTATCGCAAGTCATTAACGAGGTTGAAGGAAAAAATTTTCACAACTACATTAACGGTCTTCGAATAAAAGAGTTTATTAAGTTAGCATCTATAAAAGAAAATAAAAAATACACAATAATTTCTCTAGCTTATGATTGTGGTTTTAATACAAAATCTACATTCAATAAGAATTTTAAACTACAGACAGGAAAAACACCAACAGAATTTTTCAATTCTTAACTTTTTTTGTAGATATTTTGTTTCCCTTGTAAAAGTATACTACTTATATTATAAATGTAATTCTCTATAAAACACAGAAAAACCAATGGTTCTTTAGTAAGAACTTGTAAGCACGTACTTTTTACTTAAATACTAAGCCTTTTGATATTAAAAACGAGTACATCTTTGTGAGAAAATATGTGCAATGAAATAATTCATTCGCTAACAAATAAAAATATAAAAATGAGAACAATGAAATTTTATTTATTTATTACGGTTTTTAGTATGCTTTTAGCATTGAATTCATGTAGTCTTGGTGACGACGATAATAATATTGTTGAAAGAAATGATGATGATGGAGACGGTGTTGTAAATGTTATTGATAAATGTGCGCATACACCTGAAGGAGTAGAGGTTGATGCTGTTGGCTGTCCTGTTAAAGAGGATTAATATTTATAGAGGTTTTATTTATTCTAAATAGAACTTATTGTGCTGAATCAAGATAATACTTTAATTAAATTTTGATTCAGCACGATTTTTATTCCGAATTCTAATAACAATTAAAAGATTTGAAATTTATTTTCAAATCCTATTATATCTAATTTTATAAAAAAATGAACTATTTAGCAGCTGTATTGTCCTGAAATAGGTTGACCTTTTTTTTGAATTTATAAGGTTAATAATTCCAGATTTTTTTTATTTCTTCGATATGATTTATATTCGATATTTTGATTTATATGAACCTTCTTAGGAGTATTTAAATCGAGACTTAAATGTGGACGAAGGTTGTTATAAATATTAATAGCACTTTTTGTAATTTTCTTTGCTAAAATAGTGTTTTTAATTGTTAGTTTCAAACCATATTCATATTTTAAAGTTCTATTAATTCTTTCAGCGATAGCATTTTCATATGGATCATATTTTTCAGTCATACTCATAATTAAACCATTTTTTTCAGCAAATAAGGTATAAGTCGGATTGCAATATTGTAGTCCTCTATCTGAATGATGAATTAGTTTTTCATTCGGATATTTTCGATTTTTGATAGCCATTTTGAGTGCATCTATACAAAGCGATGTTCTCATATGTGTGTCTAATTTATACCCCATTATTTTCTTAGAATATGCATCTGTTACTAAAGCTAAATAATTATGTCCTTTTTCTGTTTTTATATAGGTAATATCTGTTACCCAAAGTTGTTCCGCTCTTGTCGGGATTTTGTTTGATACAAGGTTTTTATACTTATAAAAATGATGTTTAGAATTCGTTGTAATATGATAGTTTTTTGTTCTAGGCACTAGTAATCTATGGCTTTTTAAGAAATTATAGAACTTGTCTCGCCCTATTTTTATTCCTTTTTTATCGATATCAATTTTTAATTGATGATATAGTTTTTTAGCCCCTAATTTCTGACCAATTCTATCACGACATTGTTTGACTAATTGTGTTAATATAAGTTCGTTATTTTGCTTTATTTGATAAGATTTTAATCGTTTGTAAAAGGCCTGTTTACTAATCCCAAAACATTGAATTAACCATTTTCTTTTAAACGGTTTTGCTTCTTTTTTTGAATCTCTTCTGCTAATGTTTTGGGCAATGACTTTTTTGACATATCGACACCAGTAATGATTTCCATATCAGCGATAATATCTTGTTGAAAATCTTTTACAAATTCTAGTTCTTCAATTTTCTCTTTGAGTTTTTTGATTTCATCTTGTTTACTCATGCTTAATTTTTTTTGTTCAAAAGTACTATATTTTTTGATCCAGTACTGAATTGTAGCTCTAGAAATATCGTATTTTTTAGCGGCGTAATTAACAGAAATACGTCCATTATGAATTTGGTCAATGATGAATAATTTGAGTTCAAAACCTACTTTATTGTAGTTCTTTTTTCGGCAGGGTAGTTTTGTCTTTGTGTCCATAGTTTAACTAAAAGTGTTTAAATTTTAGTCAACCTATTTCAGGATTTTACAAGCAATGAACTATGCACGTTGTTGGGTTTTCGTTTTATAGTTTTTGTGTTTTTTTCTACCTGTTTTTCTTTTTAAATTTATGTTTTTTAGCAATTATTTTCTCAAAGTTTTTAATTCTACGGTTTTAATTTTCACGTTTTGAGCTTCAATTCCTATTTTTCATATTTTCTGCAATTTTTCAAAATGTAAAATATGATTTTAAAATTCTCTCATTTCACATTTCAGTTTTTCCACAACAGTTTTCAAATAGAATTTTTCAAAATATAGGAAATGTAAAATATGATTTTAAAATTCTCTTATTTCACATTTCAATTTTTCCACAACAATTTTCAATTAGAATTTTTCAAAATGTAAATAATATTCTTAAAAAACTATAATTTTCAAAATGATTTTTAGTGTGATTTCCTGAGGTAATTAAAGTGAGTTTTTCTGAAAGTTTTTTCCAGCTATTTTTAAATTTTATTTAAAAACTAAATTTTCAAATTTTAACGATTTTTGCTAATGAAACCCAACGGTCTTGTATAAGAATAGTGCGGTTTTGTGTGCGAGGATTTTCCGAAGAAAAATCAGACGTAACAAAAGAGTACGAACTCTTGATTAAGCACTAAACTACGCATTATTTTTATACGTTGTTGTGTGTAGTTTTTATTTTATCAGTTTTAGAGTTTGTTTTCCAAATACAGGACTGTCAAATTCTATTCTATCATCATAATCAATCGATTCAGTTGGCGGATCTATTGGAACGTTATCAATCCGTTCAGCTTTTAAATCCGTAGATTCTGCGTATAAATCATCATATATCAAAATCACATTATTCCGTCTTTCGAGAAACGGTAATTGAGTTGCGTTTTCGTTTCTAACGACACTTTTGTTTGTCAAGTCAAAAGCACACCATTCAATATTTCCACGATAGAATAAGAAATTTGTCTCTGGAATAAATAAAAAATCGCTTTCGTCAATTTCATTTCCTTTGGCAAGCTCAAATTTTATTCGAGTTTTAGTTCCGTTATTTTCAAAATTCAATTCGGAAGATTGGATAATATCTTCATTAAGATGTGTTTTTTCTCGATGAATTATATCAAAATCCGTTGATGAAATTATATGGTCAAAATTCTTTATTTTCATTCAGTTACTCGGTTTCTCAAATTACACCCAACGGTTTTATATATGATTTGTTGCGTATTTCAAGTTCTAAATATATTAAATAAAAACGGAATAGAAAATCCCCTAAGGATTTTCGTAAGTAGATAAGCACTAGGAATAAATTATATATGTTGTTGCAAGTAGTGATTTTCTAACTAAATTTCTCATTTATTAATTTTCAATTTTCCCGTTTTATTTCTCTTTTTTTTACGTTTCTACTTAAGACTCCGCCTTAATTAATTTCCACCTATTTATTTACGCTTTATTTTCAGCGTTAACTTCTGCTTTTTTCACGTTTCTGCTTAAAACTCCGCTTTAATTAATTTCTGCCTATTTATTCACGCTTCATTTTTCAGAGTTAATTCTGTTTTCCTCTTTTTTAGGATTCATTTTCTAAAAATAGAGTAGAAGTCATTTTCAATTTTTCCAGCGTAATATTATTCAATATTAATTTCTAGAAAAGATAAATAACTAATTAGAAATTTCTGAGGGAATTCCGCCATTACTTGCAACGTTTTTGTATATGATTTCGTTGCGAAATCATAGCACTAATATAGTTTAAAAAACTCAAATATCTACGTTTGCGAGGATTTTCCGCAGGAAAATCAATAAGCAATGAATTATATATGTTGTTGCCAAATGCGACTTTTTGTTTAAATTCTAAACTTTAAATATTTTCTAAATTATTGAATTTGATTAAAACTTTAATTCTGTGTTTTTAATTCCGTGATATTTATTTTCAACTTTTTAAAAAACTCTAAATTTTCAATATTTTATAAATTATTGAATTTGAACAAAATTTTAATTCTACGTTTTAAATTCCGTGATATTTATTTTCAGTTTTATAAAATTCTAAATTTTCAATATTTTCTAAATTATTGAATTTGAGCAAAATTTTAATTCTGCGTTTTATATTCCGTAATATTTATTTCCAGTTTTATAAAATTCTAAATTTTTCAATATTTTCTAAATTATTGAATTTGAGCAAAATTTTAATTCTGCGTTTTACATTCCGTAATATTTATTTTCAGTTTTTATAAAATTCTAATTTTTGAAATATTTTCTAAATTATTCAATTTTAGTAAAACTTTAATTCTACGTTTTTATTCAGTAATAATGGTTTTCAGTATTTTATTTTTCCGAGTTTTTGGCAACGTTCTTGTATATGATTTCGTTGCGAAATCATATACAAGAACGTTGCCAAAAACTCAAATATATACATTTGCAAGGATTTTCCGCAGGAAAATCAGTAAGCAATGAATTATATACGTTGTTGCCAAATGCGACTTTTTGTTTAAATTCTAAACTTTAAATATTTTCTAAATTATTGAATTTGAGTAAAACATAATTTAGCATTTTTTAATTCCGTAATATTTATTTTCAGTTTTTATAAAACTCTAAATTTTCAATATTTTTAAATTATTTAATTTAAGTGAAATTTCAATTCCACGTTTTAAGTCCGCGATATTTATTTCAGTTTTTATAAGTCTCCAAATTTTCAATATTTTTTAAATTATTTAATTTAAGTGAAATTTCAATTCCACGTTTTAAGTCCGCGATATTTATTTCAGTTTTTATAAGTCTCCAAATTTTCAATATTTTTTAAATTATTTAATTTGAATAAAACTTTAATTCCACGTTTTAAATTCTGCGATATTTATTTTCAGTTTTTATAAGCCTCTAAATTTTCAATATTTTCTAAACTATTCAATTTGAGTAAAACTTTAATTCTACATTTTAAATTCCGCGATATTTATTTTCAGCCTTTATAATATTCTGAAATTTGAATAAATTCTAAATTATTCAATTTAAGTAAAATGTCAATTCCACTTTTTTTATTCCGTAATATTGGTTTTCAGCATTTTATTTTTCCGAGTTTTTGGCAACGTTTTTGTATATTATTTGTTGCGTATTTCGAGCAACTAATTTAGTAAATAAAAACAGAATAGAAAATCCGCCAAGGATTTTCGTAAGTAGGCTATAACTAGTAATAAATTATATACGGTGTTGCCAGTAGTTTTTATATTTCCATTTCTACCATTTCCGCTCTTGCTCCAAATCGAATTGGTAAAATACTTGTTCCAATTCCTTTTGATATGTACATTTTCGGTTCGGATTCTTTATACCAACCTTTTAAATATTTTCCACTTCCTTGAGGTTTAAAAGGAACAATACCTAAAAATGTAATTTGTCCTCCGTGAGTATGACCAGAAAGTACTAAATTAATATTTAAATTCTCTTTCTTTTTTGTAATTATATCTCTGTATTCAGGGCAATGTGATAAAACGATATTGGTTTCGGTTTGTTTTAGATTCTCAACTGCTTTTTCGAAATCAGCATTTCCACCAACTAAATCGTCAATTCCGATTATTGAGATTTCACGATTTTTAATTGAAATAGTTCTGTTCTCGTTTATTAATAATTCGCAATTATTTTTAGAATAAGTATTTTTAAGTTTTGTCAAATCGACTTTCCCCCAATATTCCCAATTTCCTGTAATCGCATACTTTTTGATAGAATTATCTATTAATTGTAAAAAATCGTTCAGTGAATCTATTTTTTCGGTTTTGTCAACAGAATCTCCAGTTATAAATATTAAATCAGGTTTAATTGAATTTATTTTTTTCGCAATAGATTTATGAAAATATCTTAATTGGTCAAAATGTAAATCCGAAATTTGAATGATTTTTATTTTGTCTTTTTCCGATTTTGAGATGTCAAAGTAATTCCAGTCAATTACATATTTCTCAAACCAAAGTGAGTCCAAAAGAACTAATCCAATTGAGGCTAAAATTCCTCTTTTTATAAATTTTCTTCTGGTTAAGTTCGTCATTTTGTATTGTCCTGAAATAGGTTGACCTTTTTTTTGAATTTATAAGGTTAATAATTCCAGATTTTTTTTATTTCTTCGATATGATTTATATTCGATATTTTGATTTATATGAACCTTCTTAGGAGTATTTAAATCGAGACTTAAATGTGGACGAAGGTTGTTATAAATATTAATAGCACTTTTTGTAATTTTCTTTGCTAAAATAGTGTTTTTAATTGTTAGTTTCAAACCATATTCATATTTTAAAGTTCTATTAATTCTTTCAGCGATAGCATTTTCATATGGATCATATTTTTCAGTCATACTCATAATTAAACCATTTTTTTCAGCAAATAGGGTATAAGTCGGATTGCAATATTGTAGTCCTCTATCTGAATGATGAATTAGTTTTTCATTCGGATATTTTCGATTTTTGATAGCCATTTTGAGTGCATCTATACAAAGCGATGTTCTCATATGTGTGTCTAATTTATACCCCATTATTTTCTTAGAATATGCATCTGTTACTAAAGCTAAATAATTATGACCTTTTTCTGTTTTTATATAGGTAATATCTGTTACCCAAAGTTGTTCCGCTCTTGTCGGGATTTTGTTTGATACAAGGTTTTTATACTTATAAAAATGATGTTTAGAATTCGTTGTAATATGATAGTTTTTTGTTCTAGGTACTAGTAATCTATGGCTTCTTAAGAAATTATAGAACTTGTCTCGCCCTATTTTTATTCCTTTTTTATCGATATCAATTTTTAATTGATGATATAGTTTTTTAGCCCCTAATTTCTGACCAATTCTATCACGACATTGTTTGACTAATTGTGTTAATATAAGTTCGTTATTTTGCTTTATTTGATAAGATTTTAATCGTTTGTAAAAGGCCTGTTTACTAATCCCAAAACATTGAATTAACCATTTTCTTTTAAACGGTTTTGCTTCTTTTTTTGAATCTCTTCTGCTAATGTTTTGGGCAATGACTTTTTTGACATATCGACACCAGTAATGATTTCCATATCAGCGATAATATCTTGTTGAAAATCTTTTACAAATTCTAGTTCTTCAATTTTCTCTTTGAGTTTTTTGATTTCATCTTGTTTACTCATGCCTAATTTTTTTTGTTCAAAAGTACTATATTTTTTGATCCAGTACTGAATTGTAGCTCTAGAAATATCGTATTTTTTAGCGGCGTAATTAACAGAAATACGTCCATTATGAATTTGGTCAATGATGAATAATTTGAGTTCAAAACCTACTTTATTGTAGTTCTTTTTTCGGCAGGGTAGTTTTGTCTTTGTGTCCATAGTTTAACTAAAAGTGTTTAAATTTTAGTCAACCTATTTCAGGATTTTACATATCTTCTATATGTTTTTTATCAACGTTTAATTCATCTAACGAATCATAATATTCGACAAAAAGCCCGTGAATATTTTCAAATCCGATACTATCATAACAGTATTTATCTGATTCAGAGAAAAAATCATAACTAAATAATGCGTCATTTTTAATTTCCGAAACTCCTTTTATGATTTCTTTTTTTTCTTCTAAAATTTCATTTATTATTCCACTTGTATAAAGTAGTGCAGCTTCACGTTTTGTAGGGATTTCAATATTCAATTCTTCTATTGTCCACTTTAAATACTTTCTCAATTCAGATATTTCGTCAGTTCTATTCATTGCTGCTAAAATCCCAAGATATTTTGAGTCAAAACCATCTAAAAGTCCAGCAACAGCAAGTTCAGGGTAATCCATTTCAGATAGATTTCCACAAACATATTTTCCTAAATATTGATTAAAGTTCATTCTTGATTTCGTAAATGTTGTACAACGGTTTTATATATGGTTTGTTGCGTGTTTCAAGTTCTAAATATATTAAATAAAAACGGAATAGAAAATCGCCTAAGGATTTTCGTAAGTAGATAAGCACTAGCAATAAATTATATATGTTGTTGCAAATAGTGATTTTCTAACTAAATTTCTCATTTCTTAATTTTCAATTTTTCCGTTTTATTTCTCTTTCTTTTTTTACGTTTCTACTTAAAACTCCACTTTAATTAATTTCCGCCTATTTATTCACGCTTTATTTTCAGCGTTAACTTCTTCCTTTTTTCACGTTTCTGCTTAAAACTCCGCTTTAATTAATTTCTACCTATTTATTCACGCTTCATTTTTCAGAGCTTAATTCTGTTTTTCTCTTTTTAGGATTTATTTTCTAAAAATAGAGTAGTAGTCATTTTCAATTTTTCCAGCGTAATATTATTCAATATTAATTTCTAGAAAAGATAAATCACTAATTAGGAATTTCTGAGGAAATTCCGCCATTATTTGCAACGTTGTTGTGTATGATTAGTGGCGTTTTCAAGTACCTAATTTAGTAAATAAAAACCAAATAGAAAATCCGCGAGGGTTTTCGTAAGTAGGCGAGAACTAGCCATTAATTATACACAGTGTTAGGGGTAGTTATTCTTGCGATTTCTTTGAATTTATTAACTCAATTAATTTGGATAAAGAAGGCTTTATTTTTCCCGATTGACTCTTTTTAAGCATCAAATTCGCTTTGTTTTCCATTCCGCTATAATTTGCATTCGGATAAAGTTCAATCAGTTCGCTAAAGAATTTATCAATTCCTTCCGCAAGTTTACTTTTGCCTTCTTCGGTAAACGCATTTTCGTTATTAATCTCGTCTAAATAAATCAGATAATTTTTGATTAACGTACTAACATTTGAGTTGACTTGGTTCTTAACTCTTGATGAATTTGGGTCATCTGCACTTTCTAAAATTTGGTCATTGCCTAATTTGAAATATCCCAATTGCAGACCTAAACCAAATTGCCAAACCGCCAACATTTCTTTGTCATAAAGATATTTGTCTTTTCTGTCGGTTGCAGTATAAATTTGGTTCATATCTTTCCACTCATTGAAAAAAGCAGTTGCAACATCATTTCTGTGTTTAATTCCTAACTCTTTGTCTTCTAAAACTACTTTGTAATTTTGGTGGTCAGTAAGTTTTTCGACGATTATTCTCGTTTCGGGATTGTCGAAAGTTGGTTTCTTTTCGTCGTCTTTATAACCATATCTCAATTCAAGCACAGCCTTATCATAATCTGCTGTATCCCAATATCTTTTATCAAGCGGAAATTCGTGTTCTTCTGTTTTACAATTCGTTAATGTTAAGCAAATGATTGCTAAAAATGCGTACTTAATTAGTTTCATCAATTATTATTTTTGGATTTTTAAATTTAGTCAAATTAGTTAATAAACTGTCAACTTCTTTCTCGTAACGTTTTTGTTCGCTCAAAACGTAACTATGAAAAGTGTTGTAATCGTATTCCTTTTGGTAATCTCTTTCTTCTTTTCTTGTGTTATCAATTATTCCCTCAATTTTGTCCTCGTCAAAAGTATTAAGATTTGATAACTTTTCTTTTGCTTTTCTCGTAAAAAGTTCTGTTATTTTAATGTGATACTTTTCGTGGCTTAAAAGTTCTTTGCTATGAGTTTGCTTATTGTAAACAAAAGAGCGAGATGGATGAAATAACGACTTTACTGTTACGGAATTATCATCAATTTCACTTTCGATAGTTGTATTTACATATGCAAATCGTTCATTCCCATACAACGACTTTTTGAAAAACTCCAAACCTCTAAAATTCTCAAATGTAATTTGGTCATATTTATCGAAGGTCATTGGTTTTTCGTAATTCAGATAATTTGTATGGTTTATAACTGCAAAACCAATTAAACAAGGAATTAAAACCGCAAAACTATATTTCACAAATTTCATAAACTTTTTTAGTGGTATTCGGTTTCCTCTTTTACTCTCTTTGATAACGAGAACTAATTGATAAAATACTGGTGAGAAATAAAGCAATAAAATCAATATTGCTACTAAATTTTCATTCATTCACGGATTTTTTTTCTAATTACCCCTAACGTTCTTGTATATGATTTCGTTGCGAAATCATAGCACTAATATAGTTTAAAAAACTCAAACATTTACGTGTGCAAGGATTTTCCGCAGGAAAATCATTAAGCAATGAATTATATACGTTGTTGCCTACTGTAGTTTTTTCATTTTTTAAGTAAATTTTAATTCAGTTTGTTTTTAAATTCAGTTAGATTTAGCAAGTCTAATTTTTTTTAGTCTAGGATTTGATTACATAAACTTTCTAAAATTCCATTATATTTTTTTCGCGCTTGAGTGAGCAATTCCTGAAAGTCTTTAGGGTACAATTCTATTTTTCAAAAGTTATTTAATTTCGAAAAATCACTCAATTTTTCTTGTAATTTTTTTTGGCTGATTGAGTAATTCAGGAAAATTATTTTAGGGTGTAATTTTATTTTCAAAATTTGTTGAAATTCTGTTGTAATTTTTTCCACGATTGAGTGAAAACTCTGAGTTATTTTAAGTCTATTTTATATAAACTCAATTTTTTATTCCGAATTGATTGCGTCTGAGTGTTTTGTATTGTCCTGAAATAGGTTGACCTTTTTTTTTGAATTTATAAGGTTAATAATTCCAGATTTTTTTTATTTCTTCGATATGATTTATATTCGATATTTTGATTTATATGAACCTTCTTAGGAGTATTTAAATCGAGACTTAAATGTGGACGAAGGTTGTTATAAATATTAATAGCACTTTTTGTAATTTTCTTTGCTAAAATAGTGTTTTTAATTGTTAGTTTCAAACCATATTCATATTTTAAAGTTCTATTAATTCTTTCAGCGATAGCATTTTCATATGGATCATATTTTTCAGTCATACTCATAATTAAACCATTTTTTTCAGCAAATAGGGTATAAGTCGGATTGCAATATTGTAGTCCTCTATCTGAATGATGAATTAGTTTTTCATTCGGATATTTTCGATTTTTGATAGCCATTTTGAGTGCATCTATACAAAGCGATGTTCTCATATGTGTGTCTAATTTATACCCCATTATTTTCTTAGAATATGCATCTGTTACTAAAGCTAAATAATTATGACCTTTTTCTGTTTTTATATAGGTAATATCTGTTACCCAAAGTTGTTCCGCTCTTGTCGGGATTTTGTTTGATACAAGGTTTTTATACTTATAAAAATGATGTTTAGAATTCGTTGTAATATGATAGTTTTTTGTTCTAGGTACTAGTAATCTATGGCTTCTTAAGAAATTATAGAACTTGTCTCGCCCTATTTTTATTCCTTTTTTATCGATATCAATTTTTAATTGATGATATAGTTTTTTAGCCCCTAATTTCTGACCAATTCTATCACGACATTGTTTGACTAATTGTGTTAATATAAGTTCGTTATTTTGCTTTATTTGATAAGATTTTAATCGTTTGTAAAAGGCCTGTTTACTAATCCCAAAACATTGAATTAACCATTTTCTTTTAAACGGTTTTGCTTCTTTTTTTGAATCTCTTCTGCTAATGTTTTGGGCAATGACTTTTTTGACATATCGACACCAGTAATGATTTCCATATCAGCGATAATATCTTGTTGAAAATCTTTTACAAATTCTAGTTCTTCAATTTTCTCTTTGAGTTTTTTGATTTCATCTTGTTTACTCATGCTTAATTTTTTTTGTTCAAAAGTACTATATTTTTTGATCCAGTACTGAATTGTAGCTCTAGAAATATCGTATTTTTTAGCGGCGTAATTAACAGAAATACGTCCATTATGAATTTGGTCAATGATGAATAATTTGAGTTCAAAACCTACTTTATTGTAGTTCTTTTTTCGGCAGGGTAGTTTTGTCTTTGTGTCCATAGTTTAACTAAAAGTGTTTAAATTTTAGTCAACCTATTTCAGGATTTTACATTACTTTAATGTGCTACAACGTTGTTGTATATGGTTTGTTGCGTGTTTCAAGCAACTAATTTAATAAATAATTACCGACCAAGAAAGTCCGCGAGGACTTTCGTAAGTATGCAAAAAGCCAGCAATAAATTATATACGGTGTTGCCCGTAGTATTATTTGTCTACAGAAACGATGTTTTGATTCATAGAAAAATATGGAAAAAAATCAGGAAATATACTTGAGATATTTTCGTCTTTAAAAAAATGATGAGCTACAGATGGAAATAGTTCCTTTTTTAAAGGAATAATAGCATTGGGGTTGTGAAATATTGAAACTCCCTCTGACCATAGTTCATTGCATTCCTCATTTATATGATTAATAAACGGTATTGATTCAGAAGAGTTTTCGTCAAAGTTATGTTTAGCTCCCATTCTAATTATTGATAATTTCTCAGAACCTAATCCCGCTTGTTTTCCCATTCTGTTAAATTTTGAGACTGTTGCTGTGGAAGAAAATAATATTGCACTTATGTTTTCAGAATCTGGTTGATTGAAGAATCCAGCAGGGATTTTTGCTCCAGTTTTTTTAACAAATTCTGTTATTTTAATTGGAGTAATTACTAGCTTTCCATTCTTATCATGTTTCGCTTCATAATTATAGCCATATAAATAAGTGATTAATGCAGGAAAAGACCAAGTCATTGACATTGTGTCGTGAAAATCAGCAATAGCTATTAGAAAAGGTTTTCCATTAACGTGTTCAAGTTCCCAATATTTCTTTTTTAATTTTGAGAATAAAGCACTTCCAAATTTCAGAGGCATTTCGTCTTTAAGGAGTTCTGTAGTTTCTTCTTTACTTTTAGGTTCAAAGTTTTTAATATCAATCTTTTTACTTGAATCACGACTTATTGTTACAGCTTCTATTGCAATTATTTCATTGAATTTTTCAATAATAAAGTCAGGTGCATGTTTGTTTCTCTTGAAAGAAAAACCTTCTTCTCTACAAAGACAAAAAAGATATAACTCCCAGAGTCTAGCGTCAAAACCATTTAAGGATTGAAATTGTTCAATAAAATTACCATCTATATCCTTATAATGATATGAAATTTCTTTGATAACATCTTTTGAACCACTAAAAGCTTCATCGTTTTTTAATGAATTATAATAAGGATGAATCTGATTTTCTTTTGTTATTGTATTGAACAAGTCAAAAAAACTAGATTTATTATCATGAATAATAATTTTGTCAGAACTCATCTCTTTTTGAACCCATTGTCTTGCTTCTTCTAATGTGCTTAAACAAGTAATAACGTTTTCGGCTCTGTATTGCTTGGATTGATCTCTTGATAAAACGACTCCACTAAAGTCATTGTCAATTAAATCTAAACTTACGAGACCAATTATAGTATTGTCTCCATTTGAGAAGAATTCAAGTTCATTTATGTATGTTCTAGAAAAGGGTTCTCTAGTGAATAAAAGATATATATTAAATAGATTTCGATTAATTTTATTCATATTACGGGCAACGGTTTTATATATGGTTTGTTGCGTATTTCAAGTTACTAATATAGTTTAAAAAACTCAAACATCTACATTTGCGAGTATTTTCCGCAGGAAAATAAATGAGCAATGAATTATATATGTTGTTGCCAAATGCGACTTTTTGTTTAAATTCTAAATTTTCAATATTTTTAAATTATTCAATTTAAGTGAAATTTCAATTCTTTGTTTTCATTCCGTGATATTTATTTTCAGTTTTTATAATCCTCTAAATTTTCAATATTTTCTAAACTATTCAATTTGAGTAAAACTTTAATTCCACATTTTAAATTCTGCGATATTTATTTTCAGTTTTTATAATCCTCCAAATTTTCAATATTTTCTAAACTATTCAATTTGAGTAAAACTTTAATTCCACGTTTTAAATTCCGCGATATTTATTTTCAGCCTTTATAATATTCTGAAATTTGAATAAATTCTAAATTATTCAATTTAAGTAAAATGTCAATTCCACTTTTTTATTCCGTAATATTGGTTTTCAGCATTTTATTTTTCCGAGTTTTTGGCAACGTTCTTGTATATGATTTGTTGCGTATTTCGAGCAACTAATTTAGTAAATAAAATCGAAATATAAAATTTAAAAAAAGCTTTTCATAAATATTTAAAAACTAGCAATAAATTATATACGTTGTTGTGTTTAGTGGTTTTTTCATTTTAGTTCATTAATTTTATTAGAAATTCAAATTTTTCAATTTATTTATAATTCCATTTTCGTTTTAATGAGCTTTTTTGATTTCAGAGTTTAATTCCGCCGATTTTTTTACGTTTCAACTTTCAATTCATTAATTTTATTAAAAGCTTAAGTTTTTCAATTTATTTATGAATTTTCATAATGACTTTTTAATATCAACGATTTTTTGCGCTTCAGAGCTTAATTCCACCTATTTGCTCAGTTTTTTACGTTTCTATTTGTATTCAGCTATTTTATTAAAATAATTTTTTCTGCGCTGATTTTTTCACATTTCAATTTTTTATTTTAATGGAGTAGAAGTCTTTTTCAGTTTTTAGTGTTTTTTGTCTAGAGTTTGTGTCCGCTTAATTTTTGGTTTATAAAATACTCATTAGGAATTTCTGAGGAAATTCCGCCATTAGACACAACGTTTATGTATAAGGAAAGTTGCGTGTTTGTGTGCGAGGATTTTCCGAAGGAAAATCAGAAGCTAGCAAACGAGCAACTAACTTTGGTTTAGCTAAAACTAGCAATTTTTTTTATACGGTGTTATGCACTGGCTTTAACTTTTTTTATTTTAACATAAAACCAAGGTGTTGGTTCAAATCCGTTTTTTTCGTCATTCATATATTCAACCATTTGATTCCAATTGTCATTTTCCTTAATCAGTCCAAATTCGTTTATTTCGATTCCGAACTTTTCTATTAAATCACTTGCCAAATCGTGACAATGAAAACTATGAAATTCGCCACTTGATTCAATTCCAATAAGGTCAAATCCGAGTGTCTTTTCAGTTTTACTTTCAATAATTCCATTTTTTAGGTTTTTAGAAAGTCCGATTTCTCCATAACTTGACTTTTCGGGATTGAATAGTTTTAAAAATTCTCCTTTTTCAGTTTCGGGAAAGTTTACACTCAAGATTTCAGCCTCGACCTCTGGAAAGAAAGATTGTTTATATTCAGTCAGAGTTTTTAAGTCCGAAAAAGTACAAATCCAGCCAATTTTATTTTCCTCAAATTTTTGGTCAGACCATTTTTGAATTCTTTCAATTAGATTTTCGTCAAGATTAAAATCCGTTTTAGTTTCTTGACTAATTATTTTTCCGTTTTCTGTCCAAGAAATAGACCAAGCGTCAAAATATGAATCATTGATGCAAGTGCTGCAAGTATGCAACTCCTTTCCTTCATAAGTTCCAAATTTAGACTTTCGAAGTTTAATCAAATAATATGCTCCAATGTAATATCTCAATGTTTTGTATTGTCCTGAAATAGGTTGACCTTTTTTTTTGAATTTATAAGGTTAATAATTCCAGATTTTTTTTATTTCTTCGATATGATTTATATTCGATATTTTGATTTATATGAACCTTCTTAGGAGTATTTAAATCGAGACTTAAATGTGGACGAAGGTTGTTATAAATATTAATAGCACTTTTTGTAATTTTCTTTGCTAAAATAGTGTTTTTAATTGTTAGTTTCAAACCATATTCATATTTTAAAGTTCTATTAATTCTTTCAGCGATAGCATTTTCATATGGATCATATTTTTCAGTCATACTCATAATTAAACCATTTTTTTCAGCAAATAGGGTATAAGTCGGATTGCAATATTGTAGTCCTCTATCTGAATGATGAATTAGTTTTTCATTCGGATATTTTCGATTTTTGATAGCCATTTTGAGTGCATCTATACAAAGCGATGTTCTCATATGTGTGTCTAATTTATACCCCATTATTTTCTTAGAATATGCATCTGTTACTAAAGCTAAATAATTATGACCTTTTTCTGTTTTTATATAGGTAATATCTGTTACCCAAAGTTGTTCCGCTCTTGTCGGGATTTTGTTTGATACAAGGTTTTTATACTTATAAAAATGATGTTTAGAATTCGTTGTAATATGATAGTTTTTTGTTCTAGGTACTAGTAATCTATGGCTTCTTAAGAAATTATAGAACTTGTCTCGCCCTATTTTTATTCCTTTTTTATCGATATCAATTTTTAATTGATGATATAGTTTTTTAGCCCCTAATTTCTGACCAATTCTATCACGACATTGTTTGACTAATTGTGTTAATATAAGTTCGTTATTTTGCTTTATTTGATAAGATTTTAATCGTTTGTAAAAGGCCTGTTTACTAATCCCAAAACATTGAATTAACCATTTTCTTTTAAACGGTTTTGCTTCTTTTTTTGAATCTCTTCTGCTAATGTTTTGGGCAATGACTTTTTTGACATATCGACACCAGTAATGATTTCCATATCAGCGATAATATCTTGTTGAAAATCTTTTACAAATTCTAGTTCTTCAATTTTCTCTTTGAGTTTTTTGATTTCATCTTGTTTACTCATGCTTAATTTTTTTTGTTCAAAAGTACTATATTTTTTGATCCAGTACTGAATTGTAGCTCTAGAAATATCGTATTTTTTAGCGGCGTAATTAACAGAAATACGTCCATTATGAATTTGGTCAATGATGAATAATTTGAGTTCAAAACCTACTTTATTGTAGTTCTTTTTTCGGCAGGGTAGTTTTGTCTTTGTGTCCATAGTTTAACTAAAAGTGTTTAAATTTTAGTCAACCTATTTCAGGATTTTACATTTTTTCAGCTTGTGCATAACGTTTTTGTATATGATTTGTTGCGTATTTCAAGCAACTAATTTAGTTAATAAAATCGAAATATAAAATTCTAAAAAAAGCTTTTCATAAATATTTAAAAACTAGCAATAAATTATATACGATGTTATGTTTATCGGTTTTGAGTTCTAAATAATCATTCTACTTAAATTTTATTCTATATTTTCACGTTTTAAAGCTCAATTTTCGTCTTTTAATTTTTCTTAATTAATTTTTCCAGTTCTAGTACTTAAATTTCCCGTTTTACTTTTCAGCTTGATATTCGCGCTGTTTTGCTAAAACCTTTTTTCTCCAGAGATATTTTCACGTTTCGACATTCAGTTTTAAATGATTCTTGAATTTTTCATTTTATTTCTAAATTGTCTTAAATGACTTTTCTAGTTTCAATTTTCTCTTAAAATAGGGAAGAAGTTATTTCCATTTTTAGCTGTTTGAGTCTTTTTTTTCGGCGTATAATTATGTCAATTTATTTTTTAGAACTCATAAAATACTCATTAGGAATTTCTGAGGAAATTCCGCCGTTAAACATAACGTATTTGTGCGTGGTTTCGTTGCGGAATTACAGTACTAATATAGTTTAAAAAACTAAAACTTCAACGTGCGCGAGGATTTTCTGCAAGAAAATCAACAAGCAATGAACTATGCACGCTGTTGGGTTTTCGTTTTATAGTTTTTGTATTTTTTTTCTACCTATTTTTTAAATTCTCATATTTTACAGTAATTATTTTTCTCAAAGTTTTTAATTCTACGGTTTTAATTTTCACGCTTTGAGCTTCAATTTCTATTTTTCATATTTTCTAAAATTTTTCAAAATGTAGAAAATGTAAAATTTGATTTTAAAACTCTTTCATTTCACGTTTCTATTTTCACACAACAGTTTTGAACTATAATTTTTCAAAATATAGAAAATGTAAAATTTGATTTTAAAATTCTCTCATTTTATATTTCTATTTTCACACAACAATTTTCAATTAGAATTTTTCAAAATGTAAAAAACATTCTTAAAAAACTATAATTTTCAAAATGATTTTTTGTGCGATTTCCTGAGGTAATTACAGGAGCTTTTTCTAAATATTTTCTCTGCTATTTTTAAATTTTATTTAAAAACTAAATTTTCAAATTTTAACGATTTCCGCTAATGAAACCCAACGGTTTGTATATGGTTTGTTGCGTATTTCGAGCAACTAATTTAGTAAATAAAAGCGGAATAGAAAATCCCTAAGGATTTTCGTAAGTAGGCGAGTACTAGCAATAAATTATATACGCTGTTGGCAATAGTAATTTTTATTCTACAATATATTCTTGTATTAAGACATCAGTAGGTATATGTAACGAATCACTAATTTTCCTAATCATTTTTAAAGTTAGTTTTCGTTTTTTATTTAAAATTTCACTTACTCTACTTTTAAAACCAACAAGTTCAGCAAGATCTTTTTGTTTCATTCCCATTTGTTCCATTCTGAATTTAATAGCTTCAATAGGATCAGGCATTCCAATTGGAAAATTTTCATTTTCATATTTGTCAATTAGAATAGTAAGTATTTCAAGTTCATCTCCTTTTTTTGTTCCTTTTGTTGCTTCAAAAATTAATTCAAGTCTATTAAGAGCTTCCTGGTAATCTGTTTCGTTTTTTATAGGTTTAATTTGCATAATTATAATTTGTTAGCATTAATCTTATCATATTCTGCATGAGTTCCAATAAATAGAATCCAAGATACTTGAAATTCAAAATTCATTTTAACAATGAGTCTATAATTATTTCCTTTAATATTGAAAACTATTCTATTGTCTTTTAAAACACTAGCGCTAGGATATTCAATTTTTAATTCATTTATATTTTTCCAATTTGCTTTTTCTGTTTCACGATACCAAGCTTTTAATTGTTGTTCACTATCAGCGTGTTTTTCCCAAAATTCTCGTAGTGTTCTTCTTGATATTATTCTCACAGTTTTATTTTTTGACAATGCAAATATAATAAAAAAAGTTCCCGATTTGGTGTTTTTTGTGGTTTTTTATTATTGCCAACGTTGTTGTATATGGTTTGTTGCGTGTTTCAAGCAACTAATTTAGTAAATAAAAGCGGAATAGAAAATCCCCTAAGGATTTTCGTAAGTAGGTTAGCACTAGCAATAAATTATATACGGTGTTACCATACGTTTTTTATTATTTCAGAAATCGAAAAGCCAATTCCGACTGCAGTAATTATAATCCACCAATAGTTCTTTACTAAATTCGTAACTTTTAATTGACTTTCAAGATTCCTTATTTTTTTATCGAATTCAAGTTTTTCAGATTTATAGCTTGGATATTTTTGAAATCCATCGATTAATTCAGGAACAGTATTTAATATTTTTTTTAAAGCCTTGTAAAACTTTATCAATTAATATTATCTTTTCTTCTTCATTCATTTCAGTTTAATTTCTTAAATAAATTCCTAAATTTATCGAATATAATTTTCTTATTTTAAAGCATTAAGAGCTTTTTGTACTAATTCGAGCCGAGTTTTGAGTAATAATTTAACTTTTTCATCATTAGGATTAAAGGTCTTCAATAAGGATTTCATTTTAATTAATTGTTCAAAATCTATATTTTCAAAATTTGCTGGTGTTAGTATTTTGTCAAATAATCTTTCTTTAGAAGAATTTTTATAATTAATTGTAATCTCATTCATAAATTTATCATAATTGAGATATTTATATTTTTTTTCAAATTCCTCCATAAGGCTTGGTTTTTAATGTATGGTAACGTTCTTGTATATGATTTCGTTGCGAAATCATAGCACTAATATAGTTTAAAAAACTCAAACATTTACGTGTGCAAGGATTTTCCGCAGGAAAATCATTAAGCAATGAATTATATACGTTGTTGCCTACTGTAGTTTTTTCATTTTTTAAGTAAATTTTAATTCAGTTTGTTTTTAAATTCAGTTAGATTTAGCAAGTCTAATTTTTTTTAGTCTAGGATTTGATTACATAAACTTTCTAAAATTCCATTATATTTTTTTCGCGCTTGAGTGAGCAATTCCTGAAAGTCTTTAGGGTACAATTCTATTTTTCAAAAGTTATTTAATTTCGAAAAATCACTCAATTTTTCTTGTAATTTTTTTTGGCTGATTGAGTAATTCAGGAAAATTATTTTAGGGTGTAATTTTATTTTCAAAATTTGTTGAAATTCTGTTGTAATTTTTTCCACGATTGAGTGAAAACTCTGAGTTATTTTAAGTCTATTTTATATAAACTCAATTTTTTATTCCGAATTGATTGCGTCTGAGTGTTTTCCGCTATAGTAGGCAACGGTTTTATATATGGTTTGTTGCGTATTTCAAGTTCTAAATATATTAAATAAAAACGGAATAGAAAATCCCCTAAGGATTTTCGTAAGTAGATAAGCACTAGCAATAAATTATATATGTTGTTGTAATTAGTGAATTTCTAACTATATTTCTCATTTCTTAATTTTCAATTTTTCCGTTTTATTTATCTTTCTTTTTTCCGTTTTCGTCTTAAAATTCCGCCTTAATTAATTCACGCTTTATTTTCAGCGTTAACTTCTGCCTTTTTTCACGTTTCTGCTTAAAACTCCGCTTCAATTAATTTTCGCTTTATTTTCAGCGTTAACTTCTGTCTTTTTTCACGTTTCTGCTTAAAACTCCACTTTAATTAATTTCCACCGATTTATTCACGCTTCATTTTTCAGAGTTTAATACTGTTTTTCTCTTTTTTAGGATTTACTTTCTAAAAATAGGGTAGAAGTCATTTTCAATTTTTCCAGTGTAATATTATTCAATATTAATTTCTAGAAAAGATAAATCACTAATTAGGGATTCCTGGCTGAATTCCGCCATTAATTACAACGTGTTTGTGTATGATTTGTGGCGTTTTCAAGCACCTAATTTAGTAAATAAAAAACGAATAGAAAATCCGCGAGGATTTTCGTAAGTAGGAGAGGATTAGCCATTAATTATACACGGTGTTAGGCACTGGTTTTTAATCCCAACCATTATTTTCATTAGTCCAGTCAAAAAGAAAACAGGCGTGTTCAAGTTCATTTATTGCTTTCCAAAGTATTCTCTTGTTTTTCGAAAACCCTCCTTGTATATTTAATTTATTCATCGTTCCATTCATAAGTGCCTCATTTGCTAAAATTTCGTGTGCTATATGATTTCTTGAATCCGTAACTTCTTTGAGAAGAGTAATGAAGTCTTCTCTCAATCCTTTTCTTTCAAGTTCAACTTTAGTTTTCCCAAGAGTCCATCTTTCCATATTGTCAAGATTTCCTCCAAATTTCTCTTCATATAACTTTTTCAGTCCAAATTCGAGTAATTGTGCCATTCCCATATACATAGCATATTGTTCAATAAAACTCAAGTTTTCATATTTCTTTAGTCCTTTTTGAGATCCTTCTCTGATTTGTTCAGCGTTTAGGTATGATTGTTTTTCTTCACTCATTTTTTATCTATAATCTGGTAAATTACTCCACTTATCAAGCATTTTAGCAAAAAAGTTAGCGGAATAAGTCGATTCGTAATTCAATCCGAGATTTCCAACTTCTAAATCTCCAAAAATAGAAACTATTATTTCAATTTGGTCAGAGTTTAAATCAATTAGGAAAAAGTTAGTTTCTGTACTATTCGGTTCATTGTGCAATTCGGGTTTTTGAATTTTGTTTTCCTTTATTATTCGGTCAATTTCAGATTCAAGTTCAGTCAATTTGTTAATTTCAAGTTGCTTTTTAGTTTCTTTCAGCGTTCCAAAATCAAGTACGTTTCTTTCTTTCGTTATTCTATTATATTCTTGTGTTCGCATTTTTGGTCAACTTGTGCCTAACGTTTTTGTATATTATTTGTTGCGTATTTCGAGCATTAAATATAGTAAATAAAAGCGGAATAGAAAATCCCCTAAGGATTTTCGTAAGTAGGCTAGCACTAGCAATAAATTATATACGGTGTTAGCAAATGTTTTTTATTCAGGCATTTCTGTTTCAAAACTTTCAGTCAGTTTTTCCATTTCAATCCAATGTACGGTTAAACTGATTAGTTTTTTTAAATCCTCAAGATTTTTAGTTTCCCATCTTCGTACGTAATGAGTTTCGTCATTTCCGAGCCAAACAGCTCTTTTAGAAACAGATTTAACTCTGTCATCAGTAACTAAATCTTTTATACAATTTCCAAGTCCCATTTTTAAAATCTTATCTTCTTTTTCTTTATTATTCAAGATTACATAATCCTTTATTAAAAACTCCAACGCTTTTCTGTATCCAACTCCACATATTTCTTTTAGATTTTGTTGTTCAGCAGAATATGCCTCGTTATATATTTTCACAAATGATGGTGATATTTCTTGAATACTATCACTGAATTCTTTAGTTGTTAGATTTCCAACAGTTGTATTGTCCTGAAATAGGTTGACCTTTTTTTTGAATTTATAAGGTTAATAATTCCAGATTTTTTTATTTCTTCGATATGATTTATATTCGATATTTTGATTTATATGAACCTTCTTAGGAGTATTTAAATCGAGACTTAAATGTGGACGAAGGTTGTTATAAATATTAATAGCACTTTTTGTAATTTTCTTTGCTAAAATAGTGTTTTTAATTGTTAGTTTCAAACCATATTCATATTTTAAAGTTCTATTAATTCTTTCAGCGATAGCATTTTCATATGGATCATATTTTTCAGTCATACTCATAATTAAACCATTTTTTTCAGCAAATAGGGTATAAGTCGGATTGCAATATTGTAGTCCTCTATCTGAATGATGAATTAGTTTTTCATTCGGATATTTTCGATTTTTGATAGCCATTTTGAGTGCATCTATACAAAGCGATGTTCTCATATGTGTGTCTAATTTATACCCCATTATTTTCTTAGAATATGCATCTGTTACTAAAGCTAAATAATTATGACCTTTTTCTGTTTTTATATAGGTAATATCTGTTACCCAAAGTTGTTCCGCTCTTGTCGGGATTTTGTTTGATACAAGGTTTTTATACTTATAAAAATGATGTTTAGAATTCGTTGTAATATGATAGTTTTTTGTTCTAGGTACTAGTAATCTATGGCTTCTTAAGAAATTATAGAACTTGTCTCGCCCTATTTTTATTCCTTTTTTATCGATATCAATTTTTAATTGATGATATAGTTTTTTAGCCCCTAATTTCTGACCAATTCTATCACGACATTGTTTGACTAATTGTGTTAATATAAGTTCGTTATTTTGCTTTATTTGATAAGATTTTAATCGTTTGTAAAAGGCCTGTTTACTAATCCCAAAACATTGAATTAACCATTTTCTTTTAAACGGTTTTGCTTCTTTTTTTGAATCTCTTCTGCTAATGTTTTGGGCAATGACTTTTTTGACATATCGACACCAGTAATGATTTCCATATCAGCGATAATATCTTGTTGAAAATCTTTTACAAATTCTAGTTCTTCAATTTTCTCTTTGAGTTTTTTGATTTCATCTTGTTTACTCACGCCTAATTTTTTTTGTTCAAAAGTACTATATTTTTTGATCCAGTACTGAATTGTAGCTCTAGAAATATCGTATTTTTTAGCGGCGTAATTAACAGAAATACGTCCATTATGAATTTGGTCAATGATGAATAATTTGAGTTCAAAACCTACTTTATTGTAGTTCTTTTTTCGGCAGGGTAGTTTTGTCTTTGTGTCCATAGTTTAACTAAAAGTGTTTAAATTTTAGTCAACCTATTTCAGGATTTTACAAGTAGTTTCATTGGTATATCGCCACATATTATTTTCGTATTTGTAATATCCAATGAATGAATTTTTACAAGTACTTTTCGGGCAAGACATAAATATTTCCATACGTCCATTTCCACTATTCCCATTTATTGTTTTTGGCGATATTCCACTATGACAGAAAGGACATTTTTCTGGTAATTTATCTATTTTGGTTGCTCCTGCGTTTGTGTTTATTTGGTACATAGTTTTTTCTCAAATGTTTGCTAACGGATTTGTATATGGTTTGTTGCGTGTTTCAAGTTCTAAATATATTAAATAAAAACGGAATAGAAAATCCCCTAAGGATTTTCGTAAGTAGATAAGCACTAGCAATAAATTATATATGTTGTTGCAAGTAGTGATTTTCTAACTAAATTTCTCATTTCTTAATTTTCAATTTTCCCGTTTTATTTCTCTTTTTTTTACGTTTCTACTTAAAACTCCGCCTTAATTAATTTCCACCTATTTATTCACACTTTATTTTCAGCGTTAACTTCTGCTTTTTTCACATTTCTGCTTAAAACTCCACTTTAATTAATTTCCGCCTATTTATTCACGCTTTATTTTCAGCGTTAACTTCTGCTTTTTTCACGTTTCTGCTTAAAACTCCGCTTTAATTAATTTCCGCCTATTTATTCACGCTTCATTTTTCAGCGTTAATTCTGTTTTCTTCTTTTTTAGGATTCATTTTCTAAAAATAGAGTAGCAGTCATTTTCAATTTTTCCAGCGTAATATTATTCAATATTAATTTCTAGAAAAGATAAATCACTAATTAGAAATTTCTGAGGGAATTCCGCCATTACTTGCAACGTTTTTGTATATTATTTGTTGCGTATTTCAAGCATTAAATATAGTAAATAAAAGCGGAATAGAAAATCCCCTAAGGATTTTCGTAAGTAGGTTAGAACTAGTAATAAATTATATACGGTGTTGCCACACGTATTTTATCGCAAGTAGCCTAATTTTTTCAATTTCTCATATCTTTTCGGGATTTTAGAAATTGCTTGTTCACTTAACAATTCGGAAGTGTTATTTTCATAAATTTTAAAAGAACCTGTTCCGCTTTTACAAGTACTTACTTTTTGGTTACTATCTCTTAATTCATATATTTTTTTCCATTCTGCTTTGGTCAACAATTCGTCTTTTAAATACTTTATCATTTCACGAGCAGTTTTGTATTTCCTGTTTTCTTTATATTCCTCAATCATTTGTTTATCTCTAAAATCTGAATAAATTAAAGCATCAGCAACATATAATTGAACGTGAACATTTGGATATTCTAAAAGTTGCCACAATAATTCTTCTCGACCAAATAATTCGATAACAGCCATTCTTCGGTCAGTTGCTCTTCCAATAGTTGAATATTCGCAAATCCAACCATATTCATCGTAAGTTCCAACTCCCAACAATTTGTAATATGCTTTTAAAATTCTTTTTGGTTCGTTAATAGTCAATTTCAAACTATCTGCAAGACTTGGTAGATATGAATGAGCATATTCTAACCATAATTTTTTGTCGAAATAATTTGTGTTTGTTTCTTTTGTTGAATTAGATATTTGGCATTGATATTCTAACACTTTTCCTTTAAAACTTGTGATTTCAAAATCAGCCACTCGACCTTGTTGAATATATTCATATTCGACTAATAAACTATCTTTTCGTTCATAAGTATAATGACCATTGTTAGAGTTACTAAACTCTTTTAATTTTCCCCAATTCAATGACTTTAGTAAGTCAGAAGTGAGCATAGGTTTTTCATCAATATTTTCGGATGGGAAATTTCCGAAATCCAAATTTTGAGCATTCAACATTAAATTGAATACTAAAGTTAAAATGATAAAACTGGTTTTTCTCATATGTGTGGCAACGTTTTTGTGCATGGTTTCGTTGCGAAATCATAGCACTAATATAGTTTAAAAAACGAGAACTTTAACATGCGCGAGGATTTTCTGCAAGAAAATCAACAAGCAATGAACTATGCACGTTGTTGGGTTTTCGTTTTATGGATTTTGTGTTTTTTTTCTACCTTTTTTTAATTCTCATATTTTTCAATAATTATTTTTCTCACAGTTTTTAAATCTACGGTTTTAATTTTCACGCTTTTGAGCTTCAATTCCGATTTTTCATATTTTTAAAAATTTTTCAAAAAGTAAAATAATGTAGAATTTGATTTTAAAACTCTTTCATTTCACGTTTCTATTTTCACACAACAGTTTTCAATCAGAATTTTTCAAAATGCAAAAAATATTATTAAAAAAACTATAGTTTTTAAAATGACTTTTTACACAACAGTTTTCAATTAGAATTTTTCAAAATGCAAAAAATATTATTAAAAAAACTATAATTTTCAAAATGATTTTTTGTGCGATTTCCTGAGGTAATTAAAGAAGCTTTTTTCTAAATATTTTTCGAGCTATTTTAAATTTTATTTAAAAACTAAATTTTCAAATTTTAACTATTTTTTTCTCAAATGAAACCCAACGGTTTTATATATGATTTGTTGCGTATTTCAAGTTCTAAATATATTAAATAAAAACGGAATAGAAAATCCCCTAAGGATTTTCGTAAGTAGATAAGCACTAGGAATAAATTATATATGTTGTTGCAAGTAGTGATTTTCTAACTAAATTTCTCATTTATTAATTTTCAATTTTCCCGTTTTATTTCTCTTTTTTTTACGTTTCTACTTAAGACTCCGCCTTAATTAATTTCCACCTATTTATTTACGCTTTATTTTCAGCGTTAACTTCTGCTTTTTTCACGTTTCTGCTTAAAACTCCGCTTTAATTAATTTCTGCCTATTTATTCACGCTTCATTTTTCAGAGTTAATTCTGTTTTCCTCTTTTTTAGGATTCATTTTCTAAAAATAGAGTAGCAGTCATTTTCAATTTTTCCAGCGTAATATTATTCAATATTAATTTCTAGAAAAGATAAATAACTAATTAGAAATTTCTGAGGGAATTCCGCCATTACTTGCAACGTTTTTGTATATTATTTGTTGCGTTTTTCGAGCAACTAATTTAGTAAATAAAAGCGGAATAGAAAATCCGCGAGGATTTTCGTAAGTAGGCTTGAACTAGCAATAAATTATATACGGTGTTCTACGCAGTTTTTATTCCGCCATTTTGTTAATCAGTTCAATTCCCTTTTTAAGAAATTCGTCTTTTTCACTTGTTGTTTGTTTTACATAATTAGTTGGAACATACTTTTCCCTTGGTATTCCATTTATATGATAAAGTTTTGCTGTTGAAAGACTGTATCCAAAATTTCGATGTTTAAACGAAAACCCATTCATTTCTCCTGCTAATCTTTCCATTTCTGAACCAACAATTTCTGCTCTATTTATTCCTTCAAATCCGATTGCAAGTCCTTCTCCCATACTTCCTGTCCAGCGACCAACTATAATCACAACTGGTTTTTTATATTGTATATATCTTGGACTTACATACTCAACCCAACTTCGTGCAATTTTAGGATTTCCATCATATTGTTCTGTCGTTAAATGTCTTTGATAAGGTTTCGGTTCTTTTATAAACCTGCTCATAATTCCACGAGCAACATAAGAATTCCCTCCATCCACAGTATTTCTCAAATCAATTATCAATCCTTTAGTATGCATTAAACTATCAAGTGCCTTATCAAATTCATTTATTAGGTTGTTATTTCCCAAAGAATTATTTATTGTAATTATTCCAATTTTGTTTTCTGTTTTTGATGTTAAAAGTGTAGAATTCTTTAATATTTTGAGTTTATCTATGTCAAATTCAATGATTTGATTATTTTTTACTTTTAAAGTTAATATTCTTGGTTGATTATAGCGTCCCGCTAAAATCTTATTTAAAATCCACTCTCTAAGTTTTGGAGAACTTTTATCATTGCAATGAGTTGGAAACTTTTCAACAGCTTTATTCAAATCAGTTCCGTTTATTTTTAGTAGTTCCGTTCCAATTAAATTTTGGTCGAGATTTTTAATTTGGGTTTGCCAAACATTGGAAATAATTACCTTCTCATTTTTTACTGTTGCATAAATTGGTGAGAACAAACGATAAGAGGAATTGTAAGCTGTATTTAGATGTACGTGACTATCGGAAAACTCATTGAGTAAATACTCGAAGAACAGTACGATTTCTTCTTTTGATTTTATTTTAGGAATTTGTCTGTCATAATATTCTTGAATACATTTTAAATCAACATTTTTTTCTTTTAAATAAATATAATTCTGTGAAAGGTGATTTATAATTTCGTTTAAGTCTTCTTTAACTTTATTATGGTCAATTTTATTTTCCTGTGAATTGACATAAGAAAAATTTAAAAGGATTAATATCGCTAAAATCAGGTTTCTCATAAATTGTAATGTTCTTGGTTTAAATTGCGTAGAACGTTTTTATATATGGTTTGTTGCGTATTTCGAGCAACTAATTTAGTAAATAAAAACGGAATAGAAAATCCGCCAAGGATTTTCGTAAGTAGTTAATTACAAGTAATAAATTATATATGGTGTTGGCATTTCGTTGTTTTATTTTTTCAGATTCTAATTCTTTAAGTTATGTATCGAGTATTTGAGTAGATTCTTTTTTATTCCGCAAACTTTATAAATTCCGATTGAGTGAGAAATTCCACAGCTTGCTAAATTCTGCATTCAATTCAGACTTTGCTTTTCAGTTCTGTTTCTAATTCCATAAGCGTGCTAAAAATCCGCTATTAATTTTATTCAGATTCTATATTTTTCTTAAATTTTGATTCCGTACTATAAATTAATATTATTGATGCCAAAATAATAAATGATGATATAATTAAATTCCAATAATTTTTTGGTTCTGAAATATTAGAAAAATCAACATTCAAAATACCTATGATACTTGAAATTATTATTAAAATTGATGCTCCGTTTCTTTTAATCATTTTTTTATTTTTAATTCAGATTTTGGTTTTTTGGTCAATGAATGCCAACGTTTTTATATATGGTTTGTTGCGTTTTTCGAGCAACTAATTTAGTAAATAAAAACGGAATAGAAAATCCCTAAGGATTTTCGTAAGTAGTTAATCACAAGCAATAAATTATATATGGTGTTGCAATTAGTGATTTTCTAACTATATTTCTCGTTTTTTAATTTTCAATTTTTCCGTTTTATTTCTCTTTCTTTTTTTTTTCACGCTTTATTTTCAGCGTTAACTTCTGCCTTTTTTTCACGTTTCAGCTTAAAACTCCGCCTTAATTAATTTCCGCCTATTTATTCACGATTCATTTTTCAGCGTTCAATTCTTTTTTTTCTCTTTTTTAGGATTCATTTTCTAAAAATAGAGTAGAAGTCATTTTCAATTTTTCTAGCGCAATATTTTTCAATATTAATTTCTAGAAAAGATAAATCACTAATTAGGAATTTCTGGCTGAAATTCCGCCATTAATTGCAACGTTCTTGTATATGATTTCGTTGCGAAATCATAGCACTAATATAGTTTAAAAAACTCAAACATTTACGTTTGCAAGGATTTTCCGCAGGAAAATCAGTAAGCAATGAATTATATACGTTGTTAGTTTTTGTTGCGAGACATTTAAACAAGCACGTTTAATTTACGTTTCTACTTTTTTATTCTCGCGTAAATTTTTACGTTTCTATATTTTTTATTCAAACTTTTTTAAGGTTTTAATTCTTTTGTTTTAGGAGTTTTTTAATTCAGCAAATAGCTAACGTTTCTACATTTTAATTTTATAGAAATTCTGCGAACTAATTTTCGCATTTTAAGTCCCGAAAACAAGCTAAATTCCCGCTGTTATTTTTAACTCAGAGAGTTATAAGTTTTTTATTAAATTACTTTTTAAAATTTTCAATTATTTATTATTTTCTCTAGATGTTAATTTTTTCGAGCGATAAAAACTAACGTATTTGTGCATGGTTTCGTTGCGGAATTACAGCACTAAATATAGTTTAAAAAACTAAAACTTCAACGTGCGCGAGGATTTTCTGCAAGAAAATCAACAAGCAATGAACTATGCACGGTGTTGCCAAATGCGATTTTTTGTTTAAATTCTAAATTTTAAATATTTTCTAAATTATTGAATTTGAGCAAAATTTTAATTCTGCGTTTTTAATTCCGTAATATTTATTTTCAGCTTTTTAAAAAACTCTAAATTTTCAATGTTTTCTAAATTATTGAATTTGAGCAAAATTTTAATTCTGCGTTTTTAATTCCGTAATATTTATTTTCAGCTTTTTAAAAAACTCTAAATTTTCAATGTTTTCTAAATTATTGAATTTGAGCAAAATTTTAATTCTGCGTTTTCAATTCCGTGATATTTATTTTCAGCTTTTAAAAAACTCTAAATTTTCAATATTTTCTAAATTATTGAATTTTAGCAAAATTTCAATTCTACGTTTTCAATTCCGCGATATTTATTTCCATTTTTATAAAATTCTAAATTTTTCAATATTTTCTAAATTATTGAATTTGAGAAAAATTTTAATTCTGCGTTTTTAAATTCCGTAATATTTATTTTCAGTTTTTATAAAATTCTAATTTTTGAAATATTTTCTAAATTATTCAATTTTAGTAAAACTTTAATTCTACGTTTTTATTCAGTAAAAATGGTTTTCAGTATTTTATTTTTCCGAGTTTTTGGCAACGAGATTTTATATGATTTGTGCGCCTAAAAATCGGAGATTTTTCGGTGGTAGCAAATCGTTGGTTGAATGTTTGTCAGTTTGTACTAGTTCAAATTTAAGCATAAATTATATGAGGTGTTGGGCACTGGCTTTTCAATCTGTTTTTTTTCTTAAAGTTAAATTTTCGCTTTTTCTAAAATCTTTTGGATTTGGATAAAAATCAAATTCCAATCCACAATTATCTCCACTTCCAAAAGGCATTCCTCTGTCAATTAAATGACCTTTATTATTGTAAAAATTAAAAACTCCATCAATTCCTCCAGACTCCCATTTTCCAGTTTTCCATAAATCAACTCCTGGAATTGAATCAAATTCATATGTTCCGTTGTCTTTTAAAATTAGAAATCGTTCTTTATCATACAATCCATTTCGTTTCAGAAATTTAGTTGATTTAACTTTATGAGTTGAATAAACTCCGACAAAATCATTCGATATTCTGTCATTAGAATTTGGAATTACAGTTTTATACCAAAATTGAATTAATCCGTAACAAAAAATCGGAATTATTAAGAAAATCAAGCCAGTCATTTTTACTTTTCTTGATTTTTTAATTAATCCAACTAATAAAATTATTACTGAAATAATCAAACTGATTATTCCAATAAAAGACAAAATCATAAATATTATACTTTCTAGCATTTTTTTTTGTCGGCTTGTGCCCAACGTTTTTGTATATTATTTGTTGCGTATTTCGAGCAACTAATTTAGTAAATAAAAGCGGAATAGAAAATCCCCTAAGGATTTTCGTAAGTAGGCTAGAACTAGCAATAAATTATATACGGTGTTGTAGGTAGGTTTTATAATTCATTCCTGTTTTTTTCGGCATATTTTCGATATAAATTTCTCATTGGACCATCTGGATAATTAGAAAATTCAGAATCTAATTCACTCATTATTCTTTCAGATTCTTCGTTTGAACTTTCAAAAAACCAAGTACCATTTTCAGGAAGTAATTCAATCGCTTTTTTTATTATTTCAGATGATTTAGACGCTCCAATTTCATTCAGCGATTTAATAACTTTTTCATTCTGTTCAGGAAACCATTCTTGTAAAAAAGACAAAATACTATCTGCTTGACCTGCATTTTCCAAATTCATACATAAAAATAAATTCAGTTCAATTTCATTTAAAGAATTAGGTTCTTTTTCGTTCCTTTTTTGAAGGATTTTAAATAATGCAATTGAAAAGTCAGAATTGTCTTTTAAAGAAAAAAGACTTTCAATATCTTCATTTTCAACAATTTTATCTCGTATAATTGATTCGTTTTTTATTTCCTCTGTCATCCAAGAAAGTCCAGAATAAGAATCTTTTTTCATAGTTCGAATTTCATTGATTTATTTCGGTGTATTGTCCTGAAATAGGTTGACCTTTTTTTTGAATTTATAAGGTTAATAATTCCAGATTTTTTTTATTTCTTCGATATGATTTATATTCGATATTTTGATTTATATGAACCTTCTTAGGAGTATTTAAATCGAGACTTAAATGTGGACGAAGGTTGTTATAAATATTAATAGCACTTTTTGTAATTTTCTTTGCTAAAATAGTGTTTTTAATTGTTAGTTTCAAACCATATTCATATTTTAAAGTTCTATTAATTCTTTCAGCGATAGCATTTTCATATGGATCATATTTTTCAGTCATACTCATAATTAAACCATTTTTTTCAGCAAATAGGGTATAAGTCGGATTGCAATATTGTAGTCCTCTATCTGAATGATGAATTAGTTTTTCATTCGGATATTTTCGATTTTTGATAGCCATTTTGAGTGCATCTATACAAAGCGATGTTCTCATATGTGTGTCTAATTTATACCCCATTATTTTCTTAGAATATGCATCTGTTACTAAAGCTAAATAATTATGACCTTTTTCTGTTTTTATATAGGTAATATCTGTTACCCAAAGTTGTTCCGCTCTTGTCGGGATTTTGTTTGATACAAGGTTTTTATACTTATAAAAATGATGTTTAGAATTCGTTGTAATATGATAGTTTTTTGTTCTAGGTACTAGTAATCTATGGCTTCTTAAGAAATTATAGAACTTGTCTCGCCCTATTTTTATTCCTTTTTTATCGATATCAATTTTTAATTGATGATATAGTTTTTTAGCCCCTAATTTCTGACCAATTCTATCACGACATTGTTTGACTAATTGTGTTAATATAAGTTCGTTATTTTGCTTTATTTGATAAGATTTTAATCGTTTGTAAAAGGCCTGTTTACTAATCCCAAAACATTGAATTAACCATTTTCTTTTAAACGGTTTTGCTTCTTTTTTTGAATCTCTTCTGCTAATGTTTTGGGCAATGACTTTTTTGACATATCGACACCAGTAATGATTTCCATATCAGCGATAATATCTTGTTGAAAATCTTTTACAAATTCTAGTTCTTCAATTTTCTCTTTGAGTTTTTTGATTTCATCTTGTTTACTCACGCTTAATTTTTTTTGTTCAAAAGTACTATATTTTTTGATCCAGTACTGAATTGTAGCTCTAGAAATATCGTATTTTTTAGCGGCGTAATTAACAGAAATACGTCCATTATGAATTTGGTCAATGATGAATAATTTGAGTTCAAAACCTACTTTATTGTAGTTCTTTTTTCGGCAGGGTAGTTTTGTCTTTGTGTCCATAGTTTAACTAAAAGTGTTTAAATTTTAGTCAACCTATTTCAGGATTTTACATTTCAATAAATGTTTGGCAACGGATTTGTATATGATTTGTTGCGTGATTCGGGACTAAATTTAGTAAAAAAAATCGGAATAGAAAATCCCCAAGGGATTTTCGTATGTAGGCGAAAACCAGCAATTAATTATATACGTTGTTAGTTTTTCGTTGCGAAACATTTTTATAAGCACGTTTTTTTGCGTTTCTAAGTTTTTCAAGAATTTAAAATTCAAGATTTTTTTATGTTTTATTTTTTCTTTAAAATTCTAAACATTCTTTTTTAGATTCACGTAAAACAGGTTTTTTTCACGAGTTTAAAATTCAAAATTTGTTATATTTCATAAAACTTTTTCTTTAAAATTCTAAATATTCTTTTTTGGATTTACTCAAACTAGCAATTTTTCACGAGTTTAAAGATTTTCAATTTGTTAGTTTTTTTCTAAACTTTTTCTTTAAAACTCTAAATATTCTTTTTTTAGATTTATGCAAAACAGCGTTTTTTATGAGTTTAAAAATTTACGATTTATTGATTTTTAATTATTCAAAAACATTCTCAATAATTCTCTTTTTTCTTTAATATTCTCATTTTTTCTGAGCAATGAAAACTAACGTTTTTATATATGGTTTGTTGCGTGTTTCAAGTTCTAAATATATTAAATAAAAACGGAATAGAAAATCCCCTAAGGATTTTCGTAAGTAGTTAAGCACTAGTAATAAATTATATATGTTGTTGTAAGTAGTGTTTTTCGTGCTGTTTGTCAATAATTCGCAATTTCATCATACTTCCAATTCGTCAATTCCATTTTTTTAAATGCTTTAAATACTCTTCGTTTTTTAGTTTCCAAAAAGACAATACCATAATCCGCACTTGTTCCATATAAAACTTGCCTTTTGTCGTTAGACCAGATTTCTACATTCGAAATATTATCTTTAGTAATAAGTTCAGTCACCGAACTTGTCAATTCTACATTTAATGGATTCTCAATTTGGAAGACAATTTGTTTAGTTTTATATTTAACAACATAAAGTGGTTTACAGAATCCTTTAGTTCTAATTTTTCGAATACTATCAAATTTTGGTGTTCTCTCCATAGTCATTCCATCTGGGAATTCCCATTCAATATAAACATTTAAGTCTTGAATCAGCCGATTATTTATCAATTCAATTTTTTCGGTAAGTATTTCCGTTTCGTTCAGCGATTCAAACCATAATTCGTTTTCATTTTCAGTCAAAATAAGTTTTTCATTTTGAGCTAAAATTCCAATAGAATTTAGAATTAAAAATATGAGTAAAAAGTGTTTCTTCATATTACTTACAACGTCTCCGTATATGAAACGTAGCGTGTGAAAACACACTATTTTTCGGATTATACATGTAGCCGAATTTTTATTTTTTCTATTTATCTTTTGATTTCTAAATATACAAAAATAAAAATTTGGCGGACTCAATAAACAAGAAAAAACCTCTCGAAAAGCTTATAAAAGCTATGTTTTATATACATTGTTGTACACAGTAATTTCTTTCTCAAGCATTTGTCTTCAGCACTTCCAATTCATTTTTAAAATGCTTATCGGCTTGAATCTTTCCTAAATTCAACTGTCAATAGCCTTAATAAATAAGCAATAACCTTATTCAAAAGTTTTTTTCTCAAATGTTTCTTCTGCGATGTAATGGAATACTCTTTTTTGCTTGGATGAAGCGTTGGTGTAAAAGTGTATGGAATGGTAATTTGATACCAAAGTATTATTACTTTTTCCACAAGAATAAATTCCTTACTAAGAAAATACTTGCTAGCGATACTAATAAAAGCATAAATATTTCTGAAATATTAGAGCTTTCAAAAAGTAGCGCTTCCACAAAATGATATACATTGTACAAACCTGCAATTATTGCCCAAATAAAAGCTGTCCATTTAAACCATTGTTTAGAAACCTCTATTGTTAGTAAAGCGAAAAGTAAACATAAGCCTTCAAAAAGTATTCTATAAATATGATGTATTAAAGGTGCTTCTCCTGTTGCTCCATCCATAATTAGGGTCTCGTTATAATAGATATTGAATAATCCATAGATGTGATGCACAATCCATCCTAACCCTAAAAATAGCCAAAGAATAATAATTTTTGTTCTCATTTCAATATGGTTTTTATCTGTTTGTTTTGTAGTTATAGAATTTGGTTCTTTTGGTGTTGCTTGTAATTTATTAGCTTCATCTAACTTTAAAGCTTCAATATTTTTATAATCAATTGGGTTTTTAGTAAAAGCACTTTTCTCTTTTACTTTTGGTTTTATTTTTAAGTAGAATAGTAAAGAAAAAGTAGCAATTACAATCCAAAGCACATCAATTAATAAGATGTCAAACTGCCCTTGGGTATAAGTTTTCCAAATCCAATTACCAGAGATAATTCCATTTATAATAGGTATTAAAAAACCAAATATTGCACCAAATAGAAGACTTACTTTATTGATATAATAATTATATCTTTTAAATCTAAAAAATAATATAATAAGCAACCAAACGATAAAATAAAAACTATAAATCGCTGTTAGTTTGTCGTTAAAATAAGTGTTTGTGAGTTTTACAAATAAGAAAGAAAGAGCAGTAACTGGAAGCATAGACAAGCAAATTGCCATATAAATATGACCAACTTTTGCAGTATATAAACGCTGCTTTAAAGTCACGCTTTTTTTATTTCGTGCTTCTATATAAATTAAAACACCAGTAATAATTACAAAACATGTAATTAATGCTAAAATAAAATAGATGATTTTCATCGAAATACCTCCAGATTCTCCAAAATGAAGACGTCCTAAAACAAATTGAGAGTCTTCTAGATAAGATAATTTATTAGGATCTTTTTTAGTTTCAATGTTTCCAGAATAAGGATCGTATGAAATACTCCCTACACCAATAAAACGTTTACTTTCTTTTAGTTCACCATTAATAACAAATTTCATATTGGTTCCTCGATAATTTTTAATAAACCCTCTCGTCAAATGAAAATCATCCCATCGTTTAGCAGTCTGTTTTGCAAATTGATTAAAACTAGGCATAGCATCATTAGATTTTTCAATCCAATCGGAAGATATACTGATTGGTCGTAAATCTTCCATCAATTTGTTTTGGTCGCCATTATAGAGAAAATTAGCAGGAAGTAATACCAAAAGACTTAAACAAAAATATGCTCCTGTTACTGCAAACATAAATTGAAAAGGCAAACCAATAATACCAAGTGCAGTATGTGCATCTGTCCAAACACGTTTTAAAGCAATTTTAGGATTAAAGGAATAGAAATTTGATATAATTTTTTTCCAATGTACAATTACACCAGTTACTATGGCGAATAAGAAAAATAATGATACAAAACCAGCCAAATAGATTCCTATATATGGTAATTGTGCAAAGAAATGTAATCGATATAAAAACTCTCCTAAGCTATAATTTTCGGCATAGCTTTTTGTTTTTTCGGAGTTTATATCAACCGAAAAATAATCACGCAATTTGGCTTTTTCTGAGGCTAAAGAATCTTTACTCGCATCTAAACGCACATAAATTTTATCGTTGTTTTTACCAAAATTAATTTGTAAATCACGTCCTGTTAGTTCGTGTTTTTCATCTATATTTTTTAAAATACGATCATAGTCAATATTTTTTCTTTCTGTATGACTTATTGCTTTTCCTTCTTGCCAAATGCCAATTTCTTCTTTAAACAATGAAAAAGCGCCTGCAAAAAATATAATATATAGAGCAGCACTTATTACAATACCACTAACAGTATGTATGTTAAAAAATACGTTGTAATTTCTGTTACTCATTATATAAATGGATTTTTTTGATTACCAATAATATAAATACCATAGAGTATAGCAATAATTACAAGATAAAGTAACCAAGCTTTCCAGCCATTTTTAAATAAAAAAGGGACTATCAGCAAAGCACACCAAACTATAAATAATGTAAAAATAGATGTTATTAAAATTTCTTTTGGATTTGGCAACCATAAAGGCAAACACATATGGATCAAAGCTGAAATCAAATAGCCTCCTAAAATACCAGCAGATATTTTAGCAAACTGTTGCCACGGTGATTTTGTTAAATACTTCTTATTTGCGGGCATATTTACAAAGTATATTCAATAATTATTAGTATTAAAAAAACGATAGCGAGATGCTTGTAGTTTACAATCTTTAAAGGTGAAATGACAACAACTAAACTTAAAAATAACATTAGAGTAACAAGCCAAAATATAAGTCCTGATGTGATTCCGATGCTATAACATATAAATGGAAGAGCAGAAATTAAAAGTAAGCAACCTATAATTTGTGAATAATTAGTATGTTGCTGAATCCATCTTTCTACAGTTGTATTAGAATATAATTCAACTTTTTTTGAAGTATTGTATAAAACAATATTTCCTAATAAAATTAATAAAACACCAATCGTTATCATTTAGGTAATATTAAATAAAACAACTCTAAATCATATATATGACCTAGAGTTGTTTAAAAAACTAACTCAAATTTATTTAAAATTTATACTGTACAGTTCCTAAGAAATTAATTGTTTCTTGAGGATTTATTGTTCCCCAACCTTTATAATAGGTCTCGTCAGTTAAATTGTTTCCTTTTATTCCAATTCTAAATTGTTTTGCATCGTAATAAACAGAGGCATTTAAAATGGTATAGCTTGGTATGGTAAATTTTCCTGTAACACCATTATTTCTAGGCGAGTATTCAGAAACTCCGTCAAATCCAAAACCAAGGCCAAAGTTTTTTAACGCTGTATTTTCTTGAAATTTGTAATCTGCCCAAAAATTATAAATAGTTTCAGGTCCTGCTTCAGCTGGTCTTCTTCCTTTTAATTCATCTACAAAAGTAGTCTTAGTAATTTCAGCGTGATTGTAAGAATATGAAGCACGTATGTTTAATCCATTTACAGGTTGTGCATTAATTTCTAACTCTACCCCTTTACTTTTTGATTCTTCTAAAACAATTCCAGCACCAAGTCCATTGTATGGATTTCTATCCGGTTTGTCATTTACAGTAATATCATAATAACTAATACCTGCATTTAATCTTCCTTTAAAAAAGTTCGATTTTATTCCAAATTCGAATTGTTTAGTTTTTACCGGATCGAAAGTTTTTACAGATCCATCAATAGCAACTTGTGAATTAACATTTAAGTATCCTGTTTGGTAATTCCCGAAGATGGATAGTTTATTTAAAATTGGTTGATACACAATTCCAGCATTAGGAGACAATGTTGTTTTTGTATAATCATCTAAATCTGTACTAGCTACACCTTCTTGATCAAAGTAATTTAATCGCATCCCTAACATTACTGAAAGTTTTGGACTAAATTTCATCACATTTGAAACATACGTTGCAAATATTTGATTTTTTGTTTCTATATTATTAACGGGTATTTGTTCGAAAATAGGATCTAAATTTTCACTTGTAATAATATAGTTAGCATTTGGTGTAAATGGAGTAGGAATTATAATGCCTTGAGGTGTAAAGAATGCATCAAAAAATGGTAAGCCAGTAGATGGTACTGTTGCTTGATTATTAGTCGTACGTGATTTTGATAAATAATCTAAACCAATAACCATTTTGTTTTTTATGGCACCTAAATTAAAATTGCCAATAAAATTTTGTTGCAAATTTACGGTATTAAGATTGTCGTCTCTTTTATCTATTAATCTAGTTAATACATCTTGTTGCAATAATTGTGTTGCAAATGCTTGAACATTTGGGTCTGGATGCGCTAAAAATGCAAATCCAGCACCTTCTATCACATATTGATAATATCCTTTGCTTTCAGAAGCACTCGAAGCAAATATTGTTTGAGAATTCCATGTATTTGAAATTTTATAATCTCCAACCAATCTTGTGGTAAGAGTGGAAGATTTTAACGATAAATCATTATTAGTAAACGATAAATTATTATCCAAATTCAACTCATCTATAGTATTAGATACCATAGGATATCCAGAGCGCAAGAACATCATTACTGGATTTGTTTGTTCTGTTTGTGAGTATTCAATACCAGCAGATATACTTAAACGTGAGTTTACTTCATAAGAAATTGAAGGCGCAACAAAAAATGTTTTTCTAAAACCAGCATCTTGCCAGCTGTCTTTTGTTAAATAAGAACTTGTTAATCTAAAGTATGGTGCTTTACTTTTTCCTAAAGCTGTATTGATATCGGCAGAAACTCTATGTGTATTAAATGATCCTCCTGTATATGATACGCTTCCTCCAAAACCTTTATATGGTTTTTTAGTGACAATGTTTATTAAACCACCCAATGATGGTGTCGTACTGCCAAATAAAGTTGCTGTAGGTCCTTTTAAAACTTCAATGCGTTCAATATATGATGGATCCAAGGAACTATTAGAATAACCAGGAACTCCATTAATTAATTGTGATTGAGCATTAAATCCTCTAATGCTGTAATAACTTGTACCTTCACTCGCTGAACGACCTGTTGATTCCCATAATTTTGTTACTCCTGTTGCGTTTTTCATTGCGTCATCTAAACTTGTTGCTAGTTGAGATTCTAATAGTTCAGTAGTAACTGTGCTATATACTGTTGGATTATCAATGTCTTTTAATGGAAGTTTAGAAACATAAGCTGTCTTTTTTCTTGAAAATTTATTACGACGTTCTCCTTCAATAACAACCTCACTCAGGATTTCATTTCCTTCGTAAAGTATTACATTTTCTAATGTTGTATTTTGATTATTTGAAATTGAAATTGAAATTTCTTTCGTTTTGAATCCTAAATACGAAATTGAAAGGATGTAGTCTCCGTTTTCTAAATTAGTGATTTCGAAGTCTCCATTTTCGTTAGTTTGAGTACCTTTTGTTGTGTTTTTTAAGTAAACGTTTACACTTAAAAGTGCTGTTTGATTGTTGTCAGTTACAGTTCCTGTTATAGTCGCGTTTTGAGAAAATGCTAAATTAGTTAGCAGAAATAAAGTTAGTGTTGATAAAATATTTTTCATCATTTTTATTTAGACTGAATATGAATAGTTAAATTTCCGACAAAAATAACTATGTGTTTTGGATTGACCAAGTTATTTACAATAAATCTAAATAATAATTTTTAAGTTGTTGATTTTGTGTTTTTAATTACATCTTTATTTTGTTTGTTTCGAAGACGAAAAGTAGCAAGTGCAAAGAAATTATCTCGCAGAGTAATTTTTTGCTCTTGTGAGAAATCAGTTCAGAATGTTGTGAAAACTTTTTTGGCGAAAACTTTCCAAATAAGCCCTTTCTTCAATGTTTTTTTGATGTTCAGAATGCGATTGGTATATTGTGTACAACGTGTTTGTGTTATGGAAAGTTGCGGTTTTGTGCGCGAGGATTTTCCAACGGAAAATCAAAGTGCATAAAAATGCAACTGCCTTTGGTTAAGAACTAAATTAGCAATTTTTTATACACGGTGTTGCAAAATCGTTGTTTTTTTATTTCTATAATCACATTTTCTTAATTTTCGAAATTCAACTTTTGAGTGATTTTTCTCTCAATTTTTTAATTCAGAGTTTGAGTGAATTCCGCCATTCAGATTTTTAGCATTTTGCTCAATTCCGCAAACTTTCTAAATTCAGAGTTTGAGTAAGAATTCCGCCAAACTAATTTTCAGCGTTTGAGTAAATTCAAATATTTGTAAATTCTAAATTCTAAATTCTAAATTTTACTCAATTTTCACAAAATTTCACGAGCGAGAAAGTGTTCCAGTTTTATTAAAATATTCGAGCAAATATTATTGTAATTATAACTCCTATCGAATAGAAAGAAGAAAAGTAGAATAATTTTTTATGAGTTTTAGATATGTTAATTTTCCTATAATTTTTATAAGCTATTATTCCCGTTATAAAAGGACAAATTAAAAATAGAAAAAACGCTCCTAAAGAAGCTAAAGCTGTCCACAAATTTAAAATACTTGTAATAATTAATGAAAAAACAGATATATAGCAAAAATATATAAATAATATATGTTTTTCAGATGGTTTGTTTTCTTCTGTCATTTCAATTTACTTCATTATATTTTTCAAATTTGAGTAATTTCCGCAAACTTGCTCGACAATGTTTTGCAACGTGTTTGTATATGGTTTGTTGCGTTTTTGAAGCACTAAATTTAGTAAATAAAAACGGAATAGAAAATCCCTAAGGATTTTCGTAAGTAGGCTAGAACTAGCAATAAATTATATACGGTGTTGCAAGTAGTGATTTTCTAACTATATTTTTCATTTCTTAATTTTCTATTTGAATTATTTTTTAAGATTTAATTTTTCATTTTTTTGACGTTTCAGCTTAAAACTCCGCATTATTTTATTTCCGCTTATCTTTTTAGTAATACCTTTTAATCAAAAGATGGATATTGCTTCATTTTAAACATTTCTGCTGTTGGTGGATAAGGTATTTTGTAATTTAATAGCTCTAAATCTTCAATACTTAAATCATATCGTTTTAATATTAAATAGTCTTTTCTAACTTTTTCCCAGTCTTCTTTTTTTATTATATCCTTATCAAAAATAAATATTGACAAAGTATCTTTTGGTAAATCAGACACTATCTCTCTCCAACTCTTTGAACTATTAACTGTAGCTGTTGATAAACCAATATTTCTTGTAATATCTGAATTATTTATTAAAGTGTCGGGATATTGAAAGTTTTTAGTTTTATAAATTGTATTTAAATAAAAAGATATTGGTATATCTGAATTATTTCGAATACTCAATCCATAAAAAGTATCAGGATATTCACATTTTGAAAATAAAAAAAAAGACAAAAAGAAAACTATATATTTTCATGCTTTAAATGTTTATGTTATTTAATCTATTGTTACGAAGAATCCCTTGTCTTTTTCCAGAATTCTCTTTTAGTAGCAAAGGTTGCTTCTCCAATATCTACTTTGTCTATTTTATTTAGGATTCATTTTTACAAGTAAAACTATCTCTTTTCTCTTTTTTAGGATTCATTTTCTAAAAATAGAGTAGCAGTCATTTTCAATTTTTCCAGCGCAATATTTTTCAATATTAATTTCTAGAAAAGATAAATCACTAATTAGGAATTTCTGAGGAAATTCGGCCATTACTTGCAACGTATTTGTGCATGGTTTCGTTGCGGAATTACAGCACTAATATAGTTTAAAAAACTAAAACTTCAACGTGCGCGAGGATTTTCTGCAAGAAAATCAACAAGCAATGAACTATGCACGCTGTTGGGTTTTCGTTTTATATTTTTTGTATTTTTTTTCTACCTATTTTTTAAATTCTCATATTTTACAGTAATTATTTTTCTCAAAGTTTTTAATTCTACGGTTTTAATTTTCACGCTTTGAGCTTCAATTTCTATTTTTCATATTTTCTAAAATTTTTCAAAATGTAGAAAATGTAAAATTTGATTTTAAAACTCTTTCATTTCACGTTTCTATTTTCACACAACAGTTTTGAACTATAATTTTTCAAAATATAGAAAATGTAAAATTTGATTTTAAAATTCTCTCATTTTATATTTCTATTTTCACACAACAATTTTCAATTAGAATTTTTCAAAATGTAAAAAACATTCTTAAAAAACTATAATTTTCAAAATGATTTTTTGTGTGATTTCCTGAGGTAATTACAGGAGCTTTTTCTAAATATTTTCTCTGCTATTTTTAAATTTTATTTAAAAACTAAATTTTCAAATTTTAACGATTTCCGCTAATGAAACCCAACGTTTTTGTGTATGATTTGTGGCGTGTTAAAACACTTAATTTAGTAAATAAAAACCGAATAGAAAATCCGCAAGGGTTTTCGTAAGTAAGCGAGAACTAGCCATTAATTATACACGGTGTTAGCCACTGTTATTTTATCGAAGCTTATTCTTAAGTTCATTAATAGTAACTATTGAAATATTCTTATCAAATTTAATTTTTTGTCCTAAATCGTATGTGTCATTCGTGATAATGTAACTCTCTGAAATCTTTTCTTTTTCCATTGCGTTATCAATTCTAGAAATCAAATGTTTTATATAAGAAAATGGTGGTCTATTTCGCCAATATTTAATTTTTACACCAACGCTTTTTTGTCCGTTATTTAAATATAAGTCAAAACCAGAATCTTTTTCATTAGGAATGGTTATGTCAAAGTTCTGCTTTTTGAGACTCCTCATAATGTCTCTTTCGAATCGAAATGCAACTTTGTGTAAATTTCTTGGCGAGTCTTTTTCATCAGAACTTTCTTGATTGTCTTTAAATCTTAAGAAGATGTATGAAGTGAATATTGCTAATACACTTGCAAGCATTGTTAATAGAATGTTAGAATTTAATTCAGAATTGAAATTCACTAATTTGTCAAATGAAACGATAGATACACCTATTACAGCAGATAAAAGTCCAAGAAGGATTACTAAATAATTAAATACTTTTCTATTACTGTCTTTTCCTCTTGATAGTACTTGTTCAACTTCTCTTTTAATTTCTTTTTTGTCAGTTACAAATAGATTTGAAAGTCGCTCAACGTTTTCTTCTCTTTGTTGTTGACTAATTAAATCGTTTTCAAAAATTCTTGTATAAATTGTATTTATGATTTGGTCAACGCTCAATAAGTCTCTTTGTTTAACTTTATAGTCTCTCGCTTTACCTTCAATCAATCTTTTGATATCATCCTTTTTCGGCTCATAATTCTCTAAAATTAGCCTGCGTAGAATTGTTTCTAAAATTTTTTCGTTTGCGCTTTTAATTCTTTCTTTTCTAGCTCCAATTGTCTGTCTGTAACCAATTAAAAAAAGTAAACTATAATTCCTAATCCTGTTTGTATGTATGTCTCCATTGTTTTTGTATTGTCCTGAAATAGGTTGACCTTTTTTTTGAATTTATAAGGTTAATAATTCCAGATTTTTTTTATTTCTTCGATATGATTTATATTCGATATTTTGATTTATATGAACCTTCTTAGGAGTATTTAAATCGAGACTTAAATGTGGACGAAGGTTGTTATAAATATTAATAGCACTTTTTGTAATTTTCTTTGCTAAAATAGTGTTTTTAATTGTTAGTTTCAAACCATATTCATATTTTAAAGTTCTATTAATTCTTTCAGCGATAGCATTTTCATATGGATCATATTTTTCAGTCATACTCATAATTAAACCATTTTTTTCAGCAAATAGGGTATAAGTCGGATTGCAATATTGTAGTCCTCTATCTGAATGATGAATTAGTTTTTCATTCGGATATTTTCGATTTTTGATAGCCATTTTGAGTGCATCTATACAAAGCGATGTTCTCATATGTGTGTCTAATTTATACCCCATTATTTTCTTAGAATATGCATCTGTTACTAAAGCTAAATAATTATGACCTTTTTCTGTTTTTATATAGGTAATATCTGTTACCCAAAGTTGTTCCGCTCTTGTCGGGATTTTGTTTGATACAAGGTTTTTATACTTATAAAAATGATGTTTAGAATTCGTTGTAATATGATAGTTTTTTGTTCTAGGTACTAGTAATCTATGGCTTCTTAAGAAATTATAGAACTTGTCTCGCCCTATTTTTATTCCTTTTTTATCGATATCAATTTTTAATTGATGATATAGTTTTTTAGCCCCTAATTTCTGACCAATTCTATCACGACATTGTTTGACTAATTGTGTTAATATAAGTTCGTTATTTTGCTTTATTTGATAAGATTTTAATCGTTTGTAAAAGGCCTGTTTACTAATCCCAAAACATTGAATTAACCATTTTCTTTTAAACGGTTTTGCTTCTTTTTTTGAATCTCTTCTGCTAATGTTTTGGGCAATGACTTTTTTGACATATCGACACCAGTAATGATTTCCATATCAGCGATAATATCTTGTTGAAAATCTTTTACAAATTCTAGTTCTTCAATTTTCTCTTTGAGTTTTTTGATTTCATCTTGTTTACTCACGCTTAATTTTTTTTGTTCAAAAGTACTATATTTTTTGATCCAGTACTGAATTGTAGCTCTAGAAATATCGTATTTTTTAGCGGCGTAATTAACAGAAATACGTCCATTATGAATTTGGTCAATGATGAATAATCTGAGTTCAAAACCTACTTTATTGTAGTTCTTTTTTTCGGCAGGGTAGTTTTGTCTTTGTGTCCATAGTTTAACTAAAAGTGTTTAAATTTTAGTCAACCTATTTCAGGATTTTACATTTTTTCTAATAGTGGCTAACGGTTTTATATATGGTTTGTTGCGTGTTTTGAGCAACTAATATAGTTTAAAAAACTCAAACATCTACATTTGCGAGTATTTTCCGCAGGAAAATAAATGAGCAATGAATTATATATGTTGTTGCTAAATGCGATTTTTCGTTTAATTTTTTACTATAATATTCAATTTTACGAAAACTTTAATTCAATTTTTTTAAACTCCACCATATTTGTTTTCATTTTTTATAAGACTCAAAATTTTCAATATTTTCTAAATTATTGAATTTGAGTAAAACTTTATTTCAATGTTTTAAATTCCGCGATATTTATTTTCAGTTTTATAAGACTCAAAATTTTCAATATTTTCTAAACTATTCAATTTGAGTAAAACTTTACTTCACGTTTTAAATTCCGCGATATTTATTTTCAGTTTTTTAAAAAACTCTAATTTTTCAATATTTTCTAAATTATTGAATTTGAGTAAAACTTTATTTCACGTTTTAAATTCCGCGATATTTATTTTCAGCTTTTAAAAAACTCTAAATTTTCAATATTTTCTAAATTATTCAATTTGAGTAAAATTATAATTCTACGTTTTCAATTCCGCAATATTGGTTTTCAGCATTTTATTTTTCCGAGTTTTTAGCAACGTTTTTGTATATTATTTGTTGCGTTTTTCGAGCAACTAATTTAGTAAATAAAAGCGGAATAGAAAATCCCCTAAGGATTTTCGTAAGTAGGCTAGAACTAGCAATAAATTATATACGGTGTTACCACACGTTTTTTATCCAATTAAGTTGATAATTTCATACCTAAATAAATATAAAACTGTTAATATCAAAACTGAAATTAAGTTCGCTTTTACTTTATCAAATTCTTTGTCTTTATAATGTTTGAATGTCTTAAACGATATAATACTTAAAATGATAAATAAAGGTAAATATTCTAAAATTAAGCTAACATACCATAAATCCGCTATTCTCCCAGATTCAGCTCCTTCGCCATACATAAACCAAAAAATAAAGACTTGTAATATAACAAGTAGAATGGCTAGGGCAGAAAATAACAATATGTTCAGTATTATATTCTTTGTCATATTTCTGCTTTTATCTTTTCAGTCACAATATTAGTCAGCTCAATATATTCCTGTTCAGTCATTGACTTACTCGGAATTAGATAATTTTCTTTTTCAGATAATAGATAGATAAACAAGTCATTACTTTCGCTAGATTTAAAGTCAGTCCACTTTTCAATTGTCTTTTCGTGTTCTTGTATTATTTCGAACGAAGTATCAGTTAATATTAATTTATGACTCTTAATTTTTTCTACATCATCTAAATATTTTTTTACTTTACTTCTTCTTTTAAATATTTCATAAGCTTTAATCAAAAACAGAGTTGTATTATAAACAAAAAAGATTCCAAGAACAATAGTTAAAATATGTCCAGAATTTTCTGTTATAGTATTATATAATAAGAGAGAAAATATAAGTCCAGAAATCAAAATATTTTGAAATGGTTTTTTCACGGTCTGACTTTTGAAATAGTTCGCTTGATTTCCATTGAAATAGACCTCTTCAAAATCTTTTCTTACAAATGTTAATTCTATTTCAATTGGTTTTTTCAAATGTGTGGTAACGGTTACGTATAAGAATAGTGCGGTTTTGTATGCGAGGATTTTCCTCAGGAAAATCAGATGTAACAAAAGCGCACGAACTCTTGATTAAGCACTAAACTACGCATTATTTTTATACAATGTTAGCACCAGTTTTTTATTCCAATGCTTTTACAGATTTAACTATATTCTTAAATATTTCCAAATCCTCATTTTCAAGTTCCATTTTATTTATATTAAGTGCAACTGATATTCCAAATTCAAATTCTTTTCCAGGATTAAGATAAACAATGTATTGATAAAAACTTCCTTCAACATATACTTCTTTACAAAATGTTTTATACGAAGAGTGATTAATATTCAGCTCTTTTTGCTTAAGATTTTCATATTTTTCAATATAGTTATTAATATCAAAGTTAAGGTCTTCAATAGTATTTTCATCTTGTTTTTTAAAAGCAAAGATTTGAATCAAAGCTCCTCCATTATCATAATCTTTTTTGCTTTTATAGATTGCTGAATGTGCTAAATATTGAGTTACATTGATAGAATCAATAACCCAGTTATTTGGTTTGTCAAAATTATAAGAAAAATCATCACAGCTATTTGTAATTCTGAATTTTTGGTTCTGTCCGCTTATTGTTGACAGACAAAAAATCATAAATATTATTGTCAGATTTAGTTTCATTGTATTGTCCTGAAATAGGTTGACCTTTTTTTTGAATTTATAAGGTTAATAATTCCAGATTTTTTTTATTTCTTCGATATGATTTATATTCGATATTTTGATTTATATGAACCTTCTTAGGAGTATTTAAATCGAGACTTAAATGTGGACGAAGGTTGTTATAAATATTAATAGCACTTTTTGTAATTTTCTTTGCTAAAATAGTGTTTTTAATTGTTAGTTTCAAACCATATTCATATTTTAAAGTTCTATTAATTCTTTCAGCGATAGCATTTTCATATGGATCATATTTTTCAGTCATACTCATAATTAAACCATTTTTTTCAGCAAATAGGGTATAAGTCGGATTGCAATATTGTAGTCCTCTATCTGAATGATGAATTAGTTTTTCATTCGGATATTTTCGATTTTTGATAGCCATTTTGAGTGCATCTATACAAAGCGATGTTCTCATATGTGTGTCTAATTTATACCCCATTATTTTCTTAGAATATGCATCTGTTACTAAAGCTAAATAATTATGACCTTTTTCTGTTTTTATATAGGTAATATCTGTTACCCAAAGTTGTTCCGCTCTTGTCGGGATTTTGTTTGATACAAGGTTTTTATACTTATAAAAATGATGTTTAGAATTCGTTGTAATATGATAGTTTTTTGTTCTAGGTACTAGTAATCTATGGCTTCTTAAGAAATTATAGAACTTGTCTCGCCCTATTTTTATTCCTTTTTTATCGATATCAATTTTTAATTGATGATATAGTTTTTTAGCCCCTAATTTCTGACCAATTCTATCACGACATTGTTTGACTAATTGTGTTAATATAAGTTCGTTATTTTGCTTTATTTGATAAGATTTTAATCGTTTGTAAAAGGCCTGTTTACTAATCCCAAAACATTGAATTAACCATTTTCTTTTAAACGGTTTTGCTTCTTTTTTTGAATCTCTTCTGCTAATGTTTTGGGCAATGACTTTTTTGACATATCGACACCAGTAATGATTTCCATATCAGCGATAATATCTTGTTGAAAATCTTTTACAAATTCTAGTTCTTCAATTTTCTCTTTGAGTTTTTTGATTTCATCTTGTTTACTCACGCCTAATTTTTTTTGTTCAAAAGTACTATATTTTTTGATCCAGTACTGAATTGTAGCTCTAGAAATATCGTATTTTTTAGCGGCGTAATTAACAGAAATACGTCCATTATGAATTTGGTCAATGATGAATAATTTGAGTTCAAAACCTACTTTATTGTAGTTCTTTTTTCGGCAGGGTAGTTTTGTCTTTGTGTCCATAGTTTAACTAAAAGTGTTTAAATTTTAGTCAACCTATTTCAGGATTTTACACATTTTCAAATTGGTGCTAACGTTTTTGTATATTATTTGTTGCGTATTTCGAGCAACTAATTTAGTAAATAAAAGCGGAATAGAAAATCCCCTAAGGATTTTCGTAAATAGGGGAGTCTTAGCAATAAATTATATACGTTGTTAGCAATAGTTATTTAGGCATAAACCTACTAGGGTCTTCTTTTTCTTTTCGTATTCTTTCTTTTTCAAGTTCTATTTTTTTCTTTTCCTCTTCAGTAACTTCTTTTTGAGATTCAATTATTTTATTTTTTTTCTTACTATTTTCTTTTTTTCTTTATGTGTTTCAGGTGTTTTTTTCTTACTAAAGCTAGTAATTAAAGAGATTAATGTTATAATAGATAAAATACCCCACAAAATTCCAACTAATAAATCTGAAATTGATTTTCCTTTTTCATTTTCACTTTTTAAATCATCGAAAGGGTCAGCAGAAATGGTATTTGGATTTTCTTTTAAATAATATATTTTAAGTTTATTGGCGTTTGGAATTTCATTTAATGTGATTTTCCCATTATAAGATTCTCCATTTAAGTCAAATGAGTAATCAAATTTATATAATTTAACAACTTTAGCTATTCTGGTTTCAGTATATTCATTCGATAAATTAGCAACGATATTAGTATTTTCATCAATCATTTGTTGTAATTCAGCTATATGATTTTTATCGCCTCCACTAACATAATCTGAAACGCAAGATTTTGCAAGAACAAAAAATAAAATCATAAATACAATTTTATAAAGTACAGATTTTATATTTTCAAATTTTTCAAACATATTTTTTCTCATTTTTGGGTTTAATTATTGCTAACGTTTTTGTGCATGGTTTCGTTGCGGAATTATAGCACTAATATAGTTTAAAAACCTCAAACTTCAACGTGCGCGAGGATTTTCTGCAAGAAAATCAACAAGCAATGAACTATGCACGTTGTTGTAAAATGCGATTTTTTGTTTAAATATTCTTTTTTTTTTCTAAATTACTTTTTTTGAGTAAAACTTTAATTCTGCATTTTAAATTCCGCCATATTTATTTTCAGTTTTTATAAAACTCTAAATTTTCAATATTTTCTAAATTATTAAATTTGAAGAAAACTTCAATTCCACGTTTTTAATTCCGCCATATTTATTTCTCCATATTTCAGGAAATTCTAAATTTTCAATATTTTCTAAATTATTAAATTTGAAGAAAACTTCAATTCCACGTTTTTAATTCCGCTATATTTATTTCTCCATATTTTAGGGAATTCTAAATTTTCAATGTTCTCTAAATTATTCAATTTGAAGAAAACTTCAATTCCACGTTTTCAATTCTGCCATATTTATTTATCTATATTTTGGGCAATTCTGAATTTTGATTAGAAATGAGATTATTCAATTTTTCTAAAAACTTTAATTCATATTTTAAAAAATCCGCCAGATTGTTTTTCATATTTAAGGAAATTTCAAATATTTTCTTAAATTTTAAATTCTACCGAAATTTTTGAGTTTTTTACAACGTTTTTATATATGGTTTGTTGTGTATTTCGCGCAACTAATTTAGTAAATAAAAACGGAATAGAAAATCCCCTAAGGATTTTCGTAAGTAGTTAAGCACTAGCAATAAATTATATATGGTGTTACAACCAGTTTTTTTCTGAATATTCTTTTGCTCTTTCTTTAATTACAAGATTAAAATGGTTTAAATATAAGTTAATCAATTTCTCTGAATCTCCATATTCTTTCTGATATTTTATTAAGTCCATTGATTTTGAAATTGAATAAAATAGTCTTTCTGAGTATTCACTTTCCCGGTAATCATACTTAGATACTTTTATTAAGGCTTTATTAAATTCTATTTGCTCTTTTTTATTCAGTTTTTTTAATCCATTTTCTTGATGCCAAAAAATATCAAGTATTAAGTCAAGAATGTCGTTTTTTATTTCAATTTTGGATTTACATTCAATATTATTATTAATAAAATCAATCATTAAAATATATAATCTTTGATATTCAAATTTATTTTCTCCTTGTTCTTGAAGTTTAAAAATCAACTCGACTAAGTTTTCTAGGTTTTGATTATTTGATTGTAATTCTGAGTCTAATTTTTTTAATAAAGTAGAATTATTCATTAATTATATTCTTTTCTTATTTCTCCCCGTTTTTGTGATAAATTGGTTGTAACGTGTTTGTGTTATGATTAGTTGCGTAGATTCTGCACTAAAGTAGCAAATATTTACCGAATAGAAAATCCGCAAGGATTTTCGTAAGTAGGCGAGTACTAGCAATTAATTATACACGGTGTTGGCATTTCGTTTAATTCCATTTTGTTCTTAATTCTTCTCCAACTTTTAAATCCATTTTATCTTGAAAAGTGTGGTCGTATATTTTTATATAACTTTTATTACTTAAAACTGAATCAATTGTAAAAATATTATATTCATTTTTTCTTTTAAAATCTAAAAATTTTCGGATATTTTGATTTTCTCCCTTATCAATTTTAACTAACCAATATATGTAATCTTCGTTGTCAATAATTTCTGTTTTTTTTCTAAATCCAACTATTTTAGTTTTTATTGGTTCTTGTAGAAATAAATTTCTCCATTTTATGGGAATCTGATTTAAATTCAGTTTTTTGTTAGTATTTATACTATCAACTTTCATTCTCAAATACATTCCACTATTCTCTGGTTCATAGCCTGAATTATAATTATCGGAAAATCTATTAAAATCATTTAATTCTCTTAAACTCCAACCTTCAGTAATATTTTCAGATAATAGATATTCAAAATTATTCCAATTAATGATTTTAAATTTATTATTTAGTTTTAATGAATCTGGCACAAAATTAAGTTTTAAAATTTCGCTCTTTTCGTTAAAACCTATTGAAAGTTTTTCAAGTTCAATTCTCTTTTCATTAAGGATTAAGTCTGATTTTTCTCTCTTATATTCTCCAAAAATTTGTTTGATTTCTCCTCCTCCTGTACAACCATAAATAAATTTTGTGTGAATAAAATTTCCGTTATTCATCAAATAAAGACTTCCACCATTATTGAAACCTTTATAAGAGTATTTTAACGTGTCAATTGTTTCATTTGAGTCAGAAATATAAGTTCGGTTTTTACAACCAAATATTAGTGATATTAATAAAATTCTAAATAATATTCTCATTTCTTGTTAATGAATGCCAACGGTTAGTATAAGAATAGTAAGTGATTAAAAACGCACTTACTTTTCTGTTTAGCACTTAGCCAAATTTACAATTTTACCGTTATTTTTCTTTTAACCGTCAAATTGTAAATTTGGCGAACTTTGTTAATATGCGCCAGTTTTGGGTTTGGCACTTAACCCTTATTATTTTTATACTTTGTTATATGCAGTTTTCCTCAAGTTTTATTAAACCAATAAATTTCTAATTTCTATATTTCCTAAAAGCAAAAACAGTTTGATAAATACCATAGAAAATAAAAATTTTAGTTAAAAATACTATGATATATGAGGCCAAGGAGGTCGAATTTAATTGTTCAATTAATTTATTATTATAAATGGGGGAGAAATTATTAAAGAAAATTAATTTTATTTTAGCATTTAAATCGAAATTTAAAATTCCCGAACAGGAACTTGTTTTGATAGAGTATAATAAAGCTGATGTTCCTATTAGATTTACTATAAAAGTGAATAGTATTGCTCTACTCCAACTAGTACCAAAATTGTTAGATTTTTCGTTTAAAAATAACTGAAGGTAATCAAATGGATTTTTCCATATTTTTATTTCCTTCTTTGTTATTTTGTATTCACAAGCTAATGCGTTTAAATAGTCGTAGTTATTTCCAACTTTTTCAAGTTGCTTTTTAATTGACCTAATCAATTCTATATTTGTTTCTGTAGCATTCTTTAAATTGACAAAATAAATTTTAAATAAAGTTTTTTCGTTGTTATGATTGTAACTTTCAGGTAGAGTTTCAATTTTGTCATTAATTGTTCCTGTTATCAATTCAATATCGACTATGTTTTCAGATAATATCAAGGAATTTAGTTTGAAATTGTCCAAAACAGGTGTGTTTTCAAAGGGCGTTAGTTGTAATTTTTTAACCTTAAAACCTTTTGCTTTAAAATATTTCCCACGATTTTTTTCAATTATTAAATCCTCACATTTTAAGTTGTTTAAATAAAAGTTATTTGAATTCCTATTGTTAGATATTTTTAATGAATTTAATCTGCAATTTGATAACTTGAAATCAGTAGTAAGAAATATTCCTTTATGAGGCTCTTTAGAGTTATCATTCCAATTTTCAGTAAATGTTATATTTCTTAAAACAGAGTCTGTAGCATTTATAGAGATATTGAGTCTAGTTTGATAAAATTCAGTCGCATTATTTTTTTCAAGTACTAATCTGATTAAATTTTCATTTAAATCAAAATCTAATCTATTATTATTAATATTGAAAATCACATCAATTGAAACTTTAGTTCTATGCGAAGACTGCTCATCTGACTCTCCTGAAAATCTTATAGAAGGCTCATTTTTTATTTTAATATCATGATTTGATAGTAAATAATCAATGTTCAATTCAGAAAGTCTACTTTCTTTTAGATTATACATGTGAAGTTGAGTTTTTGTGTATTGTCCTGAAATAGGTTGACCTTTTTTTTTGAATTTATAAGGTTAATAATTCCAGATTTTTTTTATTTCTTCGATATGATTTATATTCGATATTTTGATTTATATGAACCTTCTTAGGAGTATTTAAATCGAGACTTAAATGTGGACGAAGGTTGTTATAAATATTAATAGCACTTTTTGTAATTTTCTTTGCTAAAATAGTGTTTTTAATTGTTAGTTTCAAACCATATTCATATTTTAAAGTTCTATTAATTCTTTCAGCGATAGCATTTTCATATGGATCATATTTTTCAGTCATACTCATAATTAAACCATTTTTTTCAGCAAATAGGGTATAAGTCGGATTGCAATATTGTAGTCCTCTATCTGAATGATGAATTAGTTTTTCATTCGGATATTTTCGATTTTTGATAGCCATTTTGAGTGCATCTATACAAAGCGATGTTCTCATATGTGTGTCTAATTTATACCCCATTATTTTCTTAGAATATGCATCTGTTACTAAAGCTAAATAATTATGACCTTTTTCTGTTTTTATATAGGTAATATCTGTTACCCAAAGTTGTTCCGCTCTTGTCGGGATTTTGTTTGATACAAGGTTTTTATACTTATAAAAATGATGTTTAGAATTCGTTGTAATATGATAGTTTTTTGTTCTAGGTACTAGTAATCTATGGCTTCTTAAGAAATTATAGAACTTGTCTCGCCCTATTTTTATTCCTTTTTTATCGATATCAATTTTTAATTGATGATATAGTTTTTTAGCCCCTAATTTCTGACCAATTCTATCACGACATTGTTTGACTAATTGTGTTAATATAAGTTCGTTATTTTGCTTTATTTGATAAGATTTTAATCGTTTGTAAAAGGCCTGTTTACTAATCCCAAAACATTGAATTAACCATTTTCTTTTAAACGGTTTTGCTTCTTTTTTTGAATCTCTTCTGCTAATGTTTTGGGCAATGACTTTTTTGACATATCGACACCAGTAATGATTTCCATATCAGCGATAATATCTTGTTGAAAATCTTTTACAAATTCTAGTTCTTCAATTTTCTCTTTGAGTTTTTTGATTTCATCTTGTTTACTCATGCTTAATTTTTTTTGTTCAAAAGTACTATATTTTTTGATCCAGTACTGAATTGTAGCTCTAGAAATATCGTATTTTTTAGCGGCGTAATTAACAGAAATACGTCCATTATGAATTTGGTCAATGATGAATAATTTGAGTTCAAAACCTACTTTATTGTAGTTCTTTTTTCGGCAGGGTAGTTTTGTCTTTGTGTCCATAGTTTAACTAAAAGTGTTTAAATTTTAGTCAACCTATTTCAGGATTTTACATTGATTACAATTGCATATAACGTTCTTGTATATGATTTCGTTGCGAAATCATAGCACTAATATAGTTTAAAAAACTCAAACATCTACGTTTGCGAGGATTTTCCGCAGGAAAATCATTAAGCAATGAATTATATACGTTGTTGCCAAATGCGACTTTTTGTTTAAATTATAGACTTTAAATATTTTCTAAATTATTGAATTTAAGTAAAATTTAATTCAGCATTTTTTAATTCTATAATATTTATTTTCAGTTTTATAAAACTCTAAATTTTCAATATTTTTAAATTATTCAATTTAAGTGAAATTTCAATTCTTCGTTTTCATTCCGTGATATTTATTTTCAGTTTTTATAATCCTCTAAATTTTCAATATTTTCTAAACTATTCAATTTGAGTAAAACTTTAATTCCACATTTTAAATTCTGCGATATTTATTTTCAGTTTTTATAATCCTCCAAATTTTCAATATTTTCTAAACGATTCAATTTGAGTAAAACTTTAATTCCACGTTTTAAATTCCGCGATATTTATTTTCAGCCTTTATAATATTCTGAAATTTGAATAAATTCTAAATTATTCAATTTAAGTAAAATGTCAATTCCACTTTTTTATTCCGTAATATTGGTTTTCAGCATTTTATTTTTCCGAGTTTTTGGCAACGTTTTTATATATGGTTTGTTGCGTTTTTCGAGCAACTAATTTAGTAAATAAAAACGGAATAGAAAATCCGCCAAGGATTTTCGTAAGTAGTTAATCACAAGCAATAAATTATATATGGTGTTGCAAGTAGTGATTTTCTAACTATATTTCTTATTTCTTAATTTTTCCGTTTTATTTTTTTTTCTTTCACGTTTCAGCTTAAAACTCCACCTTAATTAATTTGCGCCTATTTATTCATGATTTATTTTCAGCGTTAAATTCTGCCTTTTTTCACGTTTCAGCTTAAAACTCCGCCTTAATTAATTTCAGCCTATTTATTCATGCTTCATTTTTCAGAGTTCAATTCTGTTTTTTTCTCTTTTTTAGGATTAACTTTCTAAAAATAGAGTAGAAGTCATTTTCAATTTTTCCAGCGCAATATTATTCAATATTAATTTCTAGAAAAGATAAATCACTAATTAGGAGTTTCTGAGGAAATTCCGCCATTACTTGCAACGGTTTGTGTATAATTAGTTGCGTGGTTTTAGCAATAAATATAATAAATAAGCCTAACTTTTAAAGTTTGTAGTTATTTTTCCAAACATGCTTATAATAGCAATTAATTATACACGTTGTTGTAGACTTTTATTTTTCTAACGTTTTTTTTATTGATAATCCAATTGCTTTCGCTAAAAACGGAGGAACTGCATTTCCGATTTGTACCATTTGTTTTCCTTTTGCGCCTTGAAATATAAAATCATCAGGAAAAGATTGTAATCTTGCCATTTCTCTCACAGTTATAACTCTTGGTTCAATAGGGTGAATATTCACTCCTCCATGGTTTTCTTTTATTGTACAACTTGCTTCATTCCAAGGACATTTCTTCCAAGAATCAGAATAATTATCATATAAACTTTTTCCTTCAGGAACTAAAGCTAATCTTGCTTTCATATCATCACTATGTTTAGTTCTTATATGATTAAATTCCTTTTTGTCTTTAAGTTTGATTAAATCTTCTATAGCTTCTTTTGTTGTAATATAAGAACCTGATTCAAGTAGAGGAGAAGGGTGATGGTTTTTTTTCCAATTCTATTTGCAATAAAAATTACTCGTTCTCTTTTTTGCGGAACATAATAATCTGCTGAATTCAGTACAGTAACATTTACATCATAACCAAGTTTTTTAATGTCAATTTTTATTTTATCCTCAACTTTTCCTTTAAGCATTGAACGCAAACCTTTAACATTTTCAGCAACAATAAATTCTGGTTGTAATTCTTCAATTATTTCAAGCATATCTTTGTAAAGAGAATTTCTTTCATCTTCAACAATTCTACTTCCAGACATACTAAAACCTTGACAAGGGAAACCACCAGAAAGAACAGTTAAAGGTTTACCTTTAAGTTGTTTTCTTACAGTGTTTATAAATTTATCTTTTATTTCTCTATTTGTAATATCTCCTTCAATTAATGGGTGTTTAAAATTGTGCCTATAAGTCATACCAGCTTCTTTAAACCAATCTAAACCACATACTTGATTAAACCCAGCCATTTCAAAACCTTTAGCCATTCCTCCAGCACCACAAAATAAATCTGCTGAAGTATATTTATTTTTTTTAGGATTATCCCATTCTTCTGAAATATCCATCCAATTTATCAAATCAGTTTTTGTAGATTTTGGGCGAGTGAGTTCTTTTTCTTTTTCTTTTCCATTTTCGTAAACAGATAATTTAAGAAAATACTCTAGTTCACTTTCTTCTACTCTATGAACACCTCCAATTTTGTTAGATTTTAATTTTCCAGAATGAATATATCTTCTAACTGATTTTTGAGAAACATTTAATTTATTTGCTACATCTTCAATTCTTAACATTTGAATTGCATTGTCCATATTTGTCTATTTTTGTCCAAATATAAAAAAGATTTTATTTTATAGCTAATAAATTACCAAAATTGAATCTAAATTTTAGTGAGTTTCTTGCAGAATGAACTTGAAACTCTCCTAATGAAATGCTTTTAGTGTTTCCATATTTTATAGTTACACTACTTTTTTCTGTGAAATCATTTGAAAAATTAATTAAATTCGGCTCAAAGTTTATGTTTTCGAGCTCTTTTTTATTAATTAGTTTAGAGGAAATATCTTTGTCATTAAGATATAATGACCAAAGTAAAAAATCACATTCGTTAAGGAATTTTACATATTCTTTTAATAAAAGAACTAATTTATTTTTATCTTTAACTAAAACCCTAAATTTATCTTCATTCATTTTACCTTCATACCAACCTTTATTAGCAAAATATAAGTCAAATGTTTTTGGAGAAGGTTGACCAATTTCTGGTGGACAAACTTTGTAAGATTTAGATTTATTTGTTTTTAACGATAATGTGTGTTTTTTTTCTAAATAAAAATCAATTCCACTTTTACTATTTCCACCTCTTTTTCTTTTCTCTGTTCCCGAATATTTTACTGGTTTTAAAGGAAATAAAATTTTTTCATTTTTAGAATAATGTTTTTCTAATATTGATAAAATTGATTTATCTGAATTATTAACAAGTCTATCACTATTTACTCCTGGGTCGAGTTTAAAAACATTACAAATAGCTAATTCTGCTGTATCTCCTAATAATGAGTTATTTATTATTTTTTCTACTTTTAATAGTTCAGGGAAATTATCTCTGTGTAACCTAATTTTATAACCACTTCTATTAGTGTGAAGTTGTAATTCCATTACCGTTTTCCCTTTATATTTAACAGTATTTGATTCATTCCAACATTGTGAAGTTGGTTTTGTAAATGTAAAGTTCTTTTTATCAAATGTTAAATCTGGTAAATCAGCTCTTTTAATTATTTCATAGCTAAAAGTATCATCTTTTCTATAGAACCAACAATTATAATCACTTACTAAAGCATAATCAACTATAATAGGTAAAATATCTGAAATATTTTCGAGACAAAACTCTTTAAAGTTAGTTCTGTTTATTTCGTTTTTATATAAATGTCCAAAGAAATGATTGAAAGTATTATCTCCTGCTTGACCAACAACCTTAGGTGCAAACATTTTTCCAGTTCCTTTAAATGTTTTAACAGAAAAAGTTTCTTCATTTTCTAATAGAAAACTATGTGGACATCTACTTATAAATTCAGAAGTAAATTCTTTAGTTTTATATAAAGACTTAATGGGAGTGCTTTTTCCTCTAAATATTTTTCGTATTATTTTTGATTCCAAAAAAGTAGAAAGAAGCTCTTTATCAACTCTTTCAATGGATATATTATTTTCAATCTTGTATTCTATGCAAATAGCATATTGAAAAGTCATTCCAAAAGTTTCATTATTCATAATTAATCTTTTTTCAAAGATAATATAATTTATTGTTCGAATTTTTCTGAATAATTGTTTACAACGGTTTCGGCTATTAGTTTTTGTGGGAATTTAGCAATAAATTCTCTAAGTAAAACATACTTATGAAAATCCCAAGGATTTTTCATAAGTATGTTAGAACAAGCAATTACTTATAGCCATTGTTGTATGTAGTTTTTATTTCAATTCTGTTTTATAAACTCTTACTATTAGTTTGTTCTTAATGATGTCGTTTGGTAAATAATTTCCACTTGCTATGCCTTTTTCTTTAAGGACTTCATATTTATCGAATTCTAAGTATTTTTTTCCGTCAGCCTCTTTCTTTTTTACGTTATAATATTTTTCAATTATCTCTAGTTTATCTTCTGTGTCTAAAATATCATAATCAATACAAAAACTAGTCTTAAATCTATACATATTAATAGCTAGTCTTGATTTTTTAGGTCTAGGAAGTACTTTTGTAATGACTTCTCTCAAAATAGTTTTTCCTTTGTAAACTAATTCAAATTCATATATGGTATTAGAATTATTTAAAACATTATTAATTGCATTTTTATTTACTTCCCAATCTCCACTGTTTATGTTAGGGAAAAGTTCAGACAAATTTTCTTTTGTAATTTCAGTTCTCACAACTTCTTGAGAATAGGAAAAATAAAAACTTAGTATTGTTAATAATGTTAAGAAGGTTTTTTTCATATTATTTTCATTTTTTAATTACATACAACGATTTGTATATGGTTTGTTGCGTTTTTGAAGCACTAAATTTAGTAAATAAAAACGGAATAGAAAATCCCCTAAGGATTTTCGTAAGTAGGCGAGCACTAGCAATAAATTATATATTTTGTTAGCTTTTCGTTAATTTTTCCTTTTTTACAATTAAAATACTGATATAAAATCTCATATTTTTCAGCGTTTTTATTCGGCGTTTAACTTGTCTAAATTTTCATTCCTAATTGCATAAATAGGCTAAAATTCCGCTGTTTCCATTTCAGAATTACAGACAGATTCTTGCGTAATATTTGTCAGAATTCCACAGTCTTTCATTTCCGATTGCATAAACAGGCTAAAATTCCGCCGTTTCCACTTCAGAATTACAAGCATATTTTTTCGTAATTTTTCAAAATCTGCTGCGTTAAAATTCCGTTTCTACTTGCGTAATATTTATCAGGATTCTACTTTAGGAAAACGCTTTATTTTTCCAATTTCACGCATTTTTTTTGTTAATGAAAGCTAACGTGTTTGTATATGGTTTGTTGCGTGTTTCAAGCAATTAATTTAGTAAATAATTACCGACCAAGAAAGACCGCGAGGACTTTCGTAAGTAAGCAAAAGCTAGCAATAAATTATATACGGTGTTACCAGCTGGCTTTTATTATTCAATCACTACATTTTGTTCAGATGTTGTAGTTATTTTCATTTTCATAGTCATTTTTTCATTGACCTTAATTGTCATATCCATTGGTAATTTGGATTTGTATTTTGTTAAATAATTTTCTTTAATATCAAATTCCGATATTCCAGTTCCAGTTCCACTTGCAACTACATTTAATTGCTCTTGACTTATATCCAAACCTACAGTTTGTTTAATGTCAAAAAATGCTTTTCCATTTTTAATTTCAGTTAGTAAATATTCCATATTTATTTTCACAGAAATTGGATTCATACCTTCCATCGGAATTGTCATTGGAATTTCACTATTAAATGATTCTCCAACTTTCATTGGTTTTTCGGGAAATTCAATTGCTTGTTGAACACTTTCTAAAGTGGTTTTCAATACATTCCTCATTTGTTGAGAAACTTTGTCTCCAATTATGGTATCTATTTTGAATTTATTTTGAATGTCATATTTTCCTAAAATTTTCATTCCAGAATATGGTTTTTCTTCTGTCGTTGTTTTTCCGCTAATAGTTTTAGTAGTAATCATTTTTCCATATTCCATTGTTGCAGAAAACTCTCCATTTTCGTCAAGATTTTGAGTGTTAATATCAGTCGCCATATTTGTTTCACTTTCCGTAATCATTGGCAATTCAATTCCTTGACTTTTTATTCTATCAATTATCTCTTGGTCAGCAATAAATTCAATTTCCGTGTGAGAAGTTGTTTTGACTTGGGTTTTGTATTTTTTACTTGGTTTGAATTTAGTTTTGAAAATAACGCTTTCTTGAGCGCAACTTGTTATCGATATTAAAATCAATAAAATAAAGGTTAAATTTTTTATCATAGGTTTTTGTTCAGCTTGCTGGTAACGGTTTTGTGCATGGTTTCGTTGCGGAATTATAGCACTAATATAGTTTAAAAACCTCAAACTTCGACGTGCGCGAGAATTTTCCGAAGGAAAATGAACAAGCAATGAACTATGCACGGTGTTGCTAAATGCGACTTTTTGTTTAAATTCTAAATTTTCAATATTTTCTAAATTATTTAATTTGAATAAAACATAATTCAGCATTTTTTAATTTCATAATATTTATTTTCAGCTTTTTAAAAAACTCTAAATTTTCAATGTTTTTTAAATTATTGAATTTGAGCAAAATTTTAATTCTGCGTTTTCAATTCCGCGATATTTATTTTCAGCTTTTTAAAAAACTCTAAATTTTCAATGTTTTCTAAATTATTGAATTTGAGCAAAATTTTAATTCTGCATTTTCAATTCCGCGATATTTATTTTCAGCTTTTAAAAAACTCTAAATTTTCAATATTTTCTAAATTATTTAATTTGAGCAAAATTTTAATTCTGCGTTTTTAATTCCGTAATATTGGTTTTCAGCATTTTATTTTTCCGAGTTTTTAGCAACGTTTTTGTATATGATTTGTTGCGTATTTCGAGCAACTAATTTAGTTAATAAAATCGAAATATAAAATTTAAAAAAAGCTTTTCATAAATATTTAAAAACTAGCAATAAATTATATACGTTGTTGTGTTTAGTGGTTTTTTCATTTTAGTTCATTAATTTTATTAGAAATTCAAATTTTTCAATTTATTTATAATTCGATTTTCGTTTTAATGAGCTTTTTTAATTTCAGAGTTTAATTTAGCGAATTTTCTTACGTTTCAACTTTCAATTCATTAATTTTATTAAAAGCTTAAATTTTTCAATTTATTTATGAATTTTCATAATTATTTTAATATCAACGGTTTTTTTGCGTTTCAGAGCTTAATTCCGCCGATTTGCTGAGTTTTTTACGTTTCTACTTGTATTCAGCTATTTTATTAAAATATTTTTTTTTGCGCTTATTTTTTCACGTTTCAATTTTTTATTTTAATAGAGTAGAAGTCTTTTTCAGTTTTTAGTATTTTTTGTCTAGAGTTTGTGTCAGCTTAATTTTTAGGTTATAAAATACTGATTAGGAATTTCTGAGGAAATTCCGCCATTAGACACAACGTTTTTGTATATGATTTGTTGCGTATTTCGCGCAACTAATTTAGTTAATAAAATCGAAATATAAAATTCTAAAAAAAGCTTTTCAATATTTAAAAACTAGCAATAAATTATATACGTTGTTGTGTTTAGTGGTTTTTGTATTTTAGTTCATTAATTTTATTAGAAATTCAAATTTTTCAATTTATTTATAATTCCATTTTCGTTTTAATGAGCTTTTTTTATTTCAGCCGATTTTTTTACGTTTCAACTTTCAATTCATTCATTTTATTAAAAGCTTAAATTTTTCAATTTATTTATGAATTTTCATAATTACTTTTTAATATTAACGATTTTTTGCGCTTCAGAGCTTAATTCCGCCGATTTACTGAGTTTTTTACGTTTCTACTTGTATTCCAGCTATTTTATTAAAATAATTTTTTCTGCGCTGATTTTTTCACGTTTCAATTTTTTATTTTAATAGAGTAGAAGTCTTTTTCGGTTTTTAGTATTTTTTGTCTAGAGTTTGTGTCAGCTTAATTTTTGGTTTATAAAATACTCATTAGGAATTTCTGAGGAAATTCCGCCATTAGACACAACGTTTTTGTGTACGGTTTCGTTGCGAAAACATAGCACTAATATAGTTTAAAAAACTCAAACTTCAATGTGCGCGAGGATTTTCTGCAAGAAAATCAACAAGCAATGAACTATGCACGGTGTTGGGTTTTCGTTTTATATTTTTTTTGTTTTTTTTCTACTAGTTTTTTTCTCAAAGTTTTTAATTCTATGGTTTTAATTTTCACGTTTTAAGATTCAATTCCTATTTTTCATATTTTCTGCAATTTTTCAAAATGTAAAATATGATTTTAAAATTTTCTCATTTCACATTTCAGTTTTTCCACAACAGTTTTCAATTAGAATTTTTCAGAATATAGAAAATATGATTTTAAAATTCTCTTATTTCACATTTCAATTTTTCCACAATAATTTTCAATTAGAATTTTTCAAAATGCAAAAAATATTCTTAAAAAACTATAATTTTCAAAATGATTTTTTGTGCAATTTCCTGAGGTAATTAAAGGTTTTTTTTGAAATATTTTTCCCGCTATTTTTAAACTTTATTTAAAAACTAAATTTTCAAATTTTAACGATTTTTGTTAATGAAACCCAACGTTTTTGTATATGATTTGTTGCGTGTTTCGAGCAACTAATTTAGTTAATAAAATCGAAATATAAAATTTAAAAAAAGCTTTTCATAAATATTTAAAAACTAGCAATAAATTATATACGATGTTATGTTTATCGGTTTTGAGTTCTAAATAATCATTCTACTTAAATTTTATTCTATTTTTCACGTTTTAAAGCTCAATTTTCGTCTTTTAATTTTTCTTAATTAATTTTTCCAGCTCTAGTACTTAAATTTCCCATTTTACTTTTCTGCTTGATATTCGCGCTGTTTTGCTAAAACCTTTTTTCTCCAGAGATATTTTCACGTTTCTATATTCAGTTTTAAATGATTTTTGAATTTTTCACTTTATTTCTAAATTGTCTTAAATGACTTTTCTAGTTTCAATTTTCTCTTAAAATAGGGAAGAAGTTATTTTCATTTTTAGCTGTTTGAGTCTTTTTTTTCGGCGTATAATTATGTCAATTTATTTTTTAGAACTCATAAAATACTGATTAGGAATTTCTGAGGAAATTCCGCCGTTAAACATAACGTTGTTGTATAAGCTTTGTTGCGTGGTTTAAGCAGTGAATTTAATAAATAAAACACGAACGGCGAAATTCCGAAGGAATTTCCCAAGTGAGCTATAACTAGTAATAAAGTTTATACGGTGTTGTGTGCCGTTTTTTATTCAGTTTTTATTCCAACGTTTGGATATTCAGTTATGAAAGTTTTTAAATCAGTCAATTGGTCTGGTTTTAAACTCATTTCTAGGTAAAAATATACATTAGGATTTTCAGTTCCGTTTGCTTTAAAATACCAGAACATATAGCCTTGATGCATCATAAAAACAAAATCTTTTTCACTCAGAAAATTTTCTGCATTATCTTCCTTCAATAATTCTAAAGCCCATTCTTTCAATTCATTTTTATTATGATATAAGTCAGTTCCAATCATTGCCTTTGGAATTGACTTTTCACATTCTAAATAGAACTTTTTATAAATCAATGGAAAAGTCAGGTTGAGTTCTTTTTCCAATTCATTCAATTTTTCCATATAATTTTTTTTAAATGACACAAAACTGTAATCCGCAGTTTTTCTATTCTTTTTTCGGTTTAAGTTTTAATTCAAATTCACAAGCAATTATTTCAATCACATCGTCATAAGTATGAAAAACATAATGATTGTGCGATTCTTTTAATTTAAAATTTTGTGAACTTTTAGAAAATCCATTTATTATGTCAGAACCAATAACTTTTTCAAAACTGGAAGTATATTCCGTATTTGAAAAAAAGTCCAATTCGGTCATTTTAAATTCTAATATTCCTTTAAATGTCAATTCGTATGAAATCCATTTGTCGTTTTCAACGCTTTCACATAAAGAACCATTAAAATCTCCAATCAGTTTTACAGAATGAGTTCCGTCAAATTCAATTTCGTCTAAAAATATTGCATCTCTTCCCCAAATTTTTCCTAATTCCTCAATGATTATTGGTTCGTTCATATTTTTCTCAAATGGCACACAACGTTTTTGTGTATGATTTTTTGCGTATTTTAAGTTCTAAATTTAGTTAATAAAAACGGAATATAAAATTAAAAAATAATTTTCTTAAATAGACTAGAAGCTAGCAATATATTATACACGGTGTTACCTAATGCGATTTTTTTTATTTTCTAAATTATTCAATTTTTCTAAAATTTTAATTCTGAATTTTATTTAATTCCACAAGATTTTTTTTTCCATATTTTATGCAATTCTAAATTTTGATTAAAAACTAAATTATTCAATTTATCTAAAAACTTAAATCTGTATTTTGTTTAATTCCACAAGATTTGTTTTTCCGTATTTTAGGCAATTCTAAATTTTGATTAAAAACTAAATTATTCAATTTATCTTAAAACTTAAATTTGCATTTTGTTTAATTTCACAAGATTTTTTTTTCCATATTTTATGCAATTCTAAATTTTGATTAAAAACTAAATTATTCAATTTATCTAAAAACTTAAATCTGTATTTTGTTTAATTCCACAAGATTTATTTTCCCGTATTTTATGCAATTCTAAATTTTGATTAAAAACTAAATTATTCAATTTATCTAAAAACTTAAATTTGTATTTTGTTTAATTCCACAAGATTTGTTTTCCTGTATTTTATGCAATTCTAAATTTTGATTAAAAACTAAATTATTCAATTTATCTAAAAACTTAAATTTGTATTTTGTTTAATTCCACAAGATTTGTTTTCCTGTATTTTATGCAATTCTAAATTTTGATTAAAAACTAAATTATTCAATTTATCTAAAAAACTTTAATTCTACCGAGTAATTTTTTCGAGTTTTAGGTAACGTATTTGTGCATGGTTTCGTTGCGGAATTACAGCACTAATATAGTTTAAAAAACTCAAACTTCAACGTGCGCGAGGATTTTCTGAAAGAAAATCAACAAGCAATGAACTATACACGGTGTTGCCAAATGCGATTTTTTGTTTAAATTCTAAATTTTAAATATTTTCTAAATTATTGAATTTGAGAAAAATTTTAATTCCGTAATATTTATTTTCAGCTTTTTAAAAAACTCTAAATTTTAAATATTTTCTAAATTATTGAATTTGAGAAAAATTTTAATTCCGTAATATTTATTTTCAGCTTTTTAAAAAACTCTAAATTTTCAATGTTTTCTAAATTATTGAATTTGAGCAAAATTTTAATTCTGCGTTTTCAATTCCGTGATATTTATTTTCAGCTTTTAAAAAACTCTAAATTTTCAATATTTTTTAAATTATTGAATTTTAGCAAAATTTCAATTCTACGTTTTCAATTCCGCGATATTTATTTCCATTTTTATAAAATTCTAAATTTTTCAATATTTTCTAAATTATTGAATTTGAGAAAAATTTTAATTCTGCGTTTTTAAATTCCGTAATATTTATTTTCAGTTTTTATAAAATTCTAAATTTTTCAATATTTTCTAAATTATTCAATTTAAGTAAAATGTCAATTCCACTTTTTTTATTCCGTAATATTGGTTTTCAGCATTTTATTTTTCCGAGTTTTTGGCAACGAGTTTGTGTAAGAAATTTTGCGTTGTTTCAAGTAATAAATTTAGTAAATAAAACCCAAACCAAGAAAATTCGAGAGAATTTTCGTAAGTAGGCGAGAAGCAGCAATTTTTTTTACACGGTGTTGGCAACAGTACTTTATGGGTTCATATTTATAAATAAATGATAAACTTCAATATTTTTCAAACTTCTATAATGATTCATTTTTGCGACTTTAAGGTTTGAATATTCTTCAAGTCCGATTTCTGTTTCTAAACTTAAATGTTGATACTGCCCAAAATCAATTTGTGTAATATAATTCAAATATTTATTCCAAGTATTTTCAAAGCTTTTAGTTTCGCAATAGGAAATAACAAATAGAGGACTTATTCCAATTGGTTCATTTCTGAAAATTTTCACTAAATGTTCATTGATTATTGTGTCAGACGATTCATTTTTAGGAATTGATTTTATTCGTAAACATTCTATTGCAGATAAATGATTCCCATCTTCGTTTTCAATTATTAAATCTCGAAATGCTATTCCGGAAGTATTGCTCTCAATCTTTGGGTCAGTTGTTCCACCCATTGATTGGTCTTTAATACTCCATTTTCTATTATTAATTCGATGCTTTAAAAAATCTCTTAATAAAATATTGTACTTGTTTTCGCTTTGAGCTTTTTTGTATTCAAAGACATTATCTAAAAAGGTTAAACAAACACTTATAATTGAGTTTAATAAAAAATCCTTCTCTTCATTGCTTAATTTCTCTCTCTTCTCATTTATCCATTCATAAATCAATTTTTCATAAAGTTTATGGTCAGTTCTTGTGAAGTTTTCTAATTGAGGTAGTATTCTAAACTCAATTTGATTAACGAATAAGTACTTGTCTTTTTTAAAGGAATTACAATGAAACTCTAAAAAGGATTTTATATCACCTCTTGGTTTTATCTTATACATAGTCCAAGTGAAGTCACTATGATATCTATCCAACAAACGTTCTATGTTACCAAACTCTTCTGAAATATGTTCAGAGTCTTTGTATTTATCTAATTCACTATCCCAATCTGAATGTAAATTTTTAATTTGAAACTTTCTTAATTTATATTTAGGATGACTTTGAACATTATAGAAACCTGGAATATTATCAGATTCGATAAACTCTTTGTCAATTTGCTCTAACTCATCTAAAATAGAATAGTGTGGGGATTTTGTATCTAATGGCTCTATAGCTATCATTATTGAAAGAAACTTTTCAGCTTCTTCATAAATTCCTGTAAGCAATCCAATTCTTTCAAAATCAATATCGTTATCATCTGCTCCTAATGAAGCTCCGTGTCTTATCATTATATGATGAGCTTCGTTAACCGCGTCATCTTTTACTTTATAAAACCAATGTATTAATTCATCTTTAGAAAAAGTAACTTTTCTAACTTCGTCCAACATTTTTTGTAATTCAATTTTACCTTTTTTTTGATTTTCATAAATACGATTGAAATATATCTCTCTATCTATGATATTTATGTGTTCTAAGGGTAAAATGTTAGTGAAAGAATATTCAGATTTTTCTTCGAGCAATGAAATGTCCGTAGTTTCTCTTAAATATATTTTATTTTCTCTTGATTTCACGGTTTGATTCGTATTGTTGCCAACGTTTTTGTATATTATTTGTTGCGTATTTCAAGCAACTAATTTAGTAAATAAAAGCGGAATAGAAAATCCCCTAAGGATTTTCGTAAGTAGGCTATAACTAGCAATAAATTATATACGGTGTTACCCAACGTTTTTATTCCGATTCAATTTTCCAATTTTCCAATTTTCCGTATTCAGAAATCCGTTTATAATTTCATAATCAGGCAATTTCTCAAAGTTTACCTTTAATTTTATTCCGCTATATTTTCCAAATACGATATTGTCAACTCCAAATTCTAGATTTATAAATTCCGTTTTATAATTTTTGTCAAATATTCCAATTTGGTCATAATCCGCAATAATAAATTTATCTTGAGTTGGAATTTCCGCTAAATCTCTAAATTCAGTTTGTTGGTCAAAAAATAGAGTTTCTCTTTTCTCAATATCCAATATATAAAATCCGTCACTTGTCAAAATTGCAACCTGATTTATTTTTTCCGCAATTGCAACTTTTTTAGGTTCTCCTCGAAACATTCCAACCCATTCAATTCCGCTATTTGTTGTGAATTTTATCCAACTCCAAATTTGACTTTTCCACACTGTATTTAGGTCAAAAGTTTTTTCTTCATATTGACCAGAAGTCGGTTGATAAATAAATTCAGCTTTCAATTTTTTCTTTCAGTTTTGAGTGGTTAATGTTGGGTAACGTTTTTATATATGGTTTGTTGCGTATTTCGAGCAACTAATTTAGTAAATAAAAACGGAATAGAAAATCCTTAAGGATTTTCGTAAGTAGTTAATCACAAGCAATGAATTATATATGATGTTGCAAGTAGTGATTTTCTAACTATATTTCTCATTTCTTAATTTTCTATTTAAAATTCTTCTGTTTTATTTTTCCTTCTTTTTTCACGTTTTATTTTCAGCGTTAAATTCTGCCTTTTTTCACGTTTCAGCTTAAAACTCCACCTTAATTAATTTCCGCCTATTTATTCACGATTTATTTTCAGCGTTAAATTCAGCCTTTTTTCACGTTTCAGCTTAAAACTCCGCCTTAATTAATTTCCGCCTATTTATTCACGCTTCATTTTTCAGCGTTCAATTCTGTTTTTTTCTCTTTTTTAGGATTCACTTTCTAAAAATAGAGTAGAAGTCATTTTCAATTTTTCCAGTGCAATATTATTCAATATTAATTTCTAGAAAAGATAAATCACTAATTAGGAATTTCTGAGGAAATTCCGCCATTACTTGCAACGGATTTGTATATGGTTTGTTGCGTGTTTCAAGTTCTAAATATATTAAATAAAAACGGAATAGAAAATCCCCTAAGGATTTTCGTAAGTAGATAAGCACTAGCAATAAATTATATATGTTGTTGCAAGTAGTGATTTTCTAACTAAATTTCTCATTTCTTAATTTTCAATTTTCCCGTTTTATTTCTCTTTTTTTTACGTTTCTACTTAAAACTCCGCCTTAATTAATTTCCACCTATTTATTCACACTTTATTTTCAGCGTTAACTTCTGCTTTTTTCACATTTCTGCTTAAAACTCCACTTTAATTAATTTCCGCCTATTTATTCACGCTTTATTTTCAGCGTTAACTTCTGCTTTTTTCACGTTTCTGCTTAAAACTCCGCTTTAATTAATTTCCGCCTATTTATTCACGCTTCATTTTTCAGCGTTAATTCTGTTTTCTTCTTTTTTAGGATTCATTTTCTAAAAATAGAGTAGCAGTCATTTTCAATTTTTCCAGCGTAATATTATTCAATATTAATTTCTAGAAAAGATAAATCACTAATTAGAAATTTCTGAGGGAATTCCGCCATTACTTGCAACGTTTTTGTATATTATTTGTTGCGTATTTCGAGCAACTAATTTAGTAAATAAAAGCGGAATAGAAAATCCCCTAATGATTTTCGTAGGTAGGCGAGTACTAGTAATAAATTATATACGTTGTTAGGCTTAGTTTTATTCTTCTGTTATTTTTTTCACTCCATTTTTACTTGGAGTAATTTTAATAATATTTCCTGTAACTTCGATAAATTTATCTTTTAATTCAGGAATTTTATTAATAGCTTTTTCAAATTGTGGAGAAGTAATTAATTCACGCCACGGGCTTCCATGTGAGTGGCTCTCCATTAATCGGAGGGGAGCTTCTTCAAGTCTTGTTAGTGCAGAACTAAATAATCGAGCTTCAAAAGCTGGGTCTATTCTAGAAGCTTCTTTTCTATAACCTTCATAGGCTTTTGCAACTGATGCCTTAAAGCTATAATCTTCTGCTAACCTAAAACGTTGATTAATTTGTTTTGTGGAAATCCAAGCAAACCACAATGGGGCTGTTAAACTTAGGATAGCTAATAAACAATTCATCCATATTATACCCCAAACAGGATTTGTAGAGTTTAACGCATTAAGTAAAGTTTCAAACCTAATCGAACCAATCCATATTGCAGAACCTAAGGCTAGTAATAAAGCAAAAACCCATAAATACATTGAACTTTGAGATTTTTTAGCTCTTTCATCAAAAGCAGCTGCAAGCCCTTTGGTTGTAGTAATCTTATATGCTTCTTCACATTTATCAACTAACTTATCTGTTTCAATTTTCTTTAAATTAATAGATTCAACAGTTTTAATTATATTTTTTAAATGTGAATCTATTAATCCTTTATTTTCGCTAGCAGTATTTGTTAAATCTGTAATTATTTTTCTAGCTTTTTTTAAGGCTGCTAAATCTGTTGGTAAAGATTCAGCAGCTTCATTAGCTTCTGTAATTAATTTAATTTTATCTTCAAGTTTTTCCTTTTCTGGGATTATATCAGATAACTGACTTTGTATTGAAGTTAATCTTTTTGATAATTTTGTTGGCATTGCTTTTAAATCGTACAGTACCTCCCAACTATTTATAGGTGTTAAAGTTGATTTTACCCACTCCATTAATGATATAAATACTGGAACAGCTTGATTTCCATGTCCATTATAAAAGTAAACAAGCGTTTTTGTTTTAAATTCTTCAATTTTTTCAGGAATACTATCTATTTGTATTGCAAATTCTTCATCTAATTGAGTGATGTTCAATTTTTTTATATCTGATGAAATATTCTTAGGGATGTTCGCTAAATCGTGTCGACTTAGGTTAGGGAAGTTCCAACCCCAATGTGTACTAAGAGTTTTATCATCACTCCAACCATTTAAAATAGCTTGTGATAAATCATCTAAAGAGTCACACAAATTTTGTAATTTTTCTTCCATTTTTTTAAATTAAGCCTAACGGTTTTATATATGATTTGTTGCGTATTTCAAGTTCTAAATATATTAAATAAAAACGGAATAGAAAATCCCCTAAGGATTTTCGTAAGTAGATAAGCACTAGGAATAAATTATATATGTTGTTGCAAGTAGTGATTTTCTAACTAAATTTCTCATTTATTAATTTTCAATTTTCCCGTTTTATTTCTCTTTTTTTTACGTTTCTACTTAAGACTCCGCCTTAATTAATTTCCACCTATTTATTTACGCTTTATTTTCAGCGTTAACTTCTGCTTTTTTCACGTTTCTGCTTAAAACTCCGCTTTAATTAATTTCTGCCTATTTATTCACGCTTCATTTTTCAGAGTTAATTCTGTTTTCCTCTTTTTTAGGATTCATTTTCTAAAAATAGAGTAGAAGTCATTTTCAATTTTTCCAGCGTAATATTATTCAATATTAATTTCTAGAAAAGATAAATAACTAATTAGAAATTTCTGAGGGAATTCCGCCATTACTTGCAACGTTGTTGTATATGGTTTGTTGCGTATTTCGAGCAACTAATTTAGTAAATAAAAACGGAATAGAAAATCCGTAAAGGATTTTCGCGAGTAGTTAATCACAAGCAATGAATTATATATGGTGTTGCAAGTAGTGATTTTCTAACTATATTTCTCATTTCTTAATTTTCTATTTAAAATTCTTCTGTTTTATTTTTCCTTCTTTTTTCACGTTTTAGCTTAAAACTCCGCCTTAATTAATTTCCGCTTATTTATTCACGATTTATTTTCAGCGTTAAATTCTGCCTTTTTTCACGTTTCAGCTTAAAACTCCGCCTTAATTAATTTCCGCCTATTTATTCACGATTCATTTTTCAGAGTTCAATTCTGTTTTTTTCTCTTTTTTAGGATTCATTTTCTAAAAATAGAGTAGCAGTCATTTTCAATTTTTCCAGCGCAATATTATTCAATATTAATTTCTAGAAAAGATAAATCACTAATTAGGAATTTCTGAGGAAATTCCGCCATTACTTGCAACGTTTTTGTATATTATTTGTTGCGTATTTCAAGCACTAAAGTTAGTAAATAAAAGCGGAATAGAAAATCCCCCTAAGGATTTTCGTAAGTAGGCTAGAACTAGCAATAAATTATATACGGTGTTGCCATTATTTTTTTTTTGTGTCTTTTGATGAAACTACTTGTGTTTTAGCACCATAAATTTCAAATGCAACTTTGGCTTTATTTCTTGTTCTTTTGTCATCCGATACAAAATAGTCAAAATATGATGAATAAAAACTATGACTTGCATCCCAAAGTCTGGCGTAATTTGATTTTGAATTATATTTGTCTTTCCAATATCCTATTAAGTCTAATAATTCAAAAACACCTGCAAATCTATTTCCCATTCCCATTTCTTTTCCTTGCGGATGAAGATTAACTCCATTTTCAATCATACCAACAAGTGATAATCCGCCTAGAGCTTCGCTTCGGGTATTTACTTGCTCGATAACTTCTTTTGGTGAGTAATTGTTCATCAGTTTAGAGTCAATTTCCATTCTTTCTCTAAAATCATTTTTCTGTTCTTCGCTGATTGTATTTAACATCGCTTTAATTGCGCTTTGAGTAGATGTGACATCCTTAATTGTATTATAAACTGTTTTGGGATTTTCAATTTGACTAAATACCTTATTAGATGGTAATTCTTGAGTTATATAATTATTATTTGTGACTAAGCTAATAGTAGCAAAGCGCTTCTCAAGTCGATTTTTGAGTTCCACGTCCGTTTTGGCAGTCATTTCATTAGCTTCTTGTAAATGTGCGGACGAATAATAAAATTCAGTTATATTTTCGTCAATATTATTCCGCAAATCGTCTATTGAAATTAAACCTTGTTCAATGTCAATTAAAATATTATTATCTAAATATGCTGTTTTTTTCAAAATTAATGGCAACGGTTTTATATATGGTTTGTTGCGTATTTCAAGTTACTAATATAGTTTAAAAAACTCAAACATCTACATTTGCGAGTATTTTCCGCAGGAAAATAAATGAGCAATGAATTATATATGTTGTTGCCAAATGCGACTTTTTGTTTAAATTCTAAATTTTCAATATTTTCTAAATTATTTAATTTGAATAAAACATAATTCAGCATTTTTTAATTCCGTAATATTTATTTTCAGTTTTTATAATCCTCCAAATTTTCAATATTTTCTAAACTATTCAATTTGAGTAAAACTTTAATTCCACGTTTTAAATTCCGCGATATTTATTTTCAGCCTTTATAATATTCTGAAATTTGAATAAATTCTAAATTATTCAATTTAAGTAAAATGTCAATTCCACTTTTTTTATTCCGTAATATTGGTTTTCAGCATTTTATTTTTCCGAGTTTTTGGCAACGTTTTTATATATGGTTTGTTGCGTTTTTCGAGCAACTAATTTAGTAAATAAAAACGGAATAGAAAATCCCTAAGGATTTTCGTAAGTAGTTAATCACAAGCAATAAATTATATATGGTGTTGCAATTAGTGATTTTCTAACTATATTTCTCGTTTTTTAATTTTCAATTTTTCCGTTTTATTTCTCTTTCTTTTTTTTTTCACGCTTTATTTTCAGCGTTAACTTCTGCCTTTTTTTCACGTTTCAGCTTAAAACTCCGCCTTAATTAATTTCCGCCTATTTATTCACGATTCATTTTTCAGCGTTCAATTCTTTTTTTCTCTTTTTTAGGATTCATTTTCTAAAAATAGAGTAGAAGTCATTTTCAATTTTTCTAGCGCAATATTTTTCAATATTAATTTCTAGAAAAGATAAATCACTAATTAGGAATTTCTGGCTGAAATTCCGCCATTAATTGCAACGTTTTTGTGTACGGTTTCGTTGCGAAAACATAGCACTAATATAGTTTAAAAAACGAGAACTTTAACACGCGGGAGGATTTTCTGCAAGAAAATCAATAAGCAATGAACTATGCACGCTGTTGGGTTTTCGTTTTATAGTTTTTGTATTTTCTTCTACCTATTTTTTAAATTCTCATATTTTACAGTAATTATTTTTCTCAAAGTTTTTAATTCTACGGTTTTAATTTTCACGTTTTTAGCTTCAATTCCGATTTTTCATATTTTTAAAAATTTTTCAAAAAGTAAAATAATGTAGAATTTTATTTTAAAACTCTTTCATTTCACGTTTCTATTTTCACACAACAGTTTTCAATCAGAATTTTTCAAAATGCAAAAAATATTATTAAAAAAACTATAGTTTTTAAAATGACTTTTCACACAACAGTTTTCAATTAGAATTTTTCAAAATGTAAAAAATATTCTTAAAAAACTATAATTTTCAAAATGATTTTTTGTGCGATTTCCTGAGGTAATTAAAGAAGCTTTTTTCTAAATATTTTTCGAGCTATTTTAAATTTTATTTAAAAACTAAATTTTCAAATTTTAACGATTTCCGCTAATGAAACCCAACGTTTTTGTATATTATTTGTTGCGTATTTCGAGCAACTAATTTAGTAAATAAAAGCGTAATAGAAAATCCCCCAAGGATTTTCGTAAGTAGGCTAGTACTAGTAATAAATTATATACAGTGTTGTGCGTAGTTTTTATATTAATTTTCCTTTTATTTGGATTATTAAATCCGATGTATGCTTTTCTAAATTTTCCATTTTATCAATCTGTTCATTTATTTGTTCGTCAAAGTGGTCAATCCAACTTTTCAAATCGGAAATCAGCTTACTGACTGATATTTTACGTTCATTAAATTCCCATTTTCCTGATTTGTCTTTTTCTCTTACCACATTAGAAAACTCAATCTTCTGTATAATTTCATTAGATTCAGTTTGAGTTTCGTTAGAGATTGACATACTTACATTTGATTTATTTGTAAATGTTCCCGAATAAATTGTCGATAATATTATTTCGTCAGTTCCAAGATAATTTTTTCTCCAGCTCAAAAATCCATATACAGGCAAATCCTCAACAGATAAAACTTGAGAAATTCGTTCCTCAAAATGTTGATTCGAGTTTCTAAAATCAATTGCTTTGATAATTTCAGACAGTTTAGGTTCAGTTTTACTTATTCCAAATTCACGACAAATAATTTTCCCGAACATTTGAGCATTATTAACTATAGACCACACATCTGAAAATATTTCTGGAAAATCGAGTGGTTCAATATCTTTATTTTCGGTTTGTTCAGAGAGTTTTTTTATCAGTCTTTCGTGTGATAATTGACAAATATCCAAACTATATCTTATTGCATTAAAAGAAACAACTTGTTTTGGTAACAAAATTGTAGGTGGATTTCTAATATGTGAATTTAATGGTAGAATCATTTCTTAAATTACGCACAACGGTTTTATATATGGTTTGTTGCGTGTTTTGAGCAACTAATATAGTTTAAAAAACTCAAACATCTACATTTGCGAGTATTTTCCGCAGGAAAATAAATGAGCAATGAATTATATATGTTGTTGCTAAATGCGATTTTTCGTTTAATTTTTTACTATAATATTCAATTTTACGAAAACTTTAATTCAATTTTTTTAAACTCCACCATATTTGTTTTCATTTTTTATAAGACTCAAAATTTTCAATATTTTCTAAATTATTGAATTTGAGTAAAACTTTATTTCAATGTTTTAAATTCCGCGATATTTATTTTCAGTTTTATAAGACTCAAAATTTTCAATATTTTCTAAACTATTCAATTTGAGTAAAACTTTACTTCACGTTTTAAATTCCGCGATATTTATTTTCAGTTTTTTAAAAAACTCTAATTTTTCAATATTTTCTAAATTATTGAATTTGAGTAAAACTTTATTTCACGTTTTAAATTCCGCGATATTTATTTTCAGCTTTTAAAAAACTCTAAATTTTCAATATTTTCTAAATTATTCAATTTGAGTAAAATTATAATTCTACGTTTTCAATTCCGCAATATTGGTTTTCAGCATTTTATTTTTCCGAGTTTTTAGCAACGTTTTTGTATATTATTTGTTGCGTTTTTCGAGCATTAAATATAGTAAATAAAAGCCGAATAGAAAATCCCCTAAGGATTTTCGTAAGTAGGTTAGCACTAGCAATAAATTATATACGGTGTTACCAAACGTAATTATTCAATTTTTAATTTCTTTATTATACTTTCTAGAGCTAAGGTTTGTTTTTCAGTTAATTTTCCTTTTTTCTCACAACTCGATTTTAAAGAATTCACGAAAGTTTTGTCAAACCAAGATTTGTCCTCAGCCCATTTTAAAACAAGATTTATTCTCGTAAAATTCGAATTCGATTCATAACTCGTGAAGTCAATTAGTTTCTGATTTATTCTTTCTCTAATAGCTAATTGTTTGTCCGATAATTTCCTTTTTCTAATTGTGTCAGAATAGAATTTATAATCAAATTCCGTTAAAACATTCTTTTTTCTTAAATATTCCAAAACTTCAGGACTCATACTTTTGGATTTGTCTATTTTTAGTTTTTTAATTGATGTGAAAATTTTATTTCCATCTTCGATTCCTAAAAATTTATTTACGCAACAATTCCCAACTTCCGTTTCGTTTTTGTTGTCACTATTTTTTATTACACAAACATTTTTAATTGGATAATGTCCACAAAGGCATCTTTGCAATTCTTCGCTATAATAAGCGTATTCGAAATTCCATTCAAGTTTTGCGCTACTCCAAATGTCAGAATTACTTAATTTAATAATTTCCTCTGTCAATTTATAGTGCATTTTCTGGTCGGGTTTTTTTATGTTTGGTAACGTTTTTGTGCATGGTTTCGTTGCGAAAACATAGCACTAATATAGTTTAAAAAACGAGAACTTTAACACGCGGGAGGATTTTCTGCAAGAAAATCAATAAGCAATGAACTATGCACGCTGTTGGGTTTTCGTTTTATAGTTTTTGTATTTTCTTCTACCTATTTTTTAAATTCTCATATTTTACAGTAATTATTTTTCTCAAAGTTTTTAATTCTACGGTTTTAATTTTCACGTTTTTAGCTTCAATTCCGATTTTTCATATTTTTAAAAATTTTTCAAAAAGTAAAATAATGTAGAATTTTATTTTAAAACTCTTTCATTTCACGTTTCTATTTTCACACAACAGTTTTCAATCAGAATTTTTCAAAATGCAAAAAATATTATTAAAAAAACTATAGTTTTTAAAATGACTTTTCACACAACAGTTTTCAATTAGAATTTTTCAAAATGTAAAAAATATTCTTAAAAAACTATAATTTTCAAAATGATTTTTTGTGCGATTTCCTGAGGTAATTAAAGAAGCTTTTTTCTAAATATTTTTCGAGCTATTTTAAATTTTATTTAAAAACTAAATTTTCAAATTTTAACGATTTCCGCTAATGAAACCCAACGTTTTTATATATGGTTTGTTGCGTGTTTCAAGTTCTAAATATATTAAATAAAAACGGAATAGAAAATCCCCTAAGGATTTTCGTAAGTAGATAAGCACTAGGAATAAATTATATATGTTGTTGCAAGTAGTGATTTTCTAACTAAATTTCTCATTTATTAATTTTCAATTTTCCCGTTTTATTTCTCTTTTTTTTACGTTTCTACTTAAAACTCTGCCTTAATTAATTTCCACCTATTTATTCACGCTTTATTTTCAGCGTTAACTTCTGCTTTTTTCACATTTCTGCTTAAAACTCCACTTTAATTAATTTCCGTCTATTTATTCACGCTTTATTTTCAGCGTTAACTTCTGCTTTTTTCACGTTTCTGCTTAAAACTCCGCTTTAATTAATTTCCGCCTATTTATTCACGCTTCATTTTCAGAGTTAATTCTGTTTTCTTCTTTTTTAGGATTCATTTTCTAAAAATAGAGTAGCAGTCATTTTCAATTTTTCCAGCGTAATATTATTCAATATTAATTTCTAGAAAAGATAAATCACTAATTAGAAATTTCTGAGGGAATTCCGCCATTACTTGCAACGTTTTTGTATATGGTTTGTTGCGTGGTTTAAGCAACTAATTTAGTAAATAATTACCGACCAAGAAAGTCCGCGAGGACTTTCGTAAGTAGGCGAGAAGCCAGCAATAAATTATATACGGTGTTGGCAGTAGTTATTCTTCTTCCGTAACTTCATATTTTTCTATTGCTGTTTTAAAAAGAGAATCACACTCATCTTTGAAAACATTTTTATTTCCAAGTAATTCAGAAAATTTTTCTTGTATACTTTTATAAACTATCTGATGAGCTTTGTGACCAATACTTTCTTCTAAATATTCGTCCATTTCAAAATCATCGGTAATAGCATTATTTAAAAGATACATTAAATCTTCTTTAGATATTTTGTCAATTTCAGTCCATTCATTTAATTGTGATAGATAATGACCTTTATTATTCTCAATTTTTAAGTATTTCATAAGCTTGGTTTCTTCTTCTATTGTATTCGTCTTGACCTGCTTCTAAGCAATTCAACATAATTTCAAAATTATCAATTGTTTCTCCATCTACAGATTTTAATTGTTTGTCAGCAGGAAAGCCTGAAAAAGTTTTATATTCAATTTCTCCATTTACTATTTCTCTTTTTGTACAAGCAATAAAATTAGGTTTAATTGAAGCTCCAACTGTACTATTGTGTGTTACAATTATTACTGGAATTGATTTTGAAATATCTCTTAATAATTCATTAACTTCATTTTTAAGGAAAATGTTATCGAAAGACGATTCTGGTTCATCTATCAAAAGCATATTGTGCTTTAATGCATCATTTATTTCGTGTAAAAGATTAAATTCAGACCTTTCTCCACCAGAAACAGGAAAGCCAAGTTTGTTCAGTGTTTTGTATTCGATATCTACAAAGTATTTAAAAATTTCTGTATCTTCTATTTCTGCTTTTTTTAGAGCTAATAAATAAGAATAAGGTTCATGATATTTATTAAAAGCAGGAACTAAAGAAATTTGTCTGCTACAAACCTTTTTCAAATGCGAAGCATTTGAAAACCTTTTTGTTGAAGCGACAATTTTAAAACCTCTAATTTCCTTTTTATCAATTTCTTTTTCACTTTTGATATTATTAACTATTGTGATGAATTTTTTAATTTTTTCATTATCGATTAGTGTTCTGTAGAAGTCAACATCAGTTGGGATAGATGAGGAAGTTCTAAATCTTAGTTCATCTTTAACTTTAGTAATTAAAGTGTTAACCCAATCCTTTTTTAGATTTGATTCTTCAATCTCAATATACTCTTTCATTAAATCAAGTTCTAATGATTCAAGAGATTTAGCATTTAAGTGACGATTAATTATTGTTTTATATTCAGTATTTTCTTTTAATGCTACAGTAGCATTAATTAATTTTTTTAGACCTAATAAGTCTTTTTCTCCAAAATGATTTTCACTAAATAACTTAGTGTTTGAATAAGCATCTGCTTTTTCATTATCTGAAGCAAATTTTAAAAGTGAATTTAGATAATTTTCAATTTCAACTTCGTTTTGTTTTAAGTCAATATCTTTAACAGAGTCAACAACTTTCTTAAATTCTTTTAAATAATCTTCTGAAACAGAACTGTGTCTTCTTGATAATAATTCTTCAAATTTTTGAGCGTCATCTTGAAGAAGAGAGAATTGTTTGATGTATTTAATATTTTCGTGTGTATTATGAATTTTATTTAATGTTACAGTTTTTCCTGTAGAACGTTGTCCTAAAATAACATTTAAACCAGTTGAGAGCATTAAGCCTTCTGCTGTCGCTCTGAAAAACTCATTTCCTTCTTCCTTTGTTAAAAAAACTTTTTGTTTGTCAGTCAAGCAGGATTTAATTCCTGAAAGAGTTATTTCTTCAAGGTCAACCCAAGTTTGTTGAGTTGAAAAGTTTTTCATTTCTGAAAAATAACGTGAGTCGCTGAAAATTACAGGTACTAAACTCTCACTATCTTTTATACAAGTTTTGAATTTTTTATAACTTGAAACTTCTCCAGCAGTTATTAAGGTTTCAATTTGTTCAATAACCTTTGGTTTAATTATAGGTTTTTTATGATAATGAGGAATTACTAAGTATTTATCTAAATTAGGAAAAATGTCTTTGAATTCATCTAAAGTTATATAATCATCTTTTGTCTCTATTAAATTATTTACACGTTTGCATTTTTTTGAAAAATCATTAATTTCAGATAAATCATCGTTGTCAGAAATGACAAGTAAATGACCTCTTTCTAAATCTATTTCTATTCCAGGAAATACGATAATATCTAAATTGTCTTTTATTGTGTTATATTGATTAAAATCAAAAGTATTATGGTTTGTAATTGCGATACAATCAATTTCAAGTTTCTCAATATATTCTTTCAATTTTGAAAGGTCAAAATCAAAATGATAATCGCTAACAGTAGAAATTGTATGAATATGTAAATCGATTTTTTTCATTGATTTCGTGTTTTTTTTAAAATTACTGCCAACGTTCAGTATATGAAAAGTAGGGCAGAGGATAAGCACTACTTTTACGGTTTATAACTTAGCTAAATATAAATATTTTGCTTTTATTTTTGGTTTAAATGCCAAATTTTATATTTAGCGGACTTTGTAAATAAACACAGAACTTTGGAGTTAACACAAAAGCCCTGTTTTTTATATACATTGTTGGCATTAGTTTTTTATAAACGACCAAATAATTCAAAACCATCATTATAATAAGGAATTATTTCCTCCGAATTTAAGTTTTCATTTCTGATTTTTGAAGATATATTAAACATATCAATCAAGTCATTAAAATCATTAAGCTTAAGTTCTATTTTACCCATTTCAATTATTTCGTGTTGAGATATGAGATTAGCCTCTTCAATAGCTGTTTTTGAAAATTTCTTTCTTGTTGAAATAATTAAACCTTTAGGTATTTTTCGTGCTAATAATGTTCCTCCAACTTCCCTAACCACAGAAACAGCTTCAGCTCCTTTCTTTTTTTCTCTCCATTTTATTTGAATTATCATTTTTTCATTTTCTCCCAATATAGCTAATGCATCTATTCCTCCGTCTTTAGTTCCTCCGATACCTTTAACTTCGCATTTCAGATAATCACTTAAAACACTCGGCATTAATTTTTCAGCTTGTCTAGGAGTTAAATTATATAATCTATCGACATTTTGTTGTAAATGATTTATTAATAATTCTAATTTTACATCATCAGGATTAGAAATAAAATTTAATCTACCTAAGTTACCTCTCGTGTTTGTAGGGCCTCCAGGTCTTGTACCTCTACCTCCCCAATAAAAGCAGTTTTTACAAACAAATGCAATTCCTAAGTTTTCCGGAAGCACCAATTTTTCCATACTTGTTCTACAATAAGGACAAGTACGAAATTTTAATAGTCTAAAAACTTCGTTTTCAGCAATTGAATCATATTGTAAACCTAAAAGATGTCTTTTAAGATCAGGATCCCATCCATCATTTTCAGGTCTCCAATCAGTATCAATCCATTTATTGTTAGGCTCATCTATTTTAACTATCAACTCATTTCTGATATTAAATAAAAATTCTTTCTCAAAAACAGGTATTCTTAGTTGTTCTCTCATTTTTAATTAATGCCAACGTATTTGTGCATGGTTTCGTTGCGGAATTACAGCACTAATATAGTTTAAAAAACTAAAACTTCAACGTGCGCGAGGATTTTCTGCAAGAAAATCAACAAGCAATGAACTATGCACGCTGTTGGGTTTTCGTTTTATATTTTTTGTATTTTTTTTCTACCTATTTTTTAAATTCTCATATTTTACAGTAATTATTTTTCTCAAAGTTTTTAATTCTACGGTTTTAATTTTCACGCTTTGAGCTTCAATTTCTATTTTTCATATTTTCTAAAATTTTTCAAAATGTAGAAAATGTAAAATTTGATTTTAAAACTCTTTCATTTCACGTTTCTATTTTCACACAACAGTTTTGAACTATAATTTTTCAAAATATAGAAAATGTAAAATTTGATTTTAAAATTCTCTCATTTTATATTTCTATTTTCACACAACAATTTTCAATTAGAATTTTTCAAAATGTAAAAAACATTCTTAAAAAACTATAATTTTCAAAATGATTTTTTGTGTGATTTCCTGAGGTAATTACAGGAGCTTTTTCTAAATATTTTCTCTGCTATTTTTAAATTTTATTTAAAAACTAAATTTTCAAATTTTAACGATTTCCGCTAATGAAACCCAACGTATTTGTGCATGGTTTCGTTGCGGAATTACAGCACTAATATAGTTTAAAAAATTAAAACTTCAACGTGCGCGAGGATTTTCTGCAAGAAAATCAACAAGCAATGAACTATGCACGCTGTTGGGTTTTCGTTTTATATTTTTTGTATTTTTTTTCTACCTATTTTTTAAATTCTCATATTTTACAGTAATTATTTTTCTCAAAGTTTTTAATTCTACGGTTTTAATTTTCACGCTTTGAGCTTCAATTTCTATTTTTCATATTTTCTAAAATTTTTCAAAATGTAGAAAATGTAAAATTTGATTTTAAAACTCTTTCATTTCACGTTTCTATTTTCACACAACAGTTTTGAACTATAATTTTTCAAAATATAGAAAATGTAAAATTTGATTTTAAAATTCTCTCATTTTATATTTCTATTTTCACACAACAATTTTCAATTAGAATTTTTCAAAATGTAAAAAACATTCTTAAAAAACTATAATTTTCAAAATGATTTTTTGTGTGATTTCCTGAGGTAATTACAGGAGCTTTTTCTAAATATTTTCTCTGCTATTTTTAAATTTTATTTAAAAACTAAATTTTCAAATTTTAACGATTTCTGTATTGTCCTGAAATAGGTTGACCTTTTTTTTTGAATTTATAAGGTTAATAATTCCAGATTTTTTTTATTTCTTCGATATGATTTATATTCGATATTTTGATTTATATGAACCTTCTTAGGAGTATTTAAATCGAGACTTAAATGTGGACGAAGGTTGTTATAAATATTAATAGCACTTTTTGTAATTTTCTTTGCTAAAATAGTGTTTTTAATTGTTAGTTTCAAACCATATTCATATTTTAAAGTTCTATTAATTCTTTCAGCGATAGCATTTTCATATGGATCATATTTTTCAGTCATACTCATAATTAAACCATTTTTTTCAGCAAATAGGGTATAAGTCGGATTGCAATATTGTAGTCCTCTATCTGAATGATGAATTAGTTTTTCATTCGGATATTTTCGATTTTTGATAGCCATTTTGAGTGCATCTATACAAAGCGATGTTCTCATATGTGTGTCTAATTTATACCCCATTATTTTCTTAGAATATGCATCTGTTACTAAAGCTAAATAATTATGACCTTTTTCTGTTTTTATATAGGTAATATCTGTTACCCAAAGTTGTTCCGCTCTTGTCGGGATTTTGTTTGATACAAGGTTTTTATACTTATAAAAATGATGTTTAGAATTCGTTGTAATATGATAGTTTTTTGTTCTAGGTACTAGTAATCTATGGCTTCTTAAGAAATTATAGAACTTGTCTCGCCCTATTTTTATTCCTTTTTTATCGATATCAATTTTTAATTGATGATATAGTTTTTTAGCCCCTAATTTCTGACCAATTCTATCACGACATTGTTTGACTAATTGTGTTAATATAAGTTCGTTATTTTGCTTTATTTGATAAGATTTTAATCGTTTGTAAAAGGCCTGTTTACTAATCCCAAAACATTGAATTAACCATTTTCTTTTAAACGGTTTTGCTTCTTTTTTTGAATCTCTTCTGCTAATGTTTTGGGCAATGACTTTTTTGACATATCGACACCAGTAATGATTTCCATATCAGCGATAATATCTTGTTGAAAATCTTTTACAAATTCTAGTTCTTCAATTTTCTCTTTGAGTTTTTTGATTTCATCTTGTTTACTCACGCTTAATTTTTTTTGTTCAAAAGTACTATATTTTTTGATCCAGTACTGAATTGTAGCTCTAGAAATATCGTATTTTTTAGCGGCGTAATTAACAGAAATACGTCCATTATGAATTTGGTCAATGATGAATAATTTGAGTTCAAAACCTACTTTATTGTAGTTCTTTTTTCGGCAGGGTAGTTTTGTCTTTGTGTCCATAGTTTAACTAAAAGTGTTTAAATTTTAGTCAACCTATTTCAGGATTTTACATTCCGCTAATGAAACCCAACGGTTTTATATATGGTTTGTTGCGTGTTTCAAGTTCTAAATATATTAAATAAAAACGGAATAGAAAATCGCCTAAGGATTTTCGTAAGTAGATAAGCACTAGCAATAAATTATATATGTTGTTGCAAATAGTGATTTTCTAACTAAATTTCTCATTTCTTAATTTTCAATTTTTCCGTTTTATTTCTCTTTCTTTTTTTACGTTTCTACTTAAAACTCCACTTTAATTAATTTCCGCCTATTTATTCACGCTTTATTTTCAGCGTTAACTTCTTCCTTTTTTCACGTTTCTGCTTAAAACTCCGCTTTAATTAATTTCTACCTATGTATTGTCCTGAAATAGGTTGACCTTTTTTTTGAATTTATAAGGTTAATAATTCCAGATTTTTTTTATTTCTTCGATATGATTTATATTCGATATTTTGATTTATATGAACCTTCTTAGGAGTATTTAAATCGAGACTTAAATGTGGACGAAGGTTGTTATAAATATTAATAGCACTTTTTGTAATTTTCTTTGCTAAAATAGTGTTTTTAATTGTTAGTTTCAAACCATATTCATATTTTAAAGTTCTATTAATTCTTTCAGCGATAGCATTTTCATATGGATCATATTTTTCAGTCATACTCATAATTAAACCATTTTTTTCAGCAAATAGGGTATAAGTCGGATTGCAATATTGTAGTCCTCTATCTGAATGATGAATTAGTTTTTCATTCGGATATTTTCGATTTTTGATAGCCATTTTGAGTGCATCTATACAAAGCGATGTTCTCATATGTGTGTCTAATTTATACCCCATTATTTTCTTAGAATATGCATCTGTTACTAAAGCTAAATAATTATGACCTTTTTCTGTTTTTATATAGGTAATATCTGTTACCCAAAGTTGTTCCGCTCTTGTCGGGATTTTGTTTGATACAAGGTTTTTATACTTATAAAAATGATGTTTAGAATTCGTTGTAATATGATAGTTTTTTGTTCTAGGTACTAGTAATCTATGGCTTCTTAAGAAATTATAGAACTTGTCTCGCCCTATTTTTATTCCTTTTTTATCGATATCAATTTTTAATTGATGATATAGTTTTTTAGCCCCTAATTTCTGACCAATTCTATCACGACATTGTTTGACTAATTGTGTTAATATAAGTTCGTTATTTTGCTTTATTTGATAAGATTTTAATCGTTTGTAAAAGGCCTGTTTACTAATCCCAAAACATTGAATTAACCATTTTCTTTTAAACGGTTTTGCTTCTTTTTTTGAATCTCTTCTGCTAATGTTTTGGGCAATGACTTTTTTGACATATCGACACCAGTAATGATTTCCATATCAGCGATAATATCTTGTTGAAAATCTTTTACAAATTCTAGTTCTTCAATTTTCTCTTTGAGTTTTTTGATTTCATCTTGTTTACTCACGCCTAATTTTTTTTGTTCAAAAGTACTATATTTTTTGATCCAGTACTGAATTGTAGCTCTAGAAATATCGTATTTTTTAGCGGCGTAATTAACAGAAATACGTCCATTATGAATTTGGTCAATGATGAATAATTTGAGTTCAAAACCTACTTTATTGTAGTTCTTTTTTCGGCAGGGTAGTTTTGTCTTTGTGTCCATAGTTTAACTAAAAGTGTTTAAATTTTAGTCAACCTATTTCAGGATTTTACACTATTTATTCACGCTTCATTTTTCAGAGCTTAATTCTGTTTTTCTCTTTTTAGGATTTATTTTCTAAAAATAGAGTAGTAGTCATTTTCAATTTTTCCAGCGTAATATTATTCAATATTAATTTCTAGAAAAGATAAATCACTAATTAGGAATTTCTGAGGAAATTCCGCCATTATTTGCAACGTTTTTGTGCATGGTTTCGTTGCGAAAACATAGCACTAATATAGTTTAAAAAACGAGAACTTTAACATGCGGGAGGATTTTCTGCAAGAAAATCAATAAGCAATGAACTATGCACGCTGTTGGGTTTTCGTTTTATAGTTTTTGTATTTTCTTCTACCTATTTTTTAAATTCTCATATTTTACAGTAATTATTTTTCTCAAAGTTTTTAATTCTACGGTTTTAATTTTCACGTTTTTAGCTTCAATTCCGATTTTTCATATTTTTAAAAATTTTTCAAAAAGTAAAATAATGTAGAATTTTATTTTAAAACTCTTTCATTTCACGTTTCTATTTTCACACAACAGTTTTCAATCAGAATTTTTCAAAATGCAAAAAATATTATTAAAAAAACTATAGTTTTTAAAATGACTTTTCACACAACAGTTTTCAATTAGAATTTTTCAAAATGTAAAAAATATTCTTAAAAAACTATAATTTTCAAAATGATTTTTTGTGCGATTTCCTGAGGTAATTAAAGAAGCTTTTTTCTAAATATTTTTCGAGCTATTTTAAATTTTATTTAAAAACTAAATTTTCAAATTTTAACGATTTCCGCTAATGAAACCCAACGTTTTTGTATATTATTTGTTGCGTATTTCGAGCAACTAATTTAGTAAATAAAAGCGGAATAGAAAATCCCCTAAGGATTTTCGTAAGTAGGCTTGTAGTAGCAATAAATTATATACGTTGTTAGCTTTAGTATTTACTTGATTAATCTATTTATTTTGTATTCATTTTTCTTTTCATTATATAAGTTGATGTCAATTAAGTTATTATTCAGTAACCAATTTATTTGTTCTATAAAAGTTTCTTCAGGAATATCAAAATCTACTCTAGAATATTTTTCAACTAAAACCTTTTTAGACTTTTCAATTAAAATTGAAGAAAATTCTTCAACCTCTTTTTTTGATGGATAGTCTAAATAAAAAATTAAATTCCCATGAGTTGTATTAATAGTCAAAGTATTATTCATTGGAGCTTTTAAAGTAATAATTCCTATAATGAGCATGAAAATTCCAGCCCAAATAATTCCGTCTTTTTCTCCATTAGGGTTTCCTTCAATATATAATCCAATCCATGATAAAATTGGAATGAGAATAAATACCATTCCAATAATATTAACTCCTTTTTTAGAGTAAGTTTCAATTGTTTTGTGATGAGCAATATTCTCAATATTGACAGACCATTCTTTTGAGTTTAAAAGACTTTTTTCTTTGATGAATAATTCATTATTTATTAATTCAAACTCTTTAATTTTTTCTCCTCTTTTTTGTCTTAGTTTCATTTTTTTAGCATATTAAAGCTAACGGTTTGTATATGAAAAGTGCTGTTTTGTGTGCGAGGATTTTCTGCAGGAAAATCAGATGTATCAAAACGGCACTGACTTTTGTTTTAAGACTAAACTAAGCATTTTTTATATATTGTGTTGGCAATCTGGCATTATTCTAATATTTCTTTTAGCTTTGCATTCAATTCGTCTCCTCTTAAATTTCTTCCAATTATCTCTCCGTTTTCGGCAATTAAAAAGTTGTCAGGTACTCCGTTAATTCCATAAATCAGTAAAGCTTCGTTTCTTTGACCTTTTAAATCACTTACGTGTTCCCAATTTAAACCATCTTTCTCAATTGCTTTTAACCAACTTTCTTTATCCTCGTCTAATGAAACTGCTAATATTTCAAAACCTTTTGGATTAAATTTTTCGTAGGTTTTTACAAGATTAGGGTTCTCTTGGCGACAACCACCACACCAAGACGCCCAAAATTCAAGAAGAAGAGCCTTTCCTTTTAATTCAGACAATTTTATTAATTTTCCATTTTGGTCTTCCGATTCAAAGTCTGCAAACTTTTCTCCTATTTTTGGTTCTTTATTTAGTTCAATATATTTTGTGATTTCCTTTCCGAATTTTGAATTTTTATTTTCTGACGAGAGTTGTTCATAAAGTTCTTTGGTTTTTTCTTTTCCCCAAGTTGTGGAATAGAAAGAAAGCATTGAAGCACTTATAATACTATTTGGATTGTTTTTGACAAATTCGATTTCTAATTTTTGTCTTTCACTTCTGGGCAAAGTGTCAGTTTTTTGATTAAGACTGAAATTTAAATTTTCTGATTCAGAACCAGTTATTTTAGCATTTTTAAAATCCGTTTTAGTTGCGTCAAAAGTCATTGGATTATTCTCTGCCCATAAATACCTAAATTGAGAAAAGTCCTTTTTTCTTATTATTATTTGTAATGGTGAGCTAGGTAATTTAGAGTTAAATGCAAAAGTATTATTCTCAACCTTTGTTGAGTCAATTATTTTATTCTCAATATTTAAATAAAGAGTCGTTCCGTTTTCAATTCCGTTTGTTGCCCCATTTAAAGAAAATTTTGTTTCTTTTTTTTCATTGCAAGAAATAGCTAATAATGTAATTATTCCAAATAATATTTTTTTCATCGATGTTTTTTGCTTGTTGCCAACGTGTTTGTATATGGTTTGTTGCGTGGTTTAAGCAACTAATTTAGTAAATAATTACCGACCAAGAAAGTCCGCGAGGACTTTCGTAAGTGAGCGAGAAGCCAGCAATAAATTATATACGGTGTTGGCAATCTGGCTTTATTCCACAAATTCAATTCCAGAAACAAATTCCGTAAACTTTGGTAAATTCAGTTCGTACGTTTCTGGTGTCGCAACAAATTGAATCCAAAGGAAAGCTTTATTAGTTTCTATCAAAACAAAATTATTGTGATAAATCTTATTTTGAAAAAAAGTAAAAACTCTCCAACTTATTCCTTTTTCTATTTCTTTAAATTCTTGACTACTTTTTCCATACCAAATATGGTTTTCACTAAATAAAGTTTTTTTTCCGAATACATTGCCTGTAATATACGTTTCTTTAAAATGCTCAAAAGATTTAAATTTTGATTTTTCAAATCCTTGAATCATTAATGCATTTTCAATTCGCTCAATTTCGGGAAAAGTTCCACCTAAAATTTTGTCATTCCCAGTTTCTCTGAGAGTTAACCATTCAGGAATTTCAACTTTGTATCCAAAAGTGCTGTCGACATAAATTATAGATTCAATTTTATCTTTTTCAATTTGAGCATTAAGTTCCTTTGTGTCTTTATATTTTCTATTGATTGTGTCATTTTGGGCTTTCACAGCACAACTGTTTAGTAGAAAAAATAATATTATAAAAATCAATTTCATTTTGAATACGGATGTTTTTTTAGCTTGTTGCCAACGTTTTTGTATATTATTTGTTGCGTTTTTCGAGCAACTAATTTAGTAAATAAAAGCGGAATAGAAAATCCCCTAAGGATTTTCGTAAGTAGGCTAGAACTAGCAATAAATTATATACGGTGTTACCACACGTTTTTTATCCGATTAAGTTGATAATTTCATACCTAAATAAATATAAAACTGTTAATATCAAAACTGAAATTAAGTTCGCTTTTACTTTCTCAAATTCTTTGTCTTTATAACGTTTGAATGTCTTAAACGATATAATACTTAAAATGATAAATAAAGGTAAATATTCTAAAATTAAGCTAACATACCATAAATCCGCTATTCTCCCAGATTCAGCTCCTTCGCCATACATAAACCAAAAAATAAAGACTTGTAATACAACAAGTAGAATGGCTAGGGCAGAAAATAACAATATGTTCAGTATTATATTCTTTGTCATATTTCTGCTTTTATCTTTTCAGTCACAATATTAGTCAGCTCAATATATTCCTGTTCAGTCATTGACTTACTCGGAATTAGATAATTTTCTTTTTCAGATAATAGATAGATAAACAAGTCATTACTTTCGCTAGATTTAAAGTCAGTCCACTTTTCAATTGTCTTTTCGTGTTCTTGTATTATTTCGAACGAAGTATCAGTTAATATTAATTTATGACTCTTAATTTTTTCTACATCATCTAAATATTTTTTTACTTTACTTCTTCTTTTAAATATTTCATAAGCTTTAATCAAAAACAGAGTTATATTATAAACAAAAAAGATTCCAAGAACAATAGTTAAAATATGTCCAGAATTTTCTGTTATAGTATTATATAATAAGAGAGAAAATATAAGTCCAGAAATCAAAATATTTTGAAATGGTTTTTTCGTGGTCTGACTTTTGAAATAGTTCGCTTGATTTCCATTGAAATAGACCTCTTCAAAATCTTTTCTTACAAATGTTAATTCTATTTCAATTGGTTTTTTCAAATGTGTGGTAACGGTCTAGTATAACCGTCAGTTACGGGTTTAAATTTACTAATTTTCGGTTAAGTACTGACGTTAGCAATTCCGAGTGGATTCGGACGTAGTCGAATCCGCCGTAATTGCGGTTATACAATGTTGTACGCCGTAGTTTATTTCCAAAATTCCCACCATTCTTTTTCATTCGGCTGTTCAATTCCTTTTCCTTGTTCAACTAATTTTTTGGCAAGTTCAAAATCCCAACCAATTTCAGCTCTTTTATGCGGTCCTTCGTGCCACGAGTCATAAGTGACAGTATTTCCAAAAGATTCTATCAGTTGAACAAGCGATTCAGTTCCTCCAAAAGGCATTCCTCCAGGATTGTAATATAAAGTTCCTTTGTCATCTGATTTTTCAATTTTTATCAATTCGTAATCTCCTTGAAAAATCACATAAATCATTGAATCTAAACTCCAGTTGTCTGCTGTGTTAAACATTGGATGTTTTAATCTTATTTCAGGTTTTGTTAATTTCCAGAGCTCGTCATAAACTTTACGCTGTTCCGAATTCGGTTTAAGTTCGATATTATTGAACCATTTTTCCGCGTCAGAGTCTAAATATTCAATCCAGTCTTTAATTTCGCTTGAAGGTTCAGTTCCTGTTTCAAAGTATTTTTCTTTTTCTTCTTTTAGTTTCAGAAAAAGAGTTTCCAATTTTTCATTCCGATTCGCATCTCCTATTTTATACTCTATGTAAAAATTATGTTCCTGCATTTTGTCTTCTATGGCGTACAACGGTTTTATATATGGTTTGTTGCGTGTTTCAAGTTCTAAATATATTAAATAAAAACGGAATAGAAAATCCCCTAAGGATTTTCGTAAGTAGGTTAGCACTAGCAATAAATTATATATGTTGTTGTAATTAGTGATTTTCTAACTATATTTCTCATTTTTTAATTTTCAATTTTTCCGTTTTATTTCTCTTTCTTTTTTACGTTTCTGCTTAAAACTCCGTCTTAATTAATTCACGCTTTATTTTCAGCGTTAACTTCTTTCTTTTTTCACGTTTCCGCTTAAAACTCCACTTTAATTAATTTTCACCGATTTATTCACGCTTCATTTTTCAGAGTTTAATTCTATTTTTTCTCTTTTTTAGGATTTATTTTCTAAAAATAGAGTAGAAGTCATTTTCAATTTTTCCAGCGTAATATTATTCAATATTAATTTCTAGAAAAGATAAATCACTAATTAGGAATTTCTGGCTGAAATTCCGCCATTAATTACAACGTTTTTGTATATGGTTTGTTGCGTATTTCGAACAACTAATTTATACACCCCATAAAACAAAAAGTACAATAATAATAAACTAAAAAAAGACTTTAAAGCCTTTGTTTAATAGGTTTTTAGCCTGTTTGATTGGTTGTGCTAAAAAGTTTAAAAAGTACAAATAACTACCGATTACTACATTTTAATTACCATTCTATTTTTATTTAACTACCCTCTTTTAAACATAATCTACCATTTTTACGTAAAAGAAGCTTAAAGCTACTATTAATAAGGCTTTAAACGATATTTAGTGCCTTTTAAATAGGTGTTTAAATGCTTTTTTAGGTATTAAATGCTAACCTTTATGCTGATGCTAGTAAAATGGTTAAAACAAGGTTTGCAGTCATATTAGGGGTCACGTTAGGTGTCACAAAAATGGCGTAAATTATTACTTACTTAGTTGGTTCTGTATTTAAAAAAGGTATTAAATACATTAAAAACGTAGTGAGTTTATGGGGCTATGATATTAAAAAAACAATAGATTTGTTTTTAACTTATTGTTTGTTAGGTTTTTATGTTTTTTTATACGTATTTATACTTAAAGTAAACGCTTTTATACTTGTACTTTTAATATTTTTTGAGTTAATGTATTCTTATAGATGCTTTTACTTGTGCCATAGCACGTATTTTAGATATGTGAATATCTTTATCTTGATGATGTTTATTTTGGCTGACTAGTTTAAAGTGATTTTTTTCTTCTCCTTTGTGTACAAATTTTACTGTTCTAAACAAATCTCCAGCTACTTCTATAAATAAAATATACATTTCTCCGAAAAAAACATCATTAGTAAAATCTGTTATAGTTTTAAAAGCTAAAATATCTCCACTTTTTAGTAATGGGTACATACTATCTCCAGTTGCATACATAGCTCCATCACATTTAGGTGCATTAGGTATATAAATATGATCTATAGGTTTTTGATTATTCATATCAAGAATTACGGGTATTACACCTGCAACAGCATCTAAATCATAAAGTGGAATCATTTGATTACTCTCAACTCTATCTGTTTTAGATATGAAGTTCTGATATTCAGATGAAGGTTCTTGAAAAGTGTCAACTTCTTTTTGAAGCATTTGACCTTGTCCTGTTATTAGCCATACAGGATTTAAAAAATCACATTTAGTGAATATTAATTCGATGTCATACGTGTTTCTTTTATGCCACATAGCTAATGCAGTAGGCTTTATCTCTAAGAAATTAGCAAAATCTTTATCAAATCTTATGTTTAAATGTTTCTTTATGTTATTTAGAATCAGTGATTTATCCATTGTTTTAGTTTTTTATTCAAAAAAAGTGAACTAATTGCTTGTTTTTATTCAAATAATGTGAATATATTTGTGACGTACAAAATCACAAAAAAGACAATGAGCGAATCTACAAAAAAAAGAATCAATTATAATCAGGATGTACTTGGCATCTTAGCAAAAAGATATGATTATTCCACAAGTTATATAAAAGCGGCTTTACGTGGCGACCGTGTTGGTACAATGCCTGATGTTTTAATTAAAGAGTATAAGAGATTGGAAAAAGAAGCCGAAACTATAAAAGAGAATGCTAAAAGGCAACTTGAAGAAAAAGCCGCAAACTTAAATATATAATTATGTTCGAATATTATGGAAATACTTTATGTGTACGTGGTTCTTGGCTTAATGAGCTTGGAGTAGTGTCTTCATCATATTTACAGAATCTAAATAGTGAAGGTAAAGTAAAAAAAGCACGTTCAGCAAGAGGTTTAGGAAATTATGCTTTATATATCTATGAGAGTTTACCACAGCGATTCCGTAATGTTATTGAACATGATTTAGGTATTGACCCATATGAAGAAAGTAAAAATATTGCTTTTGCTCCTTATTTAAAACATGATGTAAATGCTTCAGCTTTTTTTGCGAATTATGAGTTAGAAGATGGTCGTTTTTTATCAGAAGTAAATGATAGTGCCGTTAATGAATATACGGCAAATGCAATTGTATTTAATGCAATTAAAATAGTTCATGAAAAAGTAACAACCGTAAATCCTAAAATAAATAAAGGAGAATTATGGACCAGATTAGCAAAATCAATACAAAACTTAGATAAAGATATTAGAAAGCGATATCCTTTTGATGTTCCAACCAATCCAAGAGCTTTACGAGCTAAATATGAAGCATGTATTTTAAATAAAGTAAATAAGCGTTATCCAAAAAAAGGATTAGAAGGCTTAATTCACGATAATTATTGTAATAACCACTCTAAGGTTATTACTGATGAAATTGCCGACTGGTTAATGGCATATAAGTGTTTGCCAATAAATTATTCTTACTACGAGTTAAAGGAAATTTACAATGAAGCTCGTTTAGAAAAAGGATGGTCTTATTTATCCGAAGGCGCTATTCATAATTATTTAACAAAGCCAGAAAATGTTAGAATTTGGACATTGGCAAGTGAAGGAACTGAAGCTTATAATAAAAAATACGCACATACTTTAAGTAAAGATAAAGATAGGTTATTTCCAAATGCACATTGGGCAATTGATGGTACTAAGTTAGATGCAGTACATTATTGGGATACAACATCAAAAATGGCAGCTGTTTGTAAAATTAATGTCTGTGTAGATGTGTATAGTGAAAAGATTATAGGTTACAGTTTTAGTATGACGGAAAACCATGTTGATCACTTTATAACATTACGTATGGCTGTTGATGAAGCAGGAGCAAAACCACATTTATTTACTTATGATGCACAATCTGCTCATAAATCTAAACGAATGCAAGAGTTGTATAGTAAGGTAATAGCTAAAGGAGGTAATCATTATCACCATAAAGTAGGTAGAAAAACAGGTGCACCTATAGAGCAAATGTTTAACAGATTACAACAACAAGTGATTATGAAACGATGGTTTTCTGATGGGCAGTCTATCAAATCTAAACAAAGTAGGTCTAAAGCTAATTTAGATTTTGTTCACGAAAATAAAGGAGCATTACCAACTTTTGAAGAGTTACAGAAACACTGGGAATTAATGGTTGCTGAATGGAATAATAAACCACGCTCTAAGAAAACAACAAAAACACGTAACGAGTTTTTTAATACTGAAAGCAAGCTTACTCAAAAAGTAGACACTTTAGATAGAGTTTCAATGTTTTGGATAAATGAAACAAAACCTAAAAGATATTACGCACACGGTATGCCTTTAACAGTAGCTGGAACTGATTACTTATTTGAGGTATATGATGCTGATGATAATGTGGATATTGATTTTCAATTGAAATATGTACAGCAGGATTTAATTGTTAGTTATGATCCTGAATATTTAGATAGCTATGTTTCATTATATCGCTTAAATGAAAATAATGAAAAGGTTTTTGTTGCTTATGCTGAAAAGAAACGTAAACACATAGAGGTAAATGTTTTAAAACAACCAGGAGAACATAAAAAAATGTTAAAAGATATTGAGGTAAGGGCAAAAGTAAAAGCACATGATTGGAATGCTTATTTAGAAATAGTTGAGCGCACAGGTATTAGCAGAGAAGCTTTAATTGATGAACAAAACAATTGGGTGGCTAATAATACAGAGTTTAACGCCAAAAGAGCAGCATTTGCAACCAAAGAAGAAAATTTAGAGAGTGATAGTAATTCACTATTTGATAGAATAACAAACAAAAAATAATTTACAAAATGCAACAAAAAGAAAAACAAAAAATAGTTGATTTATTAGCTATTTACATCAAGAACAAAGGCTCACAAAATAAGGCAGCACATTCTTTAAAAGGTGTTTCACCAGCAGTTATTTCGCATTTAATGAATGGTAATTGGGAGCCTTATACAGATGATATGTTCCGTAAAATAGGAAACCAGATAGGATATAACTCTCAAAACTGGCAGTTTGTAAATACTTCGAACGCTGCTTTTTTATTAGAAACCTTAGATAAGGTTAAAAAGCAACAATCTGTAGTAACCATATTAGCAATAGCTGGGTCAGGAAAATCTGAAATTACTAAAAAATATGCCTCAGAAAATGCCGATGTAATCAGAATTGAATGTGCCTCTTATTGGGATGAAAAACGTTTTTTGCAAGAAATACTTTTAAAAATGGGTATTCGTAATCCTCATAATAGAATTCCGCAAATGATGGAAGAGATTATTAACGGAATACAAAACTATGATACTCCTCCTGAGTTAATATTTGATGAGGTAGATAAGTTAGGAGACCGACTAATGTACTTTTTGATAACCTTTTATAATGAGCTTAAATGGAAGTGCAGTATTGTATTACTATCAACTTATTATTTCAAAAAAAGATTAGAAGATGGTTTTAGAAATAGGCGTAAAGGTTATGAAGAGCTTTTATCACGTTTTGGAACTTTTATAGAATTTGAACAAACTAGTGCTGCTGATGTAGGCTTAATGTGTGAAGGGCAAGGAGTACAGGAAAAATCAATAATTAAAATTATTCAAAAGAAATCAAATGGCGATTTAAGAATTGCTGCCGAATTGATACGAATTTACAAGTTAGAGAATGGCATATAAATATCATCCAGAAATAGAAGGATTAAAAGTTAATGAAGACGGAACCCAAGTATTATACTGTGGTGAATTGTTAGAGGTAAACACGTTAAACAGAAAGATACGAAAATCGGATATGCTATATGTATATTTTAATAGAAAAACATATAGTGTAGCAAAATTGATTTGTGAGGCATGGCGTGGTATGGCAGACAATCCACGTTGGTATGCTACTCGAAAGATAAAAGCAAATGGTTTTCATTATACAAATTTGTTTTGGGCTCCATGTGGTACAAATCCAGAGGCAAAGAAAAAAGCAAGAGGTACTCGTAGTAAAATTAAAAAAGAAGATGTACCAGTTATTGAAAAACGTCTTAAAAAAGGAGAAACATTAAAAAGAATAGCATCAGATTATAATACTTCAGATATGTCTATATCTCGAATTAAAAAAAATATGAATAATAGATAAATGGCAAAAAAGGCATACAACGTAAAACAGTTATTAAGTAAAAAGTTTGATTTGCTTGATTTTGAAGGAAAATGGCAAACTAGCTTCGGGCAACCATGTCGTCAGTTTAGTATGATAATTATGGGACCTTCAGGAAGTGGAAAAACCGAATTAGCTATACAGTTAAGTAAATACTTAACAAATTTTGGAAAAGTAGCTTACAATAGTATAGAGCAGGGATTTAGCCATACGTTACAAATGGCTATGGAACGTAATAATATGGAACAGGTTGCTAATAAGTTTACCATTTTAGATAAAGAACAATTACCAGAGTTAACCGATAGATTACGGAAACAACGTTCACCTGATTTTGTCATTATAGATTCGTTACAATATTTAAGAGCAACTAAGCAAGAGTATTTTGATTTTAAAAATGAGTTTTATCCTAAAAAGGGTATCATTTTTATAAGTCATCAAGATGGTAATGAGGCAAAAGGAGCATTAGCAAAAGACGTTTGGTATGATGTAGATATTCAAGTGCCAGTTGAAGGCTTTAGAGGTGTTCCAAAAAAGAGGTTAAACGGTGGGGGAGTACCATATATAGTAAATGCAGAAAGGGCAGCAGTTTATCACGGAAAAATAAAATAAAAATTACTTATGAAACCAATACACAAAATTATAGGCTATACGCCAGAGCAGTTTGATAATTTGATTTTTCAAGTGCTGTTTAATTGGGCAGAACTGTATAGTAACGGCTGTTTTTTAACAACACAAAAATTAATAGTTAATAAACAAATTAATAATTGGTTTCGTATAGAAATTAGAAAGCTAATTATTCAGTACCGTATTGATGTAAAACCTTATCTGAATAAAAAAGGTATTACAAGTAAAGAACGTTACTTATTATTTAGTAAAATTATTTCAAAAGTATTTGACATATACCCATCAGTTCTAATGCAACAGTTTAAAATAAAAGAGCCAAATGTAATACAAAAACAAAATTTTAACTATAACTAAATATGGCATCAGTAACAGTAAAATGGTTAGAAGATGAAGTAACCGAGTTAAAAGAATGGATAGCAAATCATCAGAAACAACATCATTTGTACCGTGCTAAAACACAAAAAAGGTCCTACTACGTAGCTAAGCTATCACAAATGGATGAATATAATTTAACAACAATAGAAATAAAAAAATGGCAGTAGACTTATCAACCTTATCTCAAGCAGATTTAAAAGCAGAATTAGAACGCCGAGATAAAGAGGCTTTAAAGGAGCAAAAAGCAAAAGAAATAGCGCGTGAAAAACGCAAAAAAGATTTTTTAGAATCAACCGTAAAACGCTTTGAGAGTTACCATAATGAGTTGACACAGCTAAAAGAATACACTATTACAGAGGCTAATAAAATTTGGAATGAAATGTATGAAGTACAAGGAAAAGAAGCTAAAGAACAAAAGCAAATATCTATAAAACATGGAATTTATAAAATTACGGCAGAACGTAGAGATAAATTTGAGTTTACTGATGAAGCAGCAGTTCATATAGATGCAATTCAGGATATTATGAAAAAACGCTTTGAAACACGTAATAAAGGAATGTATTCTTTTTTTGAAAGTTTTTTGATGAAAAATAATGCAGGTGATTACGACCCTAAATTATTGACCAGAGCGAAAAAGAAAGCAACCGAATTAGGTTATGATGATTTAATAGAGGAATTAGACAGACTTCAAAATTGTTTAACTGTAAACGGAACAGCTTTATACTGTAGAGCTTTTAAACAGTTAAAAACAGGAGGCTGGAAAGATGTAGTAATTCAATTTTCATCTCTTTAATATGATGTCTTTTATAATAGGTTTAGGAATTGGTATTTTTTTAGGTGTTTTTGTTTCAGACGTAAAGCCTCCACCTAATTTTTTTAATTAAAAACATATCTCTTGTAGCTCAATTGGTTAGAGCGTTAAAGTTTATTTAAAGGTTGCAAGTTCGAGTCTTGCCAAGGGAACAAAATATAATAAGATGAAAAAAGAAACTAAAGAAACGTTAGAAAAAGATAATAAAACTTATTTAGAATCAAATCCAATTGGGCAAAGAGATAAGGCGCAAAAGGTTTTGGAAAAAGCTAAAGCACAAGAAATGGCACAATTAGCATTAGGTAAAAAGTGGATAAAAGTTGATGGTAGAACCGAAGTATTAAGATAATGGAAATTCAAAAATTACAAATAAAAAAATTACAAACAATTCTTAGTAAAAAAAATTAGATAGAGATGATCGGTTAGATTTTATATCTACTCATTTAAAAAGACAAGTTGACTCTATAAAAGAGTTAACCGTTATTGAAGCAGATGATTTAATTTATTATTTAAACACAGGTAAAAAAAGCATTGCAAATTGGGCTTTTTTTGATAAGAGTAAATTTACAAGTGAACGTAAATTACTATGGAGTTATTTGTACCAAGCACAATGGACAGTACTAAATGAACGCCACGGAGAGGTTCCAGATATTGAACGTTTGAGTAATTTTTTAAAATCGCCAAAAAGTCCAGTAAATAAGCCTTTAAAACAATGGGAAAAAGAAGAATGGGAAAAAATACTACATGTATTTAAAAATATTATAAAACTTACATACAAATAATTATGAGCTATATATTTAAATCTTTACTAGCTACTGAATTTTCTGTTGAAGACCATCGAATTTATAAAGATGGAAACGGACAATGGATAGCTCAACCACCAATTGAAGATGTACGGTTACAAAAGGCGGTAAATAATCATATTAATAGTTTAGAGTATTCTTTAATAAAAAAAGTATGACAAAAAACTATCTAATCAATGTGGTTAAATCAAAAATGACATTGAAGGTAACCTATCGAAATGGGCGGTTTTTAAGAATTGCCTATTTATCAGGGAAATTTGATGAGTTTGTAATACTTCATTTAGGAGCAATTTTACCTGCTTATGAAAAGGAAATTCCAAATAAAGAAACAGAATATAAAGGCAAAGTTTCTTACAGTTTAGAGGTAAAAGAAAAATCATTATATACTTTATTCCTAGATGAATGGTATCGTTTTTATGAAAAAACAACAGGAATACCTCCAAAGTTTACAGGAGCAGATGGAAAAGCTTTAAAACAAATTATCACCTATTTAAAAAAGATAAACGGAACAAATGAAGCTTCTGCCTTACAAAATTGGCAACTCATTTTAACAAATTGGGAAATTTTAAAAGAGTTTCATCAAGATAATACCGATTTAAAATATATAAACTCCAGATTAAATGTCATTATCAGAGAAATCATCAAAACAAACGGTGCCAGCACTTCAGAAGCTGGTGGAAGCGTCAGCATTTAATAATAGGTTGGTTGTTAAACATTATAATAATTTAACAATGCATCAGGCATTAACGGCAGGCACGCCAAGTTTAGGGGCTTTATCAAAAATAAATGAAGACAAAGCAATTATAGGTATCAAAAACTTATTTAAAGCGGTGTCTATGTATTTTGATAATATTTTGCCCGATGGTAAAGCCGAAGTAATCGCCGTAGAATTACTATCGAAATACGAATACAGAAGTTTACGTTTAGAGGATTTGGTAGTAATCTGTAAAAATTTAAAAGAAAGTGATGTTTTTAAAATAACACCTGCACGGATACTACGTGAAATTAAAAAGTATTCTGATAATCGTGAAAAATTAGCCATACAGTTAAGTAAACAATCATCAGATATAGCCAAACAAAGTGTTAATTATCAGTTAGAAGCTAGACTACAAAAACACTTTAAATCAGCCCCTAATGCTAATAGATTAGCAAGTAAACGAAATAGTGTTTCAAACAAGTTTAAATAGTATTTAAAAGTGATTTAAACCGCTTTTAAATTTTGATTAAGTAAAGTGTAATAATTTTTAAAAAAAATAAAATGATAAAAAGAACCCGTACCGAAATTAGTAAATGTATCATTCATAAAGTAGCAAATAAATTTAACAGTGGTCAAAATTCATTTTCTGAAGAATTAGTTCGTTTTGATGAAGAAAGCTATGAATTATTAATGCCTTTTTTATTAAAGTCTTTTCAAACGCTTACACAAAGTTACCGATTTAGTCATCAAGCCGATGTTCGTTTAAATGAAGTTAATAAATACACCGATGCTATTTTTGATGATGAAGATGTATTTATTGAAAACTCAATAAATATTGTAAATCATTTATTTGAACAATCAAATTCAGCTCAAATAAAAACAGGCGATGTATTGGTTGTATATTTTGAAAATATCGAATATAAAAATATTTTAACCAATGCGGTTGGTGTTTTTAAAATAGAAAGTAAAGTTGATTTTTTTCAAACCTATAAAGAAGAAGAAAGTTTTGATGTGGTTGTTCAAAAAGGAATATCAACAAAAAAACTAGACAAAGGTTGTTTAATTTTAAATACAACCGATACTGAAGGAACGGTGGTGTTATCCGTAGATAATAATAATTACGATGCACAGTACTGGATTAAAAACTTCTTAAACGTGCAGTTTGCAAATGATGGTAATTTACACACCCAAAATTATTTAGAAATGTGTAAAGATTTTTCTGAAGAAATTATAAAACCTGAATTTGGTAAACAAGAACAAAGTAAGTTTTTAGCCAACATAGTTGATTATTTTAAAGAGCAAGAAAATGTAGATTATCATAATTTTAAAGAAGAAGTTTTTGAAGATGAAAAACACCAAGAAATGTTTGAAGACTACAAAAAACATTTTGAAAAGCTAAACGATGTTTTAATTCGTAACAATTTTGAAGTATCAGAAGCCGTACTAAAAAAGGAGAAAAGCAAGTTTAAATCTGAAATTAAACTAGATACTAATATTCAGATAAAAATTGATATTGATGCTCCAGATGCTGCTTCTGAATATTTAGAGCTAGGATATGATGAAACTAAAAAGATGAAGTATTATAAAGTGTTTTTTAATGCTGAACAATAATTGATATTAGGTATAAATTATTGTTACATAATAAGATAAAAATATAAAAAAAGCTACTCACATGAGTGGCTTTTTTTATATTTACAGTAAAAATTTGTATTATGAAAAAAATATTATTGTTATTTATACTTGTAACACTTGTTGGTTGTAGCTCTAAGGTAGATGAGGTTGTATCTTTGAAGTACCAAAATAATTGGTATTGGGTTTTACAGATAAAAAAAGGAGCAACTAAAGAAGATGTTTTACAAAAAGTAAAAAGATGGTCAAACCCTAATAATACAAGTTATTTTTTTGTGTATCGAGATACTTTAGATTTATCAGCGTTTAAGAAGAAAGATATAACCTTTCCTTATTTTACTGATTTAGTTATTAGTAATATTCCTACTTATGGTTTTTATAAAATGCCAAATGATGATAAAATTTATGATGATGCAGTTTGGTTACTGGAACAAGGCAAAAAATAATTTGTTTTTATGAAAAAGTATCTTACTTTTGTAGTATGTCATCTAAAGAAGAGCGTTTTACAAATAGAAATAATAAAATTAGAAGTCTTTTTGATAAGAAATCTAAGAATAATCCTAAATGGCGTGTAGATGCCATTTTAAAGGATGTTGCTGAAGAAGTTTTTTTATCAAAACGTACTGTAGAAGCAATTATAAAAGGAGAAGGTATTTATGCTTATTAAATACCGTTTAAATAATATTTAAAATGCAAATGCGGTTTAAACACCAAGTTCGCTCAAGAACAAAAGCCTACTATTTATAGCAGGCTTTTGAATTTTTAAAAGTTTTTTATTTTGGTGAAATCTCTAGCAACAATTTCTTCTCTACTTAGTTCAAAAACTTTATTTTTATAGTAAAAAAGCATTCCTTTTATATTTCTACCTCTCTCTCTAGTTATTTTTTTCTTTAGGTTTTGTATTACTTTTTCAATTTCTAAGTTTTCAATTAAATCTAAATCCCATATAATATAGTAAGGTAATTTATTAGGGTTTACAGATGTGTGCATCATTTGCTTTTTGCTTGAGTCTATTTGCCATATAATACCATCATAACCTTTAATAGATTTTCTGTCGCCTAAATACTTATTATTAATTAAGTATTCAGGGTTTTTAACGCCTATTGTATTGTCATGTTTTTTTATTAAAATATTAATATCTAAATCATTTACTAAAGCAGCTGCAACCTCATAGTTTCTTTTTAAATCATTATTATCAGATCCTAGTTCAATATTTAATTTTTTATGTTTGCTTTTTATAATATTATTACTATTTCTAATATATTCAGAAATATTTGTTTTAGCTTCTTTTTTTAAGTCTTTACTTAAACTTGTTTCGTATGAATTTTTAGTAAATATTTTACCAGAAATAGCAGGGTTGTTTGCAAATTCTTCTTTAACTTTTGGAATGAAATTAGTATAACCATCTGTAGGATTTTCATCTGTAGGGATAATATCACATCTGCATCCCCAGTCATTTGGAGGTAAAAGTTTTTTCCAAATAGGGTGGCTTATAGGAGCTATAAATCCATTCCACTTTTTATGTTTATCTCTAACTTTTTTATCACCAACAGTTATGTATTTTAAATTAGGGTATAATTCTTTTGTTGTTTGAAAAGACTGCCATTTTCCAGCCATATTAGCGGTTGCAACTGTTTGATGATATTCTGAATTTAACCAATTAACATTATATAATTTAGAGGTTTCAAGCGCTTTTTTTTTAAACTCTGACCAAGTTGGTAAATTTTTATTATTCGTAATTAATTCAGTTAATGAATTTCTAAAGGAAGCTTCTTTAAAGGCAGAAAATTCTAAAATATTAGTATGTAGATTTTCTGATAAAACAGTATCAAAGTGTTCTAAGTTATTACTGTACCCAATATTAATAGCTTTACCTAAATTATTATAGTAATAATTAATGAGTTTATGTTGTAACTCAATAGGTACTACTCGTTCATCAAACAAGGTTCTTAAATACTTGTTTACTAGCCTACTTAAATTTATATTCTTAGAAAGCGTAATAGTTTCTTTTTCTGGAGTACAGCAATGAGAACGGTACGCTAATTTAAGTAGGCTTATTCCTTTCCCTGATTCGTAGGTTTTTTAGTTTCTTTATGGGTAGGCATTTCAGCTATTTCAGTACCATATGTTTCCTGGATATACTTCTTATTTAAAATATAACCACCACTTATAAATTCTTTATCTATAAGTATTTGCTGACTTGGGTTAGTGGTTTTTTCTACATTAATACGTGCATTATCTGGAATATTATAGCCAAGCATTCGCATAGCAGGTACTACAACATCGTTTAAAAATGAAATCATTTTTTTTTCATCAGAATGCACAACTTCACCTAAAGTATTTTCACTGAACAGAACCTTGGGCTTTTGAGCTCCCATTTTCTGTAGTCATAGTTTGGTGTAATATTAATTTAGATAACTCTTTATCTAATGCCTCAATTTTTTTAAAAAAACTTGAAACGAATCACTTTTAGTATTTTCTATAATTTCAACATCAGTACCTAATGGAAATACACCATAAGGAGCAGACCCCATTTCTTCTAGCCAACCAGCTACTTCATTTTTTACAGTCGTACTACTTGAAGCAATTTTAGCAATTCTAATTGGAACGCCAAATAATTCTTCAAATTCATCCCACGAACCCCAAGAGTGTCTTTTTAAAATAGTATAAACTGCAGCTTTTTCTAATAATCCAACAGGGTTATAAAATTGACTATACCATAGCACGTCTTTAATATCGGTAAAATCAATTCCTCTATCTGAAGTAATATCGTATAGAAGCGCTCTTTTTTCGGGTATTATTTGTCCTTTAGGTATAAGTTCTACCTTATTAATATTTCCTTTAGTAAAATCACTAACCCAAAGTAATGAGCCTCCATAGTAAGTAGATTCATGTGCATATTGTAGGGTGTCTTCAAACCATTGTTTACCACTAATAAGTAAAGATAAAGCATCATCTTTAATACCATTAATTGTAAAAACGTAGCCTTTATTAGTTGTTCTTAAAGTACGATTTTCAGTAATACCTGTTAAGTGTCCATCAAGCATAATATCCTCATAAAGTTCTTGCATTAAGTAGTTTTTAGGATAATCTACAGAGTAACGAGCATAACGAGCTGTTTGCCAATCGGTAATTTCTTTGCGCCATAACAAGCGTTGTCTCTTAACAATATCTACCATTAAATCAGTAACTTTTTTAACATTGTTAGTGTCTTTACTGTTCAAGCTTACTTTTTTAATAGCGTTACCTGAAAATTTGGTAATATTTTGTATCGATTTTATTTTTGCATTCTGACTCATTATTTTAGACGTTTATCGTGTTCCCGTTTTAGTTTTTTTAATATTTCTTTATCCAAATATTTAGAAGGTCCTATAAATTGACGTTTAGGCATACCGTTTAATCCTTCATTATGTTGTTGCCCATATTTTTTATAAGTTCTAAAAGCTACAGTATGTTTACTTTTTTTAACTGCTATAAAAGAATTAGTTAATTTATCTCCAGCTGTTTTATGACCAACAAGAATGGCTCTTCCTGTAATACTTCTACCATATTTATTCGGTCTGCCTGGTTTACCTATTCTATTTGTTCTATATCGAGTAATATTTCTTCCACTTTTATCAAGTGTTTTTCTTTTTTCCCATTTTTTTATACCAGATCCAGTATTAAATCCCTCGTTTTTAAAGTTGTGTTTTATAAATTTTAACCCTTCAACTTTAACAACTTTAATAGCAATATCAGGCATTTCAACGGCTGTTTTTAAAAGGAGTTTTTGTAAGTCTTTTAGGTCAGCCATTAATAATGGTTTTTATAAGATTTATTGCTGCCTAATCTCATAAAAGGTTGATTACTATCAATTATTCCATCTTCATTACTATCAATTCTTTTTGAAGGTAAATCAGCTTCAATAGTTCCTTTACTTATTAACTCAAGCCAACGCATTGCCTCATTGTATCGTTTTTCTGCAGTAGCAGTAATTTCTTTGCCTCGTATATCATAAATATCAGGTAGTACAAGACTTTTTAAATGCTTTTTAATTACCTTAGATTGCTCAGCACCTAATGCATTAAAAATAGCATCTACATCATATTGTTTAAATAAGTAGCTTTTTATTATGGCAATATTTTCATCTATAATTTCATTAACAGTATTATCATCACTATTGGTAATTAAGTTAATTACTTCAGTAGTTGTTTTGGTTTTAAGTTCCTCTTTAGTTAAAAAAGCCATTTTATAGTTGTTTAATACTTAGTTTTTTTAATGAGTGTTTTTTATTTACAGTTTTATATATTTTTGAAGTAAAACTAATTCTGTAACTCATTAATTCATCATCACTTATTTCATTTTCTTCTTCAGAAATTTGAGTTAGTTTTGTAAAACTTTTTCCTGAAAGTGCTTCTAATACTTTAACAATATCATCTATAATTTCAATTTCAGATAATCCGTTATTAGGATCACCTGTGTTTTGATGTTGCTCCATCCAACCATCTTTACAGTACAAAATAATTTCTAAGGTTGTAGTTCCTTCTTTTATTTGTTCTGTCATATTCTGATATTGTATGCTAGGCATTTTAATAAGTACTGCTGTAAAACAACCAGGATAATTTTCTTTGCCTTTTTGAAATTGTTTGCGATCTAAATCAATGAGTTCTAATTTTGTAATTGATTTTAATGCTTTTTGAACTTCAATAAATATTTCTTTGCTAGGTGTCATATTCTTCTTCGTGTTTTTCGTCTGCCAATGTGCGGGCTTATGTTATTTTCTTCTTTTTGAGAATACCCAAATAATGAGCGTCCTTTACGAATACAGTTCATAAGTACGTCTAAAATATCATCAGGTGTTTTACATTTTTTTTCAAAAGCCAGTATATGATCTAATGCTTTATCCATATCTGTTGTATCCCTTAATTTATCATCAAAAGTGATTAAACCTCTAAAAAAAGCACTTACCAATACAGCATCAATATTTTCATGTTTATCACCTGAAGCATGATCAGGAAAAGGTATATCTACGGTATTATTTTCTTCACTAGCAATAAGCCATTCAGGTTCGTAAACAGATTTTTGAGAGGCTGTTGCATCGTAAAAAGAAATAATAGCCATTCCTTTTGCATTATATTTTTGTTGCCACTTATAATGAGTAGCCATTGCTTCAGCTCTATTACATTGACGATTAAAAATTTCTAATACATGTGCTTTACCATTTTCAAGAGATAGTATTCCACCAGCTTTATAATCGCCATCATCAGTATAAGATAAATCCCACCATTCAATTAAACCGCTGTGTATTTTATTTCCATGAGTGCTTTTGAATTTTATCCACTCTTCTTTAATTCTTTTACCTTCTTCAATAGGATTGTTAAAATCTTCTCGTTGGCTTGTATGGTAATCATCATCATTTACTATTTCAATACATTCATCTCTGTCATAACGTTCATGCCAAGTAGGATTAAAATCGTTATCACATAAATTAATGGTTGATATAAAGAAGTTGTTAGATTTTTTATATTTTTCAGCAAAGCCTTCAATAATTCCATTTTTAACAATTAAGTTGTTAGGCATTATTCTACGAAATCGACCACGTTGTCCTGCCTTACCTAAATCACCAGTTAGTTTACGTACATTTTCATTTGTTAACTCAATATTTTTAGCGGCTTTTCGGTCTTCTAAATCATCCATAGAAGCGAAGTCAGGTCTACGTCCGTTATGATTTAAACCACGTATAGATTGGTTTAAACCGATAGCTTTAAAGTAGGTTCCATCAGTAGTTTCAAAAACACCATCAGCCCAATTACCATAGCTTTTTTGTGTGCCAAAATCTTTAATATATTTTTCATTATTATCTAATTGAACTTGTAAATTAGATAATAGTTTTTTTGCTAAATCTTCATTTCTACCTAATAAAACTCCGAATTTTAATTCATTATTTTCTTTTAAGTGAGCGGTATTACCAACATTGGTGTGAATAGATTTTGCCGCACCTCTAAACCAACGGCGTTGTTGTATTATTTTGGGGTTATGAAATATTTGTTCATAGCTTTCTTGATGAAACCAAGAGCTAGGAGCATCAGCAAAATCTTGCCCAGAATTAACACCAAAATAAAAATCAAAAAACTCAATATAATTTTCAGGTTTTAAAAGGTGTTTAATTCGCCTTTCTTGTTCTTGAGTAGTTTCTTTAATTAAATTATTTGCAGATACTTTTGAAATATATTTAGAAAGGTCATCATATTTTTGCTTGACTAATTTAAGTTCTGTTTTAGTCATCTTGTATCAATTTAGTTATAAACTGATCAAAGTATGGGCGTACATTTTTGGTTAGTTCAATAATTTCTTCTCTTTTTTTAGGTTTAGCAGTTGCCGCTAGTTCTAACATAAAGTTGCTAAAATTATCTATACTTTCCATTGAATAGACAGCTATTTTTTTACTATCAGTAATTCTGTCAAAAGCAGCAACAGTATTAATAATATCGTTTGTTTTGTAAGGTAGCGGGTCACCTTTTTCAATAGCTAAGGCTTGTTTTAAAGTTAACCTACGGATAGATGAAGGTTTTATTGAATTAAGCTCTTTTTCTTCATCCCATTTATTTTCTTTACGCCAGTTTCCTAATGTTTTTAAACCAATATTAATAATACTAGAAATATTGGTTAAGGCAAATCCAGCAACATATAATTGTTTTCCTTCACTCTTTTTTCTATCGCTTTCTTGTGCTGTTAATCTTGCCATAATTATTTGTAATTTCCATCTATATTTAACTTGCCTTCTCTAGTAAATTCAATATTATTAATTTTCATTCCATCATATTCTAAGTTTTTTTTTGCCTCAATTAATAAATCAGTATAAGCATCATCAGCAATCATAGCTTCAATACCTACACCAATTTCAGGGACTTCTTTAAATTCTCCTTTGGCTGAGGTTAAAATACTTAGTTGATGTTGCTTACTACTGTTGCCTATAACAAAATCACCATTTTGAATAAGTAGGTCGCCATTTTCATCTAATAATAAATCTTTCATACATACAAAATTCGTATAAGTAAGTGGTGTTTAAAATTTAATAATCAAGTGTTGGCAGTTTTTCATACACTACTTGTTTGAAAAAGGTACAAGGCTTGATTTGTTATTTTTTTTAGTTAAGAACTTGCTGCAATTTTGTGACTCAAAGTAGTAGTAAAACGAAATTATAGTGCGTAGAAAAAAGCAATTAAATGACACATAGGTTTAAAGTAAATACAGAAAACGTAAATGAGTATGGATATCGCATACTTACTAATGGAATAGATATAGACCAGTATTTACGTAATCCTGTAGTATTATTTGGTCATGTTCGTGCAAATCACGACCCAACAAGAGTTGTAGGTCGTTGTGTAAAATTAATAAAAGAAAACAACGAATTAATTGCTGAAATAGAGTTTGATACTGATTCTGATTTAGGTAAAGAGGTAGAAGGGAAAGTAGCACGTGGCTTTATAAAAATGGCATCATTACATGCTGATGTAAAAGAAAGTTCTGTGGAAGAGGAACTATTATTACCAGGGCAAACTTTAGCAACGGTAACTAAATGTAAACTAGTAGAAATATCTATTGTAGATGTTGGAGGTAATGATGAAGCTTTAAAATTATCTAAAAATTTAAAAGAGGTGACTCTTAATAAAATTACACAAAAACCAAAAAAATAAGATGAGTATAAAGTCAATTGCGCTAGCGCTAGATATGGATGAAAATACAGCGGAAAGCAAAGTTTTAGCATCTGTAAAAGATTTAAAATTAGCAAAGGAAACAGCTGAAACAGCTTTACGTAATGTTCAAACAAAGGAGGCAGATACTTTAATTGCTAAAGGTGTTAGTTTAGGATTAATTCATAAAGACTTTACCGATACACTAAAAGAAGCTTTTGAAACAAATCATGATGCTCAAGTAGTAAAGTTATCTAAATTAATTAAAGATAAAGAGGTTGAAAACGGAATAGATGCTAAACATAATGTTGTGAAAGAAGTCATTTTAGGAAAAGGTGACGGAAAAGGGAAAGCTATAACGCTAACGTTTGATTATTTGCAAAAACATGATGTTCCGAAGTTGAAAGATATTAGAGATAATAATCCAACAGAATATGCACGTTTAGCAAAAGAATATGGAGCGGGTGTTAGATATACAGAATAAAAATAATATCAAAAAAAACTAAAAAAATGCCAGGATTAAATAAAGAATTGTGGGTGCCAGGGATTATAGAAAACCCTATTCCAGATACATCATTTGTATCAGCGTCAGTAGATATGTCTGAATATGTTGAAGCAAATAAAATACATTTAGCAGAAGCAGGAATTGAGCCAGAGGTATTTGAGAATTATTTTGAAGGAAATGAAGAACCATTACCATTTCAAAAGATTACAGATATTCCAAATGAGGTTGTTTTAAAGACATACTCATCAGCTCAAACTCGCCATAGAGATTTGCAAGATGTAGAGCTACAGTATAAAAAGAAAGATTCTATTATTGGTAGACACAGAACTTCTTTAGGTAAAAATATAGGTAAACGAGCAGCACATGCTTGGACAACAGGTGTAAGTGATGATTTTAATAAACTATTAAAATTAGGTGATGGAGATTCTGTAATTGATGCAATTGTTGATTTAGAAGCTTTTTTTAGTAGTCTAGATAAAACAGAGAACTTAAATCTATGTTTAAGCCCAGAGCTTAAGGCACGTATAAGAAAGGAAGATAAAGTATTATACAAGGATATGATGATGGCTGATAAAGGGGATGTTTTTTTAGGTTTTAAAATATGGCATTACTCACAAAATCCATTATTTACTGCGGCAGGAGCTAAAAAGCCATTTGGAGCAGAAAAAGAGGCAGGAGACAAGCGTTGTTCTTTTGTATGGGCAAGTGATGAGGTATTTAGATGTTTTGGAGATACAGAAATGTATGAGAATTTAAGAGACTCAGGTTTACAAGCTGATACCCTTTCATTTGCACAAAGAGCTTTAGTTGGTAAAATTAGAGCCAACTCACCAAAGTATTTAGGAACAATTGTTTAATGATAAACAGATGAGTAAAAATCAAGAAAATATTCAAGAATATTTTAATGCTAATAAATTAGTAGATAAAGTATTTACTACATCAGATGGCTTTATTTTTTTACAACACCAATTAGCAACAATACATAGTAACACTTTATCAAATAAAAAAGTAGAAACTTTTAATAGAGCTGGTAAGGTAGAAAATATTGTAGTGGTCGATGCAGAAGAAATAACGGCAGGTAAAACTGATGTTAAATTAGTAAAGGAGCAAAATACAGCGCCAGTTAATCCAGCTATAACAGAATCAGATCAGCAAACAAAAAAATAATAAGAACCATTTTTAAATAAGACAGCTTCACTTATTGCAAGTGAGCTGTACCCTTTAGGGGTTGTAGTTATGAATGAAACCATTATTGAAATAGCATTAGGTCAAATAGGGATTAAAGAATTTACTGGAAAAAAAGATAATCCAGAGGTATTAAAATACTTTAATGATATTGGTTTTAATGGTGCAAAGTTAAAGGATGAAACTGCATGGTGTTCAGCTTTTGCAAACTGGGTTGCTAAAGAGGCAAACCTTGAAAGAACAGGAAGATTAAATGCTCGTAGTTGGCTAAAAGTAGGTGAAGAAGTTACCATTCCAGAAAAAGGTGATGTTGTTATTTTTTGGCGAGAATCAAAACAAAGCTGGAAAGGGTACGTTGCTTTTTTTATAAGAGAAACTGAAAATTTTATTTACGTTTTGGGAGGAAACCAAAGCAATCAAGTTAAAATTTCAGCTTACCCTAAAAACAGATTATTAGGTTATAGAAGATTATGAATAAAATATTTAGTTGGTTAACAGGAGATTTATTTAAAAAAGCAGGAGAAGCTTTAGATGGAATTATTACGTCTGATGAAGAAAGGTTAAATGCAAAAAATGCTTTGCAAAAAATGTTTATTGATGAGGCTTTAAATTCTCAAAAAATACAAACAGAAATTATAAATACAGAGGCTAAAGGTAATTTTTTACAAAGAAGTTGGAGACCTATATTAATGTTAGGTTTTGGGTTTGTAGTGCTTTATAGCAAGTTTATAGCTCCTGCATTTAATTTACCAAATACAGCGTTAGAACCTGATTTTTGGGAACTTTTAAGATTAGGTATTGGAGGGTATGTTATTGGTCGTTCTGCTGAAAAAATATCAACTACAATAACTAAAAATATAGATTTCAAAAAGAAAAATTAAACTATTGTAAAAAATGGCATTACCAAAAATTACATTCAATATAGCAACTGATGGCTTAGGTAGATTATCAGATGCAATTAATAAAATACCTGGTTTAGTTATTACAGGTAGTACTGTTGCTAATAAAATAACGATTGGTCAGTCATATCAAATATTTAGTTTAAAAGGAGCTGAAGATTTAGGTATTACAGCTGATGGAGCTAATAGTTTTGCTTATAAACATTTAGTGAGTTTTTATAATAAAGCAGGGCAAGGTGCTCCACTCTGGTTAATGGTAGTTTCGGACGCTACTACCATGACAGCAATGGCTGACCTAACTAATAATTATGCTAAAAAGTTAATTGAAGATGCTAAGAATATTCGTGTTTTAGGATTGTTAAAAAAAGCAACAGGTACTGAAACTATTAAAAATGGATTAGATGCAGACGTAGAAACAGCAGTTGTAAAAGTTCAAGAGTTAGCGGTGCATTTTACGGGTAAGTATTTTCCTTTTAGAACTATTTTATCAGGTAATTCATTTAACGGAAATGTGCAAGAATTATTTGATTATTCACAATCTAAATTTAAAAATGTAAATATTTTGATAGCTAATGACGATGGTGCACCTGAAGCATCTATTGGCTTAAATTTAGGTAAGCAGGTAGCAATACCAAGTCAGCGCCGTCAGAGTAGAGTAAAAGATGGAGCGGTAATACCGTTACAGGCATATTTTACTAGTGGTGAAAAAGTACAAGCGTTACAGGATATGTGGGATACAATAGACGATAAACGTTTTACTTTTTTAGAAACTTCTCTAACAGGTCGGGCTATTTCTTTTCTGGTGATAAAACACTAGTTGGTTCTGATGATGATTTTTCAAGTTTAGCACCAGGGTTTATAATGGATGAAGCTGTTTTAATAGCCTATGATGTTTTATTAGATGAACTAAGTGATGAAATACTTATAGATGGTTATGGGAAAATTCATCCAGCAGTAATAAAAAGTTGGCAAGGTAAAATAGATACTACAGTTCAAAGTAAAATGGTATCTACAGGAAAAATTTCAGGATTTAAATCATATATCAATGCAAATCAAAATGTTTTACAAACAGATAATGTACAGGTAAATATGCAATTATTACCATTAGGATATGCAGACAATATAGAAGTAAATATAGGTTTCACAACTAATTTAGAAAACTAATGGCAAAACAATATAGTTGGAGTGATTATTCCATAGCATACGGAGGTAGAATATTAGAAGGATGCACAGGCTTTGAGGCTAGTACTAAAAAAGAAAAAGCTTTTTTATACGGTAGAGGAGATAACCCACATGAAATTGTTGGAGGTAATAAAAGTTATGAAGGTAAAATTAAACTTTGGCAATCGGAAGTAGAAAGAATGATTTCAGACGCTCCAAATAATGATATTTTAAAGTTGCGTTTTAATGTAACCGAAGCATATGTACCAATTGATGGTGGTCAAATGGTAGTTAATAATTATAAAGGAGTTGAAATAACAGAATTATCAACAGCATTTAACCAAGGTGATAAAAATCAAATTATAGAATTACCTGTTATGTATTTAAGTGTTGATAGGCAGCAATAAGCTATCAATAATTAATTATATAAATAATAATTTTATCAACAATCTTATTATTTACACAGGTAGTATTTACAACACCAATAAACATATTAAAAATGGCAAACGAAGTTACAGAAAAGCAAATTGAACAATGGAAAGTAGAGCATCAAGCGGTTTACGAATTACCAGTAGGAGATAAAAAAGGGTACTTGCGTCAGCCTAAAATGACAGATTATAAAATAGGTTTTAAAGCCATGTTAAATGGTGGAGATATTGCTTTTAGTGAAGCAATGTTAAGAGCTTTATGGTTAGGAGGAGATAAAGATATTTTAGATGAAGATGCTTATTTTATTCCTGCTAAAAATCAAATAAAAGATTTTTTAGATTATGAAGATGCAGAAATATCAGCTTTAAAAAATGGGCAATCAGAAATAACTATTGATGGTTATAAATGTATTGTTAGATTTATTACTCGTGATGATTTGAAACGTGCAGAATCTGAAAACCCAAGTAATAAAACATTTGTTACTCAAGAAAAATTATTTGATAAAATATGTGTTTTTAAAGATGAGGTTTTTACTGATAAAAATAATGCCTCTATCCGTTTTCCACTTTACAAAGCTATTGAAAGTTTGCAGAATAAAAAATATGCATTGCTAAAAAAGCTTTAGAGTCGGCTGTCATAGATACGACCGACGAAACTGCATACGAAATATCAGAAAATATAAATATTAGAGTATACGATGCCTATTTAGAGTACTATATGGGAGTTCGTAATCCTCAAAAATTAAAAGATGGAGATTGGGCTGAAAAATTACTCAATCTCCATTTTATAAGAATACAAGAAAAAGAATCATCTCAAAAAACTTAAAATGAACGCCTACGAGTACTTAGTTAGATTAAGAGATTATGCTAGTTCTAGCTTGCGAAATATTGCTGCAAGTGCTGGGGTTACTAATAGAGGTTTACATGGAGTTGAAAAAAGAGCAACATCGGTAAGTAGTTTTTTAGGGAGTACTTTAAAAAGTGCTTTAAGTCGATTAGCTTTAGGTTTTGGTGTTTTAACAGCTGCTTCTGGTTTATTTTTTAAAGGTGTTGAGTTAGAACAAACAAAAGTAAAGTTTGAAGTATTATTAGGTAGTGTGGCAAAAGGTACTGCAATGCTTAAGGAACTTAATGAATATGCTAATGTAACACCTTTTTCAAATGGTGGTATTATAAAGGCATCTGAAATTATGCTTGGTTTTGGTATTACTCAAGAAAAAATAATGGGTAATATGAAAATGCTAGGAGATGTTGCCATGGGTAATGAGCAAAAGTTAGGAAGTATTTCATTAGCATATTCTCAAATAATGGCTACAGGTCGTTTAATGGGGCAAGATTTATTACAACTAATTAACCAAGGATTTAATCCTCTTCAAATAATATCAGAGAATACAGGTTTATCCATGGGGGTTTTAAAAAAACAAATGGAAAAAGGAGCTATTAGTGCTGGTATGGTAGAAGAGGCATTTCGTTTAGCTACTTCAGAAGGGGGACGTTATTATGGAATGACAGAAAAAATGGCTGAATCAGCAGGTGGTAAATGGAGTACATTTATGGGGAAATTATCACACGTAGTTGCTATTGTAGGTGAGAAATTTGCTTTATGGGTTAGCCCTTTAATAGATATTGGTATTACTGTTGTAGAAAATATTTTGCCATTTGGTAAAGCAATAACAGATTTAATAAACTGGATAAGTAAAGCTACTCCTTTATTAATTACATTTTCGGCTGTTGTAGTAGCATTAGGAGTTAATTATTTAATTGCTAACGCAAGCTTTATAGCTTTCTCAATAACCTTTGCAATTTATAACGCTAAGGTATGGCTGGCAACTTTAGCAACAGGAGGCTTGTCTACAGCAATTAGTATTTTGAATTTTATAATGTCAATGAACCCAATATCATTAGTTATAATAGGAATAGGACTGTTAGTTGGAGCTGTTGTTTTATTGTGGAATAAAATAGACTGGTTACGTGGTGGAATAATGGGTATTTGGGAGGTTATGAAAGGTTTAGGTCTTGCTATAAAAACCTATGTTATTAATCGTTTTAAAGAATTATTATTAGGTATTACAGGTTTAGGTAGAGCATTGTGGTCGTTTATTAAAGGAGATTGGGAAGATGCAATAAAACATGGTAAAAATGCTACTAAAAATTTGTTTGATAGTGATGCTAAAAAACAATTTGTAAAGGATGGTTTAATAGCAGCAGAATCATTTAGTAAAGGATATAAAGATGCCTTAAAAATTGATAGCCCGAAAATAGCTTTAAAAGAAGCCGTAGGTAAAAATAAAGACAAATCTATTTTAGGAAAAAAACCGTCTTCAGTTTTTGATAGTTTACTGAAAAATAAAAAAGAGCTTGACAAAAAAAACAATAAAAAAAGAAAAGCCGATAGTATCGTTTCAGGAGGATCTAAGCAAACTCACATAAATATAACTATTCAAAAGTTACAAGATGATACTAAAATTTATGTTAGCAGTGCCGAAAAAGGGATTGAAAATTTAGGTGAAAAAATACAAGAACAATTATTACGTGCAATAAATAGTGTTAACCAAATGCAAACAAGTTAATGGCTGAATTTAATTTTAAAGAATTAGTGGCACGAGCACATTTTGATTATATAGGACCTGTATTTACTAAGTGGTTTGAAAATAATAAAAAAGCAATGGTACTTCCAAGTTTAAAAAACGTTTTTGGTAGCCAGTTATTAGGAAATAAATATTTTTTTACATTAAAACTAAAATATGGAAAACAGCAATTTACTTTTCCTAATGAGCCATTAATCGCTGTTAGCCTAGTAAAAACAATTGTAGAAACAGCTACTGTTGGAAAGTATCGAAAAGGAACAGTAAAAGAATATATTAATACAGAAGATTATCAATTAACGATACGAGGTGTTTGTGTAAACACAGAAGATTATGATAGCTATCCTACAGATCAGGTAAAAGAACTTAATGATATGTTTGCTGTTAATGATGCTTTAGAGGTAGTTAATAATCCCTTTTTAGAGTTGTTTCAAATACGAAAAATTGTGTTAAAAGAAATTTTATTAGATGAAATGCAAGGGCAACCTAATTTACAAAAGTATGTGATTAGAGCTGTTAGTGATCAGGATTTTTACGCAGATGTAACAGAGAAAAACAATTTTTTAAACTCATAAATTATGTTTGTTTTAGATGGAAGTGTAAAAATAGGAGCTTATGTTTTTAAAACGATACATGAAGTATCATATGTTAAATCTGTAAATGAAATTGTAGATACAGCAGTTTTAAAATTACCAACATCATTTAAAATTAGACAAAATGGTGAGTTAAAATATACTGAAGAAGCTATTAAAATAGGTGATAAGGTAGCTATAACTATAGGTTATGAAAACAAGTATCGTGCTACAGAGTTTGTAGGGTATGTACGTAAAATTAAACCGACTATACCATTAGAAATTCATTGTGAAGATGAAATGTGGTTGTTGCGTAGAAAAACAATAACGAAAGCATGGAATACTAATACTAATTTAAAAGAGGTTCTAACAGAAATAGTGAAAGGAACTACTATAAAAGTAGCAGAAAATATTCCTGATATTCCTTTAGATAATTACATTATTAGAAATGCTAATGGAACACAAGTTTTACAGCATCTAAAAAAGAATTTACGATTAACCGCATTTATAAATGATAGGAATGAGTTGTATTGTGGATTAGCTCAGTTTACTAATATTAATGATGAGGTAATTTATGATTTGAATTATAATTTAATTGAAAATAACCTAGAGTTTAAGTCGAAAGAAGAAAGAAAAATACGAGTCCGCTACACTTATATAAATTCCAAAGGTGTTAAAAAGGAAGTTGAATTTGGAGATACAGGAGGAGAGTTAAGATGTTATAGAACCTCGGTAGTTTCAGATATTAAAGTGTTAGAAAAATTAGCACAAACAGAAATAGAGAAATTAAAGTATAATGGTTTTGAAGGAACAGTAAAAACTTTTTTAATTCCGTATGCAACCAGAGGAATGAAAGCAACACTATTAGATCAAGAGCATTTAAATAGAGAAGGTAGTTATTTTATTAAGAAAGTGGTTACTTCTTTTGGAACAGATGGAGCAAATAGGGTAGTAACAATAGGTAAAAGGCTAAATGGCTAATTTATGGGGTTTGAAACAGAATTAAGTCGTGCATTAGAGAAGTTTAATGATAGAGATGTACCTGTTTTTTTAGCAGAAGTAATATCTGTAGATAAAGAAAAAGGAACTTGTGAAATTACTGATGGAGAGTTAAACTACGTTGCACGTTTAGGAAGTGTTATTAATAGTACTGAAGATAGGTTTTTTATATATCCTAAAATAAAAAGTAAGGTGTTGGTAGCACCTATTGAAGAAGATATACATCAACTATATATTGTTACATGTGCTGAGGTAGAGCATTTACAGTTTAAAGTAGCTGATTGTACTTTAAGTATGGACGCTACAGGTTTTAATTTTAAAAAGCAGAACGAATCATTACGTAGTTTGATAATAGATTTATTACGGGCAATACAACAAATGAAGTTTACAACCAATATGGGACCAACCATTAATTTGATTAATGTAAATGATTTTGTAAGCCTAGAATCAAAGTTTGAAAACCTTTTAAAAGATATTTAAATGGCATTAAATGAAGAAAGATTAACAGCTAAAATTAAAACAGTTATAACCAAATGTGCATTAGAAAAATCAAGTGCAGAGGTTTCAAAAGAAAAATTTGCAACTAGTTTATCAAAGGCTATAATAAGTGAATTAAAAACGGCAATAGTAACAGGGGTTTGTCCACCAAGTGGAGGACCATTAACTAACGGAAAAATAATATAAATATGTTTTCATCATTACAGCCTTATTTTAATGAATTAGCTATTGGATTAGTCTCTTTAGTTTTGGGATGGTTAGGTAAATCAAAAGTGCAAAAAAAAGTAGAAGATGCCGATTTAACAGCAAAAATACAAGCCGTATATAGAGATATGGTAGTTGATGCTGATAAAAGAATGGATTTACTAAGAGAAGAAATAAAAATATTAAAAACTAAGCAAACACTTCAAAATGAAGAGTGGCTAAAAAAGTTAGATAATATTGAAAAATCATGGCAAGGTAAATATAGTAGGTTGCAAACTAAGTATAATAATTTGTTGAAAAAATTTGAAGAAAATAGTTAGTGATGCAAGTATTAGATAATCAAACTTTATTAGATATAGCCATACAAACAACAGGAACACCGCTTTCTGCATTGTTAATAGCTAAAGCAAATAATTTAAATCCTTCTAATAGTTTAGTAGAAGGTAGTTGTATTTTAATTCCGTTAAAATTAATTAAAGATCAGGATATATATCAATATTATAACAATAACGAAATTATACCCGCTACGGCATTAACACAAACGAACATTGACGCAATTATAGGATGTGAAGGAATAGGTTGTTGGGCAATAGGAATAGATTTTAAAGTAAGCTAAAAATGAGTACAGTACAAGATATAAAAAATAACATGATAGCGGTTAAAGAAAAAGAAACAGCTTTAGCCGATTTAAATAGTACAAGCAAAGTCTCTATTTGGAATTTACTGCTTTTCATTGTTGCTTTCTGTAGCCAAGATTTACGAACTTATTTTAGTGAACATCGTAAATATGTAAACCATCGTTTGGCAAATCAAAAAGCGGGTACGTTGCCTTGGTACAGGAGTATGGCATTGGCTTTTCAATATGGATTTCATTTAATTGCTGATACAGATAAGTTTCAAAATGAATTAGCAACATCTGAAGAAATAGAAGCATCAAAATTAATAAAATACGCTGCCGTAAACGAAGGAGATAAACCAGGAACAATAGTTATAAAAGTAGCGACTGAAACGGATAATAAGCTAGCTACTTTATCACCTGAAGCAGAAATATCAATAAAACAATATTTTAAAGAAATAGCTTTTGCAGGTGATAGAATAACAATTATTAATCATTTAGCCGATAAATTATTTTTAAATATAAAAATTCACATAAATCCTTTGGTTTTAGAAGTTAATGGAATATCCAAGCAAAAAGGTAATAAACCAGTTGAAGATGCCTTGCAAGAATTTATGAAGGAATTGCCTTTTAATGGTCAAATGGTATTACAAAGTTTGGTTGATAAATTACAGCTGGTTGAAGGTGTTGAAGTAGCACATTTGGTTGAAGTAAAAAGTAGTTCATTAGATCCTATTTTAGGTAAACATGGAATAGCTTCTTTAATTGAAGTAAAACATATTCCTGTAAGTGGCTATTTTGAAATTGAAAATTTTGATAACATTAGTTATGTGGTATAATATTGATTTTTATAAATGGGCAGTTTTATTACTTCCTACTCGTAATCGAAAAGCAAAAATGCTTGCTTTTATAAAAACACTTGTTACACCTATTGTTGATTTACATTATGAGTTTTTACAACGTAGAGCATTAGACGAATTTATTTTAAATCATAATGGGCAAATATGTTATTTAAGAAAAGCTTTAAATGATTTGTTTGACGCTGATTTAAGGCGCATACAAATTGGTGATGGCAATCAATTTAAACGGCAATATATTTATACAAGAGCAGAACAAAAACCTGTTTTTTTAGGTAAATTTTTTTTACGAGATAAAACGGATTATGCCGATACAGGAATTGATTTTATTGTTTATATACCAGATAGTATTGTAAAATCAAGAAAAATAGAGCTTGAAAAGTGGATTGAAATATTCAAAAAAGGAACAAAAAAATATAAAATAATAGCAACATAATGAATACTATTAATTTTCAACAAATAGGAGGTTTTCCTTTAGAAACAAACACGCTAACTGAAGTACAAAAAGCCTATAGTATTTTTAATGCTTTTGGAGCATTGGCAGGTAATAAAACAATTATCAGCGGATGTGAAGTTATTGGAAACCAAATAACAAACGGTTTTATTTATTTAGATGGCGAATTGTTAGAATTTCGTGGAGGGATAAAACAAGATACCGTTGTAATTATTCAAGAAGAAACAAAAGTATTTTTTGAAGACCAAACAGAAAAAGGAGTTTATTATACTCGTTATGTAACTTTTGGAGTTTCAGTAAATTCAATTCCTTGGAGTGATTTTAAACGATTTTATATAAATCAGCCAATTTTTAAAGAAATAAAATACGTTGGTAGAAATGTAACTCAAGCAGAATTACAAAGAGGTTGGTATATCGCAAATGGAGAAAACGGTACAGATAATATTTTAGGACGAATGCTTGTTGGATATGATGCCACTCAAGAGGAATTTGATACTGTTGGAAAAAAAGGGGGCGAAAAAACACATCAATTAACTGAGGCAGAAATGCCTAGTCACCGTCATGAAGGACGAACAAATTCGGCAGGTGGTCATAGCCATGAGTATAATAGACTTTTATTTGGAGGTAATTCTACTTGGGTATCAGGAGGTGTAATGGGACATTGGGGTACTACTAAAAAAGAGGCAACAAGTTCAGAAGGGCTTCATCAACATCGTTTTACAACAGATAATGAAGGAAATGATAAACCACACAATAATTTACCGCCATACATTGTGGCATTACCAATTCAATTTATAGGATAATTATGGCATTTAAAGATACCGTTAAAAATTGGTTTAAAACAGGTTTAAAACCAACCCAACAGCAGTTTTATAGTTTTTTTGATGCTATACGCTGGAAAGATGAAAATATACCTGCTAACCTAGTAGAAGGTTTAAATAACTTGTTAATTGCTAAAGCAGATAAACAAGCGTTTAATTCACATTTACAGGATTTAGAAAGGTATGTTACAATTCGGGATAAAAATGATTTAGAAGCTTTAAATACAACTATTTTTAAGCATGAATTATCAGTTCTTTTAAATTTTTCAGATGATTTAGAGGATGTCATGTTATCTGAATTTACTTTTAATGAATTTACATTCGTAATTACGGTATCAGGAAAAAAGTATTTAATTAAAAGAACAAATTCAAAATATAGTTTAGCTAACTGTATGCTTTTTTTAAGAGCTACTAATATAGAGGCTAATGTTATTTATAGTCTTGAAGTTTCAAATTATCAATTAAAAATAAACGAAGATTTTTCTTATTACGAATTGATATCAGAAGATTTAACAGCTAGTATAGATTTAAATAATGTAGATACTTTTTTGTTCTATTATAAGAGAAAAGTATTATTAAATTATATAAAAACTGAGTCAATACAGTTGTTAGAGGCAACAGCTAAAAAAATAATTGTACCACTAAATGTAAGTTTTTATGGCATTGAAATTATTGAAATAGCATTATTATCAACAATAGAAGTTTCTATGGATTCCTATTTTTCAGAAGAAGGTTATTTGGGAGAACTAACAGGAGGTAATAATGATTCAGTAATATTAATGAACCAAGAAGTTAAAGAAGTGTGGCTAAAAAGCACAAAAGATGTTAGGATTAAAATAATTTTTAAAAACATTTAAATTTAAATATATGAAAAAGAGAATTGCAATTACTGAATTTACAGCAGTTAATTTAAAAGCAAATGAACCTTTTTATTTGCCTTTGGTAAACGATGAAACAATTAAGTCAATTAGTTTTAAAGATAAAGGTTTGTCTTTCAAAATTAGTGTGGTTGAAGAATTTAAAGAAATTACTTCAGGTAACATAAAAGAGGAGGATAGTACTGTTTTAGTAAACTTAAAAACTAAATGTTTAGTGGTATCTGTTAATATTGATACTGTAGCCGAAATTTTAACTTTAAAATAAAAAAAATGCAAAAACAAGTTGTAGATCAATTACAAGTAAAAGATCTTAAAAATGCAGCGTTTTTAGGAACAGACTCAAAAGGAAATGTTATAGGAAAACAAGCGGAGGATTTGCCTAAAGGTGAAAAAGGAGATCCTGGACCAATAGGTGAAATGGGAATGCCTGGTCAACAAGGTGAAAAAGGAGATATGGGAGAATCTGGTCGTTCTGGAGAAAGAGGACCAAAAGGAGATCCTGGACCAAGAGGTGAAACGGGGATGCCTGGTCCTTCTGGAGAAAGAGGACCAAAAGGAGATCCTGGACCAATAGGTGAAACGGGGATGCCTGGTTCTTCTGGAGAAAGAGGACCAAAAGGAGATCCTGGACCAAGAGGTGAAATAGGGATGCCTGGTCAACAAGGTGAAAAAGGATATATGGGAGAACCTGGTCGTTCTGGAGAAAGAGGACCAAAAGGTGATAAAGGTGACCCTGGTTATGCTTATTCTACTGTCGTTGATTCAAGAACAAATAATAACATCTCTCTTAACTCACAGTTTCCTTTAGCTTTATATCCTATTGGAAGTATTATTATAGATTTAGGAGGTGATATTTCTTCATCTTCAAATCAATTTTATATGTATGTTAGAAATGGTAATTCAAGTTGGATTCGTTTTACAGGTAGTGATATGAATAATTTAGGACCAGAATCATCTACACGACCAAGAGGATAATAAAAAGTAAAACTTTAAAGGGGGTAAAAAAAGTCCCCCAACAATTTAAAAACTTCTCACAGTAATTTAATTTAGCATCAAAGCCCAGTTGGAGGACATAAGTCTTCTAATTGGGCTTTGCTTGTTTAAAATATTACTGTGAGAGGAGCAAAAATAAGAATATTAATTAAATTAAAAATAATAAATGAGTAAAAATTATGTAAATGCTCCTTTACCGTTTCAGGGTCAAAAACGGAACTTCATCAAACAATTTAAAGAAGAATTAAAAAAATACCCTTCAAATGCTACTTATGTAGATTTGTTTGGAGGTAGCGGTTTGCTCAGTCATACTGTAAAACAGCAAAACCCTAATGCAGTAGTTGTTTACAATGATTATGACAATTTTAAACAGCGTTTAAATACCATTTCAACAACAAATAAGATATTAGAAAAACTTAGATGTTTAGTAGTTGGTTTACCAGCAAAAAAAACAATACCTGAAGCTATTAAGAAGCAAATTATAGATGTTATTTCAATTGAAGATAAAAAGGGGTTTGTTGATTATATTTCTTTGTCAGGTAGTTTATTGTTTAGTATGAATTATGTGCAAAGTTTAGCGGAATTAAAAAAGCAAAGGTTCTATAATAGGATACGAAAAAGTAATTTTTCTGCGAAAGATTATTTAAAGGAAGTTGAGTTTGTAAGATATGACTATAAAGAATTGTTTAACCTTTATAAAAACATCCCTAATGTGGTTTTTTTAGTAGATCCTCCATACCTTTCAACAGATTGCTCAACCTACAAAAACTATTGGAAATTAGCCGATTATTTAGATGTTTTAAAAGTACTAAATGAAACTAACTATTTTTATTTCACCTCAAACAAATCGAGCGTAGTAGAGCTTTGCGAGTGGATTGAAAAAAATACAGGAGGTAAAAATCCATTTAACCAGGCAGAAGTTGTTTATCGATACAATAACACTACTCACAATACTGGTTATACTGATATTATGTTGCATAAGCGTTACACAACAACAATAACTTAGAAAAGATGAACAAGTACCATACGATATTACAAAAAATAATCAACGAAGGAGAATATCAGTTGAATAAAAAAGGACGATTAAAATACCTTTTAAATGAAAAAATAACACTATCAAAAGGAGACTTACTAGATGTTTTTGAGTCGCACACAATTGCACGTAAAAAACTTCGTGACGAATTGGATTTATTTGAATTGGGAGTAGACCGTGTTGAAGAATATAATGATGTAGGAATAACGTGGTGGGATTATTGTGGTTCTTATCTTGTTAATTCTTACCCAAAATACATTGCTCAATTACCTAAATTGATAGAGAAGATTAATTCGGAGTTGAGGAGTTCTAAAAACTACGTTTTATTTTTAGGAGAAAATGAAGTTGAAACAAGTCAACAACCATGTGTGAGTTTGATACAGTTTCAAATAAATAAGGATAAGTTAAATATAACAGCGTATTTGAGGAGTTCGGATGCTAGTTTAGGTTTGCCTTCAGATATATATCATTTGTGGCTTATAAGCCGTAAAATACATGTTCAATTAGATAGTATTACCCTTATGTTGCCTAATGTACATATCTATGAGAATAATATCACAAAAACGAAAAGGTTGTTAAGAGGTGATCAAGTAAGGTTTAATTTAAATGTATAGTTTTCTATTTTGTAATGAGTTAGTGTTTTTTATCTCAAAAATGTACTTTTTGTTTTAAATTTATGTACTTTTTGTTTTGCCGATTATAAAATAAAAGCGGAATAGAAAATCCCCTAAGGATTTTCGTAAGTAGGCTATAACTAGCAATAAATTATATACGGTGTTACCCAACGTTTTTATTCCGATTCAATTTTCCAATTTTCCGTATTCAGAAATCCGTTTATAATTTCATAATCAGGCAATTTCTCAAAGTTTACCTTTAATTTTATTCCGCTATATTTTCCAAATACGATATTGTCAATTCCAAATTCTAGATTTATAAATTCCGTTTTATAATTTTTGTCAAATATTCCAATTTGGTCATAATCTGCAATAATAAATTTATCTTGAGTTGGAATTTCCGCTAAATCTCTAAATTCAGTTTGTTGGTCAAAAAATAGAGTTTCTCTTTTCTCAATATCCAATATATAAAATCCGTCACTTGTCAAAATTGCAACCTGATTTATTTTTTCCGCAATTGCAACTTTTTTAGGTTCTCCTCGAAACATTCCAACCCATTCAATTCCGCTATTTGTTGTGAATTTTATCCAACTCCAAATTTGACTTTTCCTCACTGTATTTAGGTCAAAAGTTTTTTCTTCATATTGACCAGAAGTCGGTTGATAAATAAATTCAGCTTTCAATTTTTTCTTTCAGTTTTGAGTTGAGTGTATTGTCCTGAAATAGGTTGACCTTTTTTTTTGAATTTATAAGGTTAATAATTCCAGATTTTTTTTATTTCTTCGATATGATTTATATTCGATATTTTGATTTATATGAACCTTCTTAGGAGTATTTAAATCGAGACTTAAATGTGGACGAAGGTTGTTATAAATATTAATAGCACTTTTTGTAATTTTCTTTGCTAAAATAGTGTTTTTAATTGTTAGTTTCAAACCATATTCATATTTTAAAGTTCTATTAATTCTTTCAGCGATAGCATTTTCATATGGATCATATTTTTCAGTCATACTCATAATTAAACCATTTTTTTCAGCAAATAGGGTATAAGTCGGATTGCAATATTGTAGTCCTCTATCTGAATGATGAATTAGTTTTTCATTCGGATATTTTCGATTTTTGATAGCCATTTTGAGTGCATCTATACAAAGCGATGTTCTCATATGTGTGTCTAATTTATACCCCATTATTTTCTTAGAATATGCATCTGTTACTAAAGCTAAATAATTATGACCTTTTTCTGTTTTTATATAGGTAATATCTGTTACCCAAAGTTGTTCCGCTCTTGTCGGGATTTTGTTTGATACAAGGTTTTTATACTTATAAAAATGATGTTTAGAATTCGTTGTAATATGATAGTTTTTTGTTCTAGGTACTAGTAATCTATGGCTTCTTAAGAAATTATAGAACTTGTCTCGCCCTATTTTTATTCCTTTTTTATCGATATCAATTTTTAATTGATGATATAGTTTTTTAGCCCCTAATTTCTGACCAATTCTATCACGACATTGTTTGACTAATTGTGTTAATATAAGTTCGTTATTTTGCTTTATTTGATAAGATTTTAATCGTTTGTAAAAGGCCTGTTTACTAATCCCAAAACATTGAATTAACCATTTTCTTTTAAACGGTTTTGCTTCTTTTTTTGAATCTCTTCTGCTAATGTTTTGGGCAATGACTTTTTTGACATATCGACACCAGTAATGATTTCCATATCAGCGATAATATCTTGTTGAAAATCTTTTACAAATTCTAGTTCTTCAATTTTCTCTTTGAGTTTTTTGATTTCATCTTGTTTACTCACGCCTAATTTTTTTTGTTCAAAAGTACTATATTTTTTGATCCAGTACTGAATTGTAGCTCTAGAAATATCGTATTTTTTAGCGGCGTAATTAACAGAAATACGTCCATTATGAATTTGGTCAATGATGAATAATTTGAGTTCAAAACCTACTTTATTGTAGTTCTTTTTTCGGCAGGGTAGTTTTGTCTTTGTGTCCATAGTTTAACTAAAAGTGTTTAAATTTTAGTCAACCTATTTCAGGATTTTACAGAGTGGTTAATGTTGGGTAACGTTTTTGTATATTATTTGTTGCGTGTTTTAAGCAACTAATTTAATAAATAATTACCGACCAAGAAAGTCCACGAAGACTTTCGTAAGTAGACGAGAAGCCAGTAATAAATTATATACGGTGTTGGCAACAGTTTTTTATATCTCCTTAGTATAATATTCTCTCAATATCTCTGTGAATTTTTTTGATTTTAATTCTCTTGATTTATTTAGCATATCATTTAAGTCAAAAAAATCAATTTTATATTTTTTAGTTTTCTCCTTCTTTTTTGTCAAAAATTCAATTGCTTCGTCTGTAAAACCTCCTGTAGACCAAAACTCAAAGGTTAAGTTTTTATCACGTAACATATAATTATCTAAAACCCATTTTCTAATTATAGTTGTTTTTTCACTTAACCAAATTTCAACTTCTTCTTTAGACACTTTATGATTATAACCTTTACATTCTGATATAAAAATTTCACTTTCGGTAAACCCAAAAACATCGATTTCTCTTTGTAATCCTTCATAGTTGATTATTTTACCTATGTCAATAGATTTACAAATCCTACCTTGATAATAACCTACAGCCAACTCAAACAAATCTCCTCTAAGGTTATTCGTCTTTCCGTCTACAAGTTTATTTAGTTTGCTTATTAAATCTAAATATGCTTCTGGGTTTTTCTTTAATATTGCTCCAGCATTTGTAACTAAATTGATTAATGAGTTTAGAAGTTCTTTATAATTATCTCCAAATAGTTCGTTTACAAAACCAATTACAACTCCTTGAGATTTTAATTTATTTAATGATTTTGTATCAATAGATTCAACTATTAAAAAAGGAATAAAATTTGAAATATTTTTTTGATATTTAATCGCCTTTATTTTGTTTAAAAAAAACTCTATTTGATTTTCATTTACAGTATTTCCTATTAGGATATCAGCAACAACAAATCCAGGTATCAAATTCGTTTTGTTGTTTTTCGGAAGAGTTCCTATGTATGAGGGTGAAACAAAATTAAATTGATATTTTCCAAATTCACTATAAAACTTCGAAGAATTATAGGAAACCAATCCAATTTTTCTTGACCAATCATTAAATTGTATAAGAATGAAATTTTTAGCTACATCTAAACCTTTAGCTTTTTTTGAGTTAAAATTACTATCAGGAATATTTGAAAGTAGAATAAAGTCATCTTTAATTGTTATTAATCTTAAAGAAATTAACTTTTCTAAAACTGAACTAAAAGTAACGTGACCTTTTAAATCCAAAACTGGACTTATAGAGTATGAAGGTAGGTGTTCTGTTTTTAATTGACCATAATGGAAATCTAAGGATTGTATGATTGTGAAATATTGTTTTCCTGCTTTTTTTAATGCATTATATAGACCTGTGTAATAGTCTACAGTATTAAATATTTCTTTTTCGTGAAACAAAAATTGTCCGTCAGCGAACAATCCTTTAACTCTAATGATGTTACTTTTTATACGACTTAATCTTTTTCTGGCAGCCTCTTTTGTTAGTCCTTTCTCTTTGTTTATAAGGTGTTCAATCAATTCACTTGATAAAATAGGTCCTTCTTCTTTTATGAGTTTTTCTAAATATGTCACGCCACACTATTTATACAAGATTAAACTAATCATTCTCACTGTTTGTTTTTTTAATTGTTGCCAACGTTTTTGTGCATGGTTTCGTTGCGAAATCATAGCACTAATATAGTTTAAAAAACGAGAACTTTAACATGCGCGAGGATTTTCTGCAAGAAAATCAACAAGCAATGAACTATGCACGTTGTTGTAAAATGCGATTTTTTGTTTAAATATTCTTTTAATTTTTTTCTAAATTACTTTTTTTGAGTAAAACTTTAATTCTGCGTTTTAAATTCCGCCATATTTATTTTCAGTTTTTATAAAACTCTAAATTTTCAATATTTTCAATATTTTCTAAATTATTAAATTTGAAGAAAACTTCAATTCCACGTTTTTAATTCCGCCATATTTATTTCTCCATATTTTAGGAAATTCTAAATTTTCAATATTTTCTAAATTATTAAATTTGAAGAAAACTTCAATTCCACGTTTTTAATTCCGCGATATTTATTTCTCCATATTTTAGGAAATTCTAAATTTTCAATGTTCTCTAAATTATTCAATTTGAAGAAAACTTCAATTCCACGTTTTCAATTCTACCATATTTATTTATCTATATTTTGGGCAATTCTGAATTTTGATTAGAAATGAGATTATTCAATTTTTCTAAAAACGTTAATTCATATTTTAAAAACTCCGCCAGATTGTTTTTCATATTTAAGGAAATTTCAAATATTTTCTTAAATTTTAAATTCTACCGAAATTTTTGAGTTTTTTACAACGTGTTTGTATATGGTTTGTTGCGTGTTTTTAGCAACTAATTTAGTAAATAAATACCAACCAAGAAAGTCCGCGAGGACTTTCGCAAGTAGGCAAAAAGCCAGCAATAAATTATATACGGTGTTGGCAGTAGTACTTTATATAAATTTAAATATTTTATTATTTTCGAAATCTTCGACTGTTAGGTCAAAACTATCTTCCTTAAAAGGGAAAATTGAATGAATTGTTATTTCTTTTTCTTTAGTAACAGAAATCAAATTCCTATATCTTTTTGATGAAGGATATGTTCTAACATTAATTGAAGGACTTTCTTCAATTATTTTGGCTTTAGAATTCTGATAAAGCACAACCTTGTCAAAATATTCAACTACACAGCCTTCTGGAACTATTGAAGTAGATAAAGGTTTTAAGAAGTTTGCATTACCATTTTTTAAAGTTGGTAAAGCTTTATTTCTTGATACAAAGTATAAATTTTTATCTTTTGGTTTTTTTAAGTTAATATTTACAAAACTTCCATCTTTCATAAAAAAGAATCCTGAAGTTGAACTATTAAAGCAATAGTTGATTTGTTCTTTTTCTATTCTTGAATAAGCTAATAAAGTCGAAAGGTCAAATTTTGAAGAACCAAAATCGGTTATTCTTCTTCTTTCACTATTTTCATCAAACTTTGAATAATTTAGTTTGTCTTCAATTTTTTCAGTTTCATTTACGTAATACTCAAAATCATTTTGTTTATCATAATTTATAACGTCATATCCTGACCAACCAGTTCTAATTGATTTCTTAGAAACAGATTTTTCATTTACTTTAAGAGAATTAGAACTGTTTAAAAATGTTCCGTGAAATAAACCATTACTATTTGACGAAATAATTATTTCTCCTGATTTTGCATTCAAACAAGTTACTTTTGCATCAAAACGTTTTTGAGGTTTAGTAGGTTCTAAATTATATCTATCGTCAGAATTTAAATTAATTTCATACAAACCTTCTTTACTTCCAATATATAAACGCATTGCATACATTTTAAGGTCAAGGACAGGCATTGTTGGCACTTCATCAATGACTGTATAATCATTTTCATCAAGTATAATTTGGAATTCCATTTCCTCAGAAGCTTTTTTCCATAAGTCAATGAAACTTTTTTTCATTTCCCCAATTCCAAAAAAGATTTCTGCTTGCCTATTATTAAGATAGTCATTACGCTGAAATGAAACTCTTATCAAATTTTCAAAATCAGGGTATTCATTAATAAGTTTATATATTATTCGAGATAATGGTGAATATGCAATTCTACCGTTTAATAAAATAAGAAATAAATGACCGCTATATATGTAACTTTCAATAGCGTCTACTTCTAATGTAAATTTAAGAGTTTTCATATAGCGCCTTTTAATATTTTAATATGCATTCTATTGTCGATAACTTCATCCTCTAGCCACTTATCTACTGTTTTTACACTTGGTTCAAATTCTCCACTGTTAACAGGGAAACCGTGCCAAGGGTCATTAGAATTCGTAGGATTTGGAAAAAAAGATAATCTTTCTTCTCCAGTACCAAGAATAATGTCTCCATTTTCTAAAATTCCAAATAGTCCACTTTTTTCCTTACAAATCCACTTCCCTTCGTCAGATAATCGGAACACTTCATATTGTTCATTCTGTTTCAAAACCCATTTTGTTTTGTCAGAATTATTTTTTGCAGTTTTATTATGATAGAATACGGGGTGGTAAAAATTCTTGTTTTTAGTAGGTCCAAAATTACCTTCTTTATTTAATTTAACTTTCGGAAATTTATATTTCATAGGTTTTTCTTCGTATTACTGCCAACGGTTTTATATATGGTTTGTTGCGTGTTTTGAGCAACTAATATAGTTTAAAAAACTCAAACATCTACATTTGCGAGTATTTTCCGCAGGAAAATAAATGAGCAATGAATTATATATGTTGTTGCTAAATGCGATTTTTCGTTTAATTTTTTACTATAATATTCAATTTTACGAAAACTTTAATTCAATTTTTTTAAACTCCACCATATTTGTTTTCATTTTTTATAAGACTCAAAATTTTCAATATTTTCTAAATTATTGAATTTGAGTAAAACTTTATTTCAATGTTTTAAATTCCGCGATATTTATTTTCAGTTTTATAAGACTCAAAATTTTCAATATTTTCTAAATTATTCAATTTGAGTAAAACTTTACTTCACGTTTTAAATTCCGCGATATTTATTTTCAGTTTTTTAAAAAACTCTAATTTTTCAATATTTTCTAAATTATTGAATTTGAGTAAAACTTTATTTCACGTTTTAAATTCCGCGATATTTATTTTCAGCTTTTAAAAAACTCTAAATTTTCAATATTTTCTAAATTATTCAATTTGAGCAAAATTATAATTTTACGTTTTCAATTCCGCAATATTGGTTTTCAGCATTTTATTTTTCCGAGTTTTTAGCAACGTTTTTGTATATTATTTGTTGCGTATTTCGAGCAACTAATTTAGTAAATAAAAGCGGAATAGAAAATCCCTAAGGATTTTCGTAAGTAGGCTAGTACTAGTAATAAATTATATACGGTGTTAGCAAAAGTTTTACCATTCAAGTTCAAATTCAACTTCTAAATCAATACTCTCTTTTTTTAAAATCACTTTATTTGGTTTTTCTTGGATATACTCTTTAAAACTAAACTCAATCTCATAAGGTGGCCCTAAAAGAAGATCTTCTACAAAGCCATTGTTATCAAAGTCACTCAAACTGAATTTCATTTTAAAGTTTGGATTAATATTCAAATTTTTACTATTTAAATCCCAATTCAAATTACCTTGATTTTCCAAAACTTCAGATATATACCAAATAGAACTATTATATAATATTTCATTAGATAGAGATATACCAATATGAGTTTTCTCTAATAAAAAAGCCAAATCTGCTAACCGATTAATATCATTACTTGAATATTCAGAATCCCAAGTTTCGTTGATATTTTTAAATGATATTACTTTTAAACTCTTTATTTTAACAGATGTTCCTTTTAACACGTTTACTTCAAATTCTTTTTCAAGTACTTCGTTTTTTTCGTTTTGAGCAGATAAATAAATAGTATTCTTTCCAGTTTTTCCAAAACTTAAAATTATATCAACAGTTTTTCCATAATTTGATTGGTTTGATTTTACAACAGTATTAAGTATAGTAATATTACTATTAATATTGTCATTTTTTGCAAAAATATTGGTAGAAGCACTGTAACTTATAATATTTTGATTTGATTTTAGTTTAAAAGAAATAGGTTGGTCAACTTCTAATTTATCAGTTAAAAATTCAATATCAATTGAAAATTCTTCTTGAACCGGTTCTTCATTTTCATTATTATCTACACAAGCAAAAACTAGCATAAGTAATAACAGGCTAAATAATTTTCTCATATCTCTTAATTTTTGCTAACGGTTTTATATATGGTTTGTTGCGTATTTCAAGTTCTAAATATATTAAATAAAAACGGAATAGAAAATCCCCTAAGGATTTTCGTAAGTAGATAAGCACTAGCAATAAATTATATATGTTGTTGTAATTAGTGAATTTCTAACTATATTTCTCATTTCTTAATTTTCAATTTTTCCGTTTTATTTATCTTTCTTTTTTCCGTTTTCGTCTTAAAATTCCGCCTTAATTAATTCACGCTTTATTTTCAGCGTTAACTTCTGCCTTTTTTCACGTTTCTGCTTAAAACTCCGCTTCAATTAATTTTCGCTTTATTTTCAGCGTTAACTTCTGTCTTTTTTCACGTTTCTGCTTAAAACTCCACTTTAATTAATTTCCACCGATTTATTCACGCTTCATTTTTCAGAGTTTAATACTGTTTTTCTCTTTTTTAGGATTTACTTTCTAAAAATAGGGTAGAAGTCATTTTCAATTTTTCCAGTGTAATATTATTCAATATTAATTTCTAGAAAAGATAAATCACTAATTAGGGATTCCTGGCTGAATTCCGCCATTAATTACAACGTTTTTATATATGGTTTGTTGCGTGTTTTGAGCAACTAATTTAGTAAATAAAAACGGAATAGAAAATCCCTAAGGATTTTCGTAAGTAGGCTAGCACTAGCAATGAATTATATATGTTGTTGTAAGCAGTGCTTTATTCATCATGATTTTCCAGCTTTCTTAATTTCCAAAATTCTTTGTCTTGTTTCACTTCTCTTTGTTTTTTAAATACAATTTTAAAAGAAAAATAGAATGAAATGAAAATCAAAATGCAAGTAATTACGAAAACAGATTTAATTAAAAAACTCTCATTCCATAATTCAAATAATTCTTTTAAAATATAAAATTCAAATACGTATAAAGCTGTACTCAAAACTAAATATAAAATCAATAAGGTCATAACGCTTATAAAGTCCCAAAACAAAGAATTTCTCATTTTATGATTCAATTCAGCAGGCAAATAAAATGGCAAGAAAGAAATATTGAAATCGTTAAAATAATGTCTTTCTAAATCATCAGATTTCATTTCAGTTTTATTAATTAGATTGAATAGAACTTTCGCTTGATGCATTAAATGTTCTCTTCTGTATTCTCCAACAAAAACAATCAGATAAACTATTGCGAAAATCGGTGGAATAAATATTTTGATAACTTTTAAATCCGTTATGTCAATTACACCAAACTTTACTGATTTCAAAGTGCTTTCTTGTAATAAATAGTATATAAAAAGAATAGCAATTAAATACATTAAATATTTATAGACCAATTTGGATGTCTCTTTGATATTATTGATAACTGTGTTTAAATAATCTTTAACAGTTTCAATTTCATTATCATTATAAAACTTAATTAGTGTTTCAGTTTTCATTTATTGTTCGAAGGTGTTGGTTTTTTCACGCATTGCTTACAACGTTTTTGTGTATGATTTGTTGCGTATTTTAAGTTCTAAATTTAGTTAATAAAAACGGAATATAAAATTTAAAAATAATTTTCTTAAATAGACTAGAAGCTAGCAATATATTATACACGGTGTTACCTAATGCGATTTTTTTTATTTTCTAAATTATTCAATTTTTCTAAAATTTTAATTCTGAATTTTATTTAATTCCACAAGATTTTTTTTCCATATTTTATGCAATTCTAAATTTTGATTAAAAACTAAATTATTCAATTTATCTAAAAACTTAAATCTGTATTTTGTTTAATTCCACAAGATTTGTTTTCCCGTATTTTATGCAATTCTAAATTTTGATTAAAAACTAAATTATTCAATTTATCTTAAAACTTAAATTTGCATTTTGTTTAATTTCACAAGATTTTTTTTCCATATTTTATGCAATTCTAAATTTTGATTAAAAACTAAATTATTCAATTTATCTAAAAACTTAAATCTGTATTTTGTTTAATTCCACAAGATTTATTTTCCCGTATTTTAGGCAATTCTAAATTTTAATTAAAAACTAAATTATTCAATTTATCTAAAAACTTAAATTTGCATTTTGTTTAATTCCACAAGATTTGTTTTTCTGTATTTTAGGCAATTCTAAATTTTGATTAAAAACTAAATTATTCAATTTATCTAAAAAACTTTAATTCTACCGAGTAATTTTTTCGAGTTTTAGGTAACGTGTTTTTGTATGGTTTGTTGCGGTTTTAAGCAATTTACTTTATAAATAACAACAGACCAAGAAAGTTTCTGAGAACTTTCATAAGTAAGCTTTTGCTAAGCAATAAATTATACAAGGTGTTGGGCAATCGTTTTTTATTCAAATTATGGTTTTCATTCCGCCAATATTAAAGTGAATGAGTTTAAATTCAACTATTATGAAATTCAAACATGCTCAACCAGTTCATATTTATATTTTATTCGTTATTATTTTTTCTTTTCAGTATTATTTTTCAAGTCAGACAATTTCGATTCAAAGAGAACGTATCGAACACTCAGAGAGTCAAGTTTCTTTTTATGAGAAAGAGCTTCATTCCTCAATGAATCAATACTCAATTTTAATGAAGAAATATCTTTTTCTAAAGAATGATTTTGAAAACCTTGATAAAAAGCAAAAAGCAAAGTAATGAAAGCAATTAAATATCCAATCCAAGGTTCATTAAACCATTTAGTTTTGATTTCTTTTTTATCAATTTTAAAGAATAACTCGTTTTCGTTAATTAACTTTCCTCTTTTAGTAAGTTTCAAGAAACTAATATTATTTCCGTCTTTTATTTTTATTTTTTTCTCTTTTATTAATTCAGAAAGAATATTAAAGAAATCAAAGTACGAGTATTCAGATTTTTCAATTAAAGGAAATAAGTCAACCCAAAAGTTATCAGAACTCTCAAGATATTTTAAAACTAATTTTTCAATTTTTTTATTTACTTTTTTCATTCCTTTTGAGTGTAATTGGTAATGTTGCCCAACGTTTTTGTATATTATTTGTTGCGTATTTCAAGCAACTAATTTAGTAAATAAAAGCGGAATAGAAAATCCCCTAAGGATTTTCGTAAGTAGGCTATAACTAGCAATAAATTATATACGGTGTTACCCAACGTTTTTATTCCGATTCAATTTTCCAATTTTCCGTATTCAGAAATCCGTTTATAATTTCATAATCAGGCAATTTCTCAAAGTTTACCTTTAATTTTATTCCGCTATATTTTCCAAATACGATATTGTCAACTCCAAATTCTAGATTTATAAATTCCGTTTTATAATTTTTGTCAAATATTCCAATTTGGTCATAATCCGCAATAATAAATTTATCTTGAGTTGGAATTTCCGCTAAATCTCTAAATTCAGTTTGTTGGTCAAAAAATAGAGTTTCTCTTTTCTCAATATCCAATATATAAAATCCGTCACTTGTCAAAATTGCAACCTGATTTATTTTTTCCGCAATTGCAACTTTTTTAGGTTCTCCTCGAAACATTCCAACCCATTCAATTCCGCTATTTGTTGTGAATTTTATCCAACTCCAAATTTGACTTTTCCACACTGTATTTAGGTCAAAAGTTTTTTCTTCATATTGACCAGAAGTCGGTTGATAAATAAATTCAGCTTTCAATTTTTTCTTTCAGTTTTGAGTGGTTAATGTTGGGTAACGTTGTTGTATAAGCTTTGTTGCGTGGTTTAAGCAGTGAATTTAATAAATAAAACACGAACGGCGAAATTCCGAAGGAATTTCCCAAGTGAGCTATAACTAGTAATAAAGTTTATACGGTGTTGTGTGCCGTTTTTTATTCAGTTTTTATTCCAACGTTTGGATATTCAGTTATGAAAGTTTTTAAATCAGTCAATTGGTCTGGTTTTAAACTCATTTCTAGGTAAAAATATACATTAGGATTTTCAGTTCCGTTTGCTTTAAAATACCAGAACATATAGCCTTGATGCATCATAAAAACAAAATCTTTTTCACTCAGAAAATTTTCTGCATTATCTTCCTTCAATAATTCTAAAGCCCATTCTTTCAATTCATTTTTATTATGATATAAGTCAGTTCCAATCATTGCCTTTGGAATTGACTTTTCACATTCTAAATAGAACTTTTTATAAATCAATGGAAAAGTCAGGTTGAGTTCTTTTTCCAATTCATTCAATTTTTCCATATAATTTTTTTTAAATGACACAAAACTGTAATCCGCAGTTTTTCTATTCTTTTTTCGGTTTAAGTTTTAATTCAAATTCACAAGCAATTATTTCAATCACATCGTCATAAGTATGAAAAACATAATGATTGTGCGATTCTTTTAATTTAAAATTTTGTGAACTTTTAGAAAATCCATTTATTATGTCAGAACCAATAACTTTTTCAAAACTGGAAGTATATTCCGTATTTGAAAAAAAGTCCAATTCGGTCATTTTAAATTCTAATATTCCTTTAAATGTCAATTCGTATGAAATCCATTTGTCGTTTTCAACGCTTTCACATAAAGAACCATTAAAATCTCCAATCAGTTTTACAGAATGAGTTCCGTCAAATTCAATTTCGTCTAAAAATATTGCATCTCTTCCCCAAATTTTTCCTAATTCCTCAATGATTATTGGTTCGTTCATATTTTTCTCAAATGGCACACAACGTTTTTGTATATTATTTGTTGCGTATTTCGAGCAACTAATTTAGTTAATAAAAGTGAAATATAAAATTTAAAAAAAGCTTTTCATAAATATTTAAAAACTAGCAATAAATTATATACGTTGTTGTGTTTAGTGGTTTTTGCATTTTAGTTCATTAATTTTATTAGAAATTCAAATTTTTCAATTTATTTATAATTCCATTTTCGTTTTAATGAGCTTTTTTGATTTCAGAGTTTAATTTAGCGGATTTTCTTACGTTTCAACTTTCAATTCATTAATTTTATTAAAAGCTTAAATTTTTCAATTTATTTATGAATTTTCATAATTACTTTTTAATATCAACAATTTTTTGCGCTTCAGAGCTTAATTCCGCCTATTTGCTCAGTTTTTTACGTTTCTGCTTCTATTCAGCTATTTTATTAAAATAATTTTTTCTGCGCTTATTTTTTCACGTTTCAATTTTTTATTTTAATAGAGTAGAAGTCTTTTTCATTTTTTAGTGTTTTTTGTCTAGAGTTTGTGTCAGCTTAATTTTTGGTTTATAAAATACTCATTAGGAATTTCTGAGGAAATTCCGCCATTAGACACAACGTTTTTGTGCATGGTTTCGTTGCGAAAACATAGCACTAATATAGTTTAAAAAACTAAAACTTCAACATGCGCGAGGATTTTCTGCAAGAAAATCAACAAGCAATGAACTATGCATATTGTTGGGTTTTCGTTTTATGGTTTTTGTGTTTTTTTCTAGCTGTTTTTTTAAATTCTCATATTTTTCAATAATTATTTTTCTCAAAGTTTTAAATCTACGGTTTTAATTTTCACATTTTTAGCTTCAATTCCTATTTTTCATATTTTCTAAAATTTTTCAAAATGTAAAAAATGTAGAATTTGATTTTAAAACTCTTTCATTTCACATTTCTATTTTCACACAACATTTTTCAATCAGAATTTATCAAAATGCAAAAAATATTCTTAAAAAAACCATAGTTTTCAAAATGACTTTTTCAGACAACAATTTTCAATTATAATTTTTCAAAATGTAAAAAAATACTCTTAAAAAAATTATAATTTTCAAAATGATTTTTTATTTGATTTCCTGAGGTAATTCAAGGAGTTTTTCTGAATATCTTTCCAGCTATTTTAAACTTTATTTAAAAACTAAATTTTTAAATTTTAACTATTTTTTTCTCTAATGAAACCCAACGTTCTAGTGTAATAAAAGTTGCTTTTTAAAAGCGTACTCTATTTTCCGCAGGAAAATAGTAGCTTGCCAAAAATAGCAATATTTTCAAATTATTTGATAAATATAAGCAATTTTTGATTACGCATTGTTGGTTTTTGTTATGAAACATTTAAATAAGCACGTTTTATTTACGTTTCTACTTTTTTATTCGCGTGAATTTTCACGTTTCTATATTTTATTTTATTCAAAAAAAATATTTATTTAAAATTTTAGAAATATATTTTCAGGCTTTTATTTTAGGGTTATTTAAAATTCTACAAACTGCTCACGTTTCTATATTTTTCGCAAATTGTGCGAACTAATTTTCACGATTCAAGTCCGAAAGTAAGCTAAATTCCCGCTGTTATTTTTAATCTTGTTTTAGATAAACACACTTTTTTTTATTCTTGAAAATTTCTGCTTTTTACTTTAAAACTCATATTTTTCTGAATAATGAAAACCAACGTTTTTGTGTATGATTTGTTGCGTATTTTAAGTTCTAAATTTAGTTAATAAAAACGGAATATAAAATTTAAAAATAATTTTCTTAAATAGACTAGAAGCTAGCAATATATTATACACGGTGTTACCTAATGCGATTTTTTTTATTTTCTAAATTATTCAATTTTTCTAAAATTTTAATTCTGAATTTTATTTAATTCCACAAGATTTTTTTTCCATATTTTATGCAATTCTAAATTTTGATTAAAAACTAAATTATTCAATTTATCTAAAAACTTAAATCTGTATTTTGTTTAATTCCACAAGATTTGTTTTCCCGTATTTTATGCAATTCTAAATTTTGATTAAAAACTAAATTATTCAATTTATCTTAAAACTTAAATTTGCATTTTGTTTAATTTCACAAGATTTTTTTTCCATATTTTATGCAATTCTAAATTTTGATTAAAAACTAAATTATTCAATTTATCTAAAAACTTAAATCTGTATTTTGTTTAATTCCACAAGATTTATTTTTCCGTATTTTAGGCAATTCTAAATTTTAATTAAAAACTAAATTATTCAATTTATCTAAAAACTTAAATTTGCATTTTGTTTAATTCCACAAGATTTTTTTTTCTGTATTTTAGGCAATTCTAAATTTTGATTAAAAACTAAATTATTCAATTTATCTAAAAAACTTTAATTCTACCGAGTAATTTTTTCGAGTTTTAGGTAACGTATTTGTGCGTGGTTTCGTTGCGGAATTACAGCACTAATATAGTTTAAAAAACTAAAACTTCAACGTGCGCGAGGATTTTCTGCAAGAAAATCAACAAGCAATGAACTATGCACGCTGTTGGGTTTTCGTTTTATATTTTTTGTATTTTTTTTCTACCTATTTTTTAAATTCTCATATTTTACAGTAATTATTTTTCTCAAAGTTTTTAATTCTACGGTTTTAATTTTCACGCTTTGAGCTTCAATTTCTATTTTTCATATTTTCTAAAATTTTTCAAAATGTAGAAAATGTAAAATTTGATTTTAAAACTCTTTCATTTCACGTTTCTATTTTCACACAACAGTTTTGAACTATAATTTTTCAAAATATAGAAAATGTAAAATTTGATTTTAAAATTCTCTCATTTTATATTTCTATTTTCACACAACAATTTTCAATTAGAATTTTTCAAAATGTAAAAAACATTCTTAAAAAACTATAATTTTCAAAATGATTTTTTGTGTGATTTCCTGAGGTAATTACAGGAGCTTTTTCTAAATATTTTCTCTGCTATTTTTAAATTTTATTTAAAAACTAAATTTTCAAATTTTAACGATTTCCGCTAATGAAACCCAACGTGTTTGTATATGGAAAGTTGCGGGTTTGCGTGCGAGGAATTTTCGAAGGAAATTCAGACGTAGCAAACGTGCAACGACCTTTGTTTTAGCACAACACCAGCAATTTTTTATATACGGTGTTGTACACAGTTTTTATTTCTTTCTTTCAACTCGAAGATGCGGAACTTTTTTAATTGTTCTACTTAAAACTTCTTCATTTATTTGTGCTGGATTTTCAGATTCAGCCATTATTTCTTTAAAAGATTCTAATTGACTTTTTTGAAAATCACTTTCCGCTTGTAATACGGCTTTTGTCGAACGTTCTGTTACTTGCAATTCCCAAAGCATTTTGGTTATTTCTTCTGCTAATTTGAAAAACAAAAACTTGTGAGTGTCATCTTCGTCATTTTTATCGTCAAGATTGTTCCACTTTTCAAGTTGATTTTTTATCTGCGTTCCGTTTTTTGCGATTTCAAATAATTTTTCAAAACTATCTACTTCTTGGACGTGAGCAAATTTGTTTCTAATATTCATTAGACAAGTCAGCTTTTTAGTCATTTCAGACTCAAGTCCCTTTATGTCCTGAATTATCTGAACTTTTTGGCTAAAAGAAAGTGCAGTAGAACCAAAACCGAAAGATTTTGATTTTTCATATTCAACACCTAATAAACTGCCGATTGCTTCCGAGATTAATGTTTCTATATGTAAAGTGTGTTCGATTACGTATAGTCTAACGCTATCAGTTTGGGAAAGTACTTTAATATCGGTTTTTACTGTTTTCATTGGTGTTCTTAAATTGTGTACAACGTTTTTGTATATTATTTGTTGCGTATTTCGCGCAATTAATTTAGTAAATAAAAGCGGAATAGAAAATCCCCTAAGGATTTTCGTAAGTAGGTTAATACTAGTAATAAATTATATACGGTGTTGGCTATAGTTTTTCTAATAATTCAGTTTTTTTTGTTTCAAATTCAAGTTCCGTTAAAATTCTTTTTTCTTTAAGTTCCGATAATTTTTCAATTTGTTTTAAAATATCATTATTATTTCTAAATTTACCTTTTTCAGATAATGTTTTATTTCTTATAAATTCTGAAAATTCTTTTGCTCCATTTATTAAATTAATTTTTGCGGTATTTCCAGAGCATATTAATTTTAATTGACTTTTTAAAATTCCAGTTTCTATAGATACGGAAGAAATTTTATTATATGGGAAATCTTCCATTTTAATTCCAAAACCAATGGTTGGTTTGTCAATAAATATTAGTCTGTAATTTGTTGCAACTAAAAGACCATTTCCTGTAAATCCTTTACCATTAGATAAAAAACCTGCATCAATTTTTTCAATTTCTTCTGAATTTGTTAAGATATTAGGAAGTTCTTTTATTTCACTTTTATCAGTAATATTTGGGTTTAATCTTTTTATTTTTTCGATAATTGCATTTAAAGGTTTATTTAATGATTGAAATTTGTTTAGAAATTCATTTGTTGAATGTTTTTTTACTTTACTGAATAAAATCAGCATTTCTTTGTCTTTTCCAAAACTATAATTCCTTACGCAATTAGTGCAAATTTTATCACCATCTTTTGTTTTATTTCCAAAAGGTGATTTATTAAGGATAGTTAATTCTTTTTCACAAATAATACAATTTTTCATATTTAATTTTTTTAATTATAGCCAACGTGTTTGTATATGGTTTGTTGCGTGTTTCAAGCAACTAATTTAGTAAATAATTACCGACCAAGAAAGTCCGCGAGGACTTTCGTAAGTAGGCGAGAAGCCAGCAATAAATTATATACGGTGTTGGCAGTAGTAATTATATTATTTCTTTTAATTTAGTATTTGATTCTTCAAGAAACTCTTTAATCAAATCAATTAATTCAAGAGTGCTTTTTCTTAAAATTGTTATTTCTTCCTTGATTTTTTCATCTGTATATTCTTTAAGAATTTCGTCAGTTTCAGAACCAATGAGTGCGTTAATATCTTCCCAAATAACAATTTCGTTGAATGGCTTTATGTCCGCTTCTCCAGTATGTAATTTTTTATGTCTTTCTGTTTTAAGTTCATTAAGTTTTTCTGTTATTTTTTCAACTATTGAGGATATTTCGTTAAAACCTTCTTTTTTCGCTTTGTCTTTAAAAGTATAAGCTGATACTTTTTCTAATTTAAGGTCTAAACCATATAATACAGTTCCTATTTTTCCTAATAAATCTAATACTGTAATTATTCTAATAAAGTAGTTTTCATAATGATATTTAAAATAAGATTCTTGAGAATCCAAAAAAGAATAGTGTTTTAGAATATCAGCACGTTCTTTTTCTAAAAATTGAAATGTCAAATCTATATCTCTTAAAACTACACTTATATTTCCGTATAGTTTTAAAATTAACTTAATTTTTTTTTCATTTTCAGTTCCACAGTCTTCGTAAACTAAATCAGGGTTTTCAAGACATTCTTTCATATGTTTTGAAACAAATTTTAATGATGCTTTTGCTAATTCAAGTTCAAATTGTGTTCCTGATAAATATTCCTCCATAATCTGTTTTTCTTATTACTGCCAACGTTTTTGTATATTATTTGTTGCGTATTTCGAGCAACTAATTTAGTAAATAAAAGCGGAATAGAAAATCCCCTAAGGATTTTCGTAAATAGGGGAGTCTTAGCAATAAATTATATACGTTGTTAGCAATAGTTATTTAGGCATAAACCTACTAGGGTCTTCTTTTTCTTTTCGTATTCTTTCTTTTTCAAGTTCTATTTTTTTCTTTTCCTCTTCAGTAACTTCTTTTTGAGATTCAATTATTTTATTTTTTTTCTTACTATTTTCTTTTTTTCTTTATGTGTTTCAGGTGTTTTTTTCTTACTAAAGCTAGTAATTAAAGAGATTAATGTTATAATAGATAAAATACCCCACAAAATTCCAACTAATAAATCTGAAATTGATTTTCCTTTTTCATTTTCACTTTTTAAATCATCGAAAGGGTCAGCAGAAATGGTATTTGGATTTTCTTTTAAATAATATATTTTAAGTTTATTGGCGTTTGGAATTTCATTTAATGTGATTTTCCCATTATAAGATTCTCCATTTAAGTCAAATGAGTAATCAAATTTATATAATTTAACAACTTTAGCTATTCTGGTTTCAGTATATTCATTCGATAAATTAGCAACGATATTAGTATTTTCATCAATCATTTGTTGTAATTCAGCTATATGATTTTTATCGCCTCCACTAACATAATCTGAAACGCAAGATTTTGCAAGAACAAAAAATAAAATCATAAATACAATTTTATAAAGTACAGATTTTATATTTTCAAATTTTTCAAACATATTTTTTCTCATTTTTGGTGTATTGTCCTGAAATAGGTTGACCTTTTTTTTGAATTTATAAGGTTAATAATTCCAGATTTTTTTTATTTCTTCGATATGATTTATATTCGATATTTTGATTTATATGAACCTTCTTAGGAGTATTTAAATCGAGACTTAAATGTGGACGAAGGTTGTTATAAATATTAATAGCACTTTTTGTAATTTTCTTTGCTAAAATAGTGTTTTTAATTGTTAGTTTCAAACCATATTCATATTTTAAAGTTCTATTAATTCTTTCAGCGATAGCATTTTCATATGGATCATATTTTTCAGTCATACTCATAATTAAACCATTTTTTTCAGCAAATAGGGTATAAGTCGGATTGCAATATTGTAGTCCTCTATCTGAATGATGAATTAGTTTTTCATTCGGATATTTTCGATTTTTGATAGCCATTTTGAGTGCATCTATACAAAGCGATGTTCTCATATGTGTGTCTAATTTATACCCCATTATTTTCTTAGAATATGCATCTGTTACTAAAGCTAAATAATTATGACCTTTTTCTGTTTTTATATAGGTAATATCTGTTACCCAAAGTTGTTCCGCTCTTGTCGGGATTTTGTTTGATACAAGGTTTTTATACTTATAAAAATGATGTTTAGAATTCGTTGTAATATGATAGTTTTTTGTTCTAGGTACTAGTAATCTATGGCTTCTTAAGAAATTATAGAACTTGTCTCGCCCTATTTTTATTCCTTTTTTATCGATATCAATTTTTAATTGATGATATAGTTTTTTAGCCCCTAATTTCTGACCAATTCTATCACGACATTGTTTGACTAATTGTGTTAATATAAGTTCGTTATTTTGCTTTATTTGATAAGATTTTAATCGTTTGTAAAAGGCCTGTTTACTAATCCCAAAACATTGAATTAACCATTTTCTTTTAAACGGTTTTGCTTCTTTTTTTGAATCTCTTCTGCTAATGTTTTGGGCAATGACTTTTTTGACATATCGACACCAGTAATGATTTCCATATCAGCGATAATATCTTGTTGAAAATCTTTTACAAATTCTAGTTCTTCAATTTTCTCTTTGAGTTTTTTGATTTCATCTTGTTTACTCATGCCTAATTTTTTTTGTTCAAAAGTACTATATTTTTTGATCCAGTACTGAATTGTAGCTCTAGAAATATCGTATTTTTTAGCGGCGTAATTAACAGAAATACGTCCATTATGAATTTGGTCAATGATGAATAATTTGAGTTCAAAACCTACTTTATTGTAGTTCTTTTTTCGGCAGGGTAGTTTTGTCTTTGTGTCCATAGTTTAACTAAAAGTGTTTAAATTTTAGTCAACCTATTTCAGGATTTTACATGGGTTTAATTATTGCTAACGGTTACGTATAAGAATAGTGCGGTTTTGTATGCGAGGATTTTCCTCAGGAAAATCAGATGTAACAAAAGCGCACGAACTCTTGATTAAGCACTAAACTACGCATTATTTTTATACAATGTTAGCACCAGTTTTTTATTCCAATGCTTTTACAGATTTAACTATATTCTTAAATATTTCCAAATCCTCATTTTCAAGTTCCATTTTATTTATATTAAGTGCAACTGATATTCCAAATTCAAATTCTTTTCCAGGATTAAGATAAACAATGTATTGATAAAAACTTCCTTCAACATATACTTCTTTACAAAATGTTTTATACGAAGAGTGATTAATATTCAGCTCTTTTTGCTTAAGATTTTCATATTTTTCAATATAGTTATTAATATCAAAGTTAAGGTCTTCAATAGTATTTTCATCTTGTTTTTTAAAAGCAAAGATTTGAATCAAAGCTCCTCCATTATCATAATCTTTTTTGCTTTTATAGATTGCTGAATGTGCTAAATATTGAGTTACATTGATAGAATCAATAACCCAGTTATTTGGTTTGTCAAAATTATAAGAAAAATCATCACAGCTATTTGTAATTCTGAATTTTTGGTTCTGTCCGCTTATTGTTGACAGACAAAAAATCATAAATATTATTGTCAGATTTAGTTTCATTTTCAAATTGGTGCTAACGTATTTGTGCATGGTTTCGTTGCGGAATTACAGCACTAATATAGTTTAAAAAACTAAAACTTCAACGTGCGCGAGGATTTTCTGCAAGAAAATCAACAAGCAATGAACTATGCACGGTGTTGCCAAATGCGATTTTTTGTTTAAATTCTAAATTTTAAATATTTTCTAAATTATTGAATTTGAGAAAAATTTTAATTCTGCGTTTTTAATTCCGTAATATTTATTTTCAGCTTTTTAAAAAACTCTAAATTTTCAATGTTTTCTAAATTATTGAATTTGAGCAAAATTTTAATTCTGCGTTTTTAATTCCGTAATATTTATTTTCAGCTTTTTAAAAAACTCTAAATTTTCAATGTTTTCTAAATTATTGAATTTGAGCAAAATTTTAATTCTGCGTTTTCAATTCCGTGATATTTATTTTCAGCTTTTAAAAAACTCTAAATTTTCAATATTTTCTAAATTATTGAATTTTAGCAAAATTTCAATTCTACGTTTTCAATTCCGCGATATTTATTTCCATTTTTATAAAATTCTAAATTTTTCAATATTTTCTAAATTATTGAATTTGAGAAAAATTTTAATTCTGCGTTTTTAAATTCCGTAATATTTATTTTCAGTTTTTATAAAATTCTAATTTTTGAAATATTTTCTAAATTATTCAATTTTAGTAAAACTTTAATTCTACGTTTTTATTCAGTAAAAATGGTTTTCAGTATTTTATTTTTCCGAGTTTTTGGCAACGTTTTTGTATATGGTTTGTTGCGTATTTCAAGCAACTAATTTAGTAAATAAAAACGGAATAGAAAATCCCCTAAGGATTTTCGTAAGTAGGCTAGAACTAGCAATAAGCTATATACGGTGTTAGCTATAGTTTTTCTCGTGTTTTAATTTCAAACTTTTTATCAATTTTCCCAAAAGATGTATTGTAATAATATCTTTCATCGTTTTCAATAATTGAAATCTTAGCAGATTTTTCATTAATTTCTATGCCGTTACTCATTTGATTTTCTCTGATATAAGGATTATCAAGTAGATTTTCTAGTTCTAATGAAGTGGGATGAGATAATTTAAATTTATTTTTCAAAACTGGACAAAACCCCGATTCTTTACTTTCTCTTATAGGGAAAACATAGTTATATGCTTGAATATATTTTAATTTACTATAGTTCACTTTTGTAGAGGGAAATTTTATCCCATCAATTTCGTCATCTTGTGTTGTATATTCTAAAAGCATTTGTGGTATAATATATTCAGGTTTAAAATTCCCGTTTTTATTGTGTACTTTAATGCTACAGGCAATTGATAAAGGGAAGCACGTGAAATATTGTAGAATAGAATATGGAATGAAAGGAACTGGTATATCACCATTTTCAATATCTTTTAATAAATCTTCAATTCGTAATATTTCAATAATATTTAAATTATCTATATTTTCATAGACAGAGAAAAATATTTCTTCTATTTCTTTGCGATCAAATTCTTCCCAACATGTATAAGAATTTTCTCCTAGGTAAAGAGCAGGAATACCAGGAATACTATATCTATTCGTAGAGACTAGATACCTTTTTTCAAAAGGGATATGAAATAACTCACTTTTTGTGTATTGTTTATCAGATTTAGGTCTTGCTCTGTAAAATATTCTTTTGGTTGATGTTCTTTCGTTTTGTAGTTTACTATATTTTATTTCGTCTAAAGTTTCATTAAAAGTCTTATTTGCTAAGAAAGTTTTGCCATTAGAGAAATTATCAAAGGTTTTGAGTAACTGTTTATTTAAAAAAATAATTTTTTCAGGAATTTCAGATGAATTTACACCATAAAAATTCATAGATTTTCCTTTGGTTAAGGGGTGTATTTTTTTATTGTAAAAATTTAAATAGTCATTTAGTTTTTTCTCAAGTATGTTTCTGTAATTACCATCATTATTTTCAATAGGTATCTGAAAATCGAAATTATCTTCTTTAAGTATTGGGATTATTTCTTCAACAAATTTTTGGGATGGTTTCATAATTATAGCTAACGTTTTTGTATATGATTTGTTGCGTATTTCGAGCAACTAATTTAGTTAATAAAATCGAAATATAAAATTCTAAAAAAAGCTTTTCATAAATATTTAAAAACTAGCAATAAATTATATACGATGTTATGTTTATCGGTTTTGAGTTCTAAATAATCATTCTACTTAAATTTTATTCTATATTTTCACGTTTTAAAGCTCAATTTTCGTCTTTTAATTTTTCTTAATTAATTTTTCCAGTTCTAGTACTTAAATTTCCCGTTTTACTTTTCAGCTTGATGTTCGCGCTGTTTTGCTAAAACCTTTTTTCTCCAGAGATATTTTCACGTTTCTACATTCAGTTTTAAATGATTCTTGAATTTTTCATTTTATTTCTAAATTGTCTTAAATTACTTTTCACGTTTCAATTTTTTCTTAAAATCGGGGAGAAGTTGTTTTCATTTTTAGCTGTTTGAGTCTTTTTTTTCAGCGTATAATTATGTCAATTTATTTTTTAGAACTCATAAAATACTCATTAGGAATTTCTGAGGAAATTCCGCCGTTAAACATAACGTTGTTGTATAAGCTTTGTTGCGTTGATTTAGCAGTAAAGTTACTAAATATTTACCGACTAAGAAAGTCCGCGAGGACTTTCGCAAGTAGGAAAAAACCAGCAATAAAGTTTATACGGTGTTGTAAAACGTTAATTCAGCGGAAATGTTATTCCGACTGCAAATGCTCCAGCGTATTGTTCAACAGATGGCTGAAGGTAGTAAGAGAATCCGAGGTCAAAATTATTATTTCTACCTAATTCTAAACCTATAGAAATAGGTATGTGGTAAATTAGTCCACTTTTATTTATATTATCAAAAGCGGTAAGTGTTTCAAACTTTCCGATTGAAGTTCCAATTCCAACTTCAAGATATGGAGCTACCCAAGGAATTGGTGCTCGAACTCTAGCTTTTCCACCTAATAAAAAAGCTTTTGATACGGCTTTTTCATCTGTTGGTTTGCCATCTAAGTCTTTTCCTTTTGAGTTTGTTAAAATAATTCCTGCATAAGGTCTAAACTCAATCCAAGAAGCAACTTTCAGGACTAATTCTCCTTGTATAAAAAAACCGTCATCAACAGTTCCATCAATGCTATTGTTTGGAGCACTAAGTCCATATCCAATTTGAGCATTTATTGATTTTTCCTTTATGAATTGTGCATCTACTAAATTCGATGTCAAAATTATTATTATTAATATCAGGTTTTTCTTCATAATGTTTTACAACGTTTTGTATATGGTTTGTTGCGTTTTTAAGTACTAAATATAGTTAATAAAAACGGAATAGAAAATCCCTAAGGATTTTCGTAAGTAGGCTAGCACTAGCAATAAATTATATACGGTGTTGCCAACCGTTTTTATTCAGATTATTAATTTTAAAATCAAATATTATGTCAAAATTCACAAACCTATTTATAAAATCAAAACCTAAAATTAAGTCAGATGAATTCGACGATAAATTCGGATTCATTTTAAGACTAGGAATAGATAATGAAAGAAACTACAACGCAGTTAAGAATCATTATTTTTGTAATCTTTCAACATCGGTAAAAGATAATGTTCATTGTTTGGTAAAAGGTCTTTTATGAATTGTTCTTGCCTTTCAGGTTCTTGGGTTAAAACTACTTCAAAAACTACTTTAACAAGTTCTTTATATCTTTCTGCCATTATCTCGCTATATGCTTCCTGTATTGGTGCGGTTGTGTTCTTGATTAAATCATCTGACATTTTTTTGATTTGCTCACTATCAGTTATCATTTTGGTTGCGTCATGCATAATCCGTTCGTTTCTCATTTCGACATATTTTTTTACCTCGTCGATTTTGAAAATATCCATAAAAGATTTCATTGATGCATTAATTTCTTTTGTTTGGCTTATTTGGGATTTTTGCACAAAAAATACAATTACATATACTAAAGTGTATAATCCAATTATTCCGATAGTTAATTCATTACTCATATTTTTATTTTTTCAGAGTGTGATTGGTAAATGGTTGGCAACGTTGTTGTATATGGTTTGTTGCGTGTTTCAAGCAACTAATTTAATAAATAATTACCGACCAAGAAAGTCCGCGAGGACTTTCGTAAGTAGGCAAGAAGCCAGCAATAAATTATATACGGTGTTGTAGCCAGTTTTATATTTTTATTTCATAAAACAGCCATTTTTCATTGTCATTTGGAAGACTTATTGTCCCATTCTTATTCATTCCTAACTTTTCTAATAATTTTTGAGAGGATATATTTTCTTCCCTTGTAATAGCATTAATAGAAGTAAGTCCAAATTCACTAAAAGCAATATTTTTCAACTTATTTGCAGATTCATAGGCATAACCTTTTCTTTCATATTTGGGAAGAAAAGCGAATCCAATGTCTATTCCTTCAAGTCCATCTCTGTCATATAAACCACAAGTTCCTATTTTACTATTGTCTTGTTTTCTAATTAAAGTGTAATTAGAATACCCAAGTTTTTTGAGTTGACTAACCATTTTTGTTTCAATATATTCTTCTGCATCTTTGATTGTATTGATATTTCTATCTCCAATATATTCAATCCATTTTTCAGTGTTAAATAGTTCGAAAATAAATTTAGCATCTTCTTGCGAAGTTGGTTTAAGTATTAATCTTTCAGTTTCAAATGTTTTATATTGATTCATTTAGTTTAAATTCAGGATTCATTTTTTAATTGGCTACAACGTGTTTGTGTATGATTTGTGGCGTTTTCAAGCACCTAATTTAGTAAATAAAAAACGAATAGAAAATCCGCGAGGATTTTCGTAAGTAGGAGAGGATTAGCCATTAATTATACACGGTGTTAGGCACTGGTTTTTAATCCCAACCATTATTTTCATTAGTCCAGTCAAAAAGAAAACAGGCGTGTTCAAGTTCATTTATTGCTTTCCAAAGTATTCTCTTGTTTTTCGAAAACCCTCCTTGTATATTTAATTTATTCATCGTTCCATTCATAAGTGCCTCATTTGCTAAAATTTCGTGTGCTATATGATTTCTTGAATCCGTAACTTCTTTGAGAAGAGTAATGAAGTCTTCTCTCAATCCTTTTCTTTCAAGTTCAACTTTAGTTTTCCCAAGAGTCCATCTTTCCATATTGTCAAGATTTCCTCCAAATTTCTCTTCATATAACTTTTTCAGTCCAAATTCGAGTAATTGTGCCATTCCCATATACATAGCATATTGTTCAATAAAACTCAAGTTTTCATATTTCTTTAGTCCTTTTTGAGATCCTTCTCTGATTTGTTCAGCGTTTAGGTATGATTGTTTTTCTTCACTCATTTTTTATCTATAATCTGGTAAATTACTCCACTTATCAAGCATTTTAGCAAAAAAGTTAGCGGAATAAGTCGATTCGTAATTCAATCCGAGATTTCCAACTTCTAAATCTCCAAAAATAGAAACTATTATTTCAATTTGGTCAGAGTTTAAATCAATTAGGAAAAAGTTAGTTTCTGTACTATTCGGTTCATTGTGCAATTCGGGTTTTTGAATTTTGTTTTCCTTTATTATTCGGTCAATTTCAGATTCAAGTTCAGTCAATTTGTTAATTTCAAGTTGCTTTTTAGTTTCTTTCAGCGTTCCAAAATCAAGTACGTTTCTTTCTTTCGTTATTCTATTATATTCTTGTGTTCGCATTTTTGGTCAACTTGTGCCTAACGGTTTGTATATGGTTTGTTGCGTGTTTCAAGTTCTAAATATATTAAATAAAAACGGAATAGAAAATCCCCTAAGGATTTTCGTAAGTAGGTTAGCACTAGCAATAAATTATATATGTTGTTGCAAGTAGTGATTTTCTAACTAAATTTCTCATTTCTTAATTTTCAATTTTTCCGTTTTATTTCTCTTTTTTTTACGTTTTATTTATCTTTCTTTTTTCCGTTTCTGCTTAAAATTCCGCCTTAATTAATTCACGCTTTATTTTCAGCGTTAACTTCTTTCTTTTTTTACGTTTCTGCTAAAAACTCCGCTTTAATTAATTTCCGCTTATTTATTCACGCTTCATTTTTCAGCGTTCAATTCTGTTTTCCTCTTTTTTTAGGATTCATTTTCTAAAAATAGAGTAGAAGTCATTTTCAATTTTTCCAGCGTAATATTATTCAATATTAATTTCTAGAAAAGATAAATCACTAATTAGAAATTTCTGAGGGAATTCCGCCATTACTTGCAACGGTTTTATATATGATTTGTTGCGTATTTCAAGTTCTAAATATATTAAATAAAAACGGAATAGAAAATCCCCTAAGGATTTTCGTAAGTAGATAAGCACTAGGAATAAATTATATATGTTGTTGCAAGTAGTGATTTTCTAACTAAATTTCTCATTTATTAATTTTCAATTTTCCCGTTTTATTTCTCTTTTTTTTACGTTTCTACTTAAGACTCCGCCTTAATTAATTTCCACCTATTTATTTACGCTTTATTTTCAGCGTTAACTTCTGCTTTTTTCACGTTTCTGCTTAAAACTCCGCTTTAATTAATTTCTGCCTATTTATTCACGCTTCATTTTTCAGAGTTAATTCTGTTTTCCTCTTTTTTAGGATTCATTTTCTAAAAATAGAGTAGAAGTCATTTTCAATTTTTCCAGCGTAATATTATTCAATATTAATTTCTAGAAAAGATAAATAACTAATTAGAAATTTCTGAGGGAATTCCGCCATTACTTGCAACGTTCTTGTATATGATTTCGTTGCGAAATCATAGCACTAATATAGTTTAAAAAACTCAAACATTTACGTTTGCAAGGATTTTCCGCAGGAAAATCAGTAAGCAATGAATTATATACGTTGTTAGTTTTTGTTGCGAGACATTTAAACAAGCACGTTTAATTTACGTTTCTACTTTTTTATTCTCGCGTAAATTTTTACGTTTCTATATTTTTTATTCAAACTTTTTTAAGGTTTTAATTCTTTTGTTTTAGGAGTTTTTTAATTCAGCAAATAGCTAACGTTTCTACATTTTAATTTTATAGAAATTCTGCGAACTAATTTTCGCATTTTAAGTCCCGAAAACAAGCTAAATTCCCGCTGTTATTTTTAACTCAGAGAGTTATAAGTTTTTTATTAAATTACTTTTTAAAATTTTCAATTATTTATTATTTTCTCTAGATGTTAATTTTTTCGAGCGATAAAAACTAACGTTTTTGTATATTATTTGTTGCGTATTTCAAGCATTAAATATAGTAAATAAAAGCGGAATAGAAAATCCCCTAAGGATTTTCGTAAGTAGGTTAGAACTAGTAATAAATTATATACGGTGTTGCCACACGTATTTTATCGCAAGTAGCCTAATTTTTTCAATTTCTCATATCTTTTCGGGATTTTAGAAATTGCTTGTTCACTTAACAATTCGGAAGTGTTATTTTCATAAATTTTAAAAGAACCTGTTCCGCTTTTACAAGTACTTACTTTTTGGTTACTATCTCTTAATTCATATATTTTTTTCCATTCTGCTTTGGTCAACAATTCGTCTTTTAAATACTTTATCATTTCACGAGCAGTTTTGTATTTCCTGTTTTCTTTATATTCCTCAATCATTTGTTTATCTCTAAAATCTGAATAAATTAAAGCATCAGCAACATATAATTGAACGTGAACATTTGGATATTCTAAAAGTTGCCACAATAATTCTTCTCGACCAAATAATTCGATAACAGCCATTCTTCGGTCAGTTGCTCTTCCAATAGTTGAATATTCGCAAATCCAACCATATTCATCGTAAGTTCCAACTCCCAACAATTTGTAATATGCTTTTAAAATTCTTTTTGGTTCGTTAATAGTCAATTTCAAACTATCTGCAAGACTTGGTAGATATGAATGAGCATATTCTAACCATAATTTTTTGTCGAAATAATTTGTGTTTGTTTCTTTTGTTGAATTAGATATTTGGCATTGATATTCTAACACTTTTCCTTTAAAACTTGTGATTTCAAAATCAGCCACTCGACCTTGTTGAATATATTCATATTCGACTAATAAACTATCTTTTCGTTCATAAGTATAATGACCATTGTTAGAGTTACTAAACTCTTTTAATTTTCCCCAATTCAATGACTTTAGTAAGTCAGAAGTGAGCATAGGTTTTTCATCAATATTTTCGGATGGGAAATTTCCGAAATCCAAATTTTGAGCATTCAACATTAAATTGAATACTAAAGTTAAAATGATAAAACTGGTTTTTCTCATATGTGTGGCAACGGTTTTATATATGGTTTGTTGCGTATTTCAAGTTCTAAATATATTAAATAAAAACGGAATAGAAAATCCCCTAAGGATTTTCGTAAGTAGATAAGCACTAGCAATAAATTATATATGTTGTTGTAAACTGTGCTTTAGTAATTTTCAATTTCGTATTTATAATTCTCTTGGTTATAAAATTCATAATCTATATTATTCTTTTTCGCCATTTTCTTTAATTCAGATATTTGAAAGATTAAAGTTGTGTCTCTCGAAGTTCCAATTGTTTGTCTTGAATATGTATCCTTGTTGTATTTAAAGATTTCAATCCAAGGCTTTTCTCTTTTTGCATTATAATGTAGACTTTTTATTTTCCGACCTTTATTGTCAAGATAAGTCGTGTCAATTAGTTTAATAGCATTTTCTAAATCAGGCTTTTTGGTTGGAAATATTTCCCAAGAAAAAACATTCGTAATTTTAATATTTTTTAGTGTTTTTATTTCTCGAATAAATCTAACAGCTGAATCAGATTCATAACGTATTTCCTTTTCAGTGTATGTATTCTTTTTAAACTCATATGTCGAAAAAGATTGAAGGTAACAAGTATCTTTTTCCTTAAAGTAACAACAAGTTTTTTCAAAGGTTCTCTTATTGTTTTTATATTCAGTTGTTGTTATCATATCGCATCTTAAACCTCCAGTTCTTATGCTTTTAATTTGATTTCCATTTTTATCAAATTCGGTTGATTTCCGTAAAACAAATTCATTCTCCTTTTTATGATATTCAAGAATTGATTTTATTTTCGGGGAACAATTCAAAAGAAGTCCAAAAGTTATTAGTATGATTGTCGTTTTTCGCATAGTTTACAACGGTTTTATATATGGTTTGTTGCGTGTTTCAAGTTCTAAATATATTAAATAAAAACGGAATAGAAAATCGCCTAAGGATTTTCGTAAGTAGATAAGCACTAGCAATAAATTATATATGTTGTTGCAAATAGTGATTTTCTAACTAAATTTCTCATTTCTTAATTTTCAATTTTTCCGTTTTATTTCTCTTTCTTTTTTTACGTTTCTACTTAAAACTCCACTTTAATTAATTTCCGCCTATTTATTCACGCTTTATTTTCAGCGTTAACTTCTTCCTTTTTTCACGTTTCTGCTTAAAACTCCGCTTTAATTAATTTCCACCTATTTATTCACGCTTCATTTTTCAGAGCTTAATTCTGTTTTTCTCTTTTTAGGATTTATTTTCTAAAAATAGAGTAGTAGTCATTTTCAATTTTTCCAGCGTAATATTATTCAATATTAATTTCTAGAAAAGATAAATCACTAATTAGGAATTTCTGAGGAAATTCCGCCATTATTTGCAACGTTCTTGTATATGATTTGTTGCGTATTTCGACCAACTAATTTAGTAAATAAAATCGAAATATAAAATTTAAAAAAAGCTTTTCATAAATATTTAAAAACTAGCAATAAATTATATACGTTGTTGTGTTTAGTGGTTTTTTCATTTTAGTTCATTAATTTTATTAGAAATTCAAATTTTTCAATTTATTTATAATTCCATTTTCATTTTAATGAGCTTTTTTAATTTCAGAGTTTAATTTAGCGGATTTTCTTACGTTTCAACTTTCAATTCATTAATTTTATTAAAATCTTAAATTTTTCAATTTATTTATAAATTTTCATAATTACTTTTTAATATCAACGATTTTTTGCGCTTCAGAGCTTAATTCCGCCTATTTGCTCAGTTTTTTACGTTTCTGCTTGTATTCGCTATTTTATTAAAATAATTTTTTCTGCGCTTATTTTTTCACGTTTCAATTTTTTATTTTAATAGAGTAGAAGTCTTTTTCAGTTTTTAGTATTTTTTGTCTAGAGTTTGTGTCCGCTTAATTTTTGGTTTATAAAATACTCATTAGGAATTTCTGAGGAAATTCCGCCATTAGACACAACGTTCTTGTATATGATTTCGTTGCGAAATCATAGCACTAATATAGTTTAAAAAACTCAAACATTTACGTGTGCAAGGATTTTCCGCAGGAAAATCATTAAGCAATGAATTATATACGTTGTTGCCTACTGTAGTTTTTTCATTTTTTAAGTAAATTTTAATTCAGTTTGTTTTTAAATTCAGTTAGATTTAGCAAGTCTAATTTTTTTTAGTCTAGGATTTGATTAGATAAACTTTCTAAAATTCCATTATATTTTTTTCGCGCTTGAGTGAGCAATTCCTGAAAGTCTTTAGGGTACAATTCTATTTTTCAAAAGTTATTTAATTTCGAAAAATCACTCAATTTTTCTTGTAATTTTTTTTGGCTGATTGAGTAATTCAGGAAAATTATTTTAGGGTGTAATTTTATTTTCAAAATTTGTTGAAATTCTGTTGTAATTTTTTCCACGATTGAGTGAAAACTCTGAGTTATTTTAAGTCTATTTATATAAACTCAATTTTTTATTCCGAATTGATTGCGTCTGAGTGTTTTCCGCTATAGTAGGCAACGTTCTTGTATATGATTTCGTTGCGAAATCATAGCACTAATATAGTTTAAAAAACTCAAACATCTACGTTTGCGAGGATTTTCCGCAGGAAAATCAATAAGCAATGAATTATATACGTTGTTGCCAAATGCGATTTTTTGTTTAAATTCTAAACTTTAAATATTTTCTAAATTATTGAATTCGAGTAAAACTTTGATTCTGCATTTTTTAATTCCGTAATATTTATTTTCAGCTTTTTAAAAAACTCTAAATTTTCAATGTTTTCTAAATTATTCAATTTAAGTGAAATTTCAATTCCACGTTTTAATTCCGCGATATTTATTTTCAGCTTTTAAAAAACTCTAAATTTTCAATATTTTTTAAATTATTGAATTTTAGCAAAATTTCAATTCTACGTTTTCAATTCCGCGATATTTATTTCCATTTTTATAAAATTCTAAATTTTTCAATATTTTCTAAATTATTGAATTTGAGAAAAATTTTAATTCTGCGTTTTTAAATTCCGTAATATTTATTTTCAGTTTTTATAAAATTCTAAATTTTTCAATATTTTCTAAATTATTCAATTTAAGTAAAATGTCAATTCCACTTTTTTTATTCCGTAATATTGGTTTTCAGCATTTTATTTTTCCGAGTTTTTGGCAACGTTTTTGTATATGATTTGTTGCGTATTTCGAGCAACTAATTTAGTTAATAAAATCGAAATATAAAATTCTAAAAAAAGCTTTTCATAAATATTTAAAAACTAGCAATAAATTATATACGATGTTATGTTTATCGGTTTTGAGTTCTAAATAATCATTCTACTTAAATTTTATTCTATATTTTCACGTTTTAAAGCTCAATTTTCGTCTTTTAATTTTTCTTAATTAATTTTTCCAGTTCTAGTACTTAAATTTCCCGTTTTACTTTTCAGCTTGATGTTCGCGCTGTTTTGCTAAAACCTTTTTTCTCCAGAGATATTTTCACGTTTCTACATTCAGTTTTAAATGATTCTTGAATTTTTCATTTTATTTCTAAATTGTCTTAAATTACTTTTCACGTTTCAATTTTTTCTTAAAATCGGGGAGAAGTTGTTTTCATTTTTAGCTGTTTGAGTCTTTTTTTTCAGCGTATAATTATGTCAATTTATTTTTTAGAACTCATAAAATACTCATTAGGAATTTCTGAGGAAATTCCGCCGTTAAACATAACGTATTTGTGCATGGTTTCGTTGCGGAATTACAGCACTAATATAGTTTAAAAAACTCAAACTTCAACGTGCGCGAGGATTTTCTGAAAGAAAATCAACAAGCAATGAACTATGCACGGTGTTGGGTTTTCGTTTTATAGTTTTTGTGTTTTTTTTCTACCAGTTTTTTTTCAAAGTTTTTAATTCTATGGTTTTAATTTTCACGTTTTAAGATTCAATTCCTATTTTTCATATTTTCTGCAATTTTTCAAAATGTAAAATATGATTTTAAAATTTTCTCATTTCACATTTCAGTTTTTCCACAACAGTTTTCAATTAGAATTTTTCAAAATATATAAAATATGATTTTAAAATTCTCTTATTTCACATTTCAATTTTTCCACAACAATTTTCAATTAGAATTTTTCAAAATGCAAAAAATATTCTTAAAAAACTATAATTTTCAAAATGATTTTTTGTGCGATTTCCTGAGGTAATTAAAGGTTTTTTTTGAAAGATTTTTCCCGCTATTTTTAAACTTTATTTAAAAACTAAATTTTCAAATTTTAACGATTTTTGTTAATGAAACCCAACGTTCTTGTATATGATTTCGTTGCGAAATCATAGCACTAATATAGTTTAAAAAACTCAAACATTTACGTGTGCAAGGATTTTCCGCAGGAAAATCATTAAGCAATGAATTATATACGTTGTTGCCTACTGTAGTTTTTTCATTTTTTAAGTAAATTTTAATTCAGTTTGTTTTTAAATTCAGTTAGATTTAGCAAGTCTAATTTTTTTTAGTCTAGGATTTGATTACATAAACTTTCTAAAATTCCATTATATTTTTTTCGCGCTTGAGTGAGCAATTCCTGAAAGTCTTTAGGGTACAATTCTATTTTTCAAAAGTTATTTAATTTCGAAAAATCACTCAATTTTTCTTGTAATTTTTTTTGGCTGATTGAGTAATTCAGGAAAATTATTTTAGGGTGTAATTTTATTTTCAAAATTTGTTGAAATTCTGTTGTAATTTTTTCCACGATTGAGTGAAAACTCTGAGTTATTTTAAGTCTATTTTATATAAACTCAATTTTTTATTCCGAATTGATTGCGTCTGAGTGTTTTCCGCTATAGTAGGCAACGTATTTGTGCATGGTTTCGTTGCGGAATTATAGTACTAATATAGTTTAAAAATCTCAAACTTCGACGTGCGCGAGAATTTTCCGAAGGAAAATGAACAAGCAATGAACTATGCACGGTGTTGCCAAATGCGATTTTTTGTTTAAATTCTAGACTTTCAATATTTTCTAAATTATTGAATTCGAGTAAAACTTTAATTCTGCATTTTAAATTCCGCGATATTTATTTTCAGCTTTTTAAAAAAACTCTAAATTTTCAATGTTTTCTAAATTATTGAATTTGAGCAAAATTTTAATTCTGCGTTTTCAATTCCGCGATATTTATTTTCAGCTTTTTAAAAAAACTCTAAATTTTCAATGTTTTCTAAATTATTGAATTTGAGCAAAATTTTAATTCTGCGTTTTCAATTCCGCGATATTTATTTTCAGCTTTTAAAAAACTCTAAATTTTCAATGTTTTCTAATTATTGAATTTGAGCAAAATTTTAATTCTGTATTTTCAATTCTGCGATATTTATTTTCAGCTTTTAAAAAAACTCTAAATTTTCAATATTTTCTAAATTATTCAATTTGAGCAATATTTTAATTCTGCGTTTTAAATTCCGTAATATTTATTTTCAGTTTTTATAAAATTCTAAATTATTCAATTTTAGTAAAACTTTAATTCTACGTTTTTATTTAGTAAAAATGGTTTTCAGTATTTTATTTTTCCGAGTTTTTGGCAACGTTTTTATATATGGTTTGTTGCGTTTTTCGAGCAACTAATTTAGTAAATAAAAACGGAATAGAAAATCCGCCAAGGATTTTCGTAAGTAGTTAATCACAAGCAATAAATTATATATGGTGTTGCAAGTAGTGATTTTCTAACTATATTTCTTATTTCTTAATTTTTCCGTTTTATTTTTTTTTCTTTCACGTTTCAGCTTAAAACTCCACCTTAATTAATTTGCGCCTATTTATTCATGATTTATTTTCAGCGTTAAATTCTGCCTTTTTTCACGTTTCAGCTTAAAACTCCGCCTTAATTAATTTCAGCCTATTTATTCATGCTTCATTTTTCAGAGTTCAATTCTGTTTTTTTCTCTTTTTTAGGATTAACTTTCTAAAAATAGAGTAGAAGTCATTTTCAATTTTTCCAGCGCAATATTATTCAATATTAATTTCTAGAAAAGATAAATCACTAATTAGGAGTTTCTGAGGAAATTCCGCCATTACTTGCAACGTATTTGTGCATGGTTTCGTTGCGGAATTACAGCACTAATATAGTTTAAAAAACTAAAACTTCAACGTGCGCGAGGATTTTCTGCAAGAAAATCAACAAGCAATGAACTATGCACGCTGTTGGGTTTTCGTTTTATATTTTTTGTATTTTTTTTCTACCTATTTTTTAAATTCTCATATTTTACAGTAATTATTTTTCTCAAAGTTTTTAATTCTACGGTTTTAATTTTCACGCTTTGAGCTTCAATTTCTATTTTTCATATTTTCTAAAATTTTTCAAAATGTAGAAAATGTAAAATTTGATTTTAAAACTCTTTCATTTCACGTTTCTATTTTCACACAACAGTTTTGAACTATAATTTTTCAAAATATAGAAAATGTAAAATTTGATTTTAAAATTCTCTCATTTTATATTTCTATTTTCACACAACAATTTTCAATTAGAATTTTTCAAAATGTAAAAAACATTCTTAAAAAACTATAATTTTCAAAATGATTTTTTGTGTGATTTCCTGAGGTAATTACAGGAGCTTTTTCTAAATATTTTCTCTGCTATTTTTAAATTTTATTTAAAAACTAAATTTTCAAATTTTAACGATTTCCGCTAATGAAACCCAACGTTTTTGTATATTATTTGTTGCGTATTTCGAGCAACTAATTTAGTAAATAAAAACGGGATAGAAAATCCCCTAAGGATTTTCGTAAGTAGGCAAGTACTAGTAATAAATTATATACGGTGTTGGCTATAGTTTTTATTTCAGTTTATTTATAGTTTTTTCAATTATTTCATTTTTTATATTAACAAAATTTAAATTTCCAGATGATTTAAGTTTTATATAATTCTTATTAGCGTTTTCATTTACTTCATTTCCTACATTTTCTGAATTTGTATTCTCAATTGTTTTTTTCAATATAAATCCAATAAAATCTGGTAGAAAAAGTAAATCAATTTCCGATTTTTCACAGAAAGTCATATCAGATATTATAAAATTGTCATTTGGAAATACAAAGCTTTCAGTTTCGTTTACTCCATAAACATTCCTGTCAAAAAACATTCCTATTTCTTTTTCTAATAAATTTGGTTTAAAATCTCTAATATATGTGTTAAGATTTGTCATAAAAAAGAAAAGAGCTTGAAATTCAACTTTATTAAAATTTATAATAGAGCTATTAAATTTCCCTAATAATTTTGCTTTTTCAAACAATTCATTTTTTTCATATTTATGACAGAAACATTTAAGATTATTATCTATAATCAAATTGGTTAAATCTTCCATTAATTCAATTCGAGGTCTTTTTTTTCTGAAAATGCTTGTTGAATGAAGAGTTTTTGCTTTTATTCTTCTATTTTCAAGAATTTCTTTTAATCTGTCTTTTAACTTTAAATATTGATTTTTTTCAATAGCAATTCCTAAATAATAAATTGATTCTTCAGAGTCATTATTATTCAAATAAAATTTTGTTTCATCACAGAAAATATAAGTATTGTGTTTATTCATCTAAGGTAATTTTCTGTATTAAGTTTTCGGTTTTAAATTATAGCCAACGTGTTTGTATAAGATTAGTTGCGTGTTTCAAGCACTAAAGTTAGCAAATAAATCACAAATAGAAAGTCCGCGAGGACTTTCGTAAATAGGCTAAAACCAGCAATTAATTTTATACGGTGTTGTAACACGTTATTGTTTGAAACTTAATCAAGTTTAATATGTTTTGATGTAACAGCTATTTTTTTTTAAAATTTATTATCGCTATTGTTATAAGAATTATAAAAATTCCAATAAGTTGTATAACTCCAATTTGTTCGTTCAGCAATAAATAAGCACTGAAAATAGAGACAGGAATTTCTAATGTTGCAATAATACTGCTTAAACCAGTCCCAATTATTGGTACTCCCTTATTAAATAGAATAGGTGGTAATACTGTACCAAACAACCCTAAAATCATTCCCCATTTTAGTAAATCTATTGAATTTGTTTCTTCAATTATTTGAATATTCCAAAACATCAAAATAGCCAGAAATCCACCAAGAACGAGATATTTACTTCTAATGATGTTAGGCAATTGCAATGACACTTTACTCGTCGCATACAATGCAATTGTATAAAATACTGCAGCTAAAAAACCAAATAAGAAACCAATTAGACTAAAATTAAAATCATTTTCAAAAATCCGTGAAGCTAGTAATGTACCTAATAATACTATTATAGCTCCTATTAATTTTCGTTTAGTAAACCGACTTCTATCTAAAAAATACTCTAATATTATACCCATCCAAACTGTTTGCATTAAAAGAATAATACCAACCGATACAGGAATATATTGAATGCATAAATAATAGAAACTACTAGTAAGCCCCAAACTTGTTCCAAATAATACTAATTTTAATTTTGGGTATTTTGAATTATGTTCTTTTATCTGGATTTCTTTTGCCCTTTTAGACAGAAAAAACGAAGCTATAATTAAAAATAAAACTCCAAATAGGTATTGTAAAAATGTAAGACTGGCAGTACCAAAACCACTGTTATTTGCTAATTTTATTATTGTAGCCAAAATGCCATAGCTAGCTGCACCAATAATAACAAATAAAATTCCTTTTATTTTACTCTTTTCCATTGAAGTAGTTATTTATATGAAAGAGCTGTGTATTAGCAGCTTTAGACCAATATGCAGCATTGTGTTCGCCAGAGCTCTCTTCATAAATATGTGGTATATTTAAAGTAATAAGTTTTTGATGTAAATCTCTATTTTGTTTTATAAAAGGATCGTTTATTCCACAGCTAATTATTAGTTTTTGTTTTGATTCTTTTAAGCGTTTAATTTGAGAGTTTGCTGTGTAATTTATCCAAGACTCCTTATTTTTACCTAGTAATTTGGGAATGCCATAATCCGTTCCATAAGCTGTAAAGTCTAAGGCACCACAAATACTTCCAATAGATTCAAAAATATTTTGATGTCTCGCACCGATGTATAAAGCACCGTGACCGCCCATACTCCACCCCATTATGGCAGTTTTTGAAAGGTCTGTCTTATAGTTTTTATCGATATAATCAACCAGTTCATTTGCTATAAACGTTTCATATTTAGAATTGTTTTGCTTGCTATCAATATACCAACTGTCATAATTTCCGTCAGGTAAAATAAACAAAGTTTGCATTTCTTGGCTCAAACGAAGAAGTGAAGGAATATCTTTTTTTAATGTTCTTTCAGGATTTCCACTATAACCGTGAAGAATATATACACTAGGAATATCTCTTTTTATAGTATGTTTTGGACTTATTATTAACGTTTTAATATTTTTTTGCATTGAAAGACTAAAGACGTTTAAAGTGTCTACTTTCTGTGAAAAAACGGGATTATTTATAAATATTATTGTAGTTAAAAGCAATAATGATTTTCTCATTTTGTATGTGTTTATGTTTATTTCGGCAAAGTTATATTGTCTTTATTCCAAAAACATATACATATGTTGAGAAAATAGAACTATAAGAGTAAGTTTTTCTTAATTCGACTTAATTGTGTTGGGGTAATTCCTAAATAGGAAGCTATTTGATGTTGTTTTAGTCTGTTTTGTAGATGTCTATTTTCTTCGCTGAAGGTTTTATATCTCATTTTTGCTGAAATATGTTTTAAATTGATTTCCAAAGGTTCTTTAGCAATAACCCAGTTTTTTTCTAAATAGTTTATCTGAAAAATAGCTAGTTCTGGGTGTTGAATTATTAAGTCCTTATATTTTTTTCTTTTATATACTAGAATTTTAGAATTTTCTAAAGCTTGAATTGAAAAAAGACTTGGTTTTTGTTCTATTAACGCTGCTGTCGAGGCAATGAAACTATTCTCTGCAAAGAATTTTTTGATTACTTCATCTCCATTTTCATAGGTGTGAAAATATGAAAATAATCCATTTATAATGTAGGCATATGAAGTAGGTACTATATTTTGTTTTAACAAGTATTCTCCTTTTTTTATGTGTTTTACTTGAAGAATTTCAATAAATTTATCTAATACCTCGTTTGGCAATGGATAATAAGATAATACTTCTTTTATAAAAGGTTCAAATAAATTACATTCAACTTTCATTCTATTCTTGTTAACGGGAATTTTAATGTGTTACAACGTTGTTGTATATGGTTTGTTGCGTGTTTCAAGCAACTAATTTAGTAAATAAAAGCGGAATAGAAAATCCCCTAAGGATTTTCGTAAGTAGGTTAGCACTAGCAATAAATTATATACGGTGTTACCATACGTTTTTTATTATTTCAGAAATCGAAAAGCCAATTCCGACTGCAGTAATTATAATCCACCAATAGTTCTTTACTAAATTCGTAACTTTTAATTGACTTTCAAGATTCCTTATTTTTTTATCGAATTCAAGTTTTTCAGATTTATAGCTTGGATATTTTTGAAATCCATCGATTAATTCAGGAACAGTATTTAATATTTTTTTTAAAGCCTTGTAAAACTTTATCAATTAATATTATCTTTTCTTCTTCATTCATTTCAGTTTAATTTCTTAAATAAATTCCTAAATTTATCGAATATAATTTTCTTATTTTAAAGCATTAAGAGCTTTTTGTACTAATTCGAGCCGAGTTTTGAGTAATAATTTAACTTTTTCATCATTAGGATTAAAGGTCTTCAATAAGGATTTCATTTTAATTAATTGTTCAAAATCTATATTTTCAAAATTTGCTGGTGTTAGTATTTTGTCAAATAATCTTTCTTTAGAAGAATTTTTATAATTAATTGTAATCTCATTCATAAATTTATCATAATTGAGATATTTATATTTTTTTTCAAATTCCTCCATAAGGCTTGGTTTTTAATGTATGGTAACGGTTTGTATATGGTTTGTTGCGTATTTCGAGCAACTAATTTAGTAAATAAAAGCGGAATAGAAAATCCCTAAGGATTTTCGTAAGTAGGCGAGTACTAGCAATAAATTATATACGCTGTTGGCAATAGTAATTTTTATTCTACAATATATTCTTGTATTAAGACATCAGTAGGTATATGTAACGAATCACTAATTTTCCTAATCATTTTTAAAGTTAGTTTTCGTTTTTTATTTAAAATTTCACTTACTCTACTTTTAAAACCAACAAGTTCAGCAAGATCTTTTTGTTTCATTCCCATTTGTTCCATTCTGAATTTAATAGCTTCAATAGGATCAGGCATTCCAATTGGAAAATTTTCATTTTCATATTTGTCAATTAGAATAGTAAGTATTTCAAGTTCATCTCCTTTTTTTGTTCCTTTTGTTGCTTCAAAAATTAATTCAAGTCTATTAAGAGCTTCCTGGTAATCTGTTTCGTTTTTTATAGGTTTAATTTGCATAATTATAATTTGTTAGCATTAATCTTATCATATTCTGCATGAGTTCCAATAAATAGAATCCAAGATACTTGAAATTCAAAATTCATTTTAACAATGAGTCTATAATTATTTCCTTTAATATTGAAAACTATTCTATTGTCTTTTAAAACACTAGCGCTAGGATATTCAATTTTTAATTCATTTATATTTTTCCAATTTGCTTTTTCTGTTTCACGATACCAAGCTTTTAATTGTTGTTCACTATCAGCGTGTTTTTCCCAAAATTCTCGTAGTGTTCTTCTTGATATTATTCTCACAGTTTTATTTTTTGACAATGCAAATATAATAAAAAAAGTTCCCGATTTGGTGTTTTTTGTGGTTTTTTATTATTGCCAACGGTTTAGTGCTTATGCTTAGTTGCGTTTTGTTATATTAAAAGTAAGCAAAAAAACATCAAAATTGGCTGTATGCGAGTTTTTTCCAAAGGAAAAAACTGTTAAGCAATTAAGTATACACATTGTTGGCAAATCGTTTATTTTAATCAACTCCTAAATCATTTGTAATTGAATGATGTAATTCAATTTCACTAACAGGAACTCCAATTCTATCTTCAATTATTCCACATATTATTCTTTCAACCTCATATTTGCTTGAAATATTCTCAATTTTTATTAATTCTTCGTGATTTATTGAGATTATCCAATCTGTTAGTTTTCTTATTGTATTTTCTGCAACTGGCTCAGTTCTATCAAAAATTTTAAAACCTAAAAATTTAACTTCTTTATTTAAGTTTTTGTCGTAGTCTAAGTCAACAAGTTCGGGTAGTTTTAGTCCTATTTTATTTTCAAAATTTTTCCAGTCACTATCCAAATTTATTCCTTTCAAAAATTCAGATATTATTGAATTTGGAGTAATAATTTGTTTTTCATTTCCAAATTGTTCTAATGTTTTTCGAATACGATAGAAAATGATTTGAGATAAACATTTTTCATTTGGATTAATTTTAATCTTTTCAAAAACAGAGTCAGCAAATTCCTGAACTTTATGAATTTCTTCACATTCATCATTTGGAATTTCTATTCCAAATTTATTTTCAATTGTCATTACTAATTCAACAGAATCTAGTCCCATTTTTTCGGTTCTTAATGTTTGCCAACGTTTTTGTATATGATTTGTTGCGTATTTCGAGCAACTAATTTAGTTAATAAAATCGAAATATAAAATTCTAAAAAAAGCTTTTCATAAATATTTAAAAACTAGCAATAAATTATATACGATGTTATGTTTATCGGTTTTGAGTTCTAAATAATCATTCTACTTAAATTTTATTCTATTTTTCACGTTTTAAAGCTCAATTTTCGTCTTTTAATTTTTCTTAATTAATTTTTCCAGTTCTAGTACTTAAATTTTCCGTTTTACTTTTCAGCTTGATGTTCGCGCTGTTTTGCTAAAACCTTTTTTCTCCAGAGATATTTTCACGTTTCTACATTCAGTTTTAAATGATTCTTGAATTTTTCATTTTATTTCTAAATTGTCTTAAATTACTTTTCTAGTTTCAATTTTTTCTTAAAATCGGGGAGAAGTTGTTTTCATTTTTAGCTGTTTGAGTCTTTTTTTTCAGCGTATAATTATGTCAATTTATTTTTTAGAACTCATAAAATACTCATTAGGAATTTCTGAGGAAATTCCGCCGTTAAACATAACGGTTTTATATATGGTTTGTTGCGTATTTCAAGTTCTAAATATATTAAATAAAAACGGAATAGAAAATCCCCTAAGGATTTTCGTAAGTAGGTTAGCACTAGCAATAAATTATATATGTTGTTGCAAGTAGTGATTTTCTAACTAAATTTCTCATTTCTTAATTTTCAATTTTTCCGTTTTATTTCTTTTCTACGTTTCTGCTTAAAACTCCACTTTAATTAATTTCCGTCTATTTATTCACGCTTTATTTTCAGCGTTAACTTCTGCTTTTTTCACGTTTCTGCTTAAAACTCCGCTTTAATTAATTTCCGCCTATTTATTCACGCTTCATTTTCAGAGTTAATTCTGTTTTCTTCTTTTTTAGGATTCATTTTCTAAAAATAGAGTAGAAGTCATTTTCAATTTTTCCAGCGTAATATTATTCAATATTAATTTCTAGAAAAGATAAATCACTAATTAGAAATTTCTGAGGAAATTCCGCCATTACTTGCAACGTTTTTGTGCATGGTTTCGTTGCGGAATTATAGCACTAATATAGTTTAAAAACCTCAAACTTCAACGTGCGCGAGGATTTTCTGCAAGAAAATCAACAAGCAATGAACTATGCACGTTGTTGTAAAATGCGATTTTTTGTTTAAATATTCTTTTTTTTTTCTAAATTACTTTTTTTGAGTAAAACTTTAATTCTGCATTTTAAATTCCGCCATATTTATTTTCAGTTTTTATAAAACTCTAAATTTTCAATATTTTCTAAATTATTAAATTTGAAGAAAACTTCAATTCCACGTTTTTAATTCCGCCATATTTATTTCTCCATATTTCAGGAAATTCTAAATTTTCAATATTTTCTAAATTATTAAATTTGAAGAAAACTTCAATTCCACGTTTTTAATTCCGCTATATTTATTTCTCCATATTTTAGGGAATTCTAAATTTTCAATGTTCTCTAAATTATTCAATTTGAAGAAAACTTCAATTCCACGTTTTCAATTCTGCCATATTTATTTATCTATATTTTGGGCAATTCTGAATTTTGATTAGAAATGAGATTATTCAATTTTTCTAAAAACTTTAATTCATATTTTAAAAAATCCGCCAGATTGTTTTTCATATTTAAGGAAATTTCAAATATTTTCTTAAATTTTAAATTCTACCGAAATTTTTGAGTTTTTTACAACGTGTTTGTATATGGTTTGTTGCGTGGTTTAAGCAACTAATTTAGTAAATAATTACCGACCAAGAAAGTCCGCGAGGACTTTCGTAAGTGAGCGAGAAGCCAGCAATAAATTATATACGGTGTTGGCAATCTGGCTTTATTCCACAAATTCAATTCCAGAAACAAATTCCGTAAACTTTGGTAAATTCAGTTCGTACGTTTCTGGTGTCGCAACAAATTGAATCCAAAGGAAAGCTTTATTAGTTTCTATCAAAACAAAATTATTGTGATAAATCTTATTTTGAAAAAAAGTAAAAACTCTCCAACTTATTCCTTTTTCTATTTCTTTAAATTCTTGACTACTTTTTCCATACCAAATATGGTTTTCACTAAATAAAGTTTTTTTTCCGAATACATTGCCTGTAATATACGTTTCTTTAAAATGCTCAAAAGATTTAAATTTTGATTTTTCAAATCCTTGAATCATTAATGCATTTTCAATTCGCTCAATTTCGGGAAAAGTTCCACCTAAAATTTTGTCATTCCCAGTTTCTCTGAGAGTTAACCATTCAGGAATTTCAACTTTGTATCCAAAAGTGCTGTCGACATAAATTATAGATTCAATTTTATCTTTTTCAATTTGAGCATTAAGTTCCTTTGTGTCTTTATATTTTCTATTGATTGTGTCATTTTGGGCTTTCACAGCACAACTGTTTAGTAGAAAAAATAATATTATAAAAATCAATTTCATTTTGAATACGGATGTTTTTTTAGCTTGTTGCCAACGTGTTATATAGAGAGTTTAATTCTCTATTTACTATTAAATTATCTGGATAAAAGGAACTATTGTTCTTGTTTATCAAATACTAAAAGTTACAAATTAGAGGTATATAAAATAAAAATAAAGGTAATTTTTTAGCACCACTAATATATATAAATATATGATACATTTATATTAAATTTTTTCCATTATCTAAAAAATGTTTAGGGAGTGTAGGTTCTTTATTTAAATTAGATAAAATAGTATCTAAAGGACTTTTAATATCTAATAGATCTTTTTTAGCAACATGTGTATAAATCATTGTAGTTTCAGGTTTGCTATGTCCTAATAATTCTTGAATATGACGTAACCCGATACCATTTTCTAATAAATGAGTTGCGTAACTATGACGTAAAGTATGTGGAGTAACATTTTTTTTAATTCCTGCAAGTCGAGTAGAGGTATGTAAAAATTTACGGACACTACTAGCAGAGTATTTTGTGCCTGAAGGACTTTCAACAAAAAATCGTTTTGGAACATAGGTGCTAATATAATTTTGTAATAAAGGTAAAAAACTATCAGCTAAAATAACATACCTATCTTTTCTGCCTTTTCCATTTTGTATAAATAATTGTCGTCTAGCTATATCAATATGTAGTAATTCTAAATTAATTAATTCACTAATTCGTAATCCAGCAGAATATAATAAAGCTAAAATTGCACGATGTTTTAAATTTTTAGTAACTCTTAATAAAGTAACAACTTCTTGTTGAGACAGTATAGATGGAAGTTTTTTAGAGCGTTTAGGTCTTTCTAAAACAAATGAATTTATTTTACAAGTAGGGTAAAAAGCTACAAATAATTTTAAAGCACTTATAAACTGACGCTGAGAACTAATACTATATTTTCTCGCTATAAAAACATTTTCAATAAATAATTCAACATTTCTGTTAGTCAGAGAATTAATAGGCGCAGGCTGAATAAAATTAATAAAGTCTGCAACAAACGTAAAATAAGTCATCACCGTACTCTCGCTATATCGTTTTCCTTGTAAATATTTTACATAATCTCTAATAATTTCTTTGTTTTCATCAGTAAGTGTTCGTCGATTTTTTACTCCTCTATGTTGTATGTTTTTAGAAACCGAAGCGTCTATTTTTATAATAGCGATATCAATTAAAGCTTCTTTAACTTCTATAAGAATATCATCAGAAAAAGGACAAACCCAACCTTTTAAACTTTTACTCCATGTAAAATTTTTTAAATTTCGAACACTATTAATTACGGCATTATTATATTTAAATAATAAAACTAACACTACTTTTTTTCTATGAATTTTTTTTAAAGCAGTAACAGGTATTTTTTCTGAGTTTTGACTTTTCATAACTCAATAAATATACAAAAAAATCAACAAACACAGTCTTAGTTTGTTGATTTTTAGAATTTTATTTTATTTCTGAAAATTGATTTATTAGAAGCAATTTCCCGCTTTCCGCACTCGCTTTTTTTATTTTTTAAAGAAAAAATAAAAAAGAGCTCAAACAAATGCTTCAATCGGGGCTAGGCATTTTACTGATTTTTTATTACTACTAAATAATAATAATTAAAACTCCATACCAATTTTAAAATTCAAAACCCTGCCAATCATATAATTAGGAATTCTGTATTGTTGTTTGCTATATGCATCACGAACCCAAGTGTTAGTTATTGAATTACGAACATCAAAAAGATTAAATAATTCTAAACCAACCGTTAATTCTTTAAAATTAGTTAAGAAACCTGTATTGTTATTTTTAGAAGCATCTGTAAAAATATAAGAAATACCAACATCGGCACGTTTGTAATCATTTAATCGATGCTGATATTGATATACATCTGAATAAGCAGGCGATCCACCAGGAAGTCCTGTGTTATAAACGATATTTAAATACGCTTTTAAATCAGGAATATTAGGTACATAATCTTGAAATAATACGCTAAATTTTAAACGCTGATCAGTTGGACGAGCAATATATCCTTGATTATTTATGTTTTCTTCTGTTTTCAAATAACCAAAACTAACCCAACTATCGTTACCAGGTACAAATTCTCCATTTAAACGAACATCTAATCCATAGGCATAAGCATCTGTAGCATTATCAGCACGATATCGAATTCGAACATTATCAACAGAATAAGCATTTAGATCTGTTAAATTTTTATAATATAATTCGGTTGTTAATTTAAAAGGACGTTCCCAAAGTGTAAAACTATAATCGTTTCCAGCAACTAAATGAATCGATTTTTGTGCTTTTACCTTCGGATGAATTTTTCCATCATAATCACGTAATTCTTTGTAAGATGGTGGTTGCGAATAGAAACCTCCAGAAATTCGGAAAAGCAATGTCTTTTTCCCAATCGGGTTTAATGGCTAATTGTGCTCTTGGGCTTACAATAACTTGATTTTTAGAAGATAAATTAGCTGTTTTTACGCTCCAGTTATTAGCACGAACTCCAACATTCATCCAAATTTCATGATTTTTCCAATGTGATTTTCTGCTAAATTGTAAAAAGCTAGTAATACGATTAATATCGACATCATTTTCTGCACGAACATTTTTAAAAGGTTCTATTGGTCCTGTAAAAGGTTCGTAAGGTTGATTACTACCTGAATAATATGGCGGACGAACAGAAAAACCTAATGAATCAATCATTTCCCATTCACGTATGCGGTCTTTAATATTTTCTGTTTGAAATTTTACGCCTGCTTTCCATTCATTTTTTCCATCTTTTAAAGTGGCTTTAAATTGAATATTGCTGATTAAAGCATCTAAATCATTTCGAGCATGATTTATTTGTGAACCAATTCCTTGAGAAATGCCAACATCTCCAAAATTATCAGAATCAACATTGGTGTCTATTTCTCTTAAATTATAAGCTGCTGCAATATCAAAATATTCTTCTTCTTGAGTATTGAAAGATGAAACAGTTCCTGTTATTTTTAACGCATCATTTATTTGAAAATCCGCAGAAAAAGCACCAAAAAGTGTTTTAAACTGATCTTTTTCTTGTCCTTGATAATAAACAATTAATTCCAACGGATTAGCTAATGTTCCGAAACGTGTTTTTCTAGTTAAAGGTTTATATTTATAATTATTTAAAGAAAAATTATTTAAAAAGTTTAATGTTAATTTTTCAGTTGCTTTGTAAGATAAAAAAGTTTGTACATCAGTAAATGTAGGTCTGAAATTAACTTCAACCTGTTTGCTATTTACAAACAAACTGTTATCACGATATCTAATTCCAACGATAGCACTTAATTTATCATTTAAAAAAGTATCTTCAATAGTAAAACTTCCGCCTAATAAACTGATGGCTACTTTAGCACCAAATTCAGTTGGTTTTCGATAAGTAATATCTAAAACAGAAGAAAGTTTATCACCATATTTGGCTTGAAATCCACCTGCAGAAAAATTAATATTTTGAATCATTTGAGGATTGATAAAACTCAAACCTTCTTGTTGTCCAGAACGAATTAAAAACGGACGATAAACTTCAATTCCGTTTACATAAACAAGATTTTCATCAAAATTTCCACCTCTAACATTATACTGAGTGCTTAACTCATTATTATTACTAACACCTGGTAGTGTCATTAAAATATTTTCAACACCAGCGTTAGCACCGATTATATTTTTAACTTTTTTAGTCGAAATTGTAGTAATTCCTTGTGCTTCTTTTCGTTGGTTTTTAATAACAACCTCTTCTAATTCTTGGGTTTTAAAATAAAAAGTAGGAGCGTAGTTAAAAACAGTTCTTCCACGAGAGGTAAATTTTTTGATAATCGTTTTATAAGAAACATGACTAAAAGTAACGGCAACCGTTTTACGCATCGGAATGGTAAATTGATAATTTCCGTTAGCATCGGTTGTAGTTCCTTCGGATAAATAAGAAATAGTAACTCCTTCAATCGGAGTTTTAAATTTATTTGTGATTATACCTTTTACAATTACTGTTTTTTGAGCAAAGAGTATAGCAGGAAATAGAAGTAAAAAAAGTAGCTTTTTCAAAGTGTTTTTATTTTTTAAAGAATGTTGTTGAAAGTGTTTTTAAATTTCCAACATTATCAGAAACGACAATTTTAAAAATATGTTTGCTACCAACTAATTTTTTATCATCAAAATTATAGGTAAGTATTCTTTTTTTATGATTGTATTCCATTAAAATCCATTGTCCGTCAATGGTTGCATTAAAATTTTTGATGCCAGATTGGTTATCTTTAATTTTTACTTTTAATGTTTTATTTTTCGTTAACCATTGTCCTTCTGCAAAATTGTATTTTTTAATAGTTGGTTGAATGCTATCAAAAAGCAATTTATAACTTCCTAAAACCTTTGTTGAGGTATATATTTTATTGATTTTCTTTTTTGTATTGGCATATCTAGGATATTTTTTATTACTAACATTAGCAATATAGACTTGTTGCTGTTGTTTTTCATTTAAAAGGGAAGTGTCAAAAGTTAAGGTGTATCTTTTATCTATTGGAACTGTAGCTTTATGAACTTTAACGATATCATTATCAATAGAAAAATCAATAAAACAATCGGTATAAAAAGTGTTTTTAGGAAATGCAATAGTTACATTATCTAGCGTATATTTATGAAAATCTTTTGCAATTATTTTATAATTAGTGGTATCTTTTTCTCTGAAAACTAAATTGTTTTTTACACCTTTAATTGGTATTTTAATTGAAGTCGTATTATGCTTAATATCTTTAGCAATGATTTCTACTTGATAACTTGCGCCATTTTCAATATTTATTTTACCATTATTAACAAGGTCTTCGTATAAGTTTAATCTGTTAGCAGGTACTTTATGTGTTTTTTGAACTCTATTTTTGTATGTTTTATAATGTTTATAATCAATCAATAAATTAATGTATTTACTTTCGGCAAAAGAAAAAGTTTCAACATCATGATAATAAACTCTACTACCATTTACTTTCATTTCTAAACTATAAATTCCATTTTTATTAGTTGCACCATTTAATCTATCAAAAACACTTATACCAAAACCAATAACACCACTTGCTGTAATACGTTCGCTAATATAATTATTAGGACTCGTTTTTTTAAATGATATAATAGATTTTAAGCTAGAGTTATTAACTCTTGATTGCTCATTTAAAGGATACGCCATTATTTTTTGAAGAGTAGGAGCGGTGTCATCTTTAGGATGAATACCAAAAAGCAACGGATTTATAATATGTTCGGTTTTAGTATCTCTAATTTCATAATGTAAATGCGGACCTCCAGAACTTCCAGTGTCGCCTGTATAGCCAATAGTTTGCCCTTTTTTTACAGGGAATTTTTCTGACTTGGTAAACAAATTACCTGTTTGATAATTCTTCTTTTTATATTGAATATTTTTAACATATTTCTGAATAGTTGGTTCAAACTTCTGAAGATGTGCATATACAGTTGTGTATCCGTTAGGATGTTCTAAATATATAGCTTTACCAAAACCATATTGCGAAACCTTAATACGAGAAACATAACCATTTGCAGCTGCATAAATAGGAATCCCTTGTTTTCCTTGTGTTTTAATATCTATTCCTGAATGAAAATGATTGCTTCGAAGTTCACCAAAAGTACCCGATAAAATAATTGGAATTTTTAAAGGTGGAGAAAAGTAGTTTCTAGGGTAGTGCTTTTGGGCATTTCCTGTATAGAAAGTCAATAGAAAAAAAATAGAAAAATAAAATTTCAAAGTAGCATGATTTTAAACAAAAATACTAAAAATAAGCCAAATACTTATAGGTCTTATAATCAGTATTTTATTAAAAAGTAATAAAAGAGTTGCTATTTAAAATCTATAATGATAACTTTGTATATATAGTTTTATTCTCAAAAAAATAAATGAGTACTCCTTTAGAAGCAATTTATTTACTAGAAGATAAGTTGAAAAACTTACTTTACAAGTATGATTTTTTAAAAGAAGAAAACCAAATTTTGCTTGAAAACCATGCAAAGTTACATGTTATATTACAAGAGAAAACGCAAGAATTAAAAATAAAGCAAGAAGAATATAATTTGCTTAAAATTGCTAAAACTATAGAAGGCAGTAAAGAAAATAAAAAGGAAACAAAACAAAAAATAAATACTTTAGTTCGAGAAATAGACAAATGTATTAGTCTTTTGAATTCATAAAAGTTCTTTAACATGACAAAAATAAAAGTTAATGTAGTAATTGCAGGAAGAACGTATCCGCTGAGTGTTAAAAACACAGATGAAGAACAAGGGATGCGTACAGCAGCAAAAAACATTAATGATTTACTTGTTAAGTTTGAGCAAAATTATGCAGTAGCTGATAAACAAGATGTGTTAGCAATGTGTGCATTGCAATTTGCATCTAAATTAGAAATAGTATCTTTAAAAAATACTAAAGATAATACTGAGGTAATAAATAAAATAAATGATTTAACTAACTTGTTAGATAAGCATTTATAACGTTCTTTAAAATATAGATATATTAATATTACTGCCTACATTAGTACATTGTTTATTAAACTCAACACTATTTATTTAGAAAGGATGAGTCTTGGTTCTTAAAGCATGCCGATTTTACTTCGGATCCTTGACAAGCCAGTTAGTCCTAAACCTGTTTTTACGGAGTTTATAAAACCTTATTAATGTAGGTTTTTTTATACAATTAAATTAAAATTATGGATGGAATTTTATTTCCTGTATTAGCAGGAATTATAGGAGTAGCAATCGGTTTTATTATAGCTAAAATATTAGAAAAATCTAAAGCAAATAAGCTAATCATAGAAACGAATAAAGAAGTAAAAAATATTGTTAAATCGGCTAAAATAGAAGCAGATGCAATAAAAAAAGATAAAATTTTACAAGCGAAAGAAAAGTTTATTGAACTAAAATCGGAGCATGAAAAAGTAATTTTATCAAGAGAAAAGAAAATTTCTGATGTTGAAAAGAGAACAAGAGATAAAGAAAGTCAAATTTCATCAGAATTAGATAAAAACAGAAAATTAAATAAAACTGTAGAAAATAAAGCAACAGATTTTAATGCTAAAATTCAGGTTTTAGAAAAGAAAGAAGCTGATTTCGAGCATAAAATAGAAATTTTAGAAAAGAAAGAAGCTGAAGTAGAAAAAGTACATAAACGTCATGTTGATATGCTAGAAGAAATTTCAGGTTTATCAGCAGAAGATGCTAAAATAGAACTAGTATCATCATTAAAAGATGAAGCAAAGGCGGAAGCAATGTCGTTTGTACAAGGAGCTATTGAAGAGTCTAAAATGACAGCGCAACAAGAAGCTCGTAAAGTTGTTTTAAAGACAATTCAAAGAGTAGGTGTAGAGCAAGCTGTTGAAAATTGTGTGTCAGTATTTAATTTAGAATCTGACGATGTTAAGGGACGTATTATTGGGCGTGAAGGACGTAATATTCGTGCTTTAGAAGCTTCAACTGGTGTTGAAATTATTGTAGATGATACTCCAGAGGCGATTATTTTATCTTGTTTTGATCCTATTCGTAGAGAAATTGCACGTTTATCAATGCATAAATTAGTAACTGATGGACGAATTCACCCAGCAAGAATTGAAGAGGTTGTTAAGAAAACAGAAAAACAGATTAGTCAAGAAATTATAGAAGTAGGTAAACGTACTGTTATCGATTTAGGAATTCATGGGTTACATCCTGAATTAATAAAAATTGTTGGGCGTATGAAGTATCGTTCGTCTTACGGACAAAATTTATTACAACACTCTCGTGAAGTAGCAAACCTTTGTGGTATTATGGCTGCTGAAATGGGCTTAAATGCAAAAGCTGCTAAACGTGCTGGTTTATTACATGATATTGGTAAAGTGCCAGAAACAGAAAGTGAATTACCACACGCTTTATTAGGTATGCAATGGGCTGAAAAATATGGCGAAAAACCAGATGTATGTAATGCAATTGGAGCTCACCGTGATGAAATAGAAATGAAGAGCTTATTATCACCAATAGTACAGGTTTGTGATGCTATTTCAGGAGCAAGACCAGGTGCACGTCGTCAAGTACTAGATTCATATATTCAACGTTTAAAAGATTTAGAAGATATTGCTTTTGGTTTTACAGGAGTACAAAAAGCATATGCTATTCAAGCAGGTCGTGAGTTAAGAGTTATGGTTGAAAGTTCAAAGGTTAACGATGCAAAAGCTGCAGAGTTATCATTTAATATTTCACAAAAAATTCAGAATGATATGACGTATCCAGGACAGGTAAAAGTTACTGTGATTCGTGAAACAAGAGCTGTAAACGTAGCTAAATAGAATAGTTTATAAACTAAAATATATAATTAAAAAACCCTCATCATTTTGATGAGGGTTTTTGTTTTAGTTATCTTTTCTGTAAGTTCTTCTAGAGTTACTAGTTGTTTTTTTATGATGAGGTTTTTTTGAGTAATTTTTGTTTTTACGCCTTTTTAAAACACGATTGTGTTTTCCTATTTTTGTCTTAGGGTTAGCTCTGTAATAGAAGAAATTTCTATCCTCTTTATATTTACGGTAGTTGTTTTTAAAACTTCTTTTGTAAAAATAAGCATTATCATAATTATATGTAGTTCCTATATTAATGTCGATGTCTACATTATTATTACCATTGTGGTGATTATAATAAGTACCAGTTCCACAATGATTATTATTGTACTTTACGTTACCATGAAATTGAGGAGTATCCCAACGATCATATCTAATTTTTAAATTTCCTACTTTAGCTAATTTACCAAATCTATAATCAATAAAAACACTACCTATTCTAGTCACGTTTCCATTAATTCCATAATTAATAAAAGTATTATCAATACGTCTTATACGACCTCTATTGTCTCGCTTTATAAGTACTCTGTTGTTGTAGTTTGTATATCTATTATTTTTGTAATATGTATTAAAATCAAAATCACCATTTAAAAATATATGAAACTGTATATCTCTTTCAATAAAAGTAACAACATCATTATAGCGATTTTTAACTTCAATATTACTAGTTGATTTATGTGTGTTTTTAGCACTTACAGTCGTTAGTGACATGATTGCGATTAATAATAAAAGTATCCCTTTTTTCATAATTGATAAATTTAGGGTGATGCTTACTCTATATGCTTTTCGGCTTCCGCATTTGATAATTAATTTTCAAATAGCATGCCATAAATTAATTTTGTAGTTTATTTTCTTTATATATAGTTATTTATTAGGTGCTTATGTGCTTTATTGTAAATAAGTTTTATCTATTTGTAAAAAATACTATATTTATACGACTCACCCTTCAGATAAATAAAAGAATGATAGACGCTATTGATAAAAATTTGCAAAGAGGAATAAAATTATTAAATGCTATTTCAGATGAAGAATATAGTGATAAATCAGTACCACCATATTATTCGAGTATAGGAGCTAATATGCGTCATGTATTAGATGTTTTTGCTTGCCTTTTTAATGGTATAGATAAAAAAATAGTTGACTTTTCAGATAGAGAAAGAAATCAATTAGCTGAGGAGAAAACAAAATTTGGTATCGAATATTTTAATGATGTAATTACGCAATTACATGCATTAACAATTACAGACTTTGATATAATTGTAGCTGTAACAGATGATTTAGGAACAGGTAAAATAACAGTAAATTATACGTTAGGAAGTGCTTTGACACAAGCGCATAGTCATGCGATACATCATTTTGCAAGTATAGGTTTTATTATTAATCAATTAGGAATAGCTTTACCAGACAAAGATTTTGGATATAATCCGACAACGTTAAAAAGAGAAGCTGTTAAATAATTTTTAACAGCTTATATTTGGTGCACTATAAGTTAATATAAACCCAACCTTTTTGAACTTTAGAAGTTCCATTTTTTACATAATTTAAAATATAAAAATAAGTACCAGTAGGTAATTTATCTTTAGTATTTAATGTAAACCTACCTGTAGATTCTCCTGACCAATTGTTTTTATAGTTTTCAGTTTTATATACTACATTACCCCAACGATTAAAAATTTCTAAATTGTTGTTGTCGTAGCTTTCTAAGTTTTCAAAAATTAAAGTATCATTAATATTATCGCCATTAGGAGAAAAAAGAATATTTGTATCAACTGAGTTATTATCAGAAAAACCTGAGGCAATTGTTATAATTTCAAAATTATCAGGAATAAAAGTATTTGAAGTTATTCTTCCTGAGTTTAAATCTCCAATAACATTAGCGTTACCAAGGTCTATCCATTTATTTTCGGTAATACTCCAACCAACTACTTTTAATCTATCAATGGCATCAGTAATTAAAGGTATGTCACTTTGTGCATTCCAAGTAAGAGTAATTGAAGTTGCATTTGTACCGTTTAAATCCCAAAATTCTTTTTTACTAATATTTTCAATAAAAACTTGTTTTTGGTCGGTTAAAAAAGATTGACCAAATGTATTTGGTGTATTAGGATCTTCAGAAAAATACGCACCTAAAAAGGTAGATTTAGTACTTTGAGTAGGTAATATCATAGGTCTTAATTGATTATCATCACCAATTGGAAATGTGAATTCATTTAAACCATTTATAGATGTATAACCGTCAACATGTCTTAAATTGTCTTCACCAGCATAAATATTATGATTGATAAAATCTAAAGAAGTATTTAAATTATCTCTTGGTGTAAGTATTTTTCCATTAATAAAGCTTAAATCATTTGTAATACCTAAAGATGTTTGTAGTTCTAAATCATTTGCTGTATCAATATCAACATCAAAAAAAATAGCTTTATTGTTTCCTGAAACAGTTAGTATTTCTGTATCACTATAAAAAGTGACTAAGCCTTTATTATTATCATCAAAATTTCCATCATTGACTAAATTAGTGTGAAAAGCAATGCTTGCATTATCATGTATTTGAATAGCTCCATGATTGTAAAATGCTGTTTGCGCTGTAATTGATAATGGCATAATTATGACCATTAAATATTTATATAATTTCATAGATACCCCCGTATTTATAATATTTTATTACTTTAAAAGCTTTAAAATAAGCTTTATATATATAGTCTTATATTTTTAAATATCCTTACATCTAACAAAATAAATAATAGTAAATAAGGATTTTAAATGTATTTATATGAAAAGTGTAATTGATTATTTATTAGTGTTTTATTTTTATAAAATATTTGGTTGTTTTTATAAAGAAGTTTTATGTTTAAATACCCCAAAATGTTATTGAATTTTGTTCTATTTCTTGTATTTGTATTGTATTTATGTTTGTATTATACATAATAATTTCATTGAAAGAACTTGTTGTACGGCTATTAGGTTTATTTCCTGTAGCCCAACCTATCGCAAAATCTTCAGTTCTATTACATTTTCCTTTAGTGTATACATTATTAAACATTTCTATAGTACCTGAGCGTGCAATTGTATTTGTTGTCGTTTTAATAAAAGAGTAAATTTGCCAGACATTTATATTTGTATTATTATAAAATCGTCGAGTATTATTACAACAAACACCAGGATCAAAATATAAATAATTATCATTCCAGTTTATATGAGTAGACCAACGATTTTCATCAACTAAAACACCAAAAGTATGTTGGTTTTTTTTTGTTGCTTTTATAACAGAAATAACAGTACCTTCATTTCCATTATTGGTTAGGTCTTGTATTCCGTTAGGAGTATCTATTGTTAAATGATCTCCTTGATTATTAACATTATTATCATTTCTACCATCTCCTTGAAAATAAGGAATAGTTACATCAGGATAAAAACGAGGTTGCCTATGTTGTGTAGTTTGTACAGCATTTCTACCTAAACCACTTTGGTCATACCAGGTATGTACAAATACATTACTTGTACCTTTCCATGTATTTATTGCATTTACGTCTACAATATCATTATCTGCCCATCCAAAATCTTGTTCGGCATTATCACTAGCTCTTCTTAGTCGAATTATAGGACCATTATAGTTACTTTCTATAACTCGCATAGAAAAAGCAAAACTTATATTATCCAATTTATCATCAAGTATATGATGAGGTTTTTTAGTAGGAAAATTATTGTACTTTGCTATTTGAGAGTACCCTGATAAGGTGGTAGCTAATAAAAGTATTAAAATGTATTTATTCATTTGTTTACTTTTTTAAATCACCTGTTAAATGAAATATATTAGTGCCTGTAGCTATAAGACCTGCGCCAGCATCTTTACCTGCTGTTTTAAATCTTGATAATCTGTTTAATATTGTTGCGCCTCCTTGTATAGTTACTTTACCAGTACCTATTTGATAAATACTTATATTGTAACCTATAGGTAAACCTGTTGGTACGGTAAGCGTTATATCTGTTGTGCTATTAAAAGTTAAAACATTTCCATTATCAGAAAGTGTTAATGTATAGTCTGAAGTTTTATTTATTATCATAGCTAAATTAGGGGTAATCCATTTGGTAGCTGTACCTGTTGATGATAAAATTTGCCCTAATGTACCTGCATTACCATTAGGAAGACTTGAATCTAATAAAGCTCCATCTAATTTAAGTGTTTCTTTAATTGTTACTGTTGTATTATTAGCTGTTTCATCAATATTAATTGCTTCTTTTCCGCCAACAACAAGACCAATTTCATCAGCAGCAGGTTTATACATCCCTGTATCTTTATCAGTAGTAAACCTATAAGATGGGGTTCCTACTGTTCCATCAGCATTATTTAAACCAGTTGTTCTTATTGCACCTCTAACATTTAATTTATTATTTATATTATTTGTAAAAGCTAATCCAACTTGAAGTCTTTTGTTTGTTTCATCCCAAAATAATTGGTCATTATTTTCTGTAGGATTTCCTGTTGCACCAGCAAAAAAGATAGAACCTGTAGTTCCTGTTATAGCTGCTGTATTATCAATCCAACTAGTACCTGTATTTGTTGATGATAGTATTTGACCAACATTACCATAATTACTTCCACTATCTCTATAACCTCCTTGTACTGATATGTTTCCTGTGATACGTGTGTCACTATAAAGGTTAATACCTGTAGTTGCTCTTATATCAAAATAACCATTAGACTGTAATAGTACATAATTAGCATTATCTATATCAAATCGATCAAAACCAGAAAACCTTAACTGATTTCCTCCTCCTCCTACAAATCTATTAGAAGTTAAATTTCCATCGATATTATAAATATTATCAGTATAATATCCCGACATATTTCTCCAAATAGGTGCAGATAATGGTTCTGTATCATAAATTTTAATTTCACTATTAAGTGTATCAAACCAAATATCACCTTCTAAAGGATTTGTTGGTGCTATACCTGTAATATTTGTTGTAACAGTGCTATTTACTATTTTAATAGTTCCTTTATTATCAATAACCCTAACTCGTTGTGCATTTATTTTTAATGAAAAAATAATAAATGCAAAAAGTAATATATAAGTATTTTTGTTATATTCTATCATTTTATGTACTATATAAGTGTTTTGAATATTGATAATTATGAGAACTTTATTATAATAGTTACTATTTTGTAGTAGGGGGTGTACAAGAATAGTTTTATTTTTCTTTTAAAGATAAAAGTATATAAATAATTGTTTTTTAATTTTTTTAGGAATACGAGTGAATGTTATCTGGATTTCCTATTTTTATATAGCTTTTAAGCATTGGTTCTATTTTGAAAGAACCAATGCTAAGCTATATATCAAATAATTTTATATTTAAAATTATTTGATATATTGAATTTCAATAACATCACCAGCATACATTGGTAAATCAGCAGCATCGTAAGTTATAGTAACAGTACCAGCAGTTGTTAAAGCATCAAAATCAGTTGTATGTCTTAATTTAGCACCATTTCTGAATACAAATAATTTATTAACAGACGCAGCATTTAAGGCAGGTAAACCAGCCACTACAATATCTACATTTGCTCCAGCATCAGCAGCTTGATCACGTATACGTGATAAACAGCTTCTACTTTTAATAAATCAGTAAGTTTTATTTTTTGAATCGCTCCAGAAACTTCATTTCTAATTAATACAGTAAAACCTGTACCAACTCCATGAATCGACCTATCAGTAGCATCAACAGAAGCTGTAGTTGCATCAGTAACTAATTCAAGTCCATCTAAAGCAAATTCTTTATTTGCATCTGCTGTAATATACGTGTTATCAGTTAAAGCACCACCTAATTGCCAAGTAGTAGTTGTTCTATTACCAGGAGCAGTAGAAGTAATTTGAGTAATACCATTACTAGATTGTAAGTATTTGATGGTACCTTTATTGTCAATTAATTTTACGGTTTTAGTTGCGTCTGTATCTTTAATAAGTGTAGTAGCATCAGTATTTTGAGCACTAACAGTTCCGACTAACATACCAACGGCAACGACGGCTAATTTAAATTTGTTTGTAATTGTTTTCATAAATAATTGTTTTAGGTTTCTAATTAAGGTTTATTAATAAAATTGCACTATTCTTATTTTATCACCTGAGTAGCATGTAGCTTCAGGTTCTATTTCTATAGTAGTACTATTTACTACTGTAAAATCTATTCGTACACCGTTTCTATATACATTTACTTTTTTTTCATCTGTAATTACAATATTAGGAGTAAACTGTACTTGCCCGTCAATAGCGGTTATTGGTGTTACTTCCTCTCTAAGTAAACTTGTTGTTGTTACTTTTTTTAATAATCCTGTTATAGGGTTTACAGTAACAATTGCATCTGTTGTAAGATCTCCGTCTTCTAAACCAGTAATTCCTAAAGTAAATGCAGCACTTGTTTCTATAATTGTTGGTTTAATAAGTACACCACCTAATTGTATATTGTTGGTTGTATCCATTGTTAAACCATTATCTGCTGTTAATTGAGTTTTTGCAGGAATCCAATTACTACCATCGTATGTGTAAATATCACCTGTAGTACTATCAATATATAAATCACCAGCAATTGAGTTTGTTACATTTGTTTCAGGTGTTCCATTTCCTTTTATAGGATTGTTATCTAACGCTATCCAGTTACTACCGTCCCATATACTTGTCGAATTATTTAAGTCAGGGTTAATCCAAAAATCAGCCAAACCATTGTCGGTAGGTGCTGCATTTGATGTTGTAACTTTTATACTTGTACCTGTATCTGTACCTGTTCCCGTACCATTATTACATAAACTTTTCCATAATGTTCCATCATATACAAAAACACAATTTTCAGTAGTGTTATATACTAAAGCTCCTTTTAAAGGTTGTATAGCAAGCATTTGAGTATCACTCATTCTACTAATAACAAGTGCTTTGTCAATACTTTCTAGTTCTAAAATAGAGTTCAAATCAATTAATGATGGATTATCTCCTATTTTTACTTGAGCATAAAAAGAGCAATTTATAAGTAAAAGAAGTATTAAAGTAAATATAGCTTTCATACTTTGTTTTTTTAGCAATATTAGTTTTTTTTTTGTAGAGTTATGTGAAATTTATGTGAATTTTTAAACGTATCTATCTATAAGACAATATTTTTATTAAAAAATTACTTAGTTTACACAGATAATTCATAATATACATATTTTTTTTAAAAAATCAATTTTTACTTAAATTAGCAATTAATTTGGTGTAATTTCTTAATTTTTTAATGTCTTTAATGAAGCCTAAAGTTGTGTTTTTTTTGTGTTGATTTTTATCAAAATTAAAACGTGCAATTTTATTTAATTGTTTCCAATGTGCTCTAATATCTTTTAATGCTTTAAAATAGGTTGTACTTTTAGCGTCGTAAATATGTGTAGGTTCAGCTAAAATACCATTAAGTTCTAAAATTTTAAAATCACCTTTTATAATATCTTCAAAAGAGTTATATTTAATATCTAATCTACCATAATACCAATCATTATCTTGATTTTTTAAATGATCAAAAGTGCTTTCTAATTCTTTAGATATAAGATGATTTCCATTTATAAACCTAGTACCTTTAGAATGATTACCAATACACGATAATTTAATTTCTCTTCCGTTTTCTATTATCTTATCAAGGTTTATATTGGAATCTTCTTTTATGATATCTAAATAAATTTTAGCCCTTTTATCATTAACAATTAATTCATATAAAGTTGAAATACCATTTCCTGTAACACTTAAAAACTCTTTTAATGTGATAGAAGTAATTTCTCCTTTTTCTTTATTAGGTAATCTATGATAAAAAATACCACATTCATTTTTTTCGGTTAAAAATTCTTGAATGATAATATCAATAGGGTACTTTTTTAAATAACAAATTAATTCTTCTTTATTCGTTATTTTTTTGACAAGTAAACCTCTAAATCCGATGTCTGGTTTTGCTATTAACGGATATGTTATTTCTGTTTGATTAATAGCTTTTAATGTATTACTGATTAAAGAATCAGCTTTATGTAGCACCGTTTTAGGAAGGTATTTTTCAGGTAATAATAACAGTGTTTTAAACTTCGATTCTGTACCAATTCCTGAGTTTTCAATACCAGGATTGGTAGCCGTAAAAAAAACTAGATTCCTTGCTTTTATCATATGATAACAAACAAAAGGAATATTAGGAATATAGAACATAAACGATGGCCAATATTCCCATTTAATAATTTTATTTATTTTCGTATTTGTTTTCATTAGGTATTAAAAAGAGTATCTAAAAATGATTTTATAGTTTTAAAGCCATGATATACAGTAAAAAATATTAAAAAAACGCCAAGTGCCAATGATATATAAGCAATATATATTTTAGGACTTTCCGTAAAAATCTTTTGTGCTTTAAAACCTAAACTTAGTGTAATAGGAGAAACTATTAATAAACCTAATAAAATTAAAAACTTTTTTACAACAGTATCAGTAGTTGTTTTTTTACTCATTTTCGAAGTTTTTAATAACATTTCTAACGTTTCCGTGTTTTTTTAAAAGATTGTCTGCGAGTTTTTTGTCGATATTTAATTCAGAAACTAACATTTTTTTTGCTCTTTCTACTAATTTTTTATTAGAAAGCTGCATATCCACCATTTTATTGCCTTTTATTTTACCTAATTGAATCATTGTTGCAGTAGAAATCATATTCAGTACTAATTTTTGAGCCGTACCAGCTTTCATGCGAGAACTCCCTGTTACAAACTCAGGACCAACTACAACTTCAACAGGAAATTGAGCTGTTAATGCTAACGGACTATTTTCATTACAAGTAATACAACCAGTAGTTATTTCATTCTGATGACATTTTTCTAACGCCGAAATTACATACGGAGTTGTTCCTGATGCTGCAATACCAATAACAATATCTTTATTTGTTATTTGTTCTTTTTGTAAATCTTTCCAACCTTGTATTGTTGCGTCTTCGGCATTTTCTACGGCTTTCCTGATGGCAATATCTCCTCCAGCAATAAGTCCAACAACCAACTCATGAGGAACGCCAAAAGTAGGAGGGCACTCACTTGCATCTAAAATACCTAAACGTCCGCTTGTACCAGCACCTATATAAAATAAGCGTCCGCCTTGTTTTAATTTTGATACTATTTGCGTAGTTAGTTTTTCAATTTGAGGCAATGCTTTTTCAACAGCTAAAGGCACTGTTTTATCTTCGTTATTTATGTTTGATAATAATTCAGAAATACTCATTTTTTCTAAATGATTATACTTTGATTCTGTTTCGGTTGTTTTTATAAAATCCATGTTTCAAATTTAGTAATTATTAATTTTTTATGCTGATAAAATTTTTATTAATGTTTTCAACAAAAAAAGCAGGTGAATAAATCACCTGCTTATAACGTATAAAAATTTATTTTGATATTAAATAGCGTTTAAAATACTATTTAAAGCATCACTAGGTTTCATAATAACATCTGTTAAATTATCATTAGGTTGATAATATCCTCCAATGTTAATCGCATCACCTTGAATATCATTTAATTGATTAATAATTAAACTTTCATTATAAGTTAATTTATCAGCAATAGGTGTAAATTGAGCTTTTAAATCAGCTTCTTTATCTTGAGCAGCTAAAGCTTGTGCCCAATACATTGCAATATAAAAATGAGAACCTCTATTATCTAACTCTCCAGTTTTTCTTGAAGGTCCTTTTTTGTTATCTAATAATTTATCAGTAGCCTCGTCTAAAGTTTCAGCTAAAACTTTAGCTTTACTATTGTCGTTAGTTTCTCCTAAATGTTCTAAAGAAACTGCTAATGCTAAAAATTCACCTAAAGAATCCCAACGTAAATGGTTTTCATTAACTAATTGTTCAACATGTTTAGGAGCAGAACCACCAGCACCAGTTTCAAATAAACCACCACCATTCATTAAAGGAACAATAGATAACATTTTTGCAGAAGTTCCTAATTCTAAAATCGGGAATAAATCGGTTAAATAATCACGTAAAACATTTCCTGTTACAGAAATAGTATCTTTTCCGTCTTTAACTCTTTCTAAAGTGTATTTAGTTGCATCTACTTGCGATAGAATTTGAATATCTAAACCATCAGTATTATGGTCTTGTAAATATTTTTCTACTTTTTTGATGATTTCAGCATCACGCGCTCTTTCTTTTCCTAACCAGAAAATAGCAGGAGTTTGAGAAGCTCTAGCACGTGTAACAGCTAATTTTACCCAGTCTTTAACAGGTGCATCTTTTGTTTGACACATTCTCCAAATATCACCTTGTTCCACTTCGTGGGATATTAAAACAGTTCCGTTAGCATCGATTACATCAACAGTTCCGTTTTCAGGGATTTCAAAAGTTTTATCATGAGAACCATATTCTTCAGCCTTTTGAGCCATTAAACCAACATTAGGAACAGTTCCCATTGTTGTAGGGTCAAAAGCACCATTTTTTTTACAGAAATCGATAGTTTCTTGATATAAACCAGCATACGAACTATCAGGAATTATAGCTTTCGTATCTTGAAGTTTTCCTTCTTTATTCCACATTTGTCCTGAAGTACGAATCATTGCAGGCATTGAAGCATCAATAATTACATCCGAAGGAACGTGTAAATTAGTAATTCCTTTATCAGAATTAACCATTGCTACATCTGCGTTATTTGCATAAATAGCTTCAATATCAGCTAAAATTTCTGCTTTTTTACCCGCAGATAATTCTTCTAAATTACTAAGTAAGTTTCCGAATCCGTTATTTACATCAACACCAATTTCTTCAAAAGTAGCATTGTGTTTAGCAAATAAATCTTTAAAGAAAACACGAACAGCGTGACCAAAAATGATTGGGTCAGAAACCTTCATCATTGTTGCTTTCATATGTAAAGAAAGTAATAATCCTTTTTCTTTGGTATCAGCTAATTGATCTGTTAAGAAAGCTAATAAAGCTTTTTTATTCATAACAGAAGCATCAATTACTTCACCATCTAATAATGAAACTTTTTCTTTTAAAGTAGTTTTAGTTCCATTAGTATTTGTGTGTACAATTTTTACATCAGTAGCATTATTAACTGTTACTGATTTTTCGGTATGTGCAAAATCACCATCATTCATTGTAGCAACATGAGTTTCAGAAGTCGAAGCCCAAGCACCCATTGAATGCGGATTCTTACGTGCATAGTTTTTTACTGCTTTCGGAGCTCTACGGTCAGAATTTCCTTCACGTAAAACAGGGTTTACAGCCGAACCTTTAATTTTATTGTAACGAGTTAAAATAGCTTTTTCATCATCTGTATTTGCTTCTTCAGGAAAATCTGGTAAGGCATAACCTAATGATTGTAATTCTTTAATTGCTGCTTTTAGTTGAGGTACAGAAGCCGAAATATTAGGTAATTTAATAATATTTGCTTCTGGCTTTTTAGCCAATTCACCTAAAAAAGCTAAAGCATCTTCTACTTGCTGTTCTTTAGTTAAGAAATCTGAAAAATTAGCAAGAATACGTCCTGCAAGAGAAATATCTTTCGTTTCTATTTCTATATCAGATGATTTTGTAAAAGCTTTTACTATAGGTAAAAACGAACGAGTAGCTAATGCAGGAGCTTCATCCGTTTTAGTGTACATAATTTTTGCAATTTTGCTCATATATCAGTTTTTTAACGAGGTGTTGGTTAAAACACGCACAGTAATTATTAAATTCATTGAAGTATCGCAAATTTAAGAATTAGAAATGAGTTTTATGATGGGAAAGTGTTAATAGTTATGGTGTTTTATTTCGAATATGATAAAATAAATTATGCCAAATCTTGTAGGTACAAGTTATTCCGTTTACATAACGTCTATTTATAAATAACAAAAAAGCATTGTGAATAATCACAATGCTTTTTTATAAGTTGAATAAAGATGTTAATCTTAACCTCTTCTTTCTTTAATTCTTGCTTTCTTACCAGTAAGATCTCTAAAGTAAAAGATACGTGCTCTACGTACAATACCTTTTTTGTTTACTTCAATTTTCTGAATAGCAGGTAAGTTAATAGGGAAGATACGTTCTACTCCTACAGTACCAGACATTTTTCTGATTGTAAAAGTTTCAGAAGCACCAACTCCTCTTTTTTGAATAACTACACCTCTAAAAAACTGAGTACGTACTTTTTCTCCCTCTCTAATTTCGTAGTACACAGTAATAGTGTCTCCTGATGCAAATTGAGGTAATTCGTTTCTTGTTACAAATTCGTCTTGAACAAACTTTACTAAATCCATTGTAATGATATTTATATTGGTTTATAAAACAACGTACACGATTATCGTCAGAGGTTAATTTATTTCTGCAAAATTAATCAAAATATTATAAAATACTAACTTATTTTTAAATAATATTTATTGATTTATTGTCTTGTTTATCAGTAGTTTTAATTGTTGTTTATTAAATAATTACAGCTGTTTTTTCTGAGATTACTTTTCTTTTAATAACAAATAAAACTACGAGCTTGTTTAAATTTCATTTAAAAACCTTTTATCGCTAAAAAATCGAATCCGTCAAACTGAATTTATTTCAGTTTCGCATCCTGATTTGCCGTAGTTCTTAGTTTTGTGCGATGCTGAAATAAATTCAGCGTGACGTTTATATCTAAAAAAACACTTTATTTAAAATTTAAACAGGCTCTACGTGTTTAAAGTATATACTGATTATTCGTCTAATAAATCAGGTCTTATCTTTTTTGTATGCTGATATGCTTTTTCTTCTCGCCACTTGTCAATTTTAGGGAAATTCCCTGATAATAATATTTCAGGAACTTTCATTCCGTCATATTCTGCTGGTCTTGTGTAAACGGGAGGCGATAATAAATTATCTTGAAAAGAGTCTGTTAAAGCAGATTGTTCATCACCTAAAACTCCAGGAATTAAACGAACAACAGCATCACATAAAATAGCCGCTGCTAACTCTCCACCTGTTAAAACATAATCGCCAATAGAAATTTCTCTGGTAATAAATCGGTCGCGAACACGTTGATCTACACCTTTATAATGTCCTGTTAAAATAATGATATTTTCTTTTAAAGAAATCGTATTTGCTATTGATTGATTTAATGTTTTTGCATCTGGTGTCATATAAATGATTTCGTCATAGGTTCTTTCAGTTTGTAATTTAGAAATACAAGCATCAATAGGTTCAATCATTAAAACCATACCAGCGCCACCACCAAATTGGGTGTCATCTAGTTTTTTGTAAGAGCCAAGTCCATAATCACGTAAATTATGAAAATGAATTTCGGCTAAACCTTTGTCAATGGCACGTTTCATCATTGAATGTTCAAACGGGCTTTTTAATAAATCGGGTGCTAGGGTAATAATATCTATTCGCATGTTGGCAAAGATATATTTTTTAAAGTAAAATTAACAACCAAATATTTTTTTGAATTTATTCGGAAGCTCTTTTGTAATTACGAGTTGTTTTTTTGTAAACGGATGTTCAAATTGTAGGGTAGATGCGTGTAAATACAATCCTTTTCCGTTTAATATAAATCCATCAATAAAATGTTCTTTATCGCCTAAAATTGGACTTTTTATAGCTAATAAATGTTTTCTTAATTGATGTTTTCTTCCTGTTTTTGGCGATAATTCAACAAGATTTAATGTTTTGAATCGTTCAGAAATAACTGTTTTTATCAATTTATATGAAGTTTGTGCTTTTTTATCATCAATAGGAAAATCAATAATTCCGTTATTTTCTATTTTCCCGATAGTTATTGCATGATATGTTTTTTGAATTTTTTTATCTTCAAATAATTTATTTAAAGCGATAATACTCGAACTTGTTTTTCCGATAAGTAAAAGTCCGCTTGTTGGATAATCTAATCGATGCACAGGTCGTGGACGTGTTGCATCTTCCAAAGGGCTTTTTTTGATGTTTTGCAGTAGTGTATTATCAATAGTTGCAAACGAATTTCCACTAACTAAAATACCTGCAGGTTTATAAATAACAGCTAAATAATCATCTTCAAAAAGAACTTCTAAAGGAAATTTAAATTGTTTAAAAGTGGTTTCTTCGCTAATTTTATACAATTCTATTTTTTCATTTCCATTGATAAATAGAGCCGTAGTTGCAATTTTACCATCGACAAAAACTAACTTTTTTTTAATTGCTTTTTTGAATCCCGATTTTGTTGGAATAGTTTTAAAAATTCCAGTTCCGTATTCTTGTAATCGAATAGGTTTTTCTAATACGGGAGTTTGATGTGTTTCTGATAAAATCATATTTCAGCAATTTGTATATTACAAAAATCACGTAAATCTTCAAAAAACAAAGTAAAATCTTGTTCAAAAAAATGATAATGAATTGCTAAATCTTCCGAAGCTAAATTCATTTGAGATTTTCCTTGTGTACGTCTGTTTATTCCGTTTAAAACCTCTTGGATTCCGCTAGTAAATTGATAATTATATAACCAATCATACTGAATCATACTAGGTAATAATTTTTGTGTTTTTTCTGGAAGCGTTGAGTTATTTTTTTCTAATAACTGATAGACAGAATTTACATAAATATCCAAAGGGATTTCTGAATATGTTGCCCAGTTTTTAGCTAGAAAATGATCAAAAAAGATGTCAATAATTACACCATCATAATGACGGTAGCGTTCGTGTAATCTTCGTTTACTTTTTCTGACAATTTCATGGGCATCGGTATAAGTATCTATTTGACGATGTAAAATAATGCCTTTTTGAATACGTTCTTTAAAATGAGAAATTTTATTACCTTTAATATGGTCAGCAATAAAATTACCAATCATTAATTCGGTGTTATTTCCTGATAAATATAAATGTGATAAAAGATTCATAGCGTAAATGTAAACAAAAAACCACAACGTTATCTATTGTGGTTTTTTATTTATTTAACAGTAAAGTTTTTTGTGTATGAAATGGGTTTTCCTGAGTTAGTAAAACCTTCAATTTCTATCTCAAAAACCCCAATAACATCAGAAGTGAAAAAAGATATTTGTTTTTTTGTTAAATCTAAATTTGGTTGCCAGAATAACTGTGTTCTATAGTCAGGAATTCTTCTCGTTTTTTTTATAGACTCATGTGTTTGGAAAAAATATTTTTTTTGTTTTTGAGGGTGTGAAATGTTCAATTTTTTCAAGTAATCTGAATTAGGATCATAATCATTTTTAAAAGTTTTCATATATATTATTCCTTCATAAAGTTGAGCCCCTAAAACATATTTTTGCCTTAGTATAGATACTGATTTGATTTTATTTGCATTGTAATCTAAAAAATCATTATGCTTATAAATAATAGATCCATCAACTATTAATAGTGTAGGTAATTTTTTGTTTGTATCAGAATTCATATTCTTTACCCTAAAATTATTATCACTATCAATCCAAACATTATTTAGAATTTCTATAGTTACTTCTTTTATCGTTTTAAATCGTTTATAGTCATCTAAAATAATAATTTCACATTTATCTTCAAAAATTAATGGATTAATTTTTTCTTTAATAAATATATCTTTTTTTATTGTATTGTAAGCATTTTCTATTTGTAAATTAAGGCTTCTTCTTTTTATAATCTCAATATTTTTATTAGTTATACTAATTGGTTTGAAATTTTCAAAATGAGTTTCTAATATATTCTTTTTATCTATTTTAAAATTATATAGATGTCTATCATCATTTAAAATTTGTATTGTTGCTTTTGATTTTTTGTAAGGCTCCTTAATATTAAAATAAAAATTTCCGATTTTATCTGTAACAGATATTTTTGTTATTTTATTTTTGTTAGGGAGAGATAAGCCTATTTTTAAATTATTTAGATTGTGTTTATTATTGTCTTTAGATATAATTTTACCACTAATTAATTCACCTCTTAGTTCTGGTATATAAAATTTTGTAGAGTTTTTATATTCTTTCTTTGGTAATTTAAATGAGTTTACAATCGATGATTTTTCAGGTAAATCTAAATTATCAGTTTTTCGAACAGATAATGAAAAAGTACCTTTTATTTTTTTAGTAATATTTAAGGTAACTAGTTCTCTTGTTGTGTAATTTTTTTTATTAGTATTTATGTAAGAAATGGAGGTGTCATTATTTTTTTTTATAATATTATTACTTACAGTTGCTGTTTTTATTTTTTCTAGATTAGAAAAAGGATTTATAATGTAAAGATTTTCTTCAAAGAAAATTTGTTTGTTCCTCATCCATTGAGTGTATGCTATTATTTTATAGCTACCTGTTTCTATATTATTAGGTAAAAATAAGTCTCCATAACCAACGCCTTTATTTAATCTGACTTTTTGATTAAATAAAGGTGTATTATTTTTATCAATTATTCTTACGTAAGCTATTTTACTTAAAGTTGATATATTTTTATCTTCTAATGATAAATTATAAACTTTATATAGTAAGTTTTCTCCTGTTAGTAAAAAATTTGTATTTAAATGCAAGTGTATATTTTCTTGTGAAAGACTTCTAAAGCCAGATGAATCTAAAATGCTATTATTTGATTGAGAAATTATTGATAAAGAGAGTAAGTAAAAAATAAAGAATGATATATGCTTTTTTTTCATAATTAATTTATTAATCTATCCAAAAAGAAGGTTTTATATTGCTACCAAATATAGTACAATCTCCACAGGCTTTAGAAACTGTTACATAACGATTATTTCCTGTAAGATCTAATTCGTTTTTTTTGTAGAACGTCAAAGAACCATTTATTAACTTATTAAAGTAAAAATTATTTCTAATTTTTCTTTCATCATCTTCTAATATTAAGGGATAAGTAAATGTTTTACAAATTATAGGAAATGGTAAACTATTATCATTTGAAACAGGGTCAGTAACTAATTCGGAATAATCAAAAAAGATTCTTTTTTTAAAAACTGTAGAAACTTCAAAATAACCAATTACTTTCTCATTTGTTGAATTTTCATTTTCGATGTTACCTTTTACAAAGCCTTTTTGCGTATCAGTAAACACATTTTCATTATTTGATAATTTTTTTAATGTTTTAAAGTAATTATAAGCATTAAAGTTTTGAACATATTGTTTTATTAATATACTATATCTGTGTGAAATAATATGATTAAACTCGTTGATATAGCGTATTGGTAATTCAATAATTTTGTTTTTAACAAGAGAATTCGTTTCTATTTGTTGTATACTGGTAGAACGTACGGTCTTATAGCATACTCTATTATTGTTATTTTCTTTAGGTACTATGATGAAAAAATCGTATCCAATAGGTTTAGGAGGAGCAGGGTTAACTATAAGTTTGTTAGGTGACCAGTAAGGTGCTACTATTTTATAAGTTTCTTCATATTCATAACGGTAGTATTTAGCTTCATTATCACCAGTACTATTAACCATCAATTTTACAATACTTTCATTGAATTTATTTTTTTCAGTAGTATTTATTATTTTGTCTATTTTAGCTTTTCCAGCTAACTTTTCGGAACTAGAAGTATACGTATTTCCATTGCTAGTTTTTATTTTTAATGTATAGGATTTATCTTTTTCTAAAGAAAATTTATCTACAGATTTATAAATACCTTTATTTTCTTCTATAAAATTATATTTTTTATTTTCATTATTAATAATAAAAATAGTTGCATCTGATTCATGTTTTGTATCATCAGATTCTATATTAGTAGTTCTTGATAGCTTTATTTGTTGAATTTTAAATTCATCGGTTATTGATGCTTCAACAACTAAAATGTTTTCAAAGTTTAATGTATTTAAACTAAAAGGTTCAGTACAATTTATTGTAATTAGTATTAATAAAATATAATAGATAGATGTTCTATAATGTTTCATAATTTAGAATTTAAAATTATAGGTAATAGTTGGAATAGGATATGAAAAAATAGAGCTTTTATAAGCTAGTACTTTACCTTGATTATTTGTATTAAAAAATATAGATTTAGGGTTATTTCTGCCCAAAACGTTATAAATTGAAATATTCCAAAAACTGTGTGCAAGTTTTTTAATTTTATGATTTCCTTCAATGTTAATACCAAGGTCTAATCTGTAATAGTTTGGTATTCTAAATTTATTCCTGTCACTATATAATAAGTATTCAGAATCTAGGTATTTATATTTTCCTGTAGGATATGTTACAGGATTACCTGTTTGATATATGAAATTTGTAGAGATACTATATCTTTTTGTAATTTTATAGTTTAAAACGGTAGTGAAATCGTGAGGTTTGTCATAATTAGTAGGGAAAAAATTACCGTTATTAATTTTTTCTTCATTAAAAGAACTATCAAGTTTTAGTAAAGATCTAGAGTAATTATATCCTATCCATCCATTTAATTTACCTAATTTCTTTTTAATAAGGAATTCTATACCATAAGATTTACCAGGACCTTGTAAAACCTCTGTTTCTATATTTTCATTTAATAGAAAATTAGCTCCAATTTTATAATTTAAAATATTTTTATATTTTTTAAAATAAGTCTCAAAACTGAATTCATAATCATTAAGGTTTTTAAATAAACCGAATGAGATTTGATTTCCTTCTTGAGGTGAAATATTAATGTTTGATAATCTCCAAGTATCTATAGGTGTAGCTGTTGTATTATTATTAAGTCTATGTATATATTGAAAAGTTTTATTATAACTAGCTTTTAATGATAAATTATCTCCCAATAAATACCTAGCTGATAATCGATATTCTAATCCATTATAATTTTGAATAACTTCATTTTCTTTATATTTCTTTGTAACCATAAGTGAACTTTCATCGATGATAGAGTTAGCTGTATAAAAATTCTGAGTAGCTTTACCAAGAGTTAAAAATTGAGAATAACGAAGTCCAATATCTAAAGATAATTTTTTATTAACGATGAATTTATTAGACAAGAAAAGTGCATTTTCTAAACCTTTTTCTTTATCTATTTGACGATTTTCGATTAGAGAATTATCATCTTTAAATTGAAGAACTCCAGGTGAAATATTATATAACTTAGATGATACTCCGTATTTAATATTATGTTTTTTAGATAAGGCGTATTTAAATTTTAATTTAGCATTAACTTCTCTTATACTATAATTTAAATTAAAATTTTTACTTATATCTTTACTGTTGTAATCTAGATTAAATTTATAACTACTAGCTGCTAAAATTAAATTAGCATCATTTTTATCATTAAATTTATGATGCCAATTTAATGAAATTATATTATTACCGTAAGAATTTGTTGTATCAGAGGCTATTTGATATTTATCATTACTATAGTAACTTGTAATTTTTATAGAATTTTTTTTGTTAATTTTATGATTATATTTAGCTAATAAATCAATAAAAGAAGCGCTACTTTTATTTAGCTTTTTATTATTTAAAGATTTTAAAATCCAATCGGAATAAGTAGTTCTTGCAGCAATAAGTAATCCTGATTTTTCTTTTAAAATAGGTGTTTCTATAGTTAAATTACCTGTTATAGGCCCAATAGAAGCTTCACCTTTAAATTTTTGGATACTTGCATCTTTTGTTTTCAATGTTAAAAACAGAGGAAATTCGACCTCCATATTCAGCGGGTATGTTTCCTTTGTATATTTTTAAACTTTCTGTTGTAAATGGGTTGATAGCAGAAAATAATCCTAAAAAATGATTTGGGTTATACAGTACACCATCATCTAATAGAAATAAGTTTTGGTCTACTTTTCCACCTCTAACATTTACTCCTTCAGAACCTTCACCTGCTGATTTTATACCAGGTAAAGTAGTTGCGACCTTTAATATATCTCTTTCTCCTAATACTAAAGGAATGTTTTTTATCTCAGCTATATTTAATTGAGTAATTCCAGATATTATTTCTTTTATATTGTTCTTTTTACTTGTATTTATAGTAATTTCATCAAGTTGTTCATCTTGCTCCATAAGAGATATGTTCAAAGAACCATCATTGTATAAAATTATATTTTTATAGAGTTTACTATAGCCTTGTAATAACGTTTCAATATTGTTTTTTCCATAGGGAAGTACTATGTTATAGTATCCTTTTTTATTACTTGTAGTTGATTTATTTTTATTTCTTTCTAAAATAGTAACACCTTCAATAGGTTTTTTAGTATTTCCATTTACGATGTATCCAGATAATTTGAAGTTTTTTTGTTCTACTTGCTCTTCTTTACCTATTTTAATAAAATCATTAATATCTTGGTTGTTTTTTATAAAAACAGGTATTTTCTTTTTTTGACAAAAGATAATGAATCATCTATATCAAAATTATCATAAATACTATTAGATATTAAATTACCATATGTTAGTATAATTTTTTTATCATTTGTAATATAGTAGTTGATTGCAGTATCGTTAAGTATATAATCTAAAATATTTGTAATAGAGGTATTATTAAAGTTTTTAGAGATTCTTCTATTATCTAGCCAACTATTAATATAAAAAAAATGGTAATCTGTTTTTTCTTCTAAAAGGTTTATGATTTGTTCTTTATTAAGATTGTTTATTTCAATTTTTAAATTTCCGCTTTCTTTTTGAGAATAGATACTTAAATTTAGAAAAAAAGAGAGTAGTAGTATCGATTTTTTCATTATTTAGCATTATTAACGTTATTATTCAATAGATTTATAAGTTTAGTAAAAAATAAGTCTGAATTATTTTTTGCTAATTTTTTATTTAAAAGATAAAATTCAGATATTATTTTTTTTTGTTGAGGTATTTTTTTTATTAAATTTTTCTTTTTTAGAACATAAAAATATTCACTATTATAATTTATAAAGTATTTAGATTTGTTTACAAATTTAGTATAACTGAATTTTTTATTTAATTTTTCATAACTGTTAATTAAATTTTTTTTGTAAAGTTTGATAGGTTTTTTATCTATCAATATTTGACTATAACCATAGTCCGCTATGTTAATAAATATATCATTATCTATCGTGAATTTTTTTACTAAGCTCTTTTTTAAAATAAAAATTAAATAGCTTGAGTTACTTATTTTAATAATAATATTATCATTATTTAGATCGTATTTTATTAAAGTATTGGAGAAAACATCATTATTATAGTGTACTTTACCTAAGAAAAATTTATTTACTTTATAATAGTGATGATTTCCGTTTATGGTTCTGTATTTTTCCTTATGGAATACTCCGTTACTTAAATCTGTATTTTGTAAATTTATTATTTCATCAAAATAAGTATAATGTTCTTTTTCTGGTAATTCTTGAGAAAAGATTAAATAAGGAATAAAAATTAAGTGTAATAATTTGTATTTCATTTAATTATCAGTTTAAATAAATTATTTATAGCAAGCTAATTTATAAAAAAAACCACAACTTTACTTGTTGTGGTTTTTTATTTTTTTATTGATAATTAATTTTTACTAGGAATATTCTTTAAAATTTCTAATAAAAATTTCCAATATTTTTGTGTTGATGAAATTTGTGCACATTCATCAGGAGAGTGTGGTCCTCTAATGTTTGGTCCGAAAGAAATCATGTCCATTTCAGGATAATTCTGTCCTAAAAGTCCACATTCTAAACCAGCATGACAAGCTGCTACATTTGGCTGTTCATTATGTAATTCTACATATAATTTTTCAACTATTTTTAAAATTTCAGAATCTAAGTTAGGTAACCAACCAGGATATGAACCAGAAAATTCAACATCAAAACCTGCTAATTCATAAGCAGAACGCATTGAGTTTGCTAAATCCCATTTATTACTTTCAGAAGAAGAACGAGTTAAACAAGCGATTCTTATTTTTCCTTCTTTAGCGGTAACACGAGCAATATTGTTAGATGTTTCTACTAATCCTTCAATATCAGGACTCATACGATATACACCATTTAAAGCTGTGTACATTGATTTGATAAATCCTTCTTGAACACCTAAGTCCATAACGTGTTTAGGAGCTTCAACTTCTTCTAATTTAATTGATAAATTAACTTCTATTTTTGAAAATTCAGCTTTAATCGTATTTATTAATTGTTGAGTTTCAAATAAGAAAACTTCTTTAGAAATACTATCAACAACTACAGTTGAAAAACTTTCACGAGGAATAGCATTACGTAAACTACCTCCGTTTATATCGGAAACACGTAAACCAAAGTTTGTAAAACCATCAAATAATAAACGATTCATTATTTTGTTGGCATTACCTAATCCTTTAATAATATCCATTCCTGAATGACCTCCTTTTAAACCTGTAATAGCAATTTTAAAAGCAGTTGTATTTTCAGGAGTAACTTCTTCAGTATATGTTCTTGTAGCAGTAACATCTACACCACCAGCACAACCCATACTAATTTCGTCATCATCTTCGGTATCTAAATTTAATAAGATTTCACCATTTAAGATATCACCTTCTAAACCCATTGCACCAGTCATACCAGTTTCTTCATCAATAGTAAATAAAGCTTCAATAGCAGGATGTGGAATATCGTTAGCTTCTAAAACAGCCATAATTGATGCTACACCTAAACCGTTATCGGCACCTAAAGTAGTTCCTTCAGCTCTTACCCAATCTCCATCAACAAACATTTTAATTCCTTCTGTATCAAAATCAAAAACAGTATCAGAATTTTTTTGATGTACCATATCTAAGTGACTTTGCATCACAATAGCTTTACGGTTTTCCATCCCTGAAGAAGCAGGTTTACGAATAATTACGTTACCAACTTTGTCAACTATAGTTTCTAAATTTAGGTTTTTACCAAAATCTACCATAAATTGAATTACTCTTTCTTCTTTTTTTGATGGACGTGGTACAGCGTTTAAATCTGCAAAATTATTCCAAACAGCTTTAGGTTCTAAGTTTCTTATTTCTGAACTCATTATGAATTGTATATTTTGTTAGTGCTACGAAGATACTTTTTTTATATGAAACAGTATATTGATAGCTACTTGAAAAATTGTAAATTCGCGGCATGGATTTTTCTTCAAAATTATTAGAGAACGCAGTAAATGAGGTTAGCCGATTACCTGGTATTGGTAAGCGAACTGCGCTTCGTTTGGTATTACATTTATTAAAACAACCGATTGAAAATACAGGTTATTTAACAGCTGCTTTAACAGGTTTGCGAAATGATGTAAAATCATGTACTAAATGTCATAATATTTCAGATACGACTTTGTGTGAAATATGTAATAATCCGAATAGAAATTCTGACATTGTATGTGTTGTTGAAGATATTCGTGATGTTATGGCTATTGAAAATACAGCACAATTTAGAGGGGTTTATCATGTGTTAGGAGGTAAAATTTCACCTATTGAAGGTGTTGGACCTCAAAATTTACAGATAGAATCTTTAGTAACTAAAGTGAAAAAATGTGAAATAAAAGAGTTGATTTTTGCATTAAGTTCAACAATGGAAGGAGATACCACTAATTTTTATATTTATAAGCAAATTGAAAACTGTAATATAACAACATCTACAATTGCTCGTGGAATTTCTGTTGGTGATGAGTTAGAATATGCTGATGAGGTTACATTAGGTAGAAGTATTGTAAACCGTATTCCTTTTGAGCAATCAATAAAAGGGTAGTATTAAAACATAATAAAAAAAGTGAAGTTTAAAAACTTCGCTTTTTTTATTTATTGTCTTTCGTAGGTTAAACCGTTGTTTTCAAAGGTTAAGTATTGGTTACTTTGAGTAAAGGTTATATTATAGTCTGCACCATTACCAGTATATCCATGTATTCTGATATTGTATGTTTTATTATTGTTGTTAAGCCAAATACCTTTGAATGATTTTGATTCGTTTTTACTACAAGAACCATCTATTGTATTGTAATCATCAAAAGTATAAGAGGTATCTTCGTTAAAGATATACGTATCTTTCTTTTCACAACTATCAGTTATTTTTTCTCCATTTTTTTGAATAAGTTTCCAAGTACCTATAATTAAATCTTTAGTATTTTCTGGTTCTTCAGGATTATTTGGTAATTCATCGCTTTTAGATTCGCGTGAAATTACTAAAATAGCTGTAATAATTAATAAGAATAATTTTTTCATAATATAATCGGGGTTTTATAGTTGCGAAAGTAGAATTTATTATCTAATTTTTTATCTTCTTTCGTTAAGTCTTTTTCTTGTTTATCCCAAGATTTTTTGGCTCTTAATTTTTTGTAGAAACGAATACCAATCATAAGTAATACTCCAAAAAGTATAATACCTACAACTCCCCAAATCCAATTAAGACTGTCTTTTAAAACAACTAAAAAAACAACTGCAAATAAAATAACTGTTGGAGCTTCATTAAAAATCCTCAACTTTGTTGGTGTGTAATTAATTTCATCACGTTGTAATTCTTTATATATTTTATGACAAAATCCGTGATAAAAATACAAGGCTAAAACAAATGATAATTTAATATGCATCCAAGGCATTTCTAAATAGATAGGATTTATCCAAAGCATCCAAAAGGCAAAAAAACTAGCTAAAAATAATGACGGCCAGGTAATTATATACCATAAACGTTTTGACATTAACTTATATTGTGTTTGTAAAATTGATTTGGCAGGTTCGTCTTTTTTTTCTGCCTCTACGTGATAAATAAATAAACGACCAATATAAAATAAGCCAGCAAACCAAGTGACAATAAAAATAATATGTAAAGCTTTAATGTATAAAAAATCCATAATAAAAAAAATGAGGTCTTAAAATTTTATGTTTTAAGACCTCAAATTTAATGCTTTTAAAATAAAAAATTACATTTGCTTTTTTAATTCAGCAATAGACTTAGCAACAAGAACTCCTGGTAATTTTACAGGCGCTGCAATTTGAGCTAAAAATGTACCTTTTACTTCTCCTTTTTTATAAGTTGTAAAACCTATTCTGTATAAACCAGTAGTAATAGCTTTTAAAGGATTTCCAGTTTCACTTTTATATCTTAATAATGAGTTATACTTAGATCCACTAGGTAATTTAGGCATTTCACTACTATCATCATTTTTAGCAAGGGTATGCCAGTTTGCATTTTTAACTTTACCTTCAGTAACAGATCCTTTAGTAAAAATATCTGAACGTTCTAAAGTAATGTAAGTGTCAAAATAATCTTTAGATTTTTTGTTTGCTTCAAAATCAGAAGATACAATTGCATTTTTAGGTTTGTTTTTTCCTATAGGAGAAACCATTCTTACACCTAATTCAGGAGCAACAGCAGGAACCCAAACATATAAATAATAGAATTTCTTTCCGTCTTTAACTTCGTCTTCGTTACCTGGCTTTACAAAACCTTTGTAAGAAACTACATCAGTATAAGGTACTCTAATTTTTTTGAAACCAAGATCTTTTTGAGTTAAACCTCCAAAAGTTCCAACTTTCTTTTGAGCACTAATACTTCCTACAGATACAGCAGCAATAGCAACTACTGCAGCAATTTTTTTTAAATTTTTCATTGTTTTCTTTTGATATAATTTCAAGCGAATATACACAATAAAATAGAATAACCTAGGCTTATTATGCTTATTTTCAGTTGTTAATCCATCCTGCTAAAACAGCAACCCATTCTTCATTATCGTTAATGCAAGGTACTGTATAGAATTCTTCACCACCAGCTTCTAAAAATTCTTCTTTACCTTCCATTGCAATTTCTTCTAAAGTTTCTAAACAATCAGAAACAAAAGCAGGTGTTACAATAGCAAGTTTTTTAATACCATCTTTTTCAGCTTTACTAACAATAGTTCTGTCTGTGTAAGGTTGTAGCCAAGGATCAACTCCTAAACGAGATTGAAAAGAGGTTGAAACCGTATTTTCATCTAAACCTAATTCTGATATTACATTTTTTGTTGTTTGAAAACATTGATGACGATAACAAAATTCATGTGCTTTTGATGGCGTATTACAACAACTTCCATCTATTTTACAATGGCTTTTTGTAATGTCAGATTTACGAATATGACGCTCAGGAACTCCGTGATAAGAGAATAATATATGGTCATAATCTTTATCCGCTAAATAATCTTTAATACTATTTGATAAAGCTTTGATGTATTCTGGTTTTTGATAAAAAGCAGGAACATCGGTAATTTTCATATCAGGAAAAAACTCTTTTCTTAATTCTTCGGCTAAAACAACGATAGTTTCAGTAGTAGCCATTGCAAATTGAGGATATAAAGGAATTAACATAACTTCGGTAACACCTTTATCATGTAATTCTTGTAATCCTTTTTTGATGGTCATTGTACCGTATCGCATAGCTAAAGCAACAGGTAATTCAGTTTTTTCTTGAACCTTTTTTTGTAATCTTTCTGATAATACAATTAAAGGAGAACCGTCTTTCCACCAGATCTTTTTGTAAGCTGCCGCCGATTTTTTAGGACGTGTGTTTAAAATAATTCCTTTGACTAAAAATGAACGAAACCAATAAGGAACATCAATTACACGTTCGTCCATTAAAAATTCACCTAAATATTTTTTAACATCCTTTGGATCTGTACTTTCAGGTGATCCTAAGTTTACTAATAAAGCTCCTTTCATCTTTTTATTTATTTGGTCATTATTATATATTGAGTTTTTTATCTTTTTTGAAAAGATTAAATCACGCTATTTATAATTTTTATTTAATTGATTTGTTGTTTCGTATAAAGCAATGCTTAAACTATGAATTACATTCATTGATGAGTTGCGTCCGTACATTGGTATAGCAACAGTGGCATCAACACTATTAATGTTTTCTATGCCGTTTCTTTCACTTCCTAAAAGTAGTACTATTTTTTCTTTTGATGAAAAATCGAAATTCTGAAGTGCGACACTTTTATCAGCAACTTCAATACCTATAATAGTATTTCCTTCTTTTTTTAATCGATTAATAACTTCATTGAAATCAGTATAAACTTCGTGTTCAATTTGGGTAATGGTATTTCTAGCTGTACGTTTTACATTTCTATTTTCGATGCTAGGCGAGTTTTCAGTGTAAAAATATTTTCTGAACACCAAAACTTTCAGCAATGCGAAAACACATTCCAATATTTTCAGGAGTTCTTATAGCATCACAAACAATAGTTATTGGGAATGTTTGTTGCTTATTTTCGATGTCGTAATGAGTTAATTGTTTCATTTAATTTCCTAATAAAGAGATTACATATTGTTTTGGAGTTGTGCCAAATTTCTTTTTAAAAGCTGCGATAAAATGACTAGAAGTACTGTATCCAACCTGTAAACCAACTTCATTTACATTAAATTTATTACTTTCTAAAAGTTTACGAGCGTGTTCCATTTTATAATCAAAAAGAAAACTGTAAACCGTGTCGCCATATATTTGTTTAAAACCTTCTTTTAATTTTTTTAAATTCAAACCTACTTCGGTTGCTAGTTCTTGCAAAGTTGGTGGTTCGCTCATTCTGGCGATAATAATATCTTTGGCGTGTCTAATTTTTTGAATATCACGATCATCTACTAAAAAGGGACAATATTCGTTTTCGGTATTTTCACCAGTATCAAAATGAAGACTTAATAATTCGTATGTTTTTCCTTTAATATAAAGGTCTTTCATCGAACTATGATTTTTTGCTGTTAAAATTTGTTGCAAAGCCATTAAGGTATTTGAACCAATTTCGGTATCGTCGTAATATTTTTTATTTTTGTTATCATCGCTTAAAAAAGGAATGTAACTCGCTTCTTTTGAAAATAACGCATGAAATTTTTCAATAGATATTAAAACAGAAACTACGGCTGTTTTTGGTAGTATTTCTAAATTTATTGGTAAGTTTTGTTGTGAGTTATATAGGAAAATAACATGCTTGTCTAGTACATTAAAAGTGTAACTGTTGTTATTAAAATGAAACTTGCAATTTCCTTTTACACAATAATGTAGCTGTATATAAGAGTTGTCAATGTCTCTTTTATAGTACTCAATTTCGTTGGTGTTATTTTGAAATTTCAAGACAAAAAAACCTTTTTCTAAGACGACTTCTCTAAATGTACTTTCTGCGATGTTTTTAGACATAAACTAAAATATAAATTAAAATAATTTATTTAGAACGACTCTAAATTAAAGTAGCTTCCATAGCTGATTTCATTGCAAAAATACACTTTATCTGTGTTTTATAGATGTTTTTAGGTTAAAAAACTGATAGCGACATTAAAAGTTCTTTGAGCGATATTTTTTTATATTTAATCTTTATATTTTTGTAGCTCCTTATTTGAAGAAGACTGAATGACAGCGGATAAACATAATCAGAATTTATATAACATTGGAGTTAGCTATAAAAAAGCTGATGCAACTATTAGAGGGAAGTTTAGTATTTCTAAAGAAAACCAAGTGGCTCTTTTAGAAGAAGCTAAGTTGAATGGAGTTGAAGGTATTTTTGTATTATCAACATGTAACAGAACCGAAATTACAGGTTTTGCAGACCATCCTTTTCAATTAATAAGCATGTTATGTAAATATTCTAACGGAACAATTCAAGAGTTTGCAGAAGTATCTAACGTTTACAAGAATAACGAAGCAATTCGTCATCTCTTTAGAATGGGAACAGGTTTGGATAGCCAAATATTAGGCGATTACGAAATTGTAGGTCAATTGCGACAAGCTTTTAAATTAGCTAAAGAAGTAGGAACTGTAAATGCTTATTTCGAGCGATTACTAAATCATGTAATGCAGGCTAGTAAGCGTGTAAAAAATGAAACAAAGTTAAGTTCAGGAACAACATCTGTTTCTTATGCTGCGGTTCAATATCTTATTAAAAATTTACCTAGTTATAATTCTAAAAACATGTTGGTTTTTGGATTAGGTAAAATGGGGAAACATACTTGTAAGAACTTAGCGGAATATACTCAGAATAAATCGGTAAGCTTAATTAATAGAACCGAAGAAAAAGCTGTGGAGTTTGTAAAAGAACATCCTTCTATTAAAAAAGCAAAATACGAAAACTTAAATAAAGAAATAGCTAATACAGATGTATTAATTGTTTCTACAGGAGCTTCAGAAGCAACTATTAAAAAAGAACATGTTTTAACAAATAATGAACTTTTAATTTTAGATTTATCAATGCCAGCTAATGTATCGAAAGAAGTTGCAGATTTACCAAACGTAACTTTGATTAACGTAGATGAATTATCAAAAATTACAGATGAAACTTTAGCTATTCGTCAGCAAGAAATACCCGCTGCCGAAAAAATTATACAAACACATAAAGACGAATTTAAAGAGTGGTTAAACCATAGAAAGTTTACACCTGCAATAATGGCTTTAAAAGAATCGCTACTAACAATTCAACACGACGAAATTGCTTTTCATAAGAAGAAAATAAAAGATTTTGACGAATCTCAGGCAGAAGTAATCACATCAAGATTTATTCAAAAAATAACCACACAATTTGTAAAACACTTAAAAGCTGAAGAAACTTCTATCAATAATAGTATAGAAGTAATGGCAAAGGTGTTTGGGTCAAATTTAGAAACTATCCATGCAGAAGACAATTAAAATAGGTACACGAGATAGCCAATTGGCTATGTGGCAAGCAAACAAAGTTCGTAAAGAATTAGAGGAATTAGAATATGAATGTGAGATAGTTCCAATTAAATCGACAGGAGATATTGATTTAGATACGCCTTTGCGTGAATTAGGAATTACAGGCGTTTTTACTAAAAATTTAGATCTTGCCATGTTAAGTGGTGAGATTGATATTGCAGTACATTCTTTAAAAGATGTTCCTACTGTTTTACCTGAAGGAATTATTCAAGGAGCTGTTTTAAAACGTGCTAATTACAATGATATTTTAGTGTTAAAAGACAACGAAGAGTTTTTTGGACAGCCAAATGGTGTTATTGCAACGGGTAGTTTACGTAGAAGAGCACAGTGGTTAAATCGTTATCCTACGCGTGAAGTAGTTGGTTTACGAGGAAACGTAAATACGCGTTTAGAGAAATTAGAAGAAAATGATTGGGACGGTGCTATTTTCGCTGCCGCAGGATTAGAAAGATTAGGAAAAAGACCAGAAGGAGCAATTAATCTTTCTTGGATGATTCCTGCACCAGCTCAAGGTGCTATTATGATTACTGTTTTAGGAGATAATGACTTTTCTAAAGATGCTTGTGAGCAATTAAATCATTACGAAACACAACTTTGTGTAGGTATTGAACGTGAGTTTTTAAACTTATTAGAAGGTGGTTGTACTGCGCCAATAGGAGCTATAGCTTATGTTGATCCTAAAACTGAAGAAATAAACTTTAAAGGTTTATTATTAAGTGAAGATGGTAAAAAGAAAATATCAGTAACAAAAAATGCGAAAGTAGGACGTCATCGTTTTTTAGCAAAAGATTGTGCTGATTATGTAATCAACAGAGGAGGTAAAGAATTAATGGAAAAGAATGTAGTTGAAAAGAAAGATTTCGCTATTTATTCTACCAAAAAATTATCTGAAATTCAAAAGGAATTAGTTGATTCATCTATTGATGTAGCAGATAGTGATTTTATTAAAATTCGTTTTAATAGAATAGCGCCTAAAGTGGTTAAAAATGAAATCGAAAATGTAATTATCACTAGTCAAAATGGTGTAGAAGCAATTACAAATTCATTTACTTCGGAAGAATTAAATTTCAAAAATATTTATTGTGTTGGGCGTAGAACCAAAAAGTTAATTGAGCAAAGAATCGGGAAAGTAGTAAAGTCTGAAAGAAATGCTACAAAATTAGCTGCTTATTTATCTACTGAAATAAAAGGACAATCAGCTACTTATTTTTGTAGTGATTTACGTTTAGATACTTTACCAAATACTTTAAACGAAAACGGAATTACAGTAAACGAAGTAGAGGCTTATAAAACAACACTTAGTTCATCTAAAGTTGATGATACTATAAATGGTGTTTTATTTTATAGTCCATCGACAGTTGAAAGTTATATGCAAGAAAACACCACTGATAAAGTGGCTTTTTGTATTGGTGAAAGTACCGCAAAAGAAGCAAGAAAACATTTTGAAAATGTACAAGTTGCTAAATTACCAACTGTAGAAAGTGTTCTTCAATTAGTGAACTCACATTTTATACAAGAATAAAAAAATAAAATAAAACGCAGTCGATAGTTTTTTTAAGAAACCTTTTCGACTGTATTTTATTATATAAAAATATAATTTTATGTTTCGTACAAGAAGACTTAGGAAAACAGAAGGAATCAGAAGATTAGTTAGAGAAACAAAAGTATCTGTGGATGATTTTATTTACCCTTTATTTATTGAAGAAGGTGAAAATATTGAAACAGAAATAAGTTCTATGCCTGGAATTAAACGTTTTTCTTTGGATAGAATTTCGAAAGAATTGGATGAGGTTGTCGAATTAAATATTCCTGCTGTTTTATTATTCGGAATACCTTCTAAGAAAGATGATGAAGGAACAGAAACATGGAATGATAACGGAATTATGCAACAAGCAATCCGTTTTATCAAAAAGAATTATCCTGATTTATATGTAATTACTGATGTTTGTTTTTGTGAATATACATCACACGGTCATTGTGGCGTTATTCATAATAATGATGTTGATAATGATGCAACTTTAGTAAATATAGCAAAACAAACTGTTTCGCATGCAAGAGCAGGAGCAGATATGGTTGCGCCTTCAGGAATGATGGATGGAACAATTGCCATGATGAGAGAATCTCTTGATAATACAGGCTTTGCTAATTTACCAATTATGGGATACTCTGTAAAATATGCATCAGCATTTTATGGACCTTTTAGAGAAGCTGTAGATTCTGCACCTTCTTTTGGTGATAGAAGAACGTATCAAATGGATGCTGCCAACAGAGATGAAGGTATGCGTGAAGCTACTTTTGATGATCAAGAAGGAGCAGATATTTTAATGGTAAAACCAGCTTTATCTTATTTAGATGTTATTAGAGATTTAAAAAATAATTTTGATAGACCAATTGCATGTTATAATGTAAGTGGAGAATATTCTATGGTAAAAGCAGCAGCTGAAAAAGGTTGGATTGATGGCGAAAAAGTAATGATGGAAAGTTTATTGTCGATGAAAAGAGCAGGAGCAGATATTATAATTACTTATTTTGCCAAAGAAGCAGCAAGAGTATTGAATAGAAAATAATATATATTGTTGATTCAAGTAAAATTGTAAACTATAAATAAAAATGTATCGGAATGTTAATTAAAAAACAATTCGATACATTTTTGTATGATAAAAGCTACTTGAATACACTTTTTAAATAATTAAAAATGGAATTTAAAAAATCACAAAAATTATATAAAAAAGGATTGGTAAACCTTGTTGGAGCTGTAAATTCTCCAGTAAGAGCATTTTCTTCAGTAGGAGGAAATCCTTTATTTATCAAAAAAGCAAAAGGAAGTAAAATTACCGATGTAGATAATAATACTTATGTAGATTTAGTATTGTCTTACGGACCAATGATTTTAGGTCATCGTCATAAAAACGTGCAAAAAGCTATTATAAAAGCATTGAAAAATGGGTATTCTTTTGGAGCATCAACTGAAAATGAAATTAAATTAGCTAAAATAGTTTGTGATGCTTTTCCTGGAATGGATAAAGTTCGTTTTGTAAATTCAGGAACAGAAGCTGTTTTAAGTGGAATCCGTTTGGCAAGAGCTTTTACAGGAAAAGATAAAATTATAAAATTTGCAGGTTGTTATCATGGGCATCAAGATGCTTTATTGGTTGCAGCGGGTTCTGGTTTAGCAACTTTAAGTTTACCAGGAAGTAAAGGAGTACCTGAAGGTGCTGTAAAAAATACTTTAATAGCTAATTATAATGATTTAGAAAGTGTAAAAGCACATTTTGAAGAATATGATGATATTGCTGGAGTTATTTTAGAGCCTATTGCAGGTAATATGGGAGTTGTTATTCCTCAAAATAATTTTTTAAAGGAATTAAAATCATATTTAGAATCTAAAGGAGCTTTATTAATTGTTGATGAGGTTATGACAGGTTTCCGTTCTAAATTTGGAGGAGCGCAAGAATTATTAGGTGTAGAAGCTGATATTACTTGTTTAGGAAAAGTGATTGGAGGAGGTTTTCCAGTAGGAGCTTACGGAGCTCGTAATGAAATTATGCAAGAAGTTGCGCCTTTAGGAGGAATGTATCAGGCAGGAACTTTAAGTGGTAATCCTGTTGCTATGGCAGGTGGTATTGCTACTTTAAAAGAATTAAAAAAGCAAAATCCGTATGATAAATTTGATAAAATAGCTCAGACTATTGAAGAATTTTTATTAGCATCAGCTAAAAAATACGGAGTAGATATTACTGTAAATAGATTTGGTTCTATGGTAAATCCATTTTTTACAAATGTTACTGTAACTAATTTTAAAGAAGCACAAACATCAGATACAAAGAAATTTGCAACCTTCTTTTGGGCAATGATGAAAAACGGTGTATTTTTACCACCATCACAGTTTGAAGCATGGTTTTTAACATCAGCTTTAACAAAAAAAGACATTGAAAAGATTTCAAAAGCCATTGATAAAGGAATGGAAGCTGTTTCTAAAATGTAAATAAAAAATAGCTATTCGTTAATTTTTAAAATATTAAGAATAGTAAAAAGTTATAAAATGATAAAAAACGATTTATTTTTAAGAGCATTAAAAGGAGAAACTGTAGAACGTCCTCCAGTATGGATGATGCGTCAAGCTGGGCGTTATTTACCAGAATTTCAAGTAATAAAAAAGAAATACGATTTTTTTACACGTTGCCAAACTCCAGAATTAGCATCAGAAATTACAGTACAGCCTATTCGTAGGTTTGGAATGGATGCAGCTATTTTATTTTCTGATATTTTAGTGATTCCACAGGCAATGAATATTGAGGTGCAAATGAAACCTGATTTTGGTCCTTATTTACCAAATCCGATTAGAGATCAAAAAGGATTAGATACAGTTGTTGTTCCTGATGTAAACATAGAATTAGACTATGTAATGCAGGCTATTAAAGCGACCAAAGAAAAGTTGAATGATGAAGTTCCTTTAATTGGTTTTGCAGGTTCTCCATGGACTATTTTATGTTATGTTGTACAAGGTCAGGGGTCTAAGAATTTTGATAAAGCAAAAGAATTTTGTTTTACAAAACCAGTTTTGGCACACCAATTGCTTAGTAAGATAACAGAGACTACCATTGCTTATTTAAAAGCAAAAGTAAAAGCAGGTGTAGATGCTGTTCAAATTTTTGATTCGTGGGGAGGTATGTTATCGCCAACAGATTATCAGTGAATTTTCACTGGCAATATATCAACGAAATAATTGAAGCGTTAAAAGATGATGCACCAGTTATTGCTTTTGGTAAAGGATGTTGGTTTGCTTTAGATAAAATGGCAAAATCAAATGCATCAGCTTTAGGAGTGGATTGGACTTGTTCAGCAAGAAATGCACGTTATTTAACAGGTGGTAATATTACACTACAAGGTAACTTTGACCCGTCTAGATTATTGTCTCCACCAGCTGAAATTAAAAAAATGGTACACCAAATGATAAATGATTTTGGTAAAGATAAATATATTGTTAACTTGGGGCATGGGATTTTGCCAAACATTCCCGTCGAAAATGCAAAAGCATTTATAGATGCGGTAAAGGAGTATAAGTATTAATTTAATCCCCCCTTAAATTATTGAAAAATGAATAAATTATTGCTTTTTTTAACACTGTTGTTAGTCACTAAAAGTTTTTCTCAGAAGAGAATATATTATAAAGATATTGTTGATGATTGTATTACAAATGCAAGCGGCGATGCATCAATGTTAGATGATGTAGTGTACAATTGTATTAAAGATAAGTATATTTCTAATTATGATTTTACTTCAATAAATGGAGAAACAATTAGTACTAAAGATATAGAAACTCCTATTGTTTTACTTGCCGCAGCTACATGGTGCGCACCTTGTTGGGGGGAAATACCAGCATTGAATAAAATGGTAGAAAAGTACGATGGAAAAGTGAAATTTATCACGCTTTTTTGGGATTTAGATAAAGGTGTAAAAAGAATGGCAGAGAAACTTGATAAAAGAATTTTCTTAGTTCCTTCTAAAGAAAAAATGCCAAATAAATCTTCTTTAAAAGTAGCAGGTTTTATTCATAAATTAGATTATCCATCAGCATATTTAATTACTGATAATAAACGAATTTTAGACTTTAAAAGAGGTGCTTTATCACCAACCAAAAGTATTGGATGGGATGAAGTAAATAAAGTAAACGAAGAAGAATTAGATAGTTTTATTAAAGCTGTAATTAAATAATTTTTTCATAAAAGTATAAAAAAAACCTCTTTCTTATCGGAAAGAGGTTTTTTTAGTTAAAAAATAATAATATGATTAAGAATATCTTAAAAGGAATACGTGCTTATTTTGGAGCATTTAAATTAATATCTAAACTTAAGTTATGGAAATATTTTAGAATTCCGATATTAATAAGTGTTTTTACAGCAATAGCAATTGGAGGATTAGCATATAGTTTATCTGATACAATAGGACATACTATTTCTAATATGTGGAAGTGGGAATTTGGTAAAAATGTATTTGAAATGATTAGTACTTTTTTTAGCGGTTTATTAATTGTTGTAGTTGGTTTGCTTTTATATAAACATATTATCATGGCTTTATCTGCTCCTTTTATGAGTCCTGTTTCAGAAAAAATAGAAGATTATATGACAGGAGAAAATCATACACATAGAGAAACATCTTTTCAAGAACAATTAATTAGAGGAATTCGAATAAATATTCGAAATTTATCACGAGAATTATTATACACAATCCCTCTTTTATTATTAAGTTTAATACCTGTAATAGGTATCTTTTCGACATTTTTATTATTTATTGTACAAGCATATTACGCAGGTTTTGGAAACATGGATTATACTTTAGAACGTCATTTTAAGTACAAAGAAAGTGTTCAGTTTGTAAATGATAATAAAGGAATTACAATAGGAAACGGAATTGTATTTATGTTGTTTTTATTAGTGCCATTTATTGGTGTTATTTTAGTTTTACCTTTATCGGTAACAGCAGCAACTACCGAAACTATTAAAAAAATTCAGTTAAAAGAACTATCAAAATAAGTATTTTTGTAATAGAATAAGAAAGAAATGAAAGATAAATTTTACGCATACATACAGAAATTACAAGACACGATTACTACTAATTTAGAAGCAGTAGATGGAAAAGCAAAGTTTCAGCTGAAGATTTATGGGAAAGAACTGAAGGTGGTGGAGGTAGAACTCGTGTTATAGAAAATGGTGCCATTTTTGAAAAAGGTGGTGTTAATATTTCTAAAGTTTTTGGTGAGTTACCAGAAGCTTTAAGAAAACAATTTGGTGTTGATAATGGCGATTTTTTTGTACGTGGTTTAAGCTTAGTCTTACATCCTACAAATCCGTTTGTGCCAACAGTACACGCTAATTGGCGTTATTTTGAAATGTATGACGGCGAAGGAAATATTGTTACACAATGGTTTGGTGGTGGTCAAGATTTAACACCTTATTATTTATTTGATGAAGATGCTACTCATTTTCATACTGTTTGTAAAAAAGCATGTGATACTCATAATGGTGAGTTTTATCCGAAGTTTAAAGAAACTTGTGATACCTATTTTTGGAATAATCACAGAGATGAAGCTCGTGGAATAGGAGGTTTGTTTTTTGATTATTTAAAAGAAACTCCAGAGTTTTCAATTGAAGATAGATACAACTTTGTAACTGAAGTTGGAAATAGCTTTTTAGAATCGTATGTGCCAATTGTAGAAAAAAGAAAAGATATTACCTATAATAAAGAACAGAAAGACTGGCAAGAAGTTAGAAGAGGTCGTTATGTTGAGTTTAATTTAGTACACGATAGAGGTACATTATTTGGATTAAAAACAAACGGACGTATAGAAAGTATTTTAATGAGTTTGCCTCCTGTTGTTCAATGGAAATATAATCATCATCCAGAAGAAGGAAGTGAAGAAGCTAAATTATTGGCTGTTTTAGCAAATCCTAAAGATTGGGTATAAGTAAATTAGTATTTTAAAACAGAGTAACTTAATGATTTAATTTTGATGAATTCATATATTAAATACTATTTTGATCTTTACTATTGGATTAAAATCATTTTTTAAGTATTATAATTGTGAATTAATCAAATTGTAATATTTTTTTTAGATTTTTTTAACCTTATAAAATATAAAAAGCGATAGGTTTTTAGTAACTTCGCAAACGTTTAAAAATTTATACTATGGCAAGATACGAATTGAAGTTACCTAAAATGGGAGAAAGTGTTACTGAAGCAACGATTACATCTTGGGTTAAACAAATTGGAGATACTATTGATATTGATGATACTGTTGTTGAAGTAGCTACAGATAAAGTAGATAGTGAAGTGCCTAGTGAAGTTGAAGGAACCTTAGTGGAAATTTTATTCGATAAAGATGCCGTTATTCAAGTAGGGCAAACGATGGCTATTATTGAAACTGAAGAAGGATCTGTTGCTGATAAATCAGAAATAAAAGAAGCTGTTGTTGCCGTAGAAAAAACAATTGAAGATGCTAAATCAATCAAAAATGAAGTAGTTTCAGGTGTTATTGATACATCATCTAGTGATCGTTTTTATTCGCCTTTAGTAAAAAATATAGCGAAATCAGAAGGAATTTCTTTTGAAGAATTAGAAACTGTAAAAGGAACAGGAAAAGAAGGAAGAGTTACTAAAACAGATATTTTATCTTATATAAAAAATAGAGAAAATCAACCAGAAGTTATTGCAACACCTGTAAGTGTTAAAGTTGAAAAACCAAAAATAAAAGCAGCACCAATTACTTTAGGAGGACAAGATGAAGTTATTGAAATGACTCGTATGGGGAAATTAGTAGCTAAACATATGGTTGATTCTATACAAACATCAGCACATGTACAGTCTTTTATTGAAATAGATGTAACAAATATTGTTAACTGGAGAAATAAAGTTAAAAATTCGTATCAACAAAGAGAAGGTGAAAAGTTAACTTTTACGCCAATTTTTATGCAAGCAGTTGCGCAAACAATTAAAAAACATCCGATGATTAATATTGCTATTGATGGCGATAAAATTATCAAAAGAGGAAACATTAATTTAGGAATGGCAGCAGCTTTACCTGATGGGAATTTAATTGTTCCAGTAATTAAGAACGCAGATCAATTGAGTTTGGTAGGTATGACAAAGCAAGTAAATGATTTAGCAAATCGTTCTCGTGGAAATAAATTAAAGCCAGATGATATTCAAGGAGGTACTTACACGGTAACAAATGTAGGTAGTTTTGGAAGTATTACAGGAACACCAATTATTAATCAACCACAGGTAGCAATTTTAGCTTTAGGAGCTATCGTTAAAAAACCAGCTGTTATTGAAACTCCTGAAGGAGATTTTATAGGAATTCGTCAAAGAATGATTGTAGCACATTCTTATGACCATAGAGTTGTAAACGGAGCATTAGGTGGAATGTTTATAAAAACATTAAAAGAAATATTAGAAGCTTGGGATGTAAATCAAGATTTTTAAAAAATAATATTAATTTTTATCTAAAAGCTCGCAATTTGCGAGCTTTTATTTTTTAGTAAAATGCCACCAATTCATATCTCGAGTAATTTTAAAACCTAAATTTTCATACATTTTTATAGCAATATTACCTTTATTAGTATGTAAAATAGGTAGTTTTTCTTGAGCTATAATATCTTTAGTTACATGATATGTTAATTGTTTTGAAAATCCTTTTCGAGTATATTCTGGATGCGTAACTACTGCACTAACTTCTATGAAATGATTAGTTTGCATTCGCTGACCAGCTATTGAAACAAGTTTATTATCTTTAAAAACACCAAAGTATTTACCCATTTCAAAAGTTCTTTTCCTGAAGTATCCAGGCATAACTAACCAAACTAAATTATATATTTGATCAATATGTTTTTCTGATAAAAGTATAATTTCTTCAGTAATTTCTACTTCAATTAAAGTGTCTAAAATCATTTGACAGCATTCAATTTTTTTATCTAAAGAAATAATATTTTCATCAAATAATGGAGTTTCATTTTCTGAAACTAAAAAAAAACTATCTGTTAATTTAGCATACTTATTTAAAGCATTTTTAGTTTTATTATTATCAATAAAAGCTCCGAAAGGGCAAATATTAGGATCATAAAATTGTAGACCATCATAATTAATAGTGTATTTTTTATGAGTTTCATTTAAAGCAAACCAAACTGGATTTTTTAATTGATTATTTATCATTGTAAATATTTTTTAAAGCTGTTTTTAAATCAGGATATTGAAATTTATAAACATTTTTTGTTTTTTCTGAAGAAATTCGACTACCTTTTAGTAGTATATCAGACATTTCACCTAAAACGATATTTAATACAAAAGCAGGAGCATTAAGTGGAAATATAGGTTTATGTATTGATTTAGATAGTATTTTAGTGAAGTTTTTATTTGTTTGATGTTCTGGTGCTACTGCGTTATAAATTCCTGTAAAATTGTTATCTGTTATAGCTTTGAAATATAAATTAGATAAATCATCAATATGAACCCATGGCATATATTGTTTTCCATCACCTAAAGCTGCTAAAAACAATGGAGTGTTTATTTTTGGTAATGCACCACCAAATTTAGTAAGTACTATACCTGTTCGTAAAATAGTTACAGGAATATTTAATTGTTTAAATTGATTTGCTGACTTTTCCCATTCAATACAAATTTTAGCAATAAAATCATTATGTGGTGTATCATTTTCAGAATATATTTTATCCGAAGTAATAGCTCCATAATATCCAATTCCTGAAGCTGATATAAACCCTTGTAAAGGTATTTTATATTCTTTTATTTTTTCAAATAGTAAGTTTGCAGAATCTACTCGACTATTAATTAGTTCTTTTTTACGTGTAATTGTCCAACGCTTATCTGCAATTCCTGCACCTGCTAAATGAATAATATGTGTAATGTTTTCAAAAGCTTTTTCATCAATATACTTTTGATTGATATCCCATTTAAATTCATTTTCTTGTTTAGGATTTCTTGTTAATATTACAACTTCAATATTTTGTTTTTTAAAAACTTGTTGTAGTTGTTTTCCAACTAAACCTGTACCACCAGTAATAAGAATTTTTGTCATATTGTAAAAATAAAAAAACCATGATGTATTTACACCATGGTTTTAAATTATATTTTAAATGTTAATTACTGTTTAGTAAAAAAGTATTCTAATTTTTCAGTTATAACTTCTATATTACCTTCTTCATTATAATTTTCATCAGTATATTCATCAGTAATAATTAATTCAGAGTTAGTAAATGTTGTAAGACCGACAATAGAAAGTTCTCCATTTACATATGTTTTTTTGTTTATAGTACCGTTTATATCTTCTATATATTCAAATTCAACTAATGTTAGTTTATCTTCATCTTCGTTATAAGCCCAATTTCCTTTTGATTGATACGTAGTTTCTTCATTTTTGATAATAGCACTACATGCTTCCATTGAAGCATTGTAATCTAAATTTTTGCTATTAACTTTATTTTCAAACTCGTAAGTTCCATCTGCATTAAAAGTAAGTGGTAGAGATTTTATTGTATGACAATAAGCATTATCTACTACTAGTTCCTTTTGATTACCACAATAAATATACCCTTCATCACAGTCTTCTTGATTTAAAAGAATAGTTTTTGTTTTGTTTTCTATTGTTTTTATTTCTTTACTGAAATTCCATGTTCCAACTAATGCCGTATTACCACCCCAAGCTTCAACTTCTACACAAACTTCGGTAGGAGCACTAACATAACCTTGGTTGTTATAAATACAAACAAAATAACAGAATTTACCAGGCTGTATATTATTAGTGAAATTTACTTCAATTTCATTATCTTCAAAATTGGTTTTTATTTTTTTAGAAGAAAATCTACTTTTAGTTTTTGTGTTTTTTTTGTTGTAAGAAGGTGGTGTATTAGGAATATCAAAATAACTATCAGCTTTTTCATTATCAGTAGATTTTACTAATATATAAGCTCCGTCAAAATTATCATTGGTAGTTATACCAATCTTAAAACCTTTATTTAAAAAAGCAGATTGTTCAGTTTCTTTTACTGAAAAAGAAATATTACCATTTGAAGCAGGTGGAGTTCCAGCTTTTAATTCAGCACCTTCTATTAATAAGTTTTTAGTTACTGTATCAGCTTTTAAAACAGTTTCTTCTGTTTGGTTAATTTCATCATCAGGATTTTTATCAGAGATAACCTCTTCATCATTACACGATGTAATAATAGTAAAACATAAAAATGTTAATAAAATTGAATAATACTTTTTCATAATTATTTATTTAAATTTGATGTAAATATAGAACAAAAATAAAACCATAATATAAAATATTATGGTTTTATTTGGCATTGTAAATTTATATTAGTTTTTTATAAATTTTTTAAATGTAGTTTGATTATTACTATCAGTCATTTTTAAATGATAAATTCCTTTTTCTAATTTAGAAACATTTATTTCATTTAAATTAGATTCTATCACCTTATTTCCTGTTGTTGTATATACTTCAACTGTTTTAATATCACTTTTTTCATTACTAGTAATATTTAAGTAATCAGTAGTAGGATTAGGGTGTATATTTATTTTATATCCTCCTAAAGGTTCTATATTTGATAAAATAGTTTTATCAGGAGTTGCAGCCGTAAGCGGACAAGTATAAAAACTATAACGAGCCATTGTATCTTTAGACCATGTACTATTTGAAGGAACAAAACCGTTATCAATTTTAATACATTTTAGCTTCGGATTATTAATAACATTAAAGTTAGTTATAATATTATTATTTCCATTTGCTATATCAATAGATTCAAGATTATTACAATTCCAGCTACTTAAGTTTTCTAATTTAGTATTGTATTTTAATGATAACTTTTTAAGAGGATTATAAGCACAAAATAAAAACTCAAGGTTTGTATTCTGATTAACATTTAATGATGTTAAATTATTACCTGCATATGCTAAGGTTGTTAAGTTTACAAAAGCTTCAATACCAGTTAAATTACTAATGTTTTTATTTCCTACGTTTAAATAAGGTCCGTAAGCATTTGCTTCACTTACTTGAATTTCTCCATCATTATTGATATCAATAACAGGATTGTTGTTTAATAAAGCATTTTTAAAATTAGCATCGGGTATATTAACATTTGTAGCTGAGGTTATTTTTTGAAATCCATCAAGAACAGTTAACATTGGAGTATAAAGATATTTTATAGGAGTAGCTGTAAGCGGACAAGGATAAAGACTATAACTAGCAACTGCATCTTTAACCCAAGAACTAGGTGGGGTAAAGTTACTATCAATTTTAATACATTTTAAATCAGGATTATTAATAATATGAAAAGTACTCACGTTATTATTATTACTATTCGCTATATTTAAAGTGTTTAAATTATTATTATAAGCGTAAAGTAATGTTAGTTTAGTATTATTACTTAATACTAATTTTTTTATTTGATTATTCATACAGAATAATCTTTCTAAATTAATATTTTGAGTAAGATTAAGAGTTGTTAAATTGTTACCTCCACAAGCTAAAATAGGAATATTAACAAAAGCTTCAATACCCGTAAGATTGTTAATGTTTTTAGAAGTAACATCAATAGGAGATGTATATGCAGTAGCTTCAGTTACTTGAATTTGCCCATCATTATTAGTGTCAATTCCTGAATTAGGACCCGTTAATAAGGTATTTTTAAAGTTAATATCAGGTATGTTTACTATTTGAGCATTTACAAGTTGTGATAAGAAAAGGATTCCTGAAAGAATCCATAGTTTACTTTTTTTCATGATATAAGTTTTGGTTAGTTGGCAAAACTATATAAAGTTCACTAGTTAAGTAAAAGGATAAAGGATAATAAAAAAGGGTGTTTTTATGTTTTTTTTATTATCCTTTATGTATTATCTAGATTTTTTTACTGGAAATCCACTTATTAACTTTATTTTCTAATAAAGCTAATGGAATACAGCCAGTTTCTAAAACTTGATTATGAAATTCACGAATATCAAATTTTTCACCTAATTTTTGTTTTGCTTTGGCTCTTAATTCTCTTATTTTTAATTGACCAATTTTATAAGATAAAGCTTGTCCTGGATTAGCCATGTAACGTTCAATTTCCGAAATAATACTAGCTTTTGGTTCGGCTTCATTATCTAAAGAATATTGAATAGCTTTTTCACGACTCCAACCTTTTGTATGAATTCCAGTATCAACAACTAAACGGATTGCTCTGTGCATTTCCATTCCTAACATTCCAAAATATTGATAAGGATCAGTATATAAACCTAATTCTTTTCCTAAATTTTCGGTATATAAAGCCCAACCTTCACCGTAAGCACTGTACCATAAAGTTTTTCTGAAAGCAGGTAAATCTTGATTTTCTTGTGTTAATGAAACTTGATAATGATGTCCAGGAATGGCTTCATGTAAAAATAAAGCTTCATCCATAAAAACATTATATTTTGTAGCATCAGGAATTGGTGTGTAAAAAATTCCAGGTCTAGTTCCGTCTAAAGAACCAGCGTTATATTCTGCACTAGCAGAAGCTTCTCTAAATTTTTCAGTTTGTTTTACAACAAATTTTGTTTTAGGTTTATTACCAAATAATTTATCTAATTGCGGTTTCATTTTAGTATGAATTGCATTAAAATTATCAATAATTTGTTTTGGGTTAGTGTAAGGCATTAATTTTTTATTTACACGAACATCATCAAAAAATGCTTTTAAATCACCTTTAAAACCTACTTCTTCTTTAACTTTTTCCATTTCAGATAAAATACGAGCAACTTCATTTAAACCAAGTTGATGAATTTCATCTGCAGTCATTTCTGTAGTTGTATAATTTCTTATAGCATGTGCATAATATGCTTTTCCATTTGGTACGGCATCAATACCACTACTATCTCTACCAGCTTTTAAATAATCTGTTTGTAAAAAAGTGTACATTTTATTAAAAATCGGAATCAATTTATTGTCCAATATTTTAGTATATGCTTCTGTTAATATTTTTTTATCATCATCATTAAAACTTTCAGGTAAATTTTTTATTGGTGTATAAAATAAATGCGCTGTAGTTTTATCTTCGGCTAATGATTTAAACTGAGGAATTATTTTTTTGATTAAAGATTTAGGTAAAACAAAACCATTTTTAGTACCTGCACGCATATTTTCAATGGCAGTTTGCATCCAGTCATAATAACCATCTAATCTACTTAACCAGTTTTTATAATCTTTAACAGTTTTAAAAGGTTGAGCACTGCTACCACTAGCTAAAGTTCCCATAGTTAAATTGATAGTCCACATTTGATTAATAGGCATCAACACATCATTTTTAAAGCTACTTTGTGCAAGTGCCATATCACAATCCCAAGCTAAAACAGCTTTACTCATTTGCTCACTTTCGGTTAAGTTAGCATCTTTAAAAGTTGTAAGTTTAGCTTTAAAACTATTGTAAAATTCATTACTTTTATTTTGATAAGCTTCAGACAAAGTATTAGGAAATTTATCATTAAATCTATTATCACCAGCGTACGTAGCATTAATCGGATTTAATTTAAATTTACCTTCATTATAATTTTTCAGTAATTTATCAAAAGCCATATTTTTTGATACAACAGTAGTTGTAATAGTTTCTTTTTTTCTTGCTTACAAGAAAGAAATAATGTACTAACTGTTAGTACGGCTAAAAGTGTTTTTTTCAATGATAGTGTTTTTATTGCAACCAAATATACCAAAAATAAAGTCGTTTATATTTAAACGATTTTTTTAATAAATATGGTTTTATTTTTTTCAGAAGATTGTTCATATAATTCAGCACCCCAAAGTTGAATATCTCTTTCATGTAAATTAGAATGATGAAATAATTGATTTATTTCTTTTTTAATTTCTTTTATAGCCTTAGACTCTTTTGTTCTAATACTTGTTTCGTAATTATTTTTTAAACCACTAACGGTAAAGTTTAACGAGCCTAAATAAGCTATTTTATCATCAATTAAATAAATTTTACTATGGATAAAAGAGTCACTTAATTTTGATTTATATGGAGACATATATACTTTAAAAGGAAATAACTGCGAGTATTTATAGTAATTGTGTTTGCTACTTTTACTTTTTTTATTAAAAAATCGATACACAAAACAAAGTATTATTACAGCAATAAACCCGAAGGAAATTCTAATATCTTCAGTTTCGTAAAAAGCAAATAGCATTGTTGCTAAAACACCAATAATACTAAATATTGTTATTAGTGAAAAAGCAATCCATTTTTTAGCAAAACTATTTGGTGTTTTATTTTGAATAATTAATTTATGAATGTTTTTTTCTTTATCTCCTGTAAAATCTTCAATATCATCAGAGGTAATTAATTCAATATTTAATTTTTTAGACTTTAATTTTATCAGTTCTTTTACTAAAGAAGCAGATAAATAAGGAGAAACAATTTTTATAGATTTTCTCGCATTTCGGATGTCACTAATTAAGTGTTTTCCTGCGGCTTTACCTATGTAAATATCACAATTGGCATTATTAATAAACATTTAATATTATTTGTTATAATTAATATTCATTTTAAACAATCAAGAGCAGTTGCGGTTGAATTATTTAAAACTAAAATTTGGGGGATTAATCGAGGATAAGTATTTTATCCAATTCTTGTACCATTTTTAATGTTTCTTTCAGGAGATATTAATGTAACTTCTTTATGATTTCCAACAGCACCTAGTACTAAACATTCGCTCATAATATTTGCTATTTGTTTTTTAGGAAAGTTTGTAACTGCTACAATTTGATTTCCTATTAATTCTTCTGATGTATATAATTTTGTAATTTGAGCAGAGGTTTTTTTGATGCCAAATTCACCAAAATCAATTTGCATTTTATAAGCAGGATTTTTTACTTCTTTAAATATTTCAGCAGAAATAATCGTTCCAATACGCATTTCTACTTTGGTAAAATCATCCCAAGTTAAAGTATTGTTTTCCATTTTTTTTAATTTAAGTAATTTCTATTTATTTTTTAAGAAGATATTTTTATAAAACACTTATTTTTGACTTTTATAATTTATGTCAAGTAATCGTTTAGCAGCCGTAAACGGAGTTGTTTTATTGTTTTCTAACTCTTTTAATTCTTCTTTTAGAGCTTTTTTAATAGTTTCATTATTATAAAAATCATTTTTTAATTGCTGATTTATAGTTTCTAACAACCAATATTTATTCTGATAATTTCTTTTTTGCTCAAAATAATTAGTGTCAATTGCTGAGGTAATATACTCATTAATCATTGTATAAATTTCTACAATACCTTTTTGGTGTAGTGCGCTAGCTAATAAAACACTTGGTTGCCATCCGTTATCTTTCGGTGGATATAAATGGAGAGCTTTATTAAATTCCACTTTTGCGATTTTTGCATTTTTCTCGTTACCGCTATCAGATTTATTAATAACAATTGCATCTGCCATTTCAACAATTCCTCTTTTTATACCTTGTAATTCATCGCCAGCACCCGCTAATTTAAGTAATAAAAAGAAATCTGTCATAGAATGTACCGCAGTTTCTGATTGACCAACACCAACGGTTTCAATAATTATGATATCAAAACCAGCTGCTTCACATAGAATAATACTTTCTCGTGTTTTTTTGGCAACTCCACCTAATGAATTTCCAGCTGGCGAAGGTCTGATAAAAGCATTTTTATCGGTAACCAATTTTTCCATTCTTGTTTTATCACCTAAAATACTTCCTTTATGAACAGAACTACTAGGATCTACGGCTAAAATGGCTACTTTTTTCCCGATACTTGTCAAATGTTTACCAAAAGCTTCAATAAAAGTGCTTTTTCCAACGCCAGGAACACCTGTTATTCCTATTCTAACCGAATTATTTGTATGTTTTAAACAAGCTTCTAAAATTTCATTAGCCTGTTTTTGATGTTTTAAATTAGTACTTTCTACCAAAGTAATTGCTCTACTTAAAAAAGAAATATTTCCTGAAAGTATTTGATAAACAGACTCTTGTGTGCTAATTATTTTTTTTCGACTAAGTTTTATTTTTTCTGCTGATGATTTACTAGTTGTTTCTGATTGAGAAACTCCTGCTGTTTCAGTAATAGTAGCCTTTTTTTTATGAGTCATATAAAGTAAAAACGGAATAATAAAGTAAATTTATACATAAATATAAAGCAAAATGCAACGAAGCAGAAAAAGTATTATTTTTTAACAGAAACTTCACTAAAATTCCATTTCATTATTCTTTATAAAGTGCCTATCTTTAGCATCTATTAATAGTCATTTTTTGTATGAAATTATATCAGGAAAACCAATTAAAAGTATACAACTCTTTATCAAAAAGTAAAGAGCTTTTCAAAACTGTAAACGACGGACGTGTAGGTATGTACGTTTGCGGACCTACCGTATATAGCAACGCTCATTTAGGAAACGTAAGAACATTTATGTTTTTTGATGTGGTGTATCGTTACTTATTACATTTAGGATATAAAGTGCGTTATGTGCGTAATATTACCGATGCTGGGCATTTAGAAAATGATGCTGATGAAGGTGAAGATAGAATTTCTAAAAAAGCACGTTTAGAAGAAATTGAACCAATGGAAGTGGTACAAAAGTACACCGTTGATTTTCATGATGTTTTAAAAAACTATAATTTTTTACCTCCAAGTATTGAACCAACTGCAACAGGTCATATTGTTGAGCAAATTGAAATGATTAAAGAAATCATGGAAAAAGGATTTGCTTATGAAGTAAATGGTTCGGTGTATTTTGATGTATTAAAATATAACGAAACTGGTAATTATGGAATTCTTTCTGGACGAAAAATAGAAGATGCAATTCATAATACACGAGTTTTAGATGGACAATCTGATAAGAAAAATCCACAAGATTTTGCACTTTGGAAAAAAGCAGATGAACGTCATATTATGCGTTGGCCTTCGCCTTGGAGCGATGGTTTTCCTGGTTGGCATTTAGAATGTTCAGTAATGAGTACAAAATATTTAGGTGAAAAATTCGATATTCACGGTGGTGGAATGGATTTAAAATTTCCACATCATGAGTGTGAAATAGCTCAATCTCAAACTTGTAGCGGTGTTTCGCCTGTAAATTATTGGATGCACACCAATATGTTGTTGTTAAATAGTCAGAAAATGGCAAAATCAACAGGTAATTTTATTTTACCTAACGAGATTTTATCTGGAGAAAATGACATTTTACCAAAAGCATTTTCAGCAAGTGTGGTTCGTTTTTTTAACATGCAAGCCAATTACAGAAGTATTTTAGATTTTTCAGGTGAAGCTTTAGAAGCTTCAGAAAAAGGGCATTCAAAATTAATGGAAGCTGTAAGTTTCTTAGATAAAATAGAAGCAGGAAATACTTCTACTTTTGATGTTCAGAAATGGAAAAAAGATTGTTACGCAGCTATGAATGATGATTTTAATACGCCTGTATTAATTTCTCATTTATTTGAAGCTGTAAAAACAATCAATCAAATAAAAGAAGGTAAAGCAAGTTTAACCGAAGCAGATTTATCAGAATTTACAACAACTATAAACGCTTTTGTTTTTGATGTTTTAGGATTGATGAACGAAGCTGTAAAAGATAGTTCAGACAAAGTTAATGGCGTAGTTGAGTTATTAATTAAGTTACGTAAAGAAGCTCGTGAAAATAAAGATTGGGCATTATCTGACCAAATTCGTGATGAATTATTAGTTTTAGGCGTTCAATTAAAAGACGGAAAAGAAGGAACTAGTTTTTCAATTAATTAAAAAAGTTGAAAAAAATTTTAACATATCCGTTTATATTATTGGTTCGATTTTATCAAACTGCTATTTCGCCATTTACACCAGCAACTTGTCGATATTCGCCAACATGCTCTAGTTATACAATACAAGCTTTGCAAAAACACGGCTTATTTTATGGTGGTTGGTTAGCGATAAAAAGAATTTTTAGTTGTCATCCGTGGGGTGGTAGTGGATATGATCCTGTGCCAGAAAAGAAAAATAAATAATAGTCATTTTAATTTAATGGCGTAAAATAAATAATACATGAATTTTTTATCCATTGTATGGGATTTAGATCCTGAACTTATAAAAATAGGTAGTTTTGGTATCCGTTGGTACAGTTTAATGTTTGTAGCTGCTTTTGTATTAGGGCTTCATTTGATGAAGAAAATATATCTAAATGATAAAATTCCTGCTGAAAAGTTAGATCCGTTATTTATGTACGTATTCGTTTCTATGTTAGTAGGAATGCGTTTAGGAGATGTTTTCTTTTATAGTTGGGATTATTATCAAAACCATTTATTAGAAATATTTTTACCAATGAAACAATTGGCTGATGGTTCTTGGAAGTTTACAGGATTTACAGGTTTTGCAAGTCACGGAGCAGCAATTGGTATTCCAATAGCATTATATTTTTATGCTAAAAAACATTTAGAAAAATCATGGTTATTTATTTTAGATAGAGTAGGGATTATAGTTGCATTGGCAGGATTTTTTATCCGTTTAGGAAACTTTTTTAATTCTGAAATATACGGAAAACCAACAGGAACTAGTTTTGGTGTTATTTTTAAAAGAGCAGGAGAAACAGTAGCTAGTCATCCAACACAATTGTATGAAGCTTTTAGTTATTTAGCGTTGTTTTTTGCACTTTGGCATTTCTATTGGAAAACAGATAAAAAAAATCAAGAAGGATTTTTATTTGGTTTGTTTATGGTTGTTTTATGGTCGTTACGTTTCTTTATCGAATTTTTGAAAAAAGCACAAGTAGATAGTAGAGAAGATTGGGTTTTCAACTCATTAAATACAGGACAAGTATTAAGTATTCCACTTGTTTTAATTGGTTTTTGGTTGATGTTTAGAAAATCGAAATAATCAAAAATAAATTTAATTTATAAAAAAACCTCCAATTTAATTGGAGGTTTTTTTGTTTTTGTCAATTCGAGTGATTTTAATGACTAAAAGGAATTTAAAATTATATCGATAATTATTTTATTTTTATTCAAAAATCACTCGAACTGATAGTTTTTTACTTTAAGAAGTAATTCTTTTCAATTCAGAAATTAAAGCAATTTTATTTTCTTCATCCGAAGAAGAATGTCCTGCGTTTTCAATATTTAATGTTGAATTATTTAAACCTTCATGCAATCTGAAAGCTTGAATTGGCGTACAAATAAAATCATATCTTCCGTGAACAATTGCTGTTTTAATATCTTTTATTTTATCAATATTATTCATGATAAAATCTTCAGGAATAAAACAATTATTTTTGATATAGTGTGCTTCTAAAATAGCCATTGATTTATATGAAAAGGTTTTTAACACCTCTTCGGTATCGGTAATTTTATTGATAGTGTAAAAAGACATTTCGTAATACGCCCATTCATAAGCATATTTATTACTGATTTCTACATCATCAGAGGTCATCATTTTTAAATAATAATCCACAGGATTTTCACCTTTAGGAACTAATTTATTAAAACGATTCCAAACATCAGGAAAAAATTCTTTAATTCCACCTCTAATATAATGGTCAAAAGCGTATTTATTTGCCAACCAAATACCTCTGACAATTAATCCAGATACTCTTTCAGGATTATGAATAGCATACACTAGCGAAAGCGTACTTCCCCAAGAACCTCCAAAAACATAGACTTTATCAAAATTTACATAATCAAGTAATGTATTTATATCTTCTAAAAGGTGTTGAGTTGTATTATTTTCAATACTTCCGAAAGGTTTACTTCTAGAAGTTCCTCGCTGGTCAAAAAAAAGTACATTATATCGTTTAGGGTCAAAATATTGTTTGTCTTTATCTCCAAAACCAGCTCCAGGACCACCGTGTAAATAGATTACAGGAATCCCTTTTGGATTTCCATATAATTCAAAATAAAGTTCGTGTCCGTGAGAAACAGGTAAATATCCTGATTGATATGATTTTATGTTTTTTTCTGATGTCATTTGTTGTTTTGCTTGAAAATTTGTGTTTAAAAAGATAAAGATACTAGCTTTTTTTATATTCTAAATATCAGAATGATTTATAAAAAAACAAGGGGTTTAAATTCCTTCTTAAAAAAAGTATTAAATCTGTAAAAAGAGATTTTATCTTTCTGCTATATTTTCAAAAACTGCTTCTGTTTGCATTATTTTTTCATTTTAATTTTTTCCCTAAATTAGAAATAAAAAATGTAATTTTCGCCCAAAATAAAAGAACAATAATGAAATATTTTACAGTAATTTTTTTAATGATTTTAGGATTTATAACAAGTTGTAAAGATTCTGAAAAATCAAAAATGACAAAATCAACAAAATCAACGACAGAAAAAAAATCTGTAAAAAAAGTAGCATCTTCAAATTCGCATAAAATTGTTGTAATCGAAAAAATACCTGCTGGAGGATATATTTATTTGAAAGTTTTAGAAAATGATAAAAAATATTGGATAGCAGTTCCAGGAAGACAAATAAAAATAGGAGCGACCTATTATTATGATGAAGGAATGGAAATGAAAAATTTTGAAAGTAAAATTTTAAAACGAACTTTTGATACTGTTATTTTTGCACAAGGTGTTCGAGATGAAGAAAATAAAACTAAGAATAAAATCAACAATAGAACTGTTAAAAAAAATATTAATAAAAGAAAAACGAAAGTCGTTAATATTGAAAAAGCTATTAACGGAATACGAATTTCAGAACTTTTTGAAAATCCAAAGGTATATCAGAATAAAGAAGTTATCATAAAAGGAGAAGTGGTAAAAGTAAATAACGGAATTATGGGTGTTAATTTTATTCATTTACAAGATGGAACAACAGGAAATGGTGAATATGATATTACAATTACAACGAATGAAAAAGTGAAAGTTGGCGATATTATTACTATAAAAGGAACTGTTATTTTGAATAAAGATTTTGGTGCAGGTTATCTTTTTGATGTACTTATTGAAAAAGTTAGTGTTTTGTAAATCTAATTAATTATAAAAAAATCCGAAATAATATTACTTCGGATTTTTTATTTATAAATAGTTAATAAAATTTATAAAAAGTTATTATTCTTTAGCACCGTGGCTTTTTGCAGTTTCTATCCAATGTTCTGAAAGTCCTTTTGTATCGGCTCTTAAACCTCTTGATAAATGAAGCGCAACAGCAATTATTAAAACCGAAGCTTTATGAAGTTCTTCAAATGTTTGTAAATTTCCGAATTTTTCTTGTGCTTTTAAAAGTAATAAATCACTGTGTTTTTGAGCAAAAATAACAGGGTTGTTTTCATGGTTTTTTATGTTTGGAATCATTAAATAATCCATCCATTCTTTTCCTATTCTTTTTGCAGATTCTTGGTGTGTTTCTTTACCTATTATTCTCCAAATTGCAAGTGTTTTTATGTCTCCAGAGGCAGATAAGCCCGAATCTAAAAGCAATTCAAAACCAATATCAGCAATGTTTTGCATTATCATTAAATAAGCATCTAATGCTTTTTCATATTGATGCGCTTTTTGTCCTTTTAAATATTCACCAACACTAAGTTTAGGTAAATCTAACACTTCAGAACAATCTGTTAAACATGGAAAAGCGTTTCCTTCGTAAATATATTCGGCTTTTTCAAATTGAACTTGACGACCTAACGGATATAAACGACACGCTAACGGACGACCAATATGAACGCTACAACCAGCATTTTCTAGATATTGACTGCATGCTTTTTGTCCTTTTTTATCGGTTTTTCCATCAAAAAGTAATTGAATACCTCCGAACTCACTATAAAGATCACGAAAATCACGAATACTAATTTTTTTCTCTTGACTAAAACTAAATAATTCCCACGGATTCAGCATTACATCTTTTCCAAAACAACATGATCCAGATCGAGAGCAGGTAAGTGGTAATATACTTTCAGAATTTAGTTTTGTTACTTGCATTTTGTATGTTTTATTTTTGAAAATGAATAGTTGAGATAAGTAATCGCTGTTTTTATAGCGAAGGCAAAAATAAGATTAAAAAACAAAAATCCCTACAATTATAAATTGCAGGGATTTTAATATATAAAATTTAAAAATGAAGGCTTATTTTAAAGCACCAATCATTTCTTCAGGTTTTACCCATTCGTCATATTCAGCTTCGGTTACATACCCTAAACGAACAGCTTCAGTTTTTAAAGTAGTTCCATTTTCGTGTGCCGTATTTGCAATTTCAGCAGCTTTATAATATCCGATTTTTGTATTTAAAGCAGTAACTAACATTAAAGAATTGTTTACTAATTCAGTAATTCTAGTATGATTTGGCTCAATACCAGCCGCACAATTTACATCGAAAGATACACAAGCATCTCCAATTAATTGAGCAGATTCTAATACGTTTTTCGCCATCATTGGTTTAAAAACGTTTAATTCGTAATGTCCTTGAGTACCACCAATAGTAACAGCAACGTCATTACCCATAACTTGCGCACAAACCATAGTGATTGCTTCTGCTTGCGTAGGATTTACTTTTCCTGGCATAATAGAAGAACCTGGCTCGTTTGCAGGAATAATTAATTCACCAATACCAGAACGAGGTCCTGAAGCCATCATACGAATATCGTTGGCTATTTTATTGATAGAAACTGCTAATTGCTTTAAAGAACCGTGAGTTTCAACAAAAGCATCGTGAGCCGCTAAAGCTTCAAATTTGTTTTCGGCAGTAATAAAAGGTAATCCTGTAAATTCAGCAATATATTTTGCTACTAAAACATCATAACCAGCTGGAGTGTTTAACCCTGTACCAACAGCAGTTCCACCTAAAGCTAATTGAGATAAATGCTCTAAAGAATTTTTTAAAGCTTTTAATCCGAAGTTTAATTGTGCTACATAACCAGAAAATTCTTGTCCTAAAGTTAGGGGAGTAGCATCCATTAAATGCGTACGTCCAATTTTTACAACGTCTTTAAATGCTTCTGATTTTGCTTGTAAAGTATCACGTAATTGCTCAACTCCAGGAATTGTAACTTCTACAATTTTCTTATAAGCTGCAATGTGCATTCCTGTAGGAAAAGTATCGTTTGATGATTGCGATTTGTTTACATCATCATTTGGTTGAATAGTTTTTTCACCTTCACCAATAACTTTACCAGCAATTTCGTGCGCTCTGTTGGCAATTACTTCGTTACAGTTCAATGTTCGATTGCGTTCCCGAACCTGTTTGCCAGATTACTAATGGAAATTGATCATCATGTTTACTTGCTAAAATTTCATCACAAACTTGTGCAATTAAATCTCTTTTTTCTTCGGCTAAAACACCTAATTCAGCATTTGTATAAGCGGCTGCTTTTTTAAGATAAGCAAAACCATATACAATCTCTAAAGGCATTGAGCCAGCAGGACCTATTTTAAAGTTGTTACGAGAGCGTTCTGTTTGTGCTCCCCAATATTTATCCGCAGGAACTTCAACATTTCCCATGGTGTCTTTTTCGATTCTGTACTTTGTCATTTTAAAATGATTTAAAAGAATATAAGTTAACTAAAGTCAAAATTACAAATTCTTATAGGTTTTAGTAGCGATTTTTAGGAGATTTTATTGGATGAAAAGAAAAATAGTTCTAATTTTGCATTATAACAATTATTAACAGAAAACAAATGTTAGATTTTTCACAATTTTCAGGATTAGTATTATTCATGTTTATTTTTACAACTGGTTTTTGGTTGTTAATTTTCTTATTAACATTTGTTGTTCCTTATTGGATTGGTGGAACAATTTTAGAAAACTTGAAATTAAAAAGAGACGCTAAAAAAGCCGCTCAAGGTAACTAGGCTTTTATAAAACATACAAAAGGCTCGCATTTAGCGAGCCTTTCTGTTTTAAAAAGAGTTTCGTTTTCCTCTTCTATTTCCTGAACCTTTTGAAGGACGACTTTTTTTGCGTTCTTTTTTTTGTTCTTTCATTATTTTATTAAACTCAACAAGTTGTTCTTTATCTAAAAAGGCTTGTAGTTCTTTTTCTTGCTTTAAATTTAACTCTTTAATTTGAATTCTTTTTTCTTGATCAGGTATTTCTTGCTGATGAAGTGCTGTTTTTTGATTGTTATATTTTAAAACAACTTCTTTTATTATTAATAATTGAATATTATCGATTTTTAGTTTTTCTTGAACTTTTTCTAATTTTTTATCAATTATTTTTTCATTATTTTTTTGTGCTACTATATTTCCTGTAAAGCTTATTATTAATAAACTTATAATTATTAATTTATACATAAAATTTTAATTCTAAGATGTAATTGCGTTAGGGATTGAATGGCATGTTTGAGCTCTTTTAGTTTCGGTGCTTTTTTTGCACCGAAACTAAAAAGCGAGTAATGAAAGCCCGCTCGAACGCCCAAATAATTATCCGCTAAATTCTGAGCCACCTCCATTATTTTGACCAGATGGTTTTTCTCTTTTTTTCTTTTGATTAAAACGATACGTAAAACTTAATGATATTTGACGTTCACGCCATTGAAAAGTTCCGTCTGCTATTGTTGATGGATTTTCTCTATTGCCATAATACGTAATACTTTCACGTTTACGAGAATTGAATAAATCACTGACATTTAAAACTAAAGAAGCTTTATCTTTTAAAATATCTTTACTAAAAGATAGGTTTGTCATAAACATTCCTTCTCTATCGCTTTGCGCACTATTTCTTGGACCACGATAGATAAGGCGTGTTTGCCAACCTATTTTTCCAGGAAGTGTGATTTGTGAATTAAAACGAGCAAACCAACTATTTTCGTTTACTTCGGCTAAATTTGTAACAATTTTTGAGCCATCTTGCGAGGTGTAAGTATGTGAAAAAGCATCGGTATTAAATTTATAATAATTAAAACTTGCTGATAAACGTACTTTTTTTGTAGGATTATAATTACTTGTAAATTCGAATCCGTAGCGTTTTTCGTCATTTAAATTTACTGGCTGACGTACAAAAACATTATTTCCATCTCTTTCTTCTATAACTGATACCGCTTGAACAATATCCGTTGAATGTTGATAATATATAGAAGCTCCTAAATTAAATTTTCTGATTTTGGTGTTATAACCTAAATCCAAAGAGTTTGTAAATGTTGGGTTTAAATCGGGGTTTCCTCTAAATACACTAGTTGCAGAACTTCTGGTTTCAAACGGATTTAATAGCCAATGACGTGGTCTTCTTAAACGTTTGCTATAGCCTAAAGTTAGGTTTTCATTGTCGTTTAATTCGTAGCCAAGATTTACTGTTGGAAACCATTCTGTGTATTTTTTTGTTGATTCTTGATTTGTAGTTAATACGTTTAAATCAATATCTGTAATTTCGGTACGTAAGCCTAAAAGATACGAGAATTTATTTATTTTACTCCCATATTGCGAATAAAAAGCAAATACATTTTGTTTAAAAGTTATGGCATTTGATGGGTCAAAATCATCTTCTGAATCTAAAATATTTACTTTAAAATCAGAACTTAAATCTTGATAAGTTGCTTTGTGTCCAATTTCAAACTGACTGTTTTCTCCGATAGGTAAGACATAATCTATTTGAAGTAATTTTTCTTTAGAGCTTGTTATTTGTGAATTTAATTCAGATAAAACACCATTTACAGTAACTGGTGATTTTTCAGTTTCTTGGCTATCTCCATATTGTAAATCGATGGTTAGTTTTTGCCCGTCATCATTTAATTTATTTGTGTAATTTATTGAGTATTGCTTGTCAGTACCATCTTCTTGTTCATTTTCTATACGAGTTTCGTTTAATAAAGGCTGTGAAAAATCATTAAATAAAAACCTGTCTGTCAAATTAGTAGCAACATCATCTCCATCAGATTTTCGATAGACAAAATTACCTGTTATAGAACTTTTTTTGTTGATATAATATTCTAAACCAATAGAGGCATTGAAGTTTTTGTTTTTTCTATCAAAAGTTCTATCTTCTATTTGTGTGCTATCTAAAATACCATTTTTTAAATAAGAAAATGTTGTTTTTGAATTTCCTGGACCTTTTCGGTAAGAATAACCAAAATTAGAAAATAAGTTGAATTTTTTGGTGCGATAATTTAAGTTTGGTGCAATTCGTAGTAAATCAGGATTACCTGCCGTAATATTTAATGAACCGTTAAAACCTGTAATTTTTCCTTTTCTAAGGATGATATTTAAAATACCCGCAGTTCCTTCAGCATCATAACGTGCAGACGGCGCTGTTATTACTTCTACTTTTTCTATTGCATCAGCAGGTAAATTACGCAAGGCATCTGTACCTGTTAATCCAACTAAAGCAGAGGGTTTTCCATCAATTAAAATACGAACGTTTTCGTTTCCACGTAAGCTAACAGCACCTTCAGCATCTACATTTACTGATGGTACATTGTCTAAAACATCCGAAGCAGTTCCGCCTTTTACGGTCATATCTTTACCAACGTTATAAATCTTTTTGTCTAAACGCATTTCTACTGTTGATTTTTCAGCAATAATTTCAACTTCATTTAATTTTTCAGCATCTTCAGAAAGCGTAATAGTACCTAAGTTGGTGTTTTTTATTAGTTTTTTGTTTGATAGATTTTTAGTTTTAAATCCAATAAATTCTACTTTAATTTCATAAAATCCTTTAGGAACTTCAATAGAAAAGTTTCCTTTTGCATCTGTTATTCCTCCAGAAATACGTTTGCTTCGTTTATGTGTGAGTACTAAAGTTGCGTATTCTAAAGGTTGCTTAGTATTAGATTCTATAATTTTTCCTGTTAAGGTTATTTTGGGGATATTACCTCGATTTCTTGTTGGTCTTTGTGCTTGAATTGAAACTGAAAGCATAAAAATAACAATTAGAATAAGTTTTTTCATTGCGTATTTAATTGATTAGATTTTGATAAGACAACTAAATTATTTAAAGGTTTAAAAGTAGTTTGTTAAAAAAATGTTAAATAAAAAAGGTCGCATTTAGCGACCTTTTAAGTATTGTAATTATAATAGGAAAAAATATTATTTTTTCTTAGCTTTTTGTTGAGCTGCTTGTTGCTCTTGAGCTTGTTTCATAGCGCTATCTAAACGCTCACGGAATTTACTCTTAGCTTTTTCTGGCTTCTTTTTATTCTCTTGAATTTTTGCATGAATTTTATCTTCATCAATTACAAAGTTTTTAATAACTAACATAATTACAATAGTAAGTAAGTTTGATATAAAGTAATATAAACTTAATCCACTAGCATAGTTATTAAAGAAAAATAACATCATAAGAGGAGAGAAGTAAATCATATACTTCATCATTTTTTGCATATCAGGCATTCCTTCTTGCGTTGGAGCTTGCATATTTGCTTGCTGATTTTGGTTCATTCTCATGTAAAAGAAAATAGCAACAGATGCTAAAATTGGGAATAAACTAATATGATCTCCATAAAAAGGAATACTAAAAGGTAATTGATAAATCATGTCATATGATGATAAATCATTTGCCCATAAGAATGTTTTTTGTCTAAAATCTATATTTGTAGGGAAAAACTTAAATAACGCAAAGAATACAGGCATTTGTAATAATGCAGGAATACAACCAGACATCATACTTACACCAGCTTTTCGTTGTACCGCCATGGTTTCTTGTTGGCGTTTCATTGCGTTTTCTTTTCCTGGGAATTTCTTGTTGATTTCTTCCATTTCTGGACGAATTACCTTCATTTTTGCACTCGATAAATATGACTTATAAAGTACTGGCGACATAATAATACGAACAACTATTGTCATTAGAATAATAATCAATCCAAAATTACCAATAAAACCTTTTAATAAGTTAAAAACAGGGTAAAATACAGTACGGTTTAAGAAACCAAAAATCCCCCAACCTAAATCGGCAATTTCATTTAAACTAGTTCCTTCATATGTTTTTAATAAATTATAGTTTGTAGGTCCGTAAAACCATTGCATATTATAATTTAATTCTCCATTTGTTAAAGCTAAAGGCGTTTTTAAACCGTATGTTTTAGTGAAAATTTTATCTTTTTCTTCACCAGTAAAATCAACAGATTTTAATGTAGCATCTTTAAAAGGAGTATCTGAAGATAAAATAGTTGAGAAAAAGTGTTGTTTATAAGCAACCCAATTTACATCATTTACAATTTCATCATCATTCATTTGTAAATAATCAACTTCATTATCAGCTTTGTAATAATAAGATGAATATTGATTTTCAGTTTTTAAACTTTTTTCAATGTCTAAAACCTTTTAAATTCCAATCTAAATTAACTGTTTGAGAGCTGTTTATTACAGTGCTTAATCCTTGTGAACGAACAGCAAAATCAACACGGTAATCATCTTTTTTGATTTCGTAACGATATTCTAAAAATTGATTTTCTGATACTTTCAATTTCATAGAAAGTATTTGCGTATCTCCATTTTTAGTTAAAGTAGGCACAAATAATAAATCTTTCGTATTTAAAATACGATTATCAGTAGTTCCGAAGTTAATATTAAAAGAAGCATTTTTATCTTTTATCAAAAATAAAGGAAGTGAATCGTAGGTTTTGAAGTTTTTAAGTAAAGCTTCAGTAATTTGTCCACCTTTATTATCAATTGTTAATTTAACAAGGTCATTTTCTATAGAAGTAACTCCAGTTTTAGCCGTTGAAGCACCATAAGCAAAAGCCCCTAATTGATTTTTTAAAGCAATTTTCTGTAATGAATCATTTAAAATTGTTCGAGAAATATTGTTTTGACTTGTTAAAGCATCAGAAACCTGTGCTGTTTGAGTTGTTGTTTCAGGAGTAACTTCAGGTTTACGAGTGTTCATCCACCAAAGTAGTATTCCTCCTAATAAAAGCATTCCTACGAATGATTTTATATCAAATTTTTTTTCTTCCATTGATATGTGTTATAATGTCAATTTGTCATTTTTTTTATTACTTAAGATAAAAAAGTAGCCAAATTAAGTAAAACCAATTTGTTTTATATGGTTTTACGATTGTTAATTTTTATAAATCTAATAGTTCAAATAGTATTCCAACTTGTTGAAAAAAAATCCTGTAATTAAAAATTACAGGATTTTAAATTTACTTTTTAGATTGTTGTAAAGCAGCTTTTATAAAACTCACAAATAAAGGATGTGGGTTTAATACCGTGCTTTTATATTCTGGGTGATATTGAACACCAACAAACCAAGGGTGTGTAGGTATTTCAACAGTTTCAACTAATCCTGTTTCAGGATTTATACCTGTTGATTTCATTCCAGCATTTTCTAATTGCTCTTTATAATCGTTGTTATACTCGTATCTATGACGGTGACGTTCGCTAATTAAGGTAGCTTTATAAGCATTAAATACTTTAGAATCTTCAGATATTTCACAATCCCAAGCTCCTAAACGCATAGTTCCACCTTTTTCAGTAACTTCTTTTTGTGCAGCCATTAAATTAATAACAGGATGAACAGTTTCAGAGTCCATTTCAGTAGAGTTAGCTTCTTTTAAGCCTAAAACGTTACGAGAATATTCAATAACAGCCATTTGCATTCCTAAACAAATTCCTAAAAATGGAATTTTATTTTCACGTACACATTGTACGGCCGCAATTTTACCTTCAATACCTCTGTCTCCAAATCCTGGAGCAACTAAAACACCGTTTAATCCTTCTAATTTTGAAGCAGCGTTTTCAGGAGTTAATTCTTCAGAATGAATCCAACGAACTACAACTTTTGTTTTATTTGCAGCACCTGCATGAATGAAAGCTTCAGTAATAGATTTATAAGAATCGTGTAATTCGACATATTTACCAACTAAACCAATTTCAATAGTTGCAGTAGGATTTTTATGACGTTCTAAAAACTGATTCCAAGCTTTTAATTTAGGTTGTCTGCGCGTAGATAATTTTAATTTATCTAAAACTACATAATCTAAACCTTCTTTAAACATTAAATTAGGCACATCATAAATAGTTTCTGCATCTAAAGATTGAATTACATCTTGTTTTTTAACATTACAGAATAACGCTAGTTTACGCTTAATAGTGTCGTTAATGTCGTGTTCAGAACGGCATACAAGTATGTCAGGGCTTACACCACTTTGCATTAACATTTTTACAGAGTGTTGTGTAGGCTTTGTTTTTAATTCACCAGCGGCAGCTAAATATGGAACTAAAGTTAAATGAATAACAATAACGTTATCATCTCCTAATTCCCATTTTAATTGACGTACAGCTTCTACGTAAGGTAATGATTCAATATCTCCAACAGTACCACCAATTTCAGTAAGAACGATATCATAATCTCCAGTTTTTCCTAAGATTTGAATTCTTTCTTTAATTTCATCAGTAATATGTGGTATTACTTGTACTGTTTTTCCTAAAAATTCACCTTTACGTTCTTTATTTATTACAGATTGATAAATTTTACCTGTAGTAACGTTATTAGCTTGTGAGGTAGGAATGTTTAAAAAACGTTCGTAATGTCCTAAGTCTAAGTCTGTTTCAGCCCCATCATCAGTTACATAACATTCACCATGTTCATATGGATTTAATGTTCCTGGATCAATATTAATATATGGGTCTAATTTTTGGATAGTCACAGAGAAACCTCTTTGCTGTAATAATTTAGCTAAAGAAGCGGCAATAATTCCTTTTCCTAGTGAAGAAGTTACGCCTCCTGTTACAAAAACGTATTTAGTGTTGTTCATGTTATTGTTAGGTTTGCGCAAAAGTAAGAAGTCTGACTATCCGAACAAATAAAAAAGTGAAAAAAATACATAAAAAATGCGTATTTTTGTAAAGTTGAAAAATATTTCAAAAAAAACATAGGAGTATTTGTAATACAAAAAAACTATTGTATATTTGCCCACGCTTTTAGCAGACGGAATTTCACAAAAGCAACATTGAATTAAAGACCATTTTTAAAAACATACATAATGCCGAAAAGAACTTACCAACCATCGAAGAGAAAAAGAAGAAACAAACACGGTTTCAGAGAAAGAATGGCATCTGCTAATGGACGTAAAGTATTAGCTAGAAGAAGAGCTAAAGGAAGAAAGAATTTAAGTGTATCTTCTGCTCCAAGACCAAAGAAATAATGATTAACAACTGTTAATATATTAGGTGTTACTATTTTTTTAGTAACACTTTTTTTATGCATAAAAAAATTATGTTTTAGAGATAAAACGATACAACAACATACAATACCTACTGAAAATGCCTAAAAATCAAAACCTTAAATCTATTTTAATAATCGGATCAGGACCAATTGTTATTGGACAAGCCTGTGAATTTGATTATTCTGGAACTCAAGCTTTGCGTTCTTTACGTGAAGACGGAATTGAAACTGTTTTAATCAATTCAAATCCGGCAACAATCATGACAGATCCTTCAATGGCTGATCATGTATATCTTTTACCTTTAAATACAAAGTCGTTAATTCAGATATTAAAAGATCATCCTCAAATTGATGCTGTTTTACCAACAATGGGTGGGCAAACTGCATTAAATTTATGTATTGAAGCTGATGAAAAAGGTATTTGGAAAGATTTTGGTGTAGAAATTATTGGTGTTAATATCGACGCTATTAATATTACCGAAGACCGTGAAAAGTTTAGAAACTTGATGTTAGATATTGGTATTCCAATGGCGCCTCAAGCAACAGCGACTTCTTTCTTAAAAGGTAAAGAAATTGCACAAGAATTTGGTTTTCCTTTAATTATTAGAGCTTCATTTACTTTGGGTGGAGAAGGAGCTTCTTTTGTTTATAAAGAAGAAGATTTTGATGATTTATTAACTCGTGGATTAGAGGTTTCTCCTATTCATGAGGTGATGATTGATAAAGCTCTTATTGGCTGGAAAGAATATGAATTAGAATTACTTAGAGATGCAAATGATAATGTAGTTATTATTTGTTCTATTGAAAATATGGATCCTATTGGAATTCATACAGGAGATTCTATTACAGTAGCTCCAGCAATGACACTTTCTGATAAAACATTCCAAAAAATGCGTGATATGGCAATCCATATGATGCGTAATATTGGTGATTTTGCAGGAGGATGTAATGTACAGTTTGCTATTTCTCCAGATGAAAAAGAAGACATCATTGCTATTGAAATTAATCCTCGTGTATCTCGTTCATCAGCATTAGCAAGTAAAGCAACAGGGTATCCTATTGCAAAAATTGCTGCTAAATTAGCCTTAGGGTATCATTTAGATGAATTAGATAATCAAATTACAAAATCTACATCAGCTTTATTTGAGCCAACGTTAGATTATGTAATCGTGAAAATCCCTAGATGGAACTTTGATAAATTTGAAGGTTCTGACAGAACTTTAGGTTTACAAATGAAATCTGTTGGTGAGGTTATGGGTATTGGACGTTCATTCCAAGAAGCATTACACAAGGCAACACAATCATTAGAAATTAAACGTAACGGTTTAGGAGCTGATGGAAAAGAAAATAAAAACTACGATGAAATTATTGAGAAGTTAACATACGCTTCTTGGGATAGAGTTTTTATTATTTATGATGCTATTAAAATGGGAATTCCGTTGAGTAAAATCCACGAAATTACTCAAATTGATATGTGGTTCTTAAAGCAATATGAAGAATTACACGAAATAGAAAAAGAAATTTCTAAGAATACAGTAGCAAATCTTGATAGAGATTTATTACTTGAAGCAAAACAAAAAGGATATGGAGATCGTCAGATTGCTCATATGTTAGGTTGTTTAGAAAGTGAAGTATATAGCAAAAGAGAGGAATTAAATATCAACAGAGTTTACAAGTTAGTTGATACTTGTGCTGCTGAATTTAAAGCAAAAACTCCTTATTATTATTCAACTTTTGAAAGTGATATTGTAACTAAAGAAGGTGTTACAGTTATTGCAAACGAAAGTGAAGTTACAGCAAAAAAGAAAATTATAGTTTTAGGTTCAGGACCAAACCGTATTGGGCAAGGAATTGAATTTGATTACTGTTGTGTTCATGGTATTTTAGCAGCTGCGGAATGTGGTTACGAAACTATTATGATTAACTGTAATCCTGAAACGGTTTCTACAGATTTTGATACTGCTGATAAATTATATTTTGAGCCTGTTTTTTGGGAACATATTTATGACATCATCAAGCATGAAAAACCAGAAGGAGTTATTGTTCAGTTAGGTGGACAAACTGCTTTAAAGTTAGCTGAAAAATTAACTAAATACGGAATCAAAATTTTAGGTACTAGTTTTGAAGCCTTAGATTTAGCAGAAGATAGAGGAAGTTTTTCTGATCTTTTAGTGAGAAATAAAATTCCATTTCCTGAATTTGGAATTGCTGAAACTGCTGACGAAGCTTTAGTTTTAGCTGATAAATTAGATTTCCCAATTTTAGTAAGACCTTCTTATGTATTAGGAGGGCAAGGAATGAAAATTGTTATCAATAAAGAAGAATTAATAGAACACGTTGTTGATTTATTAAGAAGAATGCCTGGTAATAAATTATTATTAGATCATTATTTAGACGGAGCAATTGAAGCGGAAGCTGATGCAATTTGTGACGGTGAAAATGTTCAAATAATTGGTATTATGGAACATATTGAGCCTTGTGGAGTTCACTCTGGAGATTCAAATGCAACATTACCAGCCTTTAATTTAGGTGATTTAGTTATCCAACAAATAAAAGATCATACTAAAACAATTGCTTTAGAGTTAAAAACAGTTGGTTTAATAAATGTTCAGTTTGCTATTAAAGATGATATCGTTTATATTATTGAAGCAAATCCAAGAGCATCACGTACAGTTCCTTTTATTGCAAAAGCTTACAAACAACCTTATGTAAACTATGCAACTAAGGTAATGTTAGGTGAAAAGAAAGTTACAGATTTTGATTTTAACCCTCAATTAGATGGTTATGCAATAAAGCAACCAGTATTTTCATTCAATAAGTTCCCGAATGTAAACAAACAATTAGGACCTGAAATGAAATCGACAGGTGAAAGTATTTTATTTATTGATGATTTAAAAGATGATCAATTTTATGACTTATATTCAAGACGTAAAATGTACTTAACTAAGTAATATAAAATTTTAATACAAAATTAAAAGTCTATCAGAAATGATAGGCTTTTTTTTCTTAAAAATAAATAGTTGCATATGCAACTATTTTAGTCTTTTGTACTATTTTTGTGTCTAATATTAAAATTAAAATGGATTTCGAAAATACATTAGCTCCTTGGTTAGGAAAAACAATGAAAATGATAGATAATCATATTCAAGATCTTTTTTTTGAAAAAAATATACATCTTACAAAAATACAGTTTATCGTACTAAAAAGATTAAGACATAAAAATGGAGTACCACAACAAGAGTTGGCTTTTTTAACAGGTAGAGATAAAACATCTTTAACTCGTTTAATTAATACAATGCAAAAGAAAAATCTTGTTGCAAGAGTTCCTTCAGAATCAGATAAACGAATTAATAATATTCATTTAACCAAAAAAGGAATTGAATTATTTGATGAAACATTTCCTATTATGAAAAGTTTTGCAAAATGTTTACAAGAAAATATATCAGAAGAAGAAATAGCACAAGTAATTAATGTTATAAAAAAAGTACAAGATAATTTAAATACAAAATCAGTAAAAGGTTGTATCAACAGCTAAATAATATATAAGTATGAGAAAATTAATTATAGTAGTAGCAGGAGTTGCATTACTTGGGATATCATTTTTAATATCGAACTATTTTAAAAATAGTAAAAAAATTCCAAAACAAAAAGATGTGAAAATTGAAAAAACTGTTTTTGTTGATGAAGTTAAAAATGGAGATATTCCTATAATAATATCTGCAAATGGAAATTTAGTGGCTAAAAATAAAGTAGTTATTTATTCTGAAGTACAAGGAATTTTACAAGCTACTGGAAAAGATTTTAGAGCAGGAGTATCATATCAAAAAGGGCAAACATTATTACGTATAAATAGTCAAGAATTTTATGCCTCTATACAAGCTCAAAGAAGTTCGTTACAAAACTTAGTAGCTTCAATTATGCCTGATATGAGATTAGATTATCCTCAATCTTTTGAAAAATGGAATTCTTATTTGAAAAATTTTGACATCAATAAAACGACACAAAAACTTCCAATATCTAGTTCTGATAAAGAAAAATACTTTGTTACAGGTAAAAATATATACACTACATTTTATAATTTAAAAAATTTAGAAGCACGATTAAATAAATATAATGTTAAAGCTCCTTTTAAAGGTGTTTTAACAGAGGTGTTAGTTACAAATGGTACGTTGGTTAGGTCTGGTCAAAAAATGGGAGAGTTTATAGATACTTCTGTTTTTGAATTACCATTGTCTGTTAATGGTGCATTTGCAGATATTTTAAAAGTTGGAAAAATAGTAGCACTTTATAATTTAGAAAAAACTAAAAAATGGGAAGGTAAAGTTGCTAGAATTAATAGTAAAATAGAACAAGCTTCACAAACGGTTCAAGTATTTATTGAAGTAAAAGGTAAAAATTTACGAGAAGGAATGTATGCTATGGCAAATGTATTCGCAAAAGAAGCAACGAATGTTATTGAAATTAATAGAAAGTTATTGGTTGAAAATAAATCTGTTTATGTTGTTAAAAATAATGTATTAGATTTAGTACTAGTAAATCCAGTACACTTTAATGAAAATACCGTGATAGTTAAGGGATTAAAAAATGGTGCTCAATTAGTCTCAAAACCTATTGCAGGAGCCTATATAGGTATGCCTGTTAAGATTTTTTCAGAAGTTACAAACTCTTCAAAAAAATAGGATATGAAAAAAATAATCGCATATTTTATAAAATATCCAGTAGCCGTAAATATTATTATTATCGCTTTCGTTCTTTTAGGAATGGTTGGTTATTCATCTTTAAAATCATCTTTTTTTCCTTTAACAGATGCTAAATTTATCAATATAAATATTGCATATCCTGGTGCTTCTCCACAAGAAATGGAAGAAGGAGTTGTTTTAAAAATTGAAGATAATTTAAAAGGATTAGTTGGTGTAGATAGAGTTACGTCAACATCATCAGAAAATACAGCAAGTATTTCTGTAGAAATATTAAAAGGATATGATATTAATGTTGTTTTAGCAGATGTTAAAAATGCAGTTGATAAAGTTCCTAATTTTCCTTCAGGAATGGAACCTGCCGTGGTTTCTAAAATAGAAAAAATAGCGGAAACAATTAGTTTTGTCGTTACAGGTACTAATATCCCGCTTAAATCATTAAAAAATATTGCTAGAGATATTGAAAATGATATCCGTAGAATAAAAGGAATATCACAAATTACTGTTTCGGGTTATCCTGATGAAGAAATTGAAATAGCAGTAAGAGAAAGCGATTTAATTGCGTATAATTTAACTTTTAATGAAGTTGCAAAAGCTGTTTCTTCGGCAAATATTTTAACGACAGGTGGTTCTGTAAAAACAATTGCAGAAGAGTATTTAATTAGAGCAAATAATCGTTCTTATTATGGTGATGAATTAGATAATTTAGTAGTTAAAGCTGATGCTTCAGGAATAATTATTAGATTAAAAGATGTTGCGATTGTAAAAGATATTTGGAACGAAACGCCAAATAGAAATTTTTATAACGGAAATTTAGCCGTTAGAATGCAGGTTAGTAATACAAATAGTGAAGATTTAATTTCATCAGCAAAAAATATTAATGAATACATTGAAAAATTTAATAAACAGCGTGATAATGTTGAAATAGCTGTAACACGAGATTCATCTATTACATTAAATCAACGTACCGAATTATTATTTAAAAACGCATGGCAAGGAATGTTATTAGTACTCTTGTTTTTATCGTTGTTTTTACGTCCTAGATTAGCATTTTGGGTAGCAGCAGGTTTGCCTGTAGCATTTTTTGGAATGTTTATGTTAGCAGGATATTTTAATATTACTATCAATGTTTTATCGTTGTTTGGAATGATTATCGTTATTGGTATTTTAGTGGATGATGGAATTGTAATTTCTGAAAACATTTATCATCATTATGAAAAAGGTAAAAACCCTATAAGAGCCGCTATTGATGGTACTATGGAGGTTGTTCCGCCAATTATTTCGGCAATTACAACTACTGTTTTAGCGTTTTCAATGTTTTTCTTTTTAGATGGAAATATTGGAGAATTTTTTGGTGAAGTAGCTACAGTTGTAGCATTAACATTGGTTTTATCTTTGGTCGAAGCTTTAATTATTTTACCAGCACACGTTGCACATTCAAAAGCATTACATAGAGATCAGAAAGTATATGCATTTAATAAATATGCTGAAAATTTAATGGATTTTATGCGTGATAAATTATACGCACCAGCATTAAAATTTGTGTTAGATAATAAGTTTTTTGGCTTAGTAATTCCAATTGCTTTATTAATGATAACTATCGGTGCTTTTAAAGGAGGAATTATAAAAGGAACTTTTTTTCCGTCTATAGCAAGTGATCGTGTTTCTGTAAATTTAACAATGCCACAAGGAACAAATGAAAAAATTACGGATAGTATTATTTCTGTAATTGAAGCAAAAACTTGGGAAGTTGAAAAAGAATTTACCCAAAAATATGCTTTAGATGGTAAACCTGTAATAGAAAATATTTTAAAGCAAATCGGTAGAGGTTCTGCTAAAGCATCTTTACGAATTAATTTATTACCAGGAGAAACCAGAATGTTTAGTTCTAGAGAAATTACCAATGCAATACGAGAAAGAGTAGGTACTATTTATGGTGTTGAAGCATTAACTTTTGGTTCAGGAGGTAATTTTGGAGGAAGTCCTGTATCTGTTTCGTTATTAAGTAATAATATAAGTGAGTTAAAAGCTGCTAAAACCGAATTAAAATCAGCACTAAATAAAAATCAAGATTTAAAAGATGTTACCGATAATGATCCGCAAGGAATAAAAGAAATCAATATAAATTTAAAAGACAATGCTTATTTGTTAGGTTTAAATTTAAACGCAGTAATGTCTCAAATAAGAAGTGGTTTTTTCGGGAAACAAGCACAACGATTTCAACGAGGACAGGATGAAATAAAAGTATGGGTTCGTTATGATAAAAACGAACGATCATCAATTAAAAATTTAGATGATATGCGAATTTCAACACCAACAGGAAGTAGAGTTCCGTTATCTGAAATAGCTACCTACACTATTGAAAGAGGTGAAATAGCAATAAATCATTTAGATGGACAAAGAGAAATAAAAATTGATGCTGATTTAAAAGAAGCACAAGGAAGTGCTACTGATATTTTAACTGATATTAAAACTAGAATTATGCCTTTAATTGTAGCTAAATATCCATCTGTAACAGCTTTATATGAAGGGCAAAATAGAGAAGCATCAAAAGTATCTAGTTCTGCAGCTTTAGTAGGTCCTGTAATTTTATTATTGATTTATATTGTTATTGTATTTACATTTAGGTCTTATAGTCAGCCTTTAATGTTATTAATAATGGTGCCATTCAGTTTGATTGGTGTTGCTTGGGGGCATTGGATTCATGGTTTTGCGGTAAATATATTATCCCTTTTAGGGATTATCGCTTTAATAGGAATTATGGTGAATGATGGCTTGGTTTTAATCAGTAAATTTAATAGTTACCTAAAAGAAGGTATGGAGTATGAAGAAGCCTTATTTGCTGCGGGTAAATCAAGATTTAGAGCTATATTTTTAACAACAATTACCACTGTAGCAGGTTTAGCTCCGTTAATTTTTGAAACAAGTAGACAAGCACAATTTTTAATACCTATGGCAATATCAATTGCTTACGGAATTATGATTGCTACTTTTTTAACTTTACTAACATTACCTGTTTTATTATCAATTTCTAATCATTTTAAAGTGTATGTACAATGGTTTTGGGAAGGTAAGAAACCAAAAAGAGAAGCAGTTGAAAGAGCTATTAAAGAGTTAGCATCAGAAAAAGAAGAATCAGCATAGTAAAAGATCATAAAATGAAAAAAACATATTTAAGTATAGCGTTTTTATTGATAAGTATTTCTTTTTACGGACAAGATATTTTATCAAAAGAAAAAGCAGTAACGCTTACATTAGAAAATAATTACGATATAAGAATTATAAAAAATAATTTAGAAACAGCTAAAAATAATAAAGGAATTTATAATAGTGGATATTTACCTACAATAACAGCAAATGCGGGAACTAATTATAGTAATAATGATACTGATAGTGAATTTCAAAATGGTAATGTAAACCCTGTAAATGGAGCAGAATCTAAAGCTTATAATGCTTCAGTAGGATTAAATTATACTATTTTTAATGGTTTTAATAGAAAATATACTTTTAAACGATTAAAAGAAAATTATAATTTAACCGAACTACAGGTGCGTCAAGTAATGGAAAATACATTAACTACGTTATTTTTGGCTTATTATGAAGTAGGAAGGTTAACTGAAAATGAAGCAACACAAAAGGCAACATTAGAAATTTCTAAAAAAAGATTGCAAAGAGCTGAGTATAGTTTTGAATATGGACAAAATACAAAGTTAGCAGTTTTAAATGCTGAGGTTGATGTGAATAACGATAGTATTACTTACATAGCAGTAAAAAGGGAATTAGCAAATTCTAAAAGAGATTTGAATATCGTTTTAGGTAGAAAAGTAAATACACCTGTAAAAGTAAATACGGATGTTACTTATGCTATTGATTTAAAATTAAATACCCTTTTAGAAAAAGCAAAAAATAACAATGCAATTTTATTACAAGCAAACAAAAATATAAAATTAGGTGAGTTAGATGTAAAAATTCGCCAATCAGGTTGGATGCCAAATGTAAGTTTAACTAGTTCATATGCTTGGACTAAAAGTAATAATGATGCTGTTAATGATTTTAGTCCAATTTCTAATACAAGAAAAGGTATAAATGCAGGTTTAAATATGTCTTGGAATATTTTTGATGGAGGAAAAACCAAAACGAATGTAACGAATGCAAAAATAGCTTTAGAAACTCAAGGAATTAAAAAGTTACAACAAGAAGAATTATTAGAAAGAAATGTTAATAATACCTGGGAAATTTATCAAAATGCATTGTTTTCATTACAAGTACAAGAAAAGAATGTAGTAACTACTCAGTTAAATTTTAAACGTACTAATGAACGATATAAATTAGGACAAGTAACATCTATTGATTTTCGTCAAGCACAAGTTAATTTAATAAATGCATCATTAAGTGTAAGTAATGCAAAGTACACTGCAAAAAATGCTGAATTGCAATTATTAAAATTAGCAGGAATATTATTAGAGAATAATAATTTTTAAAACAAAAAAATCCGAAGTTAGTTAACTTCGGATTTTTTTATAACTCAACTTTTACATTGTATTTTTCTAAATCTTTAACATAATCATGGTGTACAAAATCATCGCTATCAAATTCATTTTGACGATTTTTTTTCATTTCAATACGTTTTATAGCTTTTAAAAAACGTCTTACTTCAATATCATCATTTACAATTAAACCAGGAACAGCAACACTTTTACCGTCATCATCTTTAGCAACCATTGTAAAATAGGATGAATTACAGTGTTTCATTTTACCTGTTCTAATATTTTCAGCTTCTACACGTATACCAACAACCATAGAGGTTCTACCTGTATAATTTACAGAAGCTTTCATAGTTACTAACTCGCCAACTTCAATCGGGTTTAAAAAATCAACTGTATCAACTGATGCTGTAACACAATATTCACCTGAATGTTTAGAGGCACAAGCAAAAGCAATTTGATCTAATAAAGATAAAATATAGCCTCCATGAATTTTACCACTAAAATTAGCGTGAGATGGTAGCATTAATTCAGAAATTACAATACCTGTATCTTCTACGTGTTTGTATTTTTTGTTTGTCATTTTAATTTTCTAAACTTCTAAAGTGAGGAGAATTCTCTTGTTCAACTTTTGTTACAAAATATTTAGAATCTCCTAGCCAAAAATAGGTAGCATAAAGTTCCTTATAAGTAACTTTTACATAACGACCTTGAAATTTTTGTAAATCTTCAATAACTTGTTTTTCGTTATCTTGTACAGAGAATGAGAAAATTTGAGCTCCAGAAATACCTTGACTAATTTCACCTTCCCAAGTTTTAATACCAACTCCTTTATAACTTATTTTTATAAGTTCTCCAGATCGTACACCCTGACTATAAGGTACAAAATAGATAAAAGCATAATAAGTTAGCGCAACTAATGTGATAATAAGAATAATTAAAGCTACTATTTTTTTCATGGTAATATTTTAAGTTTAGGTAACAAAAGTAAGCTTAATATTTAAACTTGTAAAACGATTTGAAAGTAGTAATTTTGTATGAGTTCAAAAAAATAAAATAAAAATGAATTATATCTTATTTGATGGTGATGTAAGAACAGCTTTATTACCATTTACATATACGAAACCTGTTGCAGATATTAGAGTTGGTATTTTAACTATTCGAGAAAAATGGGAAAAACATTTAGGCTCAACCACTACAACAGTTACCGAGGAATATTTAGAAGAAAAATATCCGATGGTAGAGTTAGAGGTTAACATATTATTAAACGCTTCTTTTTTACCAACAGACACATTGGTTGATATGGTAAGAGACTTAACCGAAAATCAGGCTATTTTTAAAGGTGAAGATGTAATTGCTTTTTATACAAATGATAAGCAAGATGAGGTAGACTTTTCGAACTATGAACATATCGAATATGAAGAAGATTTAATTCAAATTAAAAATACATGGGATATTTTTTCTTTAAATGATAAAGCAATTCGTGCTGATTTTGATTTAATTACTGACGGAAGATCATCAGAACCAATTCCTGAAACAGTAAATTGTATCAATAAAAAAGATATATTTATTGAAGAAGGCGCTAAATTAACTTTTGCGACTTTAAACGCTAGTACAGGACCTATTTATATCGGTAAAAATGCCGAAATAATGGAAGGTACAGTTGTAAGAGGTGCATTAGCTATGTGTGAAAATTCGGTATTAAAATTAGGAACAAAAATATACGGAGCAACCACTTTAGGTCCTTATTGTAAAGTAGGAGGTGAGGTTAATAATTCGGTGTTAATGGGATATTCTAGCAAAGGTCACGAAGGCTTTTTAGGAAATTCTGTATTAGGTGAATGGTGTAATATTGGAGCAGATTCTAATAACTCTAACCTAAAAAATAACTATGCCGAAGTAAAATTATGGAATTACGAAACGGGGCGTTTTGCAAAAACAGGGTTACAGTTTTGTGGTTTAATGATGGGAGATCACTCTAAATGTGGAATTAATACCATGTTTAATACAGGAACTGTTGTTGGTGTTTCAGCTAATATTTTTGGAAGCGGATTTCCAAGGAATTTTGTACCTTCTTTTAGTTGGGGAGGAGCATCAGGATTTACAGAGTATAAAACAAATAAGGTTTTTGAAGTTGCTGATGTTGTAATGAAAAGGCGTAATATTGATTTTGATGATGTAGAAAAGAGAATTCTTGAACATATTTTTGAAGAAACAAAAACATATAGAAATTATTAAAAAAAGCTCACAATAATATTGTGAGCTTTTTTAAAAAGAAACTCTAAAGACTAAGTTAGGTGTAAAACCTAATGAAACTTTATCTATCTCGCCTATTTTATAAGTGAAATCATTATTTTTTAATTCAGTAACTGCTGTGTAATATCTATTTAAAATATTTTTTCTGTTGTAAATATTTAAAAAAGAAATACCTATTTTACCTCTCATTCTTTTAGAAAAATTGAAAGAATACGTAGCTGATAAATCTAAACGATGGTATTTAGGTAAGCGTTTAGAGTTTATGTTATCGGTATCTAAAGCTATTGTAGGAGTTTGATAATCATCATTTTCTATAAATTCATAGACAGGTGTATAAGGATTCCCTGACCTAAAATTCCAACCTAAAGATATTTCAATTTTATTAATTTTTAAGGCGTGAGACCAAGAAAAAGAATTGGTAATATCATGGTTTGCTGGAAAAAATTTGTTTTCTAAATCTAAAAATATAAATTTATTTTTAGTGTATGAATAATTAATCCAAGTACGATAATTGCCAATTTTTTTATTTATTAATAAATCAATACCCCATATTTTACCTTTCCCTTTTGAAAAATCAGAAGTTTGGTCATTATAACCTCTTGTTTGTGATGTCATACCACTAATTTTTCTTGTATATCCTTCAATATCTATTTTCCATTTATTTTTATTTAAAACCAAACCGCTAGATACTTGAAAACTTTTTTGTAGGGGTACATCGTTATTATTTACTTGTGCCCAAACCTGATTTTCAAGGTCAAAACCTAAATTAGATGATTGAAACTCTACAATTTGACCTAAAGTTTGGTGTTTTTTCTCTAAAGACATTTTAAAACTAATACCATTTTTAAAAGCTTTTTCGATATATAAACGAGGCTCAATAACAGATTTATTAATTTTATTAAAATAATTAAACCTTATTCCACTATTTATATTCCAATTATTACTATTGTATATATATTCGGTAAATAATGAGTGAGTATTATTAGTACCATTATCTTTTTGTTGGTTATTTGTAATGTTTTCATTGTAAAAGTCTACTATATAGGTTAATTCATACTGTGTTTTATTATTAGAAAAATCATACCCAAATAAGAAATTATTATTTTTATTTTTTTTGTAATTTAATAAATAAGAAAAACCAATATCTTTAATTAAGTTATTTTTAATTGATTGATTAATTAAAGAACCATTAATATAATTATAGTTTCCATAATATTTTAAATTAAATTTTGAATAATAAATTTTAAAATCATGATTTAATTTATGTGAAATTTCTTTCTTCCAAATAAAACTAATACCATTATTAATAATTTTTAAATTATCTAAATATTTATCTTCATAAATAGGAATTAAAAAATTATTAGATAACTTATTTTTAGTGTATAAAAAGTTAAAAGAAAAAGTTTCTTTTTGTGATGGTTTTACAATCAATTTAGCTGAGTAATCTGTAAAGTAAAAATTATTATCTCTATTAAAAGAAATATTATTGTCAATAATATTTCTTTCTTGAGCATCATTAAAAGTTTTAAATACCCTATTTGATAGTTTATTAAAAGTAAAAGTATTTACAAAGTCAGTAAAAGAGCGTCTAAAAGAAGTTGTAATTGCTATTTTTTTAGATAATGGAATTCTAATAAAAGCATCAGCATGAGTCATATTAAAACCAAAACCTCCTGTTATTTTTTTAGGGATATTATCTTTTGTAGTAATATCTATTACACCAGATATTTTATTCCCATATCTTGCCTGAGTACCGCTCTTTGAAAGTGTTATTTTTTTAGTTGTGTAAGGATTAAAAGCTGAAATCATTCCAAAAAAATGACCAGAATAATACATTTTTATTCCGTCCCAAAAAATTAAATTTTGATCAGGAGTTCCACCTCTTATATAAATTCCTGAAGCAGTTTCGTTAGGGCTTTGTACACCTGGTATAATTTTTAAGCTTTCTAAAATATCAGGTTCTGTTAATCCAGGAAGTACTCCTAATTGTTGAGGTATTATGGTAATACTACCATTTTTATTTTTATTAATTCCAGAAGTTACATAGTTATTAACTAATACTTCTTTTAAAAGATTAAAATGATGTTCTTTTTGTTGAAGTGTAATAAAATAATAAATATTGTTTATTTTATTAAATTTTAGGAGTGTTTTATGCTCGATTTCATTAATGAATTCATCAAGTAAACATTCTTTTTTAGTGAACGAAAATATCGTATCTTTAATTATATCTGCATCAAATGAAAGTTTCACCTTAAAATTAGCTTCTGTTTTTTTTAGAACTTCTAAAATAGGTGTATTAGAAAAAGTAATGTCTATTTTTTCTTGAGAAAAAATAGACATTACTAAGCAGATAAAAACTATACTTAATATTTTATTCATTATTATATGTTAGTATAACTAAATTAGTTTCTGCTAATTTAAATGAAATATTCATAGGAGCAAAAACAGTTTTTAAAGCGATATTAACATTATCATGGGTAAATGTACCTGTAAAACGTTTATTGATATCTATTTTATTTATATCAAATTTTAAATTGTATTGTTTTTTTAGCCTTAAAATTACTTCGCTAAGAGGAGCGTTATTAAAACTACTTTCTCCGTTTAACCAAGAAGGATTTTTTTTGATAAAACTCCAATTTTCGCTTTTATTTTGATAAACTCTAAACGCTTTTCCTTTTGATAAAACAACTTCATTTTTATTTTTTGATATTGCTTTTACTTTTCCTTCAAAACATTGAACTTCAAATATGTTTTTTGAAGAGTTTACAGTAAACTTAGTACCTAAGACTACAACATCACCTTTTTTTGTGTGTACAGTAAATGTCTTTCCTTTTTCAACTTCAAAGTAAGCTTTTCCTGTTAATGATAAATTTCTGTTTTTATTCCAATTTTTTTCGGTGAATTCTAAACTAGAATCAGCAGAAAGATACGCTATTGAATTGTCAGGTAATTTAATGGTTATTTGCTCTCCGTATTTTGTTGAAAAAGTGGTGTCATTATTACTATTAAAATAAAAAACAGTTAAAAATAAAATAATCGATGCTACTCCGCTATATAGCCACCAAGGTTTTAAGTTTATAACTTTTGATTTTTTTCTTTTTGTAGTTTTGCTGTTATTTTATTAAAAACACCAGATTTATCATAGTCAGGGACTGTTAAAAATTGTGATGCTTCATTAATTTTATTAAACTCATGAAATACATCAGAGTTTTGAAATTCTTTCAATTCAGTAGCAGACAAGTCATTTGCAACCCATCTAGCTAAAAAAGTTTCATCTGTATATATCTGTTTCATTATTTGTTTTTTTACATAAGAACAATTAAAATAGGAGTTACCCTACTTAAACTTTACCTATTTTATCTTTTAAAGTAAATAGTGCTTTACTCATTCTTTTTTCTATAGCTTTTACTGATACTCCAACGATTTCAGAAATTTCAATATATTTTTTTTTATCAATTCTACTTAAAAGAAATACTTCTCGTTGTTTTTCAGGTAAATCAGCAATTGCTTTTTTTAATTTTATATAAAATTCTTTTTCTTCAAGAATAAATTCAGGTGTTAAGTTGGTTTTATCTCTATTAACATTTGTTTTTTGATGTTGTAATACTACTTTTTTATGTGCAACTTCATTTAAAAAACGATTATTAGCTACGGTATATAAAAATGATTTTGATTTTTCAAAGATTATTTTATTGCAATTATCCCATAACTTTATGTAAGATTCTTGAACAATATCTTCTGCTTGTTGTGTATTTCCGCATTTGTAATAAATATAGTTTCTTAGCGAATTAGAGTGTTTGTTAAATATTTCTTCAAAATTTTTTTGCTCACAAACAGATTTTAAATTGTCTTTCTTCATTTAAATCGTTTTCAGTATAGTTACAAAAATATAAATTTGAAATTAACAAACACCTAAAATGTTAAATAAGTCTTTATTAAATGTTAATTATATCAGTTAATAATTGATTTAATTTAAGAATATCTTACATACTTATTGGTTATTTTTAGTGTTTAAAATTGCTAAAATCTAAATTATGTATTAAAATTGCCGAATGAAGTATAGACAATTAACTAAAGAGCAATTTGAAGGATTACATGAAGAATTTGCTCGTTTTTTAGCATCGCAAAGTATTGATGCTAAAGAATGGAAAGAAATAAAAGAACAAAAACCAGCAGTAGCAGAGGATGAAATGAATGTTTTTAGCGATGTTGTTTGGGATGATGTGCTTACTAAAACTGAATATTTAGAGCATTTTTCACCAAAAATGGTTAATTTATTCAAATGCGATAAAGATGAAATTCATCGTATTATGATAACTATTGATAAAGATATAAATCTGTTAGAACAAGAAGGTTTTGAGTGGTTAATGCAAAACCCGAATGATGAAAAAGTAGAACTTTTTACAGGAACAATAAAGTATAAAAAAGAACGAAATGTTGAGGTTTTCGATTTAATAGAAAAAGGAAGTTCAATATCAAAAGGAGAAATATACGAATACTTTAATCGATTAACATCGTAAGTAATGTATCGGTTCCACTACTAGCAACGTCTTTAATAATGGTTAAATTAGTAAAGGCGTTTTTAGTAATTACAGGTTTTGGATCAATAAAATAAATAGGTGTGTTTTCAGATACATAATCAATTAAACTTGCCGCAGGATATACTTGCATTGATGTTCCTATAATTACTAAAACATCAGCTTTTAATGTTGTTTCAATAGCTTTTTCAAGCATCGGAACATCTTCTCCAAACCAAACAATATGTGGTCTTAATTGGGCGTTTTTTTCACATAAATCACCTAAAAAAATATCTTTTGTACAGGTGTAAATTAGGTTTTCATCAATTGTACTTTTTGACTTTAATAGTTCGCCATGCAAATGTAGAACACTTGAACTTTTAGCTCGTTCATGTAAATCATCTACATTTTGAGTAATGATATCAACTTGATACTTTTCTTCTAACTTTGTTAAATTATGATGTGCTTTATTAGGTGAAACGGATAGTAATTGTTTTCTACGTTGATTATAAAAATCAAGAACTAATTCAGGATTATTTTTAAATCCTTCAGGTGAGGCAACATCATAAATATTATGACCTTCCCATAAACCATCAGCATCTCTAAAAGTTTTAATACCGCTTTCGGCACTAATTCCTGCTCCTGTTAATATTACCAATCTTTTTTTCATTTGTATTATTTTTTCTGGTAAAAAAATCCATTATCAATTTTGATGATACTAAAGTATGAAATTTTAGTATTTTTGCAAGATGATTGATGAAGGATTATTAGCATATTTAGAAGGTTTTATTACCGATAAAAGAAAAGAAACATTTAATAGAGTTTTAAATGAAAGAACACGTCATTTTACCGTTGTTTTAGAAGATATTTATCAACCTCATAACGCAAGTGCGGTGGTGAGAAGTTGTGACATTTTTGGTGTTCAAGATGTCTATGCCATTGAAAATAGATTTACAAATAAAGTGTCTAGACACGTTGCAAAAGGAAGTCAAAAATGGTTAAATATCAACAGATATAAAGAAGATGGCGATAATACCAAAGCATGTATCGACGATTTACGTGCAAAAGGATATCAAATAATTGGAACAACTCCACACACAGATTCTTGTGTATTATCTGATTTTGATGTTACTAAAAAATCGGCATTTGTATTTGGTGCAGAAAAAGACGGAATTTCTGATTATATAAAACAAGAAGCTGACGGTTTTTTAAAAATTCCGATGGTTGGTTTTACAGAAAGTTTAAATATTTCAGTAGCAGCTGCAATTACTTTAAATGATGTTACAGCTCGTTTACGTAAAACAGATTTAAACTGGCAATTAAGCAAAGAAGAACAGCGTGTTTTATATTTTGAATGGATTAAAAACACGATAAAAAATCCTGATAAACTAATTGAATATTATCATAAAGAATTAGAAAAATCTTAGTTAGTACTGATAATATTTAAAACCAAATCTTTAGTCAACGTTTGTCCGTTGGCTATTTTTTTGATGTTATCAAAAGTAAATACAAAATTACAACCAGTTTTATAATCAGAGCATCCGTAAGCAGATTTTCCTTTTAAAATTGTTCCTTTTTTACATTTCGGACAAGGAATAATATCTGTGTTTTTTTGAGTTGATATTTGATTTACTGTTTGAACTGTTGCTTGTTTTGGCTCTAGTTTTAAGTTGAAGTTTTCATCAAAACGAACTAAGCCTTCTATTTTATCATCTCCATTTTTGAAACCTTTTAAATTGGTCGTACAACCTTTATCAATCAATCGAATTAATTGATTTTCAGATATTTTTTTATCCATAAAACTAAAAGGTAATTTAAAATCACAACCAGTTTTATAGCCAGAGCATCCGTAAGCGGTACTTCCTTTTAATAATTGTCCTTTTTTACATTTTGGACATTCTTTACCAACGATTGTTTTTTTCTGAGGAACAGCCTTTTTTACAACTTTCTGAGTTTCATTATCCGAAGAAAGTCGTTTTGTTTTGGTGCTTGAACGAACTTCATACACTAATTCATCCACCATTTTTTTCATGTTTTTGATAAATGTTCCTGCATTAAATTCCCCACGTTCAATTTCCTTTAAACGTTTTTCCCAAAGTCCTGTAAGTTCTGCGGATTTTAATAATTCATTATCAATTAAATCAATTAAATCAATTCCTGTTTTAGTCGGAATTACCAGTTTCTTCTGACGTTCAATATATTTTCTTCGGAATAAAGTTTCAATAATACTTGCACGAGTTGATGGACGACCGATACCATTTTCTTTCATTAATTCACGCATTTCATCGTCATCAACTTGTTTTCCTGCGGTTTCCATAGCACGTAATAAACTTGCTTCGGTGTAATTTCGTGGTGGTTTGGTTTCTTTTTCTAAAAAACTAGGTTCGTGTGTTCCTTTTTCACCTTTTACAAAAGTTGGTAATACATTAGTTTCTGTTTTTTTACTGTCATTTGCGTGTTCAAAAACAATACGCCATCCTTTTGATAAGATTTCTTTACCGCTTGTTTTAAAAGAGATATCTCCAATTTTTCCAATTACAGATGTATTGGCAACATCGCTTTCAGGATAAAAAACAGCAATAAAACGACGGGTAATAATATCGTAGACTTGTTGCTGATTATAAGGTAAATTATTTTGAATTCCAGTAGGAATAATAGCGTGGTGATCTGTTACTTTTTTATCATCAAAAACCTTTTTAGATTTCTTTATTTTCTGACCTAATAATGGTTTTGTTAAGGTGCTAAAATTGGTTAGTTTCGATAAAATTCCTGCAATTTTTGGATAGACATCATTTGGTAAAAAAGTAGTATCAACCCTTGGGTATGTTACAACTTTCATTTCATAAAGCTTTTGAACCATTTTTAATGTTTCATCGGCAGAAAATCCGAATTTATTATTACAATATACTTGTAAACCTGTTAAATCGAATAATTTAGGAGCGTATTCTTTTCCTTTTTTCTTGGTTACTGAAGTAATTTCAAAGTCACTTTCTTTTACTTTATCAGCAAAAATTTGTCCTTCTTCTTTTTTTAAAAAACGACCTTCTTCGTAACTAAAAAGTGTTTCTCTGTATAAAGTTTGTAGTTCCCAGTAAGGTTGTGATTTAAAATTTTGAATTTCTTTAAATCGATTAACTAACATTGCAAGGGTAGGAGTTTGTACTCTTCCTACGGATAATATTTGTTTGTATCCGCCAAATTTAACGGTGTATAATCGAGTGGCATTTAAGCCTAATAACCAATCACCAATAGCACGTGAAAACCCTGCATAATATAAATTATCGTATTGCGATGCTGGTTTTAAGTTTTTAAAACCATCTCTAATAGCTTCTTCTGTTAATGAAGAAATCCATAAACGTTGTACTTCACCTTTATAATTTGCTTGATTTATTACCCAACGCTGTATTAATTCTCCTTCAGTTCCTGCATCACCACAATTGATAACAACATCGGCTTTATCAAATAATGATTTTACAGTTTTAAACTGTTTTTGAATCCCTTCATCACCAGTTACCTTGGTATTAAAATGTTCAGGAAGCATTGGTAAATTATTCAAATCCCAACTTTTCCAATGAGGTTTGTAATCTTTAGGCTCTAAAAGTGTGCACAAATGCCCAAAAGTGTAGGTTACTGCATAGCCGTTACCTTCAAAATATCCATCTCGTTTGGTGTTGGCTCCTAATATATTAGCAATTTCTCTTGCTACACTTGGTTTTTCGGCAATACAGACTTTCATTTGTTTTATTTAGATAGTCGAAATTACTAAAATATTTACGAATGTTGAAAAATGATTTTGATTAGTTTTTAAATTAAAAAATAGTGTGTTTGTAAATGAATGTAAATAATACTATTTTTTATTATTTTGTTAGTTCTATTATTTCTCCATCATCAGGAATTAAAACTTTGTTATTTAGTTTTTTATTTATCAAAATTTCTTTTAATTGATTTCTAGTTAATGGACAGTGGTTTATAGCTTCCATATGATTTGCTATAACAATTCCTGATGAATTTTTAATAAACTTTAAAATATCATTAATATCCATAATTAGTTTTTTAAATAAATCAAACTGTGCTGTTCCACAAGCTAAAACACTAATATCTGGTTTGTAATTTTTTAATACGTTATCTACTGATTTAGTATAAACAGTATCTGCACTAAGGTATATTGATTTCTGTTGAGGTAGTTTTATATAAAACCCAATTACATTTCCCATTGGTTTAGATATAAATCCGTATCCATGTTTAGCAGGTATTCCTTCTATTGTACCATTTAAAAAACTTTTTTCTTCTCCGTATTTTAAGGTGTTAATAATATTTAGCCCTCTTTTTTTTAGTACTTTTTTATCTTTTATACTGCAAGTAACAGGTATATTTTTTTCTAATAAAAAGGCTATACCTTTACTATCTAGATGGTCAGGGTGAAGGTGGGTAATTAAACAATGTGTTACTTTTTTTAGTATTTCATTTGTATTATTAGGTAGTGAAACCGTAGGATTTCTTTTAGCTTTATATTTAAAAAGAGTAAAAGTAGGCATAAACCCTTTGTTACCTAACATAGGGTCAATTAGAATAACATCTTTTTCAGTTTCTATAATCATAGTAGCATTTCTAATGTGGTGTATTTTTAACATTCTTTATTTTTTATACAAATGTCAGGTTATGAAATGCTATTTTTATTGATTCAAATCAAGAAGTACGTTTTTTTATTCGGCTTAATGTTTCAGGAGTAATATTTAAATAAGATGCAATATGATATTGAGGTACTTTTTTTATCCACTCGGGTTTATAAGTAAATAATTCTTGATATAATTCATCAGGTGTTTTAGTTATTTTATTAAATTCTAATATGTTCTTATGTTTTAATAAATTTTGAAAAGATTTTTCTATTAATAATTTAGCACAATTATGTTTTTCTAATAGATTAAAAAATGATTGTTTACCAATACTTAAAATTTCTGAATCAGAAAGACATTCTTGATATTTTTTAGTTTCTAAATTATTAATAAAAGGTAATAAATCAGAAATAAATTGTGGTTTAGTATAAAAATTAATATTTATTTCTTTTTCAGAACTAGCATAATATTCTCTTACAATTCCTTTATTTAAAAATCTAAGTTGTTTTTCTTTTTTATTAGCACGTAAAATAATGCTTCCTTTTTTATAATTATTGGTTTGAATAATATCAATAAATTCTTCTAAACCATGATTATTTAAAGAATATTGATTTTTTAAAAAAAATAAAATTTCAGAATATTGATTATTAATAAGCGTTTATTTAATGATAATTATTAGTTTTTAAATCGGATTTTTTTACCTTTTAAAGTAGCTCTAAAATACTTATTGTTTTTTATCAATAATAATTCTCCGTATTTACCATTTTTGATACTAGAATCTACTCCAAAAACTTTATGATTAAACAGTTCAACAACAGTTTCATTAGAACAATGACCAACAATAATATGTTTGGAATTTATATCTTTTAAAATATCAGAAACATCAGTATTTTTTAAATTATCATTAAAATAACCACGATACCATATTAGACTTTTATTACCATAATAGGTATTATAAAAATTAGTAGTTTTCATTTCTTCTGTTGTTTTATCAATAGAAGCTCTCATAATATTGTTTATATTTTCAATATCAAAATCAGTATTATTTATAAAATATTTAGAAATACCACCATGAGCAAAAGTATTATTATTTATTTTAAGAATAGTAGGTTTAGAGCGTAGCCACTTTCCTATAACTGTTTTATTACTATATAATTGATTGTAATTTAAGTTTAATAATTTAGATGTTTGTTTGTATTTATCACTAATATATCTTAAGTCTTTACGAAGAACCATATATTCATGATTTCCTAAAATAAAATGAACATTTCCGCCTTTTTTTATGGCTTCATTTTCAAGTTTATAAATTAACCAAAGTGTTTCATTTACTTTATCACCTCTATCAAAAATATCACCAACAATTACTAAATGACCTTTTCCGAAATTCCAATTTAGATTTTTATCAATTATTTTATTATTTTTTAATAATTCAACGGCTAAATCATATTGTCCATGAATATCACTTAAAACGGCTATTTTTTTTACATTTTTATAAATAGCTTTTTTAGGATAAAAAATAGTATCGTAAGTATTAGTAGCTAATTCTTTAGATAAAATATTACCTTTTTCTATTGATTTTTGAATCAGTTTATTTTCTGATATAAATATATAAGGACCATCTGAAATTTCAGATAAATTATCTTTTTGACCAAAAAGAGCAACGTTTGAAATTAACAATAATAGATAAAAAGTATTTTTAATAATTATTTTTATCATTATTTCAGTTAAATTTCGTTGTCTTTTAGCTTCAAAAGTTAAAATTGCAGCAGCAACCGAAACATTCATAGAATCAATAGCTCCTTGCATAGGAATATTTATATTTTGAGTTGCTTTATCACGCCAAGTTTGAGTTAAACCTGTTGATTCTGTACCAACAACTAACGCAGTAGCTGAGGTGTAATCATTTTTATGATATTCGTTTGAATTTTGCAAAGTCGCGCTATAAATATTGATGTTTTTTTCTTGTAAAAAAGCAATAATTTCTTCGGATGTACCAACGCCAATTTGATTTGTAAAAACACAACCAACACTAGAGCGTACAATATTCGGATTGAATAAATCAGTTTTAGGATTTGCTATAAAAACGGCATCAATATTAGCGGCATCGGCAGTACGAAGCATTGCACCGATATTTCCAGGTTTTTCAATACCTTCTAAAACTAAAACAAGTGGAGTAGTAGTTTTAAATTTGATAGTATCTAAACTAAAATTTTTAGTTTTTACAACAGCGACTACACCTTCGGTAGTATCGCGATAAGCTATTTTTTGATAAATTTCTTTGGTAATTTCTATACAAGAAGCAGTAGCTACTTTAATAGCGTTTAAATCTTCAAAAGAAAACATATCAGGAACAAATAAAATAGTATCTATTTCATATCCGCCTTTTATGACTAACGAAATTTCACGTTGTCCTTCAACTAAAAATAACCCTTTCTTTTTTCGTTCACGAGATTTATCTTGAAGTTTCAATAAATCTTTAATATAAGGATTTTGTATACTGCTAATCTGTTTCATAAACGCAAAAATACCCAATATTCGCTGTTTTTATGGCTATTTATAGGAGAATATTTTATCAAAATATTTAATTGAAAATTTTTTAATGATTGTTAAATACTAATTTCCCTAATTTTTGATGACCTGATAACCATGCTGTATTTTTATCTGAAAATTGAATTGTGTAATAACTATCTTTATTGATTTCTTTCCAAGTATATCCGCTATCATTAGAAAAAGATACGCCTGTTTTTCCAACAGCAAAGACTTCTTTACCATTTGTATTAGGAACATATTGTACACAGCTTTTATAAGTCGGGTTTTGATTATCGGCAACAACTGTCCATGTTTTTCCTCCATCCGAAGTAATTGCTTTATTAGCGCAATTATCGTTTTGTTTTAAATAATCTCCACCAATAGCAATACCGTTTAGTTCATCATAAAAATCAATAGAATAAATCCCTTGAGTTTCATTTCCTTGGATAATTGGCGTATTATAAATCTCCCAAGTGTTTCCGTAATCGGTAGATTTTAAAATTCGTGATTTTGTTCCGCCCGAAGCAATCCATACGGTGTTATTAATAATAGCAACATTGGTGTTACTTGCTGCAAAAAAAGCTTCTCCTTTTTCAAATTTAGGTAATGCTGAACATGGTAATTTAGTCCAGGTATTACCATTGTCTGATGTTAAAATTATAGAAGGACAGTTTTCTTCTTCTGTAGGATCACCAACAGCAATACCGTGTTTTTTATCAGAAAAAAACTTTATAGCATCATAAAAAACCTTTGGATGTTTTTCGGTATAAACTAATTCGAAATCAGTTTTATTGTATTTATATAAAAGTGCTGGATTTCCTATTGATAAAGCAAAAAAGTGAGTTCCATTATAAGCTAAACTTCTGTAATTTGGTGTAATTGAATCATATCTGTAATTATAACAGTTAAAATCTTCGCCATTAAAAGTGTAGCCAAGTTCACCGTTTGAAGAAGCATAATAAATTTCTTTATCATTTATAACTTTAATAGCTCTTATATCTAAACTATCCATTTTAAATTCATGAATATTTACTTGTTTAATGTTTCTTGAGCTATATTCTTTTTGACATTGAAAAAGAAATAAATAAGACTAGAATTAAAATAGGGAAATGTTTCATTTTTTGATATTTTTACAGAACTAAATTAGTGAAAGCAATCTAAATTATATGAAAAAAGCATTGGTAATTTCTGGAGGAGGAAGCAAAGGCGCATTTGCAGGTGGTGTTGTTGAGTATTTGATGAAAGAAAAGAAAAAAGATTATGATTTATTTTTAGGTACATCAACAGGAAGTTTAATGGTTTCGCATTTAGCGTTAAAAAAAGTGGATGCTTTAAAGGAAATATATACCAATGTTAATCAAAAATCTATTTTTAGTAACAGTCCTTTTAAGATTAAGGTAGTTCATGGCGAAAAAGTAATTTACATTCGACATATAAACACTTTATGGAATTTTTTAAATGGTAGAAAAACTTTTGGAGAAAGTAAAAATTTAAGAAAATTGATAAAAAATAATGTTACTCGCGAAATGTATGATGAAATTCGCCAGAGTAATAAAGAAGTAGTTGTAACTGTTTCAAATTTAACAGCCAATAAAATAGAGTATAAAGCGATTTCTGAATGTACTTATGAAGATTTTTGTGATTGGATTTGGGGTTCGTGTAATTACGTTCCGTTTATGAGTTTACTAGAAAAAAATGGCTGTCAGTATGCTGATGGAGGTTTTGGAAGCCTAATACCTATAAGAGAAGCCATTTTAAGAGGTGCTAAAGAAATTGATGCGGTAATTTTAGAAACAGAAGTAAATCAAATAAATAGAATGCCTGCAAATAACCCATTTTCACTGATGTTAGATGTTTTTGGCTTTTTATTAGAACACGTAGAAAAACACAATATTACTATTGGTAAACTTACAGCTAAGCATCATGATGTAAAATTAAACTTATATTATACTCCAACAGTTTTAACAACTAATACTTTAGTTTTTGATAAAGTAAAAATGACAAAATGGTGGAAATCAGGCTATGATTATGCTAAAACATTAGATGCCGAAAAAATGATTCAATTTAGACCAGATATGTTAGATGATGATGAAATAGAAGAAGGTTTAGAAAATAGTTTATTATCATAAATGTTTACTTTAATCGATAAAAAAATCTAGCAATATCGCTAGATTTTTTTTATCAATTAAATTTAGAAAATTAATTCAAATTAATATACATATTGTTATAATCGATATTTGTTATAGATGAATTCCAATGATTACTACCAGTATTAAATCCTTTTTTAGAAGTATTAGTTCCTTTGCTTCCAACGGTAATATATTCGATAGCTTTTTCAAGTAAAGGCTCTGTAATGTCTCCAATTACTCCTAAGTTTTCTGAGTTTTCTTCTAAAAGAACTTCAGGAATAAATCCATTAGGTTTATTTTCACCAAGTTTATTCTGAATTTCTAAAACAATAGGTTGCATTGCCCAAGTATGATTTGTTTTAAAGTTAGCTCCATTACGTTGAAAATTATCAGAATCATATAAAGTGATAGAACCAACGTGTTTACCATAAGTTTGTGTACCTACTAATTTCACATTAATATAAGGTTTTAGAGCATTTATAACTAATTCAGAAGCAGATGCTGTATTTTCTGATACAATAAAATATACCGTATTCATACCAACGCTATTAATAGTTTCATCTAAAATTATATTTCCGTTACTATCTTTATTTAATATTTTGTCAGTAAAATTATTTTCAAGTTTATCAGGTGTTATTGCCTTCATAAATTTACTGTTCCATACTTGTTTAGAAAATAATTCCTTGTTAAACTGACCAGTAATCATACTTCCTAAATAAACGGCTGATTGCACAGAACCACCACCATTATAACGTAAATCGATAATTAAATGAGTAATTGCTTCATTTTTAAATTTAGCAAAAGCTGTATTTAATTCACCATCAAAAGAACTAGAAAATTGATTATACATTAAATATCCAATTTTATTAGCTCCGTTGTTTATTACTTTAACTTCTTTTATAGGATTTTCAGTTACTTGAGAGCTTGTTAATGAAATAGTATTACCGTTGCTAACAGGATTTCCCATATTATAATCGGCTAAATGTATGGTAAATGAATTACTATTAAGTAATGAATTAACATTTGTTCTTGTAATTTGTGTACCGTTAACTTCAGAAATAAGCATTCCTCTAGTTACTCCATTAATATCTGCATCTGAAGTTTTTACAACATCATATACATACACATAATAATTGTCAGAACCATCTAAATAATTAGCTCCCTTTAACTTCATACCTGTTGTTAAACGAATACTTTGAAAAGATTGCTCTAAAGCAATATAATCATCAGTAATCCAAGAATAGTTTCTGTTAGGGTTTTTTGGATATTCATTTTCATAAGATAATAAATTAGAAAATAAATCACTAGGGTTTTCTGTTTCCGATAAATAACTATACAATTGCTGGTCGTTAGTAAAACGTGTGTCAGATAAATCAGTAACTTGATCTTGCCATAAATAGAATGCATTTAATCCTTTCCAAACAAAACTTTGAATTTGAATATCATTAGGGGTTTCTCCTTTTTTACTACAAGAAACTATTGATATCAATAAAAACAAGTAAAAAAAGGTACTAAAAGATGTTTTAAGTAATTTCATAAGGAATATATTGGCTATAGTATCAACGCAATTTAGTGAATAATATTATTTTTTTTAATTTTTGATGTAACAAACTTAAAACTATCTCGTCGTAGTTATGTAAACCCACTAGATATAAAGTTTTATAAGTTTACAAAACTAACCTACTACAAAAATGAATCAATCAGACTTTTTAAAAGTTGTCATGCCATTTAAAGATAAAGTCTTTCGTTTAGCAAAAAGGCTTTTAGTTTCGAGAGAAGAAGCGGAAGATGCGACACAAGAACTAGTATTTAAATTATGGAAAAACAAAGAAAAACTGTCTGATTATAAAAATGTAGAAGCATTTGCAATGACAATGACAAAAAATTATTGTTATGATCGATTAAAATCGAAACAAGCAAGTAATTTGACTTTGGTTCATACTAATTATAAAGAAAAAGAAACACCCTTAGATAAAAAAGTAGAACACAATGACAGTGTAAGTTTAGTTCATCAGTTGATTGAAAAATTACCAGCACAACAAAAAATTATTATTCAATTAAGAGATGTGGAACAATATGATTTTGATGAAATATGTAAAATGGTAGACATGAAACCAACTGCTGTTAGAGTAGCTTTATCTAGAGCAAGAAAAACAATAAGACAAGAACTGATTAAAAAACATAACTATGGAGTTAACTAACATAGAAAAATTAGTAGAAAAATACTTAAATGCAACAACTACTTTGCAAGAAGAAGAAGTATTACAAAAATACTTTACTTCAGATAATGTAGCAGTGCATTTACAAGAATACAGTATATTATTTAGTTACTTTAAACAGAGTAAAAACGATACGTTTACAAAAACCATTCAGTTACAACCTGAGAAACCTAAGAAGAACTGGAAATGGTTATCGGTAGCAGCGTCAATAGTTTTGTTATTAAGTTTATTTGTGGGTAATGAAAAATATAAAGAGCATCAACAAAGGAAACAGTTCGTAGAAATTACTACAGCGTTACAAATGGTTTCAATAAATTTAAACAAAGGAAACGAAGCATTATATGCCGTTTCAGATAACTTAAACAAAGGAAATGAAGCTCTAGAATATTTGAATACCTACGAAGAAACAATAGATAAAGTAATAAAGACTGTAAATTAATATAAACAAGAATAACCCCAAGAATTTAATAAACAAGAAGATCATGAAAAAAATAATAATAATATTTGCACTAGTATTTACAGCAAATTTAAGTTTCGGACAATCAATATTTGATAAACTTGAAGATATTGATGAGGTATCATCAGTAGTAGTAAATAAAGATGCTTTTGAGATTTTATCGAAATTTAATGTTAATTCAGATGATAACGAAGCTATGGAAGTTTTTAATATGATAAAAGACTTACAAGAGTTAAAAGTCTTTTCAACAGAAAAAATAGCAGTTTCTACTCAAATGGAAAATTTAGTAAAATCAGCTGTAAGTAAAAATAATTTAACAGAATTAATGCGTATTAAAGATAAAGATTCACGTGTTAAAATTTATGTGAAGTCGACTAAAAATAAAGACTTTGTTAGTGAAGTATTAATGTTTGTGAAAAATAAAAATGCTAAAACTGGCGGTCCAGAATCTGTAATTGTATCATTAACTGGAACTATTGATATTAATAAAATGTCTAAACTAGCAGATACTTTTTCTAAGGATAAAAAATAAATAATAGTATCAAAAAATAAAAAGAGAATGAAAAAAACATTTATATACTTGTTACTATTAGTAGCCTTTATTACAGTTTCAATGTAAAAAAGAAGTATCATTACAAAGCTATTTAGTAGAAAGTCAAGATAAAAAAGGATTTGTAAATTTTAATATTCCTACAAATTTATTCGAGTTGTCAGTAGATAAATCATCTGAAGATGATAAAAAAATATTAGCTAGTATTCATAAAATAAATATAACGGGCTTACCTTATAAAACTTCAGATGAAGTTACTTATGAAATAGAAAAAGAGAAATTAAAAGCAATTTTAAAAAGTTCTGATTATAAGAAACTAATAAATTTTAAAGAAGAAAATATGCATGTATCTTTTTATTATAGTGGAAAAGCAGATGCTATTGATGAAATTATAGCTTTTGGTTATGGTAAAGAAAAGGGAGTTGGTATTGCTCGTATTTTAGGTGATAAAATGAATATTACTAAAATTATGGAAATGTTACAAAATGCAAAGTTAAATAGTGATAATTTAGATTTTGAAAAGTTTAGCAGTCTTTTTGGAATTTAAAAAAAAAATATATAATAATAATAATAATAATAATAATAACACCATCAAATATTTTGATGGTGTTTTCTTTTTAACGGCTCATTAACAAGTCTCCCAATAGATTTTCTTACTTTTGATGCTTAAACGAAAATATTTTATGAAGTTTCAAAAAGTTCTTACTTTTCTCGTTGTTTTTTTTACGCTTACGTTGTTTTCACAATCAAATACTGTTTACAGAGCAGAAACAGCTAAAGTTCACGATTTAATTCACACTAAATTAAAAGTAGATTTTAATTTTAAAAATCAGCAATTAAACGGAGAAGAATGGGTAACCAGTGAAACCTCATTTTTATGAAACAGCTAAAGTAACGTTAGATGCAAAGGCAATGCTTATTAATGAAGTTTTAATGAATAAACAATCTTTACCTTATAATTATGATGATTTTAAATTGATTATCGATTTACCTCGTATTTATAAAAGGAATGAAGAATTTACTATCTATATAAAATATACGGCACGTCCTGAAAAAGTAAAACAAAAAGGAAGTAAAGCTATAACATCGGCAAAAGGTTTATATTTTGTAAATCCAACAGGTTTAGATAAAAATAAACCAACCCAAGTTTGGACACAAGGAGAAACCGAAGCAAGTAGTTGTTGGTTTCCTACAATTGATGCACCTAATCAAAAAACTTCACAAGAAATTTATATTACTGTTCCTACAAAATATGTAACGCTATCTAACGGAAAGTTAGAAAATCAACAAAAAAATAACAACGGTACAAGAACCGATTATTGGAATTTTACTCAAAAACACGCACCATATTTATTTTTTATGGGAGTAGGGGAATATGAAATAATAAAAGACACTTATAAAAATATTCCTGTTGATTATTATGTTGAAAAAAAATATGCTCCGTATGCAAAAGAGATTTTTGGAAATACTCCTGAAATGTTAGGTTTCTTTTCTAAAATTTCAGGAATTGAATATCCTTGGAATAAATATGCGCAAATTGTAGGTAGAGATTATGTAAGTGGTGCAATGGAAAATACAACGGCTGTAATTCATGGAGAAAAAGCGTATCAAATGCCAGGGCAATTAATTGATGAAAATACACATGAAGATACAATTTCTCACGAAGCTTTTCATCATTGGTTCGGGAATTATGTAACTGCCGAAAGTTGGAGTAATTTAACCGTTAACGAAAGTTTTGCAAATTACAGTGAATATTTATGGAGGGAATATAAATACGGTAAAGAAAATGCCGATGCTCATTTATTAGAAACTATTGAGGGCTATAAAAACGGACAAAATTTTGATAAACATTTAGTTCGATTTAATTATAATGATAAAGAAGATATGTTTGATGGCGTTAGCTATAATAAAGGTGGCGCAATTTTACATATGTTACGTAATTATTTAGGTGATGAAGCTTTTTATGCAGGATTAAACAAGTATTTAACTACTAATAAATACAGTACAGCAGAAGCGCATCAATTGCGATTGGCTTTTGAAACGGTAACTGGAAAAGATTTGAATTGGTTTTTTAATCAATGGTTTTTTAATAGTGGGCATCCGAAGTTAGATGTTTCTTACGATTTTAATAAATTAAGAAAAACAGTTACTATCAATATTATTCAGAATCAAGAAAATGAATTTAAATTTCCTTTTACTATTGATGTTTTTGAAGATAACAAATCAACACGTCATACTGTTTTTGTAGAGAGTAAAGATGCTTCGTTTACGTTTCCTTTTATAAAACAACCTCAGTTTATTCAGGTAAATGCTGATGGAGTTTTATTATGCGATATTTTCGAAAATAAAGTTTTAAGCGATTATATTTATCAATTAAAACACGCTGATAATTATCAACATAAAAAAGAAGCTTTAGTTGAGGTTGCTAAAAATCAAGATGATAAAAAAGCATTTGATGCAATAGCTGAAGCAATGAGTGATTCATTTTATAAAATTAGAATTTCAGCTTTAGAGAATATCAATTTGGTAAATAAAAATTCTAAAAAAAGAGTGATTTCAAAAATTAAAGAAATCGCAATAAATGACCCGAAAACATTAGTAAAAGCAGCAGCGATAGAAACATTAGGAAAGTTAACAGATCCTGAATTAAAATCGGTTTTTCAAAAAGGTTTAGAAAGTAAATCGTATGCTGTGTTAGGAAAATCTTTAGTTGGAATGTATTATGTCGATAAAACTTTAGCTATTCAAAAATCAAAAACATTACCATCAGAAGTAAAAGAAATTATAGCAAATCCTTTAACACGTATTTATTTAGAAGAAAATGATGAAGATGAATTAAGTTTTATTGCGGGTAACGTAATGTCGGGAATGTATTTAAGTCAAGATAAAAAAACACAAGGATTATATAAAAAAGCTTATGATAAAATAGCAAAAAGTAGCAATACGGAAGCTATCAAAAATTTAGCAGATGATATTGTATCTAAAGGAATTCAGTATAAAAAATATAGTTTTGATAAAGTAGGTGTAAATTTGTTGCGTCAAGTTGTACAAAGGCAGAAAAAAGCAAACCACACAACGAAACTTAAAAATATTGAAATTGTTAAAATAGCAATGGCTCAATTATTAGAATAAACAAATGAAATTAATTTAAAAAGTATTAGTTATTGGCATAATAATTGTCATTTCTGACGAAACCCAAACTTTATGAAAAAAATTACTTTATTACTGTTTTTTACAGTGTTAATACTTTCTTGTAACAGTATTAAAACAACCGAAAAAGCACTTAATACTGGCGATTATGATAAAGCAATTTCTTTATCGATTAAAAAATTGTCCAAAAACAAGTATAAAGAAAAAAATCAACCGTATGTTATAATGCTTCAGAATGCTTTTTTTAAAGCAACGAAAAGAGATTTAGCAAAAATATCATATTTAGAAAAAGAGAATAATTCGGCAAATTTAAAAGCTATTTATACACTTTATCATCGATTAAAAAATAGACAAGAAAAAATTAAGCCGTTACTGCCTTTAAATGATGTTTCGACAGGTGAAAATGTTAATTTTAACTTGGTTAATTATGACAATAAAATTATTCAAGCAAAAGAAAATTATGCAAATTATTTGTACAATAATGGAGTGGATTTATTAAAATCTGGTTCTCAAAATAAGATGAATTATAGAAGTGCTTTTGATGCTTTTACACATCTAAATAAATTAATTCCAAATTATAAAAATACTATAAAATTACTTGAAGAAGCCCACGTAAAAGGAACAGATTATGTTTATTTATCAGTAAATAATGAAACAAATCAAATAATACCTAGAAGATTAGAAGATGATTTATTAGCGATGGATACTTATGGTTTAAATGATTTATGGACAGTGTATCATTCTAAAAAAAATAACTTTGTGAAGTATGATTTTGATTTAGAGTTAAATTTGAGAAGTATTGATATTTCTCCTGAACAAATTCGTGAAAAAGAAATAATTAAAGAAAAACAAATTAAAGATGGCTTTAAATATCTGAAAAATAATAACGGCGGTTATGTAAAAGATAGTTTAGGTGTTAAAATTAAAGTAGATAATTTTAGAACTATTAGATGTAGATTGTATCGTTTTACACAATTTAAGAGTAGTAAAGTAAGTGGTTTGGTTAAGTATTTTGAAAATTCATCAGATCAATTAGTAGAGAGTTTTCCTATTGAAAGTGAATTTGCTTTTGAGCATATTTACGCTAATTACGATGGAGATAGAAGAGCTTTAGATGATGTTTTTTTCAATTTAACAAAGTTGCAATCGATGAATTTTCCTTCAAACGAACAAATGGTGTACGATACAGGAACCGATTTAAAAGAAAGACTTAAAAATATTATTACAAGAAATAAGTTTAGAAACTAACTATTTTTAAATTTTCGACTAAAAAAACTCCTGTTATAAACAGGAGTTTTTATTTTTAATAAGTTTACTGTATTCTCTCAAAAAATGTTAACTGATAATTAGGTAACGCTTTTGGATTTGTAATTTTGATGATATCTTTTAAAACTAAATCAGGTCTGATTGGCGCTAATTCAAAATAGATAAGTCCGCCAGTTTTTCCTTTTTTTGTGCCAATAGTATAAGTTTTTTCGTTTTTTAAAGCATCAAATTCTTTATAATGTTTATTGGCACTTAATAATTGTTCTTTCGTTTCGTATAAGCCACAACCAATCCAATAATCAGCTTTTTTTCCTTTATCTAAAGCACTTTCAAAACTTAGTTGTAAACTTCCTGTGCTTTTGGTTTCTTTCCAAAGATAATTTAAATGTGCATCCTTAAAAAAAGTAGCGATAAAACTATTTCCTCCAGGAACATTCCAAACTTCTTTAAACATACTTCCTGATAAAATTGTTGGATAATTAGAGCTTTTTTCAGCTGTTTTTTTAGCGTCTAAATAATTCTTTTCAATGGTATTAAAAATACTATCGGCTTGTTTTTCTTTATCTAAAAGTACACCAAAAAATTTAATCCATTCGGCTCTTCCTAAAGGTGTTTCTTCTAGCCAGTCGCCATTAAAAATAACAGGAATTTCTGATTTTTTAATATTTTCGTATAATTTACTATTTGGATGTAAAGAGAAACCTATAACTAATTCGGGTTGTAAATCTAGTAGTTTTTCGGTATTCATACTTTGTTCATTTCCTAATTCTGTAATTTTTCCAGCATCAATTCTTTTTCTTGTTTTTTCTGATGAAATATATTTTGCATGTGGAAATCCGACTAATTTTCCCTCACTATTTAAAAGTTCTAGCATCGGTATATGCGTAGTACTTGTAACAACTAATTTTTCAACAGGAGTTTTTAGTTGATTTTTAGAAATATCAGTTTTATTGGTAAGTGTAAATTCAAATTGTTTATCTGAATTTTGAAATACTTTTTTAATGATTAATTTTTTCTGATTATTTTCAGTAATAATATCAAAGCCTTTTGCATATTTAATAGGGCTTTGGTTAGCTGTTATTGTTTGGCTGTTTTTTTCTTCTGATTTTTTACATTGGATAAAAAATAATGTAAGAATAAGAAATATTAAAAACTGTTTCATTTTGATGATTGAATTATAGTGTGAATTTGATAATATCTCCGTACGTTAATTTTAAATCGAAAGAGTTTTCTAAAGAAATATTGTTTACATAAGCCCATAAACTTCTGATAACTCCAGCATGTGTAACGATAACAACACGTTGTTTTTTTAACGATTTGAGTTCGTTTAAAAACTGAACAGTTCTGGTGTGTAAATCAATATAAGACTCGCCATTTGTAACCGTAATATTTACAAAATCGTTCATCCAAATATCTAATTCAGGATCATTAATTTCATCCCATTTTTTCAGTTCCCAATCTCCAAAATCAAGTTCTTTTAATCTATCATCAAAAATAATAGTATCAGATAATTGTTCTGCTAATAATTTACAACGTTTTAAAGGACTTGAATAATAAGCAGTTTCAGTATCATTTACAGGAACTTCTTTTAAAATTGGCTGTATTTCTTCTGAAAAAGTATCGATAACACCAATATCAGCTTGTCCGTAGCAGATTCCTTTTTCAATATTTGGAGTCGTATGTCTGACTAAAATAATTTCCATAAAATAAGTATTGATAAATAAAAAATAACTTCGGATACTTGTTGCAATGCCCCAGCGCAATCGCCAGTTTGTCCGCCAATCCATTTTTTGAAAAAACGACTCATATATAAATAGGTCAATAATAATGGAATTAAAACGGCAAATACTCTAATATCTTGAAAAAATACAATAGGCAGTATTCCAAAGAAACCAGAAATAATTAGTGCTTTTGTACTCATTTTTTTTGTGGTCGGTTTTACTTTAGCAGTATCAATATCTCTTACATATTCGTGTGTATATAATAAAATAGTTGCGATAAATCGGCTAATTGCATGTCCAGAAATCAATAATAAAGGAATTGTTTTAATCGAATTATTGAATTGTAACAGTTCGTATAAACTTAATGTTTTTATTGATAAAAGTGCAACAATTCCCACAACACCATAAGTTCCTAATCTAGAATCTTTCATGATGGTTAAAATTTTATCTTTCGTCCATCCGCCACCAAAACCATCGCATACATCAGCAAAACCATCTTCATGAAAAGCACCTGTTGTCCAAATAGAAGCAATCAAACTAAAAACAAGTGCAATACTTGAGGTGAATAAAAAGGAAGCGCCAACATAAACCAATGCTGAAATTGCGCCAATAAGAATACCAACTAACGAGAAATATCGACTGCTTTTATTTAAAATTTCAGGAGAATGATTGACCCATTTTGGGCAAGGAATTCTCGTGAAAAATAAGACAGCAGTTAAAAAATAATGAATTTGATTTTTCATAAATTAAGCTTCAGATATATTTGCACTTTTAAAAGTTGCCATTTCATTTAAAAAACTAACAGCCGATTTTACAATAGGAAAAGCAATCGCACTACCAGTTCCTTCGCCTAAACGTAAACCAATATTTAACAGCGGTTTTGCATTTAAAAATTGCAACATTTTTTCAATGACCTTGTTCGCCTGATGTATGGCAAAAAATACAGTAATCTAAAACATTTTTATTGATAGCCTGTGCAGCTAATAAAGCCGAAGTAACAATAAATCCATCTACTAAAATAGTCATTTTTAAAGATGCCGCTTCTAGCATAGCTCCGCACATCATTACAATTTCAAAACCACCAAAAGTAGCCAAAGCATCTATTGGATTTTGAATATTTTTTTGATGTAAATTAAGTGCGTTTTTAAGAATGTCAGCTTTTTTAAGAACTCCAGAATCATCTAAACCAGTTCCTTTTCCAACACAATTTTCAATAGAAATATCAGTAAAATAAGTCATTAATAAAGCAGCAGCAGAAGTGTTTCCAATTCCCATTTCACCAAAACCAATGGTGTTTGTTCCTTGTTTATGTAATTCTGTAACTAGTTTTTTTCCTTTATCTAAAGCCGATAAACACTCTTCTGTGGTCATTGCTTTTTCAATACTGTAATCTTTTGTTCCTTTAGCTATTTTTGCTGATATCAAATTAATATTTGGTTCAAAATCAGCGTTTACACCTGCATCAACAATTTTTAAATTGATATCATTCTGATTACAAAAAACGTTAATTGCAGCTCCGTTATTTAAGAAGTTTAACACCATTTGTTGTGTTACTTCCTGCGGATAAGGGCTTACAGCTTTCGATTTTACAATACCATGATCACCAGCAAAAACAACAATACTTGGTTTAGATAAAGTAGGAGAAAGGCTGTTTTGAATTTGTCCTATTTGTAAGGCAATTTCTTCTAAAACTCCTAACGAACCAATTGGTTTTGTTTTAAAATCAATTTTATCTTGAAGTGCTGTTTTTAGCGTGTTTGAAAGTGGTGTTATTTCCGTAGAGTACATTTTATTTATTTTAAAGTTAGTGGTAAACCAGATACTATAAATGTAGCTTTATCAGCTTTTTTAGCAATATATTGATTTATCCATCCTTGTAATTCGGTAAATTTTCTGCCAATTTGAGTATCGGCATGTAAACCCATTCCTATTTCATTTGAAATAATAATAATAGTAGCATCAATTTCAATTAGTTTGTCAATTTCATTGGTTGCTAAGGTTAAACTTTTTTGTACATCATTTTTAGTATCTAAATAAAAATTAGTTAGCCATAAAGTAACACAATCAATAACTACGGTTGCATTTTTAGGAATTACATTACTGATGTTTTTTTCTTCTTCAATAGTTGTCCAACGTTCATCTCTATCAGAAATATGTCTGTCTACACGTTTTTTAAAATCGGCATCCCAAATTCTTGAAGTGGCTAAATAATAAGGGTTTTCTGATAATGATTCGGCTAATTGTTGTGCATAACTGCTTTTTCCTGAACGTTCTCCGCCAGAGATATAGTACATCATAATTAATAATTATAATAAAGAAATAAATTAAACGGCAAAGATTGTAAAGATTTTTTAGAAAAAGAGAATAATACTCGATAACTATGTAATTTAGCCGTTCAAAATATATTTTCAGTGAAAGTTTCCTCATTTATGCCAGCAGTAACCCAAATGATTTATGATATGGGATTACAAGAATATTTAGACGGTGTTACATTTGAATGTCCTGCAATTGCACTAAAAGAAAAACAGGTAGCTGTTAAATATAAGTTAGAAGGACAAACTTTAACTAGTGATGAAATTAACACCATTTTTTCAAAAACAAAAGCTGAAGGAGGTACGTTGTATTATGTTGATGAACCTGTTTTAGAAAGTATTGCTCCAGATATTATTTTTACACAAGATGTATGTGATGTTTGTCAAATAGATACAGAATCTGTTGCAAAATCTGCTTCTAAATTAGCGAAACAACCAACTTTAATTTCTATAACTCCAAATTCTTTAGACGATGTTTTTGAGAATGCATTAACCATAGCAAAAGCAATGGGAAAAGAAGAAATAGGAATTAAATATGTACAAAAACTTAAAAATCGTATTTACAATATAGTCGATACACAACGAGCAAACAGCATACAATCTAAAAGTGTAATGTTGTTAGAATGGATTGATCCGTTATTTAATTGCGGACATTGGATTCCTCATCAAATAGGATATGCTGGTGGTATCGATTTATTATCGCATCCGTCAGGAGATAGTATTGTTATTTCTTGGGGTAAAATTGTAAAATATAATCCAGAGATATTAATAATTGCTCCGTGTGGCTACGGAATTTCACGAACAATGGAAGATATGCGATTTTTAGAAGATAAACCAGAATGGAGTTCTTTAAAAGCCGTTAAAAATAAACAGGTTTTTATTGCTGATTTTGCTATGTTTACACAATCATCAGCAAGTACTTTAGTCGATGGTATTGAGTGTTTATCAGCAATGATTCATCCGAATTATTTTTCGGTATCAAGTGAGCTTACTGTTAAGTTTTCGAACTATAATGATTTATTGATGCTAGATTCTTAATAAAATATCATAAATTTGCGCGAAATTTAGGTTTTGATGTTTAAAAATATAACATCAAATTAAAAGGGAATTCGATTAAATACCGAAGCTGTTCCCGCAACTGTAAGCTATTAAGCTTGTAATTACTCTTTAAGTCACTGTTTTTAAGCGGGAAGACCAATTACAAGACGCAAGCCAGGAGACCTGCCTAGGTTTTAAATAATTCAAACTTTCGGGATAAAGGTTTTTAGTATATTATGAGAAAACACTTACTTTTTACAGTATTTTTTATTGTTACATTTTATTCTTTTGCTCAAAAAGATTCTATAACGAATGTTTTAGAAGAGGTACAGGTTGCTGGAAAAATAAAAAATAAAAAATTTAATCAGATTAGTGTAAAATCAATAAAAATAACAGATAAACAACTTGTTAAAAACCCTATTAATTTAACCAATCTGTTACGCTATAATAGCCCAATTGCTTTTAGAGATTATGGAAATGGAGGAGTTAGTACAGCTCGCTTTAGAGGAACATCAGCTTCTAATACATTGGTTTTATGGAATGGTATTCCTATTAATTCAATTGGTAGTGGTCAAACAGATTTTAATTCATTATCAGCAAGTATTAGTGATAATATAGTTGTTCAAAGTGGTGGAAATAGCACCGAGTTTGGTTCAGGAGCTATTGGTGGTACTGTACATTTAAATGATGAAATAAGTTTTGAGAAACATAAAAAAATTCACATATTTTCTTCATATGGAAGTTTTAATACAACTTCTAATTTTTTTAAAAGTTCTTTTGGTGATGAAAAATGGAGTGTAAAGTTAGCATCAACAATTAATTATTCTGATAATGATTATACTTTTATAGATGATAGGTATAAAGATAGTAACGGAAAATTATTGAAAAATGATAATGGTTCTTATAAAAACTATGGTATTAATTTTAATATAGCTCATAAGTTTAATTCAAAAAATAAAATAGCTTTTTTTACTACAGGTTATTACGGAGATCGTTTATTTTCAGATGGTTTACCAAATCCATCAGCAGGAAGTGAACGTAATGAAGATTTTAATCAACGTAATTTATTAAAGTGGAATTATAATTATTCTTCACAATTTAAACAGCTAATAAATATTGCGTATTTAACACAAGAGTATAGATATTATGATAATAAAGATGCTATTAATTATAGTTTTGGTAAATCTAGAACTACACAAATTAACTACTCTTTAACTTATAAACCATCTAATACTTTATCATTTAATTATAAAACTATTTTTGAAAATATTGCGGGTAGTAATTCCGAAACAACTACAAAAACAAGAAAATCAACTGCTTTTATAGGAAGTGTAAAATATCAACCTTTAAAAAAAATAGTAACAAGTTTACAGGTAAGAAAAGAACTTAATTCTGATTTTAATGTGCCATTTTCTGTATTTATAGGAAGTGAATATAATGTATTACCTAAATTAAAATTAACAGCTAATTTTTCAACAAATTATAGAGTTCCAACTTATAATGAACTTTATTGGCCTATTGTAGGTAGCTTAAATTTAGTGCCAGAAAATGCTATTCAAGGAGAAGTAGGGCTTTCTTATAAAAAGAAAGATTTAGTATTGAAATCAACACTGTTTTATATTCATACTAATGATAAAATTTTATGGTTACCAGCAGGTGGTAATTTATGGAGACCTAAAAATGTAAATGATGTAATAAATAAAGGAGTAGAATCATTTATTAGTTATCAAAAAGAAATAGGAGAACATATAATAAATACATCTTCTAATTACACTTTTACAAAAGCGACAAATAAAGAGACAGGTAAAACATTGCCTTATGCTCCTTCTCATTTATTAAATTTTACGACTAGTTATACGTATAAAAAAGTACATGTTTTTTTACAAGGTTTGTACCAAAGTAAAACATATACTAACGAAACAAATTTAAATTTTTATTCTTTAGATGCAGTTAATGTGCAAAATATAGGCGTAAATTTAAATTTATCAACTAAAACAACAATACTTCCAATAATTGGGGTAACGGTTAATAATATATTTAATAAAGTATATTATTTTTCAAACTTACGCCCTATGCCTGGAACAAATTTTAACATCAATATAAATTATAAATTTTAAACAAATGAAAATTACAAAATTACTTTTACAACTTTTTTTAGTTACTATACTTATTACTTCTTGTTCTAGTGATGATGAACCTTTGAATGAACTTCCTGGTAAATACAATAATGGATTAATTATAAGTTCAGAAGGAAACTATGGAGATAAAGATGGTTCTATTGCTTATGTGGATAGTGCTTTATCAAACGTAGCAACCAATTTTGTTTATACAGGAGAAAATGATGCTCAATTAGGTGGATTAATTCAATCAATTTCTTTTTCTGATACCGATGCGTATATTATTTTAAATGATGTAAACACTATTATTATTGCCGATAAAATAACATTTAAGAAAAAATCAGCAATAACTACAGGTTTAAATAACCCAAGATATATGACTGTTGTAGGTGATAAAGGATATGTTACCAATTGGGGTGAAGGAGGAAATGTTAATGATGATTATTTAGCTATTATCGATTTAAAAACAAATAAAATAGAAGCAAACACAATTTCTTTAGCAAATGGTGTTGAACAAATTTTAAATAAAGATAATAAATTATATGTTTCTCATAAGGGCGCTTGGTCTTCAAATAATATTATATCTGTAGTAGATTTAAATGCTAATAATACAGTTTCAACAATTACTGTAAAAGATAATCCAGATGATATAGCTTTTGATAATTCAGGAAACTTAATCGTTTTATCAGAAGGTAAGGCTTTAACTTATAATGATGATTATACAAAAGTATTAACTTCAACAACCTCTTCAATAAGCTTTATTAATACTTCTACTAATAAAATAGTAAAAGAATTAGTTTTTCCTGAAAACAAAAGAGCAACTTATATGAGTTTCGATAATAATAAAGTTTACTATTATCAAGGAAGTAATACTACCGTTTATAATATTACTAATACATCATCTAATTTAGCGACTGAAGGTATAAATGTTGGGTTAATTTATGGAATGAATGTAAGACAAAATGAATTATTTACAGTAGAATATACTTTTACTAAATTAAGTAAATTAAAAGTTTTTGATATAAATACTAAATCAGAAATATATTCTTCACCTGTAGGTTTAGGAGCTTCTAAAATTTATTTTAACAATTAAATATTAAAAAAATCCCCCAATTATAAATTTATCAAAAGTAAGTTTATAAATAAAAAATCCCACTTATATATTAAGTGGGATTTTTTTATAAAAATTTCTCTTTTATTTCTTTAGAAGGAATTATACAAGTTTCTTTTTTACCAAACCATTTATATCGGTTTTTTGCAATAAAATCGTAACAATAATCTCTAAAATCTTCAGGAATAAATTTTAAAATAACAGTTAAATTCCAAATACCGCCAAAAGAAGCCATAATTTTTAAAGCTGCTGTAGATTTAATATAATAAGCAACTTTAGGCTCGTACAAAATAATCGAATCAATTTTAGTTGTATCGATACCTAAATGAGTTGTTATTTTTTTTCCAATATCCGATTGTAAACTTGCAAATACAAATTGATTTTTAGTATCAAATTTAATCGCTTTTAATACCGAACTATTACAGAAATTACAAACTCCATCAAACAGAATTATTTTTTTATCAGTATGTAAATCAGTCATTTATTTATTTTTGATGAGCGGTTTTTAAAAATATAAAAATATTTTGTAACATAAATCAAAATTAGTCGTCTTGTAAGGAAGTAAATAATGATTTAACATAAAATTAGTAATAGACTAAGTATCAGTATTTACTTTTAGATTTTTAAAATTAGCCAAGACAATGATTCGAATAGAAAACCTACACAAATCGTACCCAATCGGAAAAGACTCACTTCATGTTTTAAAAGGATTAGACTTACATATAAAGGAAGGCGAATTTGTATCGATTATGGGTTCATCAGGATCAGGAAAATCAACTTTATTAAATATTGTAGGTTTATTAGATGTTCATGATGAAGGAAAGTATTATTTAAATGGTCAATTAATTGAAGATTTAAATGAAACAAAAGCAGCGGTTTTACGTAATAAATTTTTAGGATTTATTTTTCAATCGTTTAATTTGATATCATATAAAACAGCCTTAGAAAACGTAGCTTTACCATTATATTATAAAGGTGTTTCTAGAAAAGAACGAGCAGTTATCGCTTTAGAGTATTTAGAAAAAGTAGGTTTAAAAGAATGGGCGCATCATTTACCAAACGAACTTTCAGGAGGACAAAAACAACGTGTTGCAATTGCAAGAGCCTTGGTTACTAAACCTAAAGTTGTTTTAGCTGATGAGCCTACAGGAGCTTTAGATTCTACAACTACGGATTCTGTTATGGATTTATTGAAAGGAATTAACGAAGAAGGAATGACGGTTTTTGTAATTACTCATGAAGAGGAAGTTGCAGAGCAAACAAAAAGAATTATTCGTTTAAAAGACGGGGTTATTATTAGTGATGAGTTAACCGAAAAAACGGAAGACAAAGTAAATTCTAAAGCAATTTAATTATGTTTGATTTAGATCGTTGGAGAGAAATATTTCAAAGCATCAATAAAAACAAATTACGTTCTGTAATGTCTGGTTTTACGGTTGCTTTTGCAATATTATTATTTACGCTACTTTTTGGTATTGTAAGCGGATTAAGTAATTCGTTTAAAGGTGCTTTTGTTGATGATGCAATGAACACAATGAGGGTAAGAGTTTGGAAAACCTCAAAACCTTATAAAGGCTTGCAAACAGGAAGAGAAATTAAACTTAAAAACAAAGACTTCAATTTTATTGAAAAAGAGTATCAAGATAAAATTCAGCATTTAACAGGGCGTATTTATAATAATGTAAGTATTTCTTATAAAAATAAATCAGATAATTACAGTTTAAGAGCTGTTCATCCAGATCATCAATTTTTAGAAAAAACAATTATTGATGAAGGTAGATATATTAATGAACGAGACTTAAGAGAAAAAGCAAAAGTTATTGTTATTGGTCGTTTAGTAAAAGAAGATTTATTTGGTGAAAAACCAGCTTTAGGAAAACGTGTAAATGTAGGTGGAATATCTTATCAAATAATAGGTCTTTTTTCTGATGCAGGAGGTGATAGAGAAGAAAGACAAACCTATATGCCTGTAACAACAGCACAAATGATTTATGGAAATAATGACCATTTAAATCAGATTGTTATAGGGTATGAGCCTAAGTTAAGTTTAGATCAGGCGATTGCTTTTGGTAATAAAATGGAACGTGATTTACGTAAAAATTTAGGTATTCATCCTGATGATCAAAGTGCACTTTCGGTACGTAACATGGCGGAAGCAAATAAAGGTATCGGAACTTTTATGTTAGCCTTATACTTTATTGTGATTTTTGTAGGTTCAGGAACTTTAATCGCTGGTATTATTGGTATTAGTAATATTATGATTTTTGTAATAAAAGAACGTACCAAAGAATTTGGTATCAGAAAAGCATTAGGAGCAAAACCTTCATCAATTATAGGAATGGTTGTACAAGAATCTGTATTGATAACTACAATTGCAGGTTATTTAGGACTCTCGCTAGGAACTTATATTTTAAGTTTAATTGGCGATAGTTTAGAAAAATATTTTATAAAAGATCCAAGCGTAAGCCCAGGGATTGTAATAGGAGCAACCATTGTTTTAATATTATCGGGTTTAATAGCAGGTTATTTACCTGCAAAAAGAGCAGCAAATATTAAACCAATTGAAGCATTAAGAGCAGATTAATTATGAAATTTTTATTTGATTCAGACACTTGGCAAGAAATTTACGGAAGTATTCGTAAAAATAAAGTTAGAACCGCAATAACTATTATAGGTGTTCTTTGGGGAATATTTTTATTAGTTGTTTTGTTAGGAGCATCTAGAGGGATGGAAAATAATTTCAAGAAAATTTTTGGAAATTTTGCCACCAATAGTGTGTTTATTTGGGCACAATCAACAGATACTCCTTTTAAAGGTTTTCAAAAAGGAAGGCGATTTTTACCAACATTAACTGATGTTAAAATATTAAAACAAGAATTTAAAGAGATAAAATTATTAGCACCAAGAAGTCAATCTGATGGGCAAATAATTAAAGGTTTTAAATCAGGAAGTTTTCAAATTAGTGGTGATTATCCTATTTTAGATCAGGTGCAGAAAAAGAATTTGATTTATGGACGTTTTTTAAACGAAAATGACATTTTATCAAAAGCAAAAGTTGTTGTAATTGCTGAAGATATTTATAAGCAATTATTCGATAAAAAAGAAGAACCGATTGGACAATACATCAAAATTAACAATATCAATTATAAGGTAATAGGTGTTTATAAAGAATCGAGTAGTATTAATTTTGATGGAGCTTGTGCTTACATACCTTTTACGACTTTTCAGCAAGTATATAATATGGGTGATAAAATTCATTGGATGATGATAACAGCCAACGAAGGAGTAGATATTAAACAATTAGAAAAAGATGTTTTATTAACATTAAAAAGTTTACACAAAGTACATCCTGATGATAAAAGAGCTTTCGGAAGCGTAAATTTAGGTGTAGAAATAGCAAAATTTACTGGCTTTTTAACAGGGATGCAATTTTTAACATGGTTTGTAGGTATTGCAACTTTAATAGCAGGTGTTTTTGCAATAGGTAATATTTTATTAATTACTGTAAAAGAACGTACTAAAGAAATAGGAATTAGAAGAGCTTTAGGAGCAACTCCTAAAAGTATCCGACAACAAATTGTATTAGAATCTGTTTTTTTAACGACAGTAGCAGGTATGTTAGGTATTATATTCGGAGCATTAGTATTGTTTATAATAGATGCTGCTTTTGGGCAAGGTCCAGATGCAACATTAGTGAATCCAACAGTAAATATTCCTATTATATTAATAGCATTTACAACCTTAGTAGTGTTAGGTACTTTAATCGGATTAATACCTGCACATATGGCAACAGTAGTAAAACCAATCGAAGCATTAAGAGAAGAATAAATCAATCAACTAATTATGAGTAAAAGAGCAAAAATTATTTTAGGTATTATAGCAATATTATTTGCTGTAGCATTAATATGGTTCGGGCAAAAGAACAAAAAAAATATTGTAACGTATGAAACAGAAACACCGTTTAGAACAACAATAGTTAAAAAAACGGTAGCAACAGGTAAAGTAGTACCTTTAGAAGAAGTTGAAATTAAACCTCAAATAGCAGGTATTGTTGATAAGATTTTAGTTGAAGAAGGAGCTATCGTAAAAGCAGGAGATTTAATAGCAACTGTTAGAGTTGTACCAAATGTAGCTTCTTTAAATAGAGCAAATGGTGCTGTGAAAAATGCAAAATTATCATTTAATAATGCAAAAGTTCAATTTGATAGAAACAAAAAACTATTTGATAAAGGAGTAATTTCTCGTCAAGAGTTTGAAAATGCTGAACTAACTTATAATAATGCCAGTTTATCATTAGCAAATGCCAAATCTGATATGGATATTATTAAAAAAGGAACAACATCAGGTTTAGGAAGTGCTGCTAATACAAGTATTAGAGCAACTACATCGGGTATGATTGTTGAAATTCCTGTTAAAAAAGGATATCAAGTTACACAAGCAAATGATTTTAACGCAGGTACTACAATTGCTCGTATTGCTGATATGACCAAAATGATTTTTGAAGGTAAAGTAGATGAATCTGAAGTAGGGAAACTAGTAAAAGGAAGTAATATTGAAATTGCAATCGGTGCTATTGAAAATAAAAAATTTCCTGCTGTTTTAAACTTTATAGCTCCAAAAGGAACTGATGAAGGAGGAGCTGTTCAATTTAAAATTAAAGCAGATGTTACTTTAGATGATGAATATTTTATTAGAGCTGGTTATAGTGCAAATGCTGATATCGTTTTAGTTAAAAAAGATTCAGTTTTATCAATAAAAGAAGCGTTGCTTAGGTTTGATAAAAAAACAGAAGAACCATATGTAGAAGTTAAAATTTCAGATGATAAATTTGAAAAAAAGGAAGTGAAATTAGGTACTTCAGATGGTATAAATGTTGAGGTTTTAGAAGGGGTAACCAAAGATGATGAAATAAAAATTTGGAACAAAGCTTCTAAAGATGATAAAAAGTAATATTTAAAAATCTGTAATAAAAAAAATGTAAATAGCAGAAATTTCTAGCCCCGATTGAAGCAATTGTTTGAGCTCTTTTTTTGATTTTTCTTCAAAAAAAAGCGAGTGCGGAAAGCGGGAAATTGCTTCAAATAATTTTAGATATTATCATAAACAAAAAAGCAACTCCTAAGAGTTGCTTTTTACATTTAAATATTTTAAGCTTATCCTTTGTAAAAAGGTAATTTAACCACTTTTGCAGCTAATTGTTTTTTACGAACTTGAATAAAAATATCAGAATCTAATTTTGAATTTTCTTTAGTAACGTATCCTAAACCAATTCCTTTTCCTAAAGAAGGACTCATAGTTCCAGAAGTAACACGACCAATTACAGTACCTTCAGCATCAACTATTTCATAGTCATGACGAGGAATACCACGTTCTGTTAATTCAAAAGCAACTAATTTTTTAGTAACACCAGCTTCTTTTTGAGCCTTTAAAGCTTCAGAATTTACAAAGTCTTTTGTGAATTTAGTAATCCAACCTAAACCAGCTTCTAATGGTGAAGTTGTATCGTCAATATCATTACCATATAAACAGTAACCCATTTCTAAACGTAAAGTATCACGAGCAGCTAAACCGATTGGTTTAATTCCCCATTCAGCACCAGCTTCGAAAACTTTTTTCCAAACAGCTTCTACGTCTTCATTTTTTACATAAATTTCAAATCCACCAGAACCAGTATAACCAGTTGCCGATACAATTACATTTGGTAAACCAGCAAAATCAGTGATTTCAAACGTGTAAAATTTAATTGTAGATAAGTTAACAGAAGTTAACGATTGCATAGCTTCTGCAGCCTTAGGACCTTGAATCGCTAATAAAGACCAGTCATCAGAACGGTTTTCCATTTCAACATTTAAGTCGTTATGGCTAGCAATCCAGTTCCAATCTTTTTCGATGTTAGATGCGTTTACAACAAGCATATACTCATTTTCAGCAATCATGTAGATAATTAAATCATCAACAATTCCTCCATCAGCATTTGGCATACAGCTGTATTGCGCTTTACCAGGTGTTAATTTTGAAGCGTCGTTTGTTCCAATTTTTTGAATTAAAGCCAAAGCATTTTCTCCTTTTAAGAAAAACTCACCCATATGACTTACGTCAAAAACTCCAACTCCTTTTCTTACAGTTTCGTGTTCTATATTGATACCTTCGTATTGTACAGGCATGTTATAACCAGCAAAAGGAACTAATTTTGCTCCTAAAGCTTCGTGAATATGTGTTAATGCAGTATTTTTCATTCTAAAATTGTTTGTTTTAAAGTATTTGCTAAAATATTGAAAAAATGACAAATAAATAGTCTGATTCTATTTAATATTTCAAACTTTCAAATACTATAAAACTTAAAAGGTAATTAGACTAATTAATCAACTAGAACCTTTATTTTTGCTTTTTTACATAAAATATGAGCCAACAACAACCAAATAATCCGCTTCACGGAATAAAATTAGCCACCATGTTAGAAGAACTATATTTAGAATATGGTTGGGAAGAATTAGGTGAAATTTTAAAAATTAATGCTTTTAAAAACAATCCTACTTATAAATCTAGCTTAAAATTTTTAAGAACAACTCCTTGGGCTAGAACTAAAGTAGAAGCATTGTATTTAAAGTTTATAAGCTAAATTATTTTTTAGTTAAATTATTTGAAGCAATTTCCCGCTTTCTGCACTCGCTTTTTTTTGAAGAAAAATCAAAAAAAGAGCTCAAACAAATGCTTCAATCGGGGCTAGAAATTTCTGCTAACTATAAAATATTTTTTATAAATATAAATTTACACCTCATAATTTTAAATTGTGAGGTGTAAATTTTTTACATTTATTTATAATAAATATCGTTGTATTTTTGTTAATTTTCAACCGAAAAATTACTAGAAGTTATCATGTATTTCATCGACGTTATATTACCTATTCCTTTAAAAAAAACATTTACGTATTCTGTAAATGAAGCAGAATTTTCATTTCTTAAAAAAGGAATGCGAGTAGCTGTTTCTTTTGGAAAAAGTAAAATTTATACGGCACTTGTTTTTGATATTCATCAAAATGCACCTGAATCTTATAAAGCAAAAGATATTAATCAAATTTTAGATGAATTTCCTATTGTAAACGAATTACAGTTAAAACATTGGCAGTGGATTTCGAGTTATTATATGTGTTCGTTAGGTGATGTTTACAGAGCAGCTTTGCCATCGGCATTTATACTAGAAAGTGAAACTATTATTTATAAAAATGAAACTTTTACTGATGAAAATTCTTTAACAGATGAAGAGTTTTTAATTTTTGAAGCACTACAAAATAGTTCTCAATTAACTATTCATGAAGTTGCTAATATTATCGATAAAAAAAATGTTTTACCTATTATTGATACTTTAATTAATAAAGAAGCTGCTTTTATTAAAGAAGAAATTTACGAAACATATAAACCAAAATTAGTAAAATATGTTCGTTTAAATGCGATGCATCAATCTAATGAAGCACTTCAAAAATTATTAGAAAATTTATCAAGAGCAAAAAAACAACGAGAAGCAGTACTTACTTATTTTCAATTATCAATTGCTAAAAAACCAATAAAAGCAAAAGATTTAGAAGAGAAATCAGGCGTATCATCATCAATATTAAAAGCATTAGTTGATAAAGAAATTTTTGAATTTTATCAAATTCAAACAGATAGAATCAATTTTAAAGGAGCAACTAATCAAATAAAAGAATTAAATGATTTTCAACAGCAATCTTTTAACGAAATTAAAACATCTTTTAAAACTCAAAATGTAACATTATTACACGGAGTTACAGGTTCAGGAAAAACAGAAATTTATGTAAAACTGATAAAAGAAGTTGTTGCAGAAGGAAAACAAGTATTGTTTTTATTGCCAGAAATAGCTTTAACAACTCAAATAATTGCACGATTACAACGTTATTTTGGCGATTTTATATCCGTTTTTCATTCAAAATATTCAATGAATGAACGTGTAGAAGTTTGGAATAACGTATTAGAAAATAAACCAAAAGCACAAATTATTTTAGGCGCTCGTTCATCAGGGTTTTTACCTTTTTCAAACTTAGGTTTAATTGTTGTTGATGAAGAACATGAAACATCATACAAACAATTTGAGCCATCACCAAGATACAATGCTCGTGATACGGCTATTGTTTTAGCACATTTACATAAAGCAAAAGTGTTGTTAGGTTCTGCAACTCCATCATTAGAAAGTTATTTTAATGCGAAACAAAATAAATATGGTTTTGTTGAATTAACTCGTCGTTTTGGAAATATTCAATTGCCCAAAATAGAGCTAATCGATGTAAAAGAAAAACAACGAAAAAAGGAAATGAAAGGTTTGTTTTCAGACCGTTTATTAAAAATGATTAATGATGCTTTAGAGGTAAAAGAACAAGTGATTTTGTTTCAGAATCGTCGTGGTTTTTCTCCTGTTGTTGAATGTACTACTTGCGGAGTTTCTCCACAATGCCCAAATTGTGATGTGAGTTTAACATTTCATAAATTTAGAAGGGAATTAAAATGTCATTATTGTCAATATCAACGTGCTATGCCTAATAATTGTGGTGCTTGTGGAAGTACAACTCTTGATACAAAAGGTTTTGGAACAGAACAAATTGAGTTAGAATTAAAAACATTATTTCCTAATCATAATATTGGAAGAATGGATTTAGATACCACACGAGGTAAATATGGTTATCAAAAAATAATTGGAGCTTTTGAAGCTCAAGAAATAGATATTTTAGTAGGAACACAAATGTTATCAAAAGGATTAGATTTTGAAAATGTATCATTAGTAGGTATTTTAAATGCCGATTCTATGTTGAATTTCCCAGATTTTCGAGCGCATGAACGAGCTTATCAATTAATGGTTCAGGTTTCGGGTAGGGCAGGACGTAGCAAAAAACAAGGGAAAGTAGCTATACAAACTTATAATCCGAATCATCAAATATTACAGCAAGTTTCTACGACTAATTATTCTGAAATGTATAAAGAACAATTGCAAGATCGTTGGCAATTTCATTATCCACCTTATTATAAATTGATTAAAATTACGCTAAAACATAAAGATCCAGTTCGTGTTGAAAGAGGGGTGAATTGGCTAGTAAAATCATTACAAAATGCTTTTGGCGAAAATGTTTTAGGACCAACAACCCCAGCAGTATCACGTATTCGAAATTTATATATTAAAAATTTAGTGATTAAAATTCCGCCAAAACAATCGCTAGGAAAAACAAAAGAATTAATAGGTAAAGTTAAAAATTCTTTTGAAGGTGTGAAAGATTTTAGATCAATCCGTTTTATTATGGATGTGGATGCTTATTAAATAGTTGCAATTAATATAGTTAATAAAAAAGCGATTTTTAGAACATCTAAAACCGCTTTTTTTAATGAGAAAATCAATATATAAAACTATAACTTGTTTCCTATAAAAGGAATGTTTTTTCTATTTAAATATAATAATATTACAGCAGCAATTAGCGTAATTATTGCTGAGAAAAATAAACTTCCACCATCACCATTGTGTTCAATGCCTAATATTGTCAAATGTCCCATAATTGCACCGCCCATTAATCCAATGGTTAAACCTGCTCCTAACCAAGTCTTTTTGGGAATGAATAATAAGATAGCGGCTATTAATTCAAAAAAACCAGTTCCAATCCTCATAAAAGCTTCGTTTTCGTTAGCTATTTTTGTGAATAAATCAATGCTTTCTGTAGCTCCTGTAAATTTAAAAAATAATGTTTGAAGCATTATAATAGCAGCAATTAATTTTAATAATAGTGGGAAATATTTGTTCATTTGTAGTTGTTTTTATTTTAGACGGTCTTTTTTTATCTCCTTACAATTATATTAAATAGTATTTTTACAGGATGAAAATAAGATTTCTTTATATCGCAGTGTTTTTAGTTTTATCAGGATGTGAAACAGAAAAAATTAACTTAAAATTTTTAAATGAATTTATAATTAAAGATTCTTTAATTTTAGATAACACTATTATTGGTGGTATTTCAGGAATCGATTTTAGTAATAATCAATATTTTATGGTTGTTGACGATGCTAGAAATCCAAGAGTTTTAGTTGGTGATATTTTGATAAAAGAAAACGCTATAAAAGAAGTAACTTTTAAAAAAGTAATTCAACTAGATACTGTAAGTTCATTTTGTCAAAGTAATTTTTTAGATTTAGAAGGCATTTTTATTGCTGATAATCAAATGAATTTGATAAGTGAAGGAAGTATCCGAAAAGGTAAAAGTCCAACTATTTTTATAGTAGATAGTTTAGGTAAATATCAGAACGAAATAAAAACTCCAGCTTATTTTAAAGCAAATTCTGTATCACAACCAAAACATAATGCTACGTTTGAAAGTTCTTCAAAAAGTATAAATAAAAAAGGTTTTTGGATAGGGATGGAAGCGCCGTTAAAAGCAGATGGAGAAGAACCTACGTTTCATAAAACACAATCGCCAATACGAATTACCTATTTTGATAATCAATCAAAAAAAGCAACAAAGCAATTTGTTTATCAACTAGAAAAAATTAATAAACCAGCAAAAGGAAATATCAATTTAAACGGTGTTACAGCTATTTTAGAATATAAAAAGAATAATTTTTTTGTGATAGAAAGAATTTATCAAAGTGGATATGGAACTTTAGGAAATACTATCAGAATTTTTAAAGCCTCTATTGATAAGACATCAACAAATACATTAGATATCTTATCATTAAAAAAAGAAAAATATATTCCGTTAAAAAAAGAATTATTGTTTGATTTTTCATCAATTCAACATAAATTAACCGATTCAATTATAGATAATATTGAAGGAATTACTTTTGGACCTAAATTATTAAACGGAAATCGTTCTTTAATTTTGGTTTCTGATGATAATTTTCAAGCCTACGGAAAGCAGTTGACACAATTTTTATTGTTAGAAATTGAAACAGAATAGCCATGAGCACTAGCACTTATTAAAATGATAGAGACTTTTAAAGAAAAATCAATTCAAAAAAATTACGATAAACTTATTGTAAATGGAGTAAATAAAGATCAGAATACTACTAAAATAAATAAAGTTGTTGTTTTATTAGATAATGAATCTTTAGAAAATATTGTGATTCCTAATTTAATTAATACACTTCCTTTTAAAAAGGAAAATATTGAAGTGTTTATATATAAAGAGTATTCAAAAAAAGAGGAATTAGCTTCTAATTTTTTTACAAATAATGAATTTGGATTCAAAGCAAGTTTAAAATCAGACAATTTAAAAAACTTCGTTAAAAACGATTATGATTTGCTTATTAATTATGTAAAAACTCCAAATTTATATACGAATACAATAACTTTGTTGTCGCAAGCAAGCTTAAAAGCTAGTTTTGCAGGGATTGATGATAGATTGTATGATCTTGTTATATCTGACGAAGGATTAAATGAAGCAGTTTTAAATCAAGAATTAAAAAAATATTTAACAATACTAAAAAAAATATAATGCAAAAATTTGTTGGTACTGGTGTCGCTTTGGTAACTCCTTTTAGCGAAGATTTAAGTGTAGATTTTGATGCACTTAAAAAGTTAGTAAATTATAACATTGATAATGGAACTGATTATTTGGTTATTAATGGAACAACTGCTGAAAGTGCTACCATAACAAAGCAAGAAAAAGAACAAATAATAAAGGTTATTGTTGAAGAAAACAACGGAAGATTACCTTTAGTTTTAGGTCTTGGAGGAAATAATACACAAGTTGTAATTGATGAGTTAAAATCGACAGATTTATCAAATATTGATGGAATATTATCAGTAGCTCCTTATTACAGTAAACCAACTCAAGAAGGTTTTTATCAGCATTTTAAAGCTATTTCTTTAGCAAGTTCTAAACCAATTATATTATATAATGTACCTGGTAGAACGGCTAAGAACATGGAGCCATCTACTGTTTTACGTTTGGCAAATGATTTTGAAAATATTATAGGAATTAAAGAAGCGGGCAGTAATCAATATCAATATTTACAGTTATTAAAAGATAAACCAAAAGATTTTTTGATTATTTCTGGAGATGATGATTTAGCTTTAGGAGTTGTTTTAGCAGGAGGATCAGGAGTTATATCTGTAATAGGACAAGGATTTCCAAAAGAATTTTCAAAGATGATTAAGTTAGGTTTGGAAGGGAAAAACCAAGAAGCTTATGAAATTCATTATAAATTAATGGATGTTATCGATTATATTTTTGAAGAAAATAATCCATCAGGAATTAAAGCTTTATTATTAAAAAAAGGAATTTGTTTAGACGAAGTTCGTTTACCTTTAGTAAAAGCAACAGAAGAATTACAAACAAAAATTTCAGACTTTACAGATAATTTGTAATTTGTCTAAACAAAAATATTATTTATAAGAGGCTACAGTTTTTTAATTGTAGCCTTTTTTTTGCATCTTTGTTTAAAATCTTTTTTATATAAAAGAAAAGAAACTTTAATTTTTTTAAAAAAACAAAAATATGTTATCAAAAATAATAGAAAGCGCATTAAATAAACAAATAAAAATAGAAGCAGAATCGTCACAAGTATATTTATCAATGGCGTGTTGGGCAGAAAATCAAGGTTTTGAGGGAGTAGCACAATTTATGTATGCACATTCCGATGAAGAACGTATGCACATGTTAAAATTAGTAAAGTTTGTAAATGAAAGAGGAGGACATGCAAAAGTTTCAGAATTAGTAGCACCACCAAGTGAATTTGGGTCGTTTAAAGATATGTTTCAAACATTATTTGACCGTGAAGTAATGGTTTCAGCATCAATTAACGATTTAGTTCATATTACCTTACAAGAAAGAGATTATGCTACACATAACTTTTTACAATGGTATGTTTCTGAACAAATAGAAGAAGAAGCGTTGGCAAGAAATATTTTAGATAAAATTAATTTAATTGGTGACGATAAAGGAGGTTTATATTTATTTGATAATGATGTTAAACAAATTGTAGCACAAGGAGCTGCTGCTAACACTGCTCAATAAGATTAACAAAAAATTATATATTATACGTGATTTTTATATCAGATTTTATAGTTTATTGCAATACTCTATCTAGATAGAAAGAAATCGTTTTAATAATCCATAATTAATCACTAATTTTGCCAAATGCAAAAAATTAAAAATTTAGCGTATTTAGTTGTAATGCTATTCGTTTTATCTTCATGTGGAGAATATCACAGAGCATTAAACAAAGGAAGTATTCAAGAGCAGTATAAAATGGCTGTAAAAATGTACGAATCGCAAAAGTACAGCAAAGCGTTACGTTTGTTTGAAAAGGTTACACCTACTTACAGAGGAAAACCTCAAATGGAGCGTATCCAATACATGGTTTCTCAATCTAATTTTAATGAAAAAAATTATAGTTTAGCTGGATATTACTTTAATAGGTTTACAACAAATTACCCTAAAAGTTCAAAAAAAGAAGAAGCTGCTTTTTTATCAGCGTTAAGTTATTATAAAGCTGCGCCTAGTTTTAGTTTAGACCCTACGGATACAGATAAAGCATTAGCATCTTTTCAAGCTTTTATTGATGGATATCCTAATTCAGATAAATTAGATGAAGCAAATAAATATTATGCTGAATTACGTGGTAAATTAGAGAGAAAATCGTTTGAAATAGCTAAAACATATTACAAAACAGCTGCTTATGATTCTAGAAATTATACCGCAGCAATTACTGCTTTTGATAATTTATTATCAGATTATTTGGGTACAAAATATAAAGAAGAAGCGTTATATTTTCGTTTAAAAGCAGCACATGATTTTGTAATGAAAAGTACGCAACGTAGAAAACCTGAAAGAATTAAAGTAGCTATAAAAGCATACGATAAATTAAAGAGAAGTTTTCCTGAATCTAAATTTATAGAAGATTCCAATGCAATGTTAGCAGCATTAAATAAAGAACAAGAACAATTAGTTAAAAGTTAAAAGATGGATTATAAAGAAACGAAAGCACCCTTAAGTACTATTACTTATAATAAAGAAGCTATCGAAGCTCCAACAGAGAATATCTATGAAGCTATTTCAGTTATAGCTAAAAGAGCTAATCAAATTAATGCTGATTTAAAGAAAGAATTAGTTGATAAATTAGATGAATTTGCTACTTATAACGATAGTTTAGAAGAAGTTTTTGAAAATAAAGAACAAATTGAAGTTTCTAAATTTTACGAACGTTTACCTAAACCCTATGCTATTGCTGTAGATGAATGGTTAAACGGTAAAGTATATTTTAGAACTCCAGACGTAGAATAATATGTCTGTATTAAATGGTAAAAAAGTATTATTAGGTGTTACCGCAGGTATTGCCGCATACAAAACAGCCAGTTTAGTTCGATTATTTATAAAATCAGGCGCAGAAGTTATCGTAGTGATGACTCCTGCGTCTAAAGATTTTATAACACCTCTTACACTTTCTACTTTATCTAAAAACCCTGTTTATTCTACTTTTTATGAAAAAGAAGATGAAAATGAGGTATGGAATAATCATGTTGATTTAGGGCTTTGGGCAGATTTAATGATTATTGCTCCAGCAACTGCAAATACCTTGTCTAAAATGACAAATGGTACTTGCGATAATTTATTATTAGCTACTTATTTATCTGCAAAATGTCCTATATATTTTGCTCCTGCAATGGATTTAGATATGTATATACATCCTTCCACTAAAAATAGTTTAGACACATTACAAAATTTTGGTAATATATTAATTCCTGCAACTTCTGGTGAATTAGCTAGCGGATTGGTAGGAGAAGGTCGTATGGCTGAGCCAACAGATATTGTTTCTTTTATCGAAAAAGATATCGCTTCAAAATTACCACTTCGAGGAAAAAAATTATTATTAACAGCAGGTCCAACGTATGAAGCAATTGATCCTGTTCGTTTTATAGGGAATCATTCTTCTGGTAAAATGGGGTTTGAAATAGCTAAAACAGCTGCTAATTTAGGAGCTGAAGTATATTTAGTCGCAGGACCTTCACATCAAAAAGTATCCCATTCTTTTATTCATAGAATCGATGTCAAATCAGCTCAAGAAATGTATGATGCTTGTCATAAATATTATGAAATGGTAGATATTGCAATTTTATCGGCTGCTGTGGCAGATTATCGACCGAAAAATGTAGTTACTCAGAAAATAAAAAAGAAAGATTCAGCGTTAGTAATTGAATTAGAGCCAACAAAAGATATTTTAAAATCTTTAGGTGAGCTTAAAACAACTCAGTTATTAGTTGGTTTTGCATTAGAAACTGATAACGAAATTGAAAATGCAAAAAGTAAAATTACACGTAAAAATTTAGATTTTATTGTTTTAAATTCATTAAAAGATAAAGGTGCTGGTTTTGCTACGGATACTAATAAAGTAACTATTATTGATGCTAATTTTAATGAAACAGTATTCGATTTAAAATCGAAAATAGCTGTATCAGTTGATATAATAAACGAAGTTATTAAAAGAATTTAATAAAACTGTTATACGAGCATTGCCTTCAAAGTAATTTTGATTACTTTGAAGGCAAAATGCAATTTTAGAAAGGCTTTTTTTCTATAATGCTCTAACAAACAAATTAAAACTATAATAGATGCGTACGTTTTTCTTTTTTATTTTTATTTTATCATCAGTATTTACAATACAGTCTCAAGAATTAAATGCTTTTGTAACTATAAATACCGATAAAATTCAGAGTAGTAATAAACAAGTTTATGAAACACTTCAAAAATCATTAACAGAGTTTATTAACGAAAAACAATGGACTGATAAAAAATTTAAACAACAAGAACGTATTAATTGTGCTTTTACTATTATTATAAACGAACAAAATGGTAATAATTTTAGCGCTAGTTTACAGGTTCAATCTACACGACCTGTATATAATTCAAGTTATGCAAGCCCTATTTTAAATATAAATGATACTAATTTTAATTTTCGATATAGTGAGTTTGCTCCTTTAATTTTTAATCCAAATACTTACGATTCTAATTTAGTATCAACAATAGCTTTTTATGTTTACACTATTTTAGGTATTGACGCAGATACTTTTGCATTAAAATCAGGTACGGATTACTTTAAAACGGCCGAAAACGTTATGTTACAAGCTCAATCAAGTGGTGAAACAGGCTGGCAAAATAAAATAGGAGCACAAAATCGTTTTGCGTTAATTGATAATTTACTTTCTTCAAAATTTAGTCCTTTGCGTAGTATTTATTATGAATATCACAGAAATGGCTTTGATAAATTTGCAGATAATAAAGATATAGCTAAAGAAACTATTGAAAAAAATGTAATTTCTTTAGATAAATTACACAATATTACAATAGGTAATTATATGATTCGTGTTTTTCTAGATGCAAAAGGTGATGAAATTTTAAATGTTTTTTCTGATGGAAAACCCACAAAGAATACACCGAAAATGTTAGGTGTTTTAGATAAAATTGCCCCTACTTATAAAGATAAATGGAAGAGTATTAAATAATATAGTATTTTATTTATCAATTATTATTTTTATAGAACAATACTTTTTATGAATACTTTAAAATAGTATGTATATCAGTTCTTTTTTAAGCAATTTAATTCATACAAAATCCGTACTTTTATTCTTTTAAAGAATCGATTTTGCTTAGACATTTATCCATACATAATTACGCGTTAATCAATCAGTTATCGATTGATTTTACAAAAGGTTTATCAATAATAACAGGTGAAACTGGAGCAGGTAAATCCATATTACTAGGCGCTTTAGGTTTAGTAATGGGAAATCGTGCCGATTTATCTTCCTTAAAAAACACAGAAAAAAAATGTATTATAGAAGCTAAATTTGCTGTTGAAGGATATTCTTTACACAGTTTATTTGAAGAATTTGATATCGATTATGAAGAAGAAACTATTATCCGTAGAGAAATTCTTCCTTCAGGAAAATCAAGAGCTTTTGTAAATGATACTCCTGTAAATTTATCAATTTTAACGGCTTTAAAAATAAAGCTACTTGATATTCATTCGCAGCATCAAACATCAGAACTGTCAGATGTTAGTTTTCAATTTTCAATTATTGATGCTTTAGCAAAAAATAAAACGAAAATTACATCCTATAAAAATGGGATGAAAAAATATACTTCTTTAATTAAGGAATTAAAAATTTTAAAAGAAGAAACTCAAAAATCGAAAGAGCAATATGCTTATAACTCACACTTATTTAATGAGTTTGAAGAAGCCGAATTAATTGTAGGTGAGCAAGAAATATTAGAAGAGAAATTACATACATTAAATAATGTAGAAGAAATAAAGCAACATTTATCTGAAGCTTTAGATATTTCTTCAAATGAAGAAATTGGTATTCAAAACTCATTCTATTCCTTAGAAAATAGTTTGCAAAAAGTAAGTATATATTCTAAAAATTACGAAGAAATAGCAAACAGAGTTACAAGTATTAAATTAGAATTAGACGATGTTATTGCTGAATTAGAAAATGCAAATGATGAAGTAGATTTTAATCCGAATGAAATAGAAGAGTTAAATGATAGATTACAGTTAATTTATAATCTTCAGAAAAAGCACTCAGTTAATTCTATTGAAGAATTATTAGTTATTTTCGAATCACTATCAGAAAGAGTAGCGCAAGTAGAAGATGCAGGGGCGCTTATAGAAGCTAAAAATTCGGAGATAAAAGAAGTAACAAATAAATTAGATGAATTTGCTGTTTTAATTACTAAATCTAGAAATAAAGCAATTCCGAAATTACAAAAAGAATTAGAGTATTTATTAACTGAATTAGGAATGCCTAATGCACGTTTTTTAATTGAATTAAATGAATCGGAAACGTACTTTTCAAACGGAAAAGATGTGTTATCATTTTTATTTTCAGCAAATAAAGGTGGGAATTTTGGCGAACTTAAAAAAGTTGCTTCTGGTGGTGAATTATCAAGAATTATGTTATCTGTAAAAAAGATTTTATCAGAAAATATACAGCTTCCTACTATTATTTTTGATGAAATTGATACTGGAGTTTCAGGAGAAGTATCTAATAAAATAGCCAAAATAATGAAAGACATGGGAGTCGATATGCAAGTTATAACGATTACGCATTTACCTCAAATTGCAGCTAAAGGCTTACAACATTATAAAGTATTTAAAGGCGAAGAAAATGGCGTAACAACATCGAACTTAAAATTATTGTCAGTTGATGAACGTATAATTGAAATAGCTGAGATGTTAAGCGGAAAAGACGTGTCTGAAAGTGCTTTAATTCATGCAAAAGAATTATTAAATTAATAATTACATACAGTAAAAAGTAAAATATGTACAATTTATTAAAAGGTAAAAAAGGAATTATTTTTGGTGCATTAGATGAAAATTCTATAGCATGGAAAGTGGCTGAACGTGCTCGTGAAGAAGGTGCTGAATTTGTGCTAACTAATGCGCCTGCGGGAATGCGTTTAGGAAATATTGATGATTTAGCGACTAAAACAGGAGCTGTTGTTATACCTGCTGATGCTACTTCTATGGATGATATTACAACTTTAGTTGAAAAATCTATGGAAATTTTAGGCGGAAAAATAGATTTTGTATTGCATTCTATAGGGATGTCTGTTAATGTGCGTAAAAAACGTCATTATACTGATCCTAATTACGATTTTACAGCAAAAGGTGCTGATGTTTCTGCAGTTTCTTTTCATAAAGTAATGAATGTTTTATACAACAAAAAAGCTATGAATGAATGGGGAAGTATTGTTGCTTTGTCATATATGGCGGCTCAACGTGTGTTTCCTGATTATAATGATATGGCTGATAATAAAGCGTATTTAGAATCGATTGCTCGTAGTTTTGGATACTTTTTTGGACGTGACCATAAAGTACGTGTAAATACTATTTCACAGTCGCCAACACCAACAAAAGCAGGACAAGGTGTAAAAGGTTTTGATGGCTTTATTTCGTATTCAGATAAAATGTCTCCTTTAGGAAATGCATCAGCATTAGAATGTGCAGATTATACGATTTCTTTATTTTCAGATTTAACAAGAAAAGTAACGTTACAAAATTTATTTCATGATGGAGGATTCTCTAATATGGGAGTTAGTACAGCCGTAATGGATAAATTTACAGAATTGTAATTTTAATAATCATAAAAAAAATATATTAAAATGCAAATTATTAAATTTGCATTTTTTATTTAGAACTATTTATATGAGCAATATTTTACAAATAGAAAAGGAGTTATCTCCTTTAAGAAAGCAATTAAAAGAACATACTTTATATACATCATTAAAAAATATTAATGATGTAAAAACTTTTATGGAATCTCATGTTTTTGCAGTTTGGGATTTTATGTCATTATTAAAAGCTTTACAATTAAATTTAACTTGTACTACTTTGCCTTGGCTTCCTGTGTCAACACCAAAAACAGCTCGGTTTATTAACGAAATAGTTTTAGGAGAAGAAACAGATGTAAATGAATTAGGCGTGCCTAAAAGTCATTTTGAAATGTATATTGATGCGATGAATCAAGCAGGAGCAAGTACTACTCAAATAGCTATTTTTATTGATGCTGTTATTGAAGGGAAAACGATAGAAGAAGCTTTAAATACTGCTGTTGTTTTAAAAGAAGTAAAAGAGTTTGTTTTATTTTCTTTTGATGTTATAAACACGAATGCACCACATATTATTGCGGCTAGTTTTACCTTTGGTAGAGAAGATGTTATTCCTGATATGTTTTTTGAAATCGTTAAAAACACCGAAGAAAAAGAAACTACTACTTATAGTAAATTAACTTATTATTTAAACAGACATATTGAGTTAGATGGAGATGAGCATGGTCCTTTATCATTAAAAATGATTGAAGAGTTATGTGGTGATGATGAGCAAAAATGGAATGATGTTTTATTATATGCTAAAAAATCATTAGAGAAGCGCATCAATCTTTGGAATGGAATTACAAAACAAATTAATGAACGTGTTTTAGCATAATGAGTTTACATTTTTCAATAATAATACCTGTTTATAATCGTCCGAAAGAAATTGAGGAGTTATTAGAAAGTCTTACGAAGCAAGATTTTAATGAGAAATCATCAGAAGATTTTGAGGTTATTATTGTAGAAGATGGTTCAGGAAATTCTTCAGAAAAAATTGTAGATAAATATAAATCAACTTTAAATATTTCCTATTTTTTTAAAGAAAATAGCGGAGCAGGAGCAAGTAGAAATTACGGAATGCAAAGAGCTTCAGGAAATTATTTTATCATTTTAGATAGCGATGTTATTGTTCCTTCTGAATATTTATCCGAAGTAAAAAAAGCATTAAAAGATAATTATACTGATGCTTTTGGTGGTCCTGATGCTGCACATAGTAGTTTTACAGATTTACAAAAAGCAATTAATTATTCTATGACATCGGTATTAACAACTGGTGGAATTAGAGGTAAGAAAAAAGGAATTGGTAAGTTTCAGCCACGTAGTTTTAATTTAGGTATCTCAAAAAACGCTTTTATAAAAACGAAAGGATTTTCAGAAATGAAAGCGGGTGAAGATATTGATTTAACTTTCCGTTTATGGGAAAATGGATTTGATACACAGTTAATTGAAAGTACTTTTGTGTATCATAAACGAAGAAGTACTATTAAGCAGTTTTTTAAACAAACGTTTGCTTTTGGAACTGCACGACCTATTTTAAATGCGAAATATCCTGAAACAGCAAAATTAACATATTGGTTTCCTAGTTTATTTATTTTAGGTTTTCTGATGAGTATTCTGCTTTTTATCTTCGAATATTGGCAGTTCTTTATTTTTTATGTTATTTATTTTACTGCTATTTTTATAGATTCTTATCTGAAAAACAAAAATTTAAAAGTGGCTAGTTTAAGTAAATTAACAACTTTAATACAGTTTATGGGATATGGATTAGGGTTCTTGCAATCTAAGTTTATAAAAAAATAAAAGCACTCAAATTGAGTGCTTTTTAATAATTTTTAGTTGTATACTAAAAATCACTTTCTTCCATAATATATTCCATTAAAGAACGATAATCTTCTTCTATATAAGTTATTTCGGTAAAATTTTTATTACTATTAAAATAGTGTTTTTTTTCATCTTTTGCGGTAACATACCAAAAGTATTTATTTTGATATTCAACACCTTGATTAAAAGAAAAATCAGAGGTTATTTTTTCTTTAGATATTTTTTTTGCAATTTCTATTTGTGTTGATACAAACTCAATATAAGAATTATTGTCTTGAGCATTTATTTTAATAGTTGTTGCTAATAAAAAAAAAGTCAATAAGAATAATTTTTTCATTTTATTGGTGGTTTAGTTTCGTATTTCAAAGACGAATTTAAATAATTGTTAAAATATTTTCAGGAGGACGACCAATTACTGCTTTATTATTGTTGATAACAATCGGACGTTCAATTAATTTAGGATTGTCAATCATCGCTTTTATAACTTGTGCATCTGATAACTCTTTACTTTTAAATTCTTCTTTCCAAATTTTTTCATTTTTACGAACTAATTGAATAGGAGCGATATTTAATAAATCAATAATTTCAGTTAATTGTTTTTCTGTAGGAATAGTTTCTAAGTATTTTACAACTTCGAATTCTTTTTTTGAATTTTCTAAAATCTCAATACCTTGACGAGATTTTGAACAACGTGGATTATGATATATTTTAATCATTTTATTTTCTTTTAGCATTTTAGATTTAAGTAATATTTACTTTTCTTTTTGTCCGTTAAGCATTAAATATGATTTTAAGAACGGATTAATATTTCCGTCCATAACAGCATCTACATTTCCTGTTTCATGGGCTGTACGTACATCTTTTACTAATTTATAAGGATGCATTACATAATTTCTAATTTGACTTCCCCATTCTGTTTTTAGTTTTCCTGCTTCAATATTTTCTCTGGTAGCTAATCTTTTTTGTAATTCGATTTCATACAATTGCGATTTTAACATTTTTAAAGCTGTAGCTCTGTTATCGTGTTGAGAACGTGAGTTAGAGCATTGAATTTGAATACCGCTTGGTTTGTGTGTTAATTGAACCTTTGTTTCTACTTTATTTACATTTTGTCCACCAGCACCGCTAGAACGTGCCGTAACAATTTCTATATCGGCAGGGTTTATATCTATTTCAATAGTATCATCAGCAACAGGATATACATATACAGAGCCAAAAGTAGTGTGACGTTTACCATTACTATCAAAAGGAGAAATTCTTACTAATCTATGTACGCCGTTTTCACCTTTTAACCATCCGAAGGCATAATCGCCATCAAATTCCATAGTAACCGTTTTTACACCAGCAGTATCACCTGCCTGATAATTTAATGTTTTTAAGTTGAAGCCTTGTTTTTCTGCCCACATAGTGTACATGCGCATTAACATTTCTACCCAGTCACAACTTTCAGTACCACCAGCACCAGCCGTAATTTGAATGGTTGCACTTAAATTATCACCTTCTTCGGAAAGCATATTTTTAAATTCAATATCTTCTAAAAAAGAAATTGTTTTGTTAAATTGCTCAATAACTTCGTTCTCTTCAACTGCATCTTCTTTATAAAAATCATACAATACAGTAAGGTCTTCATTTAGTGAAATAACAGTATGGTAATCATTGACCCATTTCTTTTTAACACGTAAAGACTTCATAAACATTTCGGCTTCCTTCGGATGATTCCAGAAGTCAGGATCCATAGTTTTGTCTTCTTCGTTGCTTATTTCAATCAACTTTTTGTCAATTTCTAAATAGTTTTTTAACTTAACTATTCGTTCTGATATATTTTTTAATTGTTCTTGTGTTATCATAATCAATACAAAAATAAGTTAAATAATAAGATTGAATAAGCTAGATCTATTAATAACTAACAGTTTTTTGATAATTTTTTTAAATCGGATATTTTATTAGAGAAGTTTATCCCCATTATATAATTAGTATAATGGGGATAAATAATATTGTTTAGTAAAATTTTATTAGAAAAATACTCTTATAAAAGGTGAAATAGCATTAGCGTTAATACTTCTGTTTTTCTTGTATATTACATCATATTGAATTCCAAGAGTAACTTTACCTGTTATGTATGCAGCTCCAATGTTTAGTGATGGGTAACCATATTTTTCTTTAATTTTATCAATTGTTTTATTAACATAAGATTGTAGTAATTCTCCAGAAAATTCTATAGTAGGAATAGGTCTATATAAAGTAATAATACCAGCAGAATATACATTCGAGCTATAACCTTTGCTTTTGTTGTGTAAATAACCAATACTACCTCCAATAGAAAATTCTTCATTAAAATCATAAACTAGGCTTGGTGTAATAGATAAAGTAGTGCTGTTTTCTCCTAAGCTAAAACCAAAGCTACCTCCTAATCGGATATTACCGAGTAAGTTAGATTCTTGAGCAAAACTAAATGCTGAGCATAAAAAAAGACAAAGAGTAATTATTTTTTTCATAGTAGTTAATTTGAATCTTCAAATTTAGTCAATTCTTTATAGTTTTTATTTAATTTTCGTAATAAGATACCGTAAAGTAATTGATAAAATAACCAAAATAATACTAAAAATATCAGTAAAAACAAGATTTGAGAAATCAGTATTACTGTAAAAAAATTAGTATTATTAATAATTAAGTTTTCAGTATTAAAAACTTCTTTGAAATTATTTTTATCACTAAAAATGATAATATTTATTATTAGCGATAAAATAATAAAAGTAATTAGGTTGTAATACACGTAAAACTTAACTGTTTTTCTAACTTTAAATATTTTATTAAGTAACTCTTTAGTATTATCCATTACAGAAATGGATGTGTAATTTTTGTAAAATATATATAAAAAAACAATAATAACTATGTAATGAATATAATATGTGAAATTAATAAAAGAGGTTAGATTTAATTGGTCATAAACTTTCATATACTCGCTATTAGCGGTAAGTATGTTTAACAGTATCCAAAAAGAAAATTCTAATATTCCAATAATAAAAATCCATTTGACTATTGATGATGACTTGGAATGTGCCATTTTATAAATATCAACCTTAGAAACTGTATTTATTTCTTCAGGTTGATTATTCCATGCTGTTTTATATTTATCTAAATCCATATGTTTATGGGTTTAATACTTTTTTTAATTTATCTTTTGCTCTATTCATTTTAACCCGAGCGTTTACTTGGCTAATACCTAAGGTTACAGCTATTTCTTTGTAGGGTTTGTCTTCTAGATACAAAAATATAAGCGCTTTATCAATATCATTTAATTTGCGAATAGCTTTGTATAATTCTTTTAATTGTAATTCTTCAGTATCGTCATAGTCCTCTGCTTTTATTTTAAAAGTATAGTCGGTAATATCTTGTGTTTTTACAGTTCTTGTTGATTTTCTGTATAAAGAAATTGCTGTATTTAAAGCAACTCTATACATCCAAGTACTAAATTTAGCATCACCTCTAAACTTGCTGTAGTTTTTCCAAAGCTGAATGGTTATTTCTTGAAACAAATCATTGTGCGCATCTTTATTTGTAGTATAAAGCCTACAAATTTTATGCACAACATTTTGATTTGATTCAAAATCAGATAAAAAATTATTTTCCAGTTCTTTTTCCACTAAGTTTACTGCAGTTGGTAAATTATAAGTAGCTCAAAAATACAAATTGTTACAGTTCATCCTAAAAAAAATACAAGTCAGTTATTTTTAGTGTAATAAAAGCTATTTAAAAAGCATCTTTGTAAGGAATTAACATTTAAAAAATAACTTATGAAATTTATAATAGTACTGTTTATAATCGTATTATTTTTTATCACTGAAATAATAACAACTAAATAATAATATAAAAGATGAAAAAAAATATACTTCTTTGTTTAAAAATTACTTTAATTTTTGGGGTGTTTTTTATATTGATAAATAAACAATTTACATTAAAAGGTGTTTTTTTAACATTTCTTATTTCAGGAATTTATTCTTTTGGATTAGGTTTAGGTAATGGTTTTTTAAATGATTATTTAAGTAGAAAATGGAGTTGGATTACGCAAACAAATAAACGTGTTTGGGCAGGTATTATAGGAACTTTTTTATATACTATCCCTGTAATATTGGCAATTCATTACTTTTTGTTTGTTATTTTATATGATGAAAATCCACAACGCTTTTTTTCTGGAAAAATGATTTGGGTACATTTATTTTGGATAATTTTTGCCTTTGCAATTTCGGCATTTTTACATGCCAGAGGTTTTATGATGAATTGGAAAGCATCAGTAAAACAAGAAACAACACAACGTGAAATTGTAGCAAAAACTGAAACAGCAAAATTTGAAAGTTTAAAAAATCAGTTAGATCCTCATTTTTTATTTAATAGTTTAAATGTGTTGGTTTCTTTAATCGGTGAAAATCCAAAACAAGCAGAAAGATTTACGACAAAATTATCAAAAGTATATCGCTATGTTTTGGAACAGCGAAATAAAGAATTAATTCCGTTAGAAGAAGAATTGAAATTTGCAAGAACTTATATGGAACTTTTACAAATGCGATTTGAAGATGCCATAGAATTTAATATTCCTACTACAATAAGTAATTCAGAATTAAAAATAGTGCCATTATCATTACAATTATTACTAGAAAATGCAGTGAAACATAATGTAGTTTCATCAACAAAACCATTAGAAATAAAAATTTTTGAATCAGGTGATTTTCTGCAAATTCAAAATACGGTACATCCTAAAGAAGTTATTGGAAAAAGTACAAAAGTAGGTTTAAGAAATATTGCAGATAGGTACGGTTTAATAACTGATAAATCTGTAGAAATTAAAAATAATAATAAAATATTTACGGTGAGTCTGCCTCTATTAACAAAAACAAAAAATATGTCATTTAATAATAGTATCGAAAATAGTAAGTATATAAAAGCTGTCGAAAAAGTAGAGAAGTTGAAAGAGTTATATCAGAATTTAGCATCTTATTGTGTTGTGATTCCTTTTTTAATTTTTATCAATTTAAAATTTTCACCACAATTTCATTGGTTTTGGTTTCCCATTTTTGGTTGGGGAATAGGTTTGATTTTTCATTTTTTAGAAATAAATAATTATAATATTATTTTAGGTGAAAACTGGGAAGAACGTAAAATTAATGAAATTATGAAAAAAAATAAATAATATGGGGATAACACAAACAGAAGAAGCAAGGTATTTATTAGCAAAGAAAAGAGTAAAAAAGATACAAGGAGTTTATACACATTCAGTAATTTATTGTGTAGTAATATCTGTTATTATTTTTATAAACTTAAAATTTGAACCACATTTTCATTGGTTTTGGTTTTCGCTAATTGGTTGGGGAATTGGACTTTTATCGCATTGGTTAAGTGTTTTTGCATTTAAGAAAACGGATTTTGTGAAAAACTGGGAAGAACGTAAAATTAATGAATTAATTAATGAAAATAAAACTGGTAAATAAGATGAGAACAGAAGAACAGAAATATATACGAGCAAAAAAACGTGTTGATAAAATAAAGAAATTTTATACGCATTTTGCAATTTATATAGTGGTTAATATTTTTATATCGGCAGTGGTTATTTTTGGAATGATGAACGATGGTTATTATGATTTTTGGACAGTAATTAGTCATTTTGCAGTTTATTCTACTTGGTTATTTTGGGGAATTGGATTGTGTTTTCATTGGCTAAATGTTTTTGGATCGAATTTATTCTTAGGTAAAAACTGGGAAGAACGTAAAATTAATGAATACATGAATGATAATTAATAGAATAAATATATGAATGTTATTATTATAGAAGATGAAAAACCAGCTGCTAGGCGTTTAAAAAGAATGCTTTCTGAATTAAATATTGAAGTTCAAACAATGTTACATTCTGTTGAAGAATCTATTAATTGGTTTCAAAATAATAAACATCCCGATTTAATTTTTTTAGATATTCAATTATCTGATGGATTATCATTTGAAATTTTTGAAGAAATTGAGGTGAAATCAGCCATTATTTTTACAACTGCTTATGATGAATATGCATTAAAAGCATTTAAATTAAATTCGATAGATTATTTATTAAAGCCACTTGATGAAGATGAGTTAAAGGTTGCTATTGATAAATTCAAAGAGCATCAACCTAAAAAATCAGATGTAAAAGTTAATATTGATGATATTCGAAAGTTGTTAATAAATCCTGTTGATAGAAAGTTTAAAAAACGATTTACAATTAAAGTTGGACAACATATAAAAATGATACCTATTGATGAAATTGTTTGTTTGTATTCCGAAAATAAAGCAACGTATATTCATGCAAACACAAATCGAAATTATTTAATAGATAATTCTTTAGAATATTGGGAAGAACATTTAAATCCTGAACATTTTTTTAGAGTAAATAGAACTTTTATCATCCGTATAAATGCAATAAAAGATATTATATCTTATACAAATTCTCGTTTAAAATTAGTGTTACATTTTTATGATGAATCAGAAATAATAGTAAGTAGAGAACGTGTAAAAGCTTTTAAAAATTGGATTGATTGATTTTTTATTACCGATATTTACAACTTTATATATTTTTTTTATAAAGAGAATATCAGTATGAACAGAATTAAAACATTCTAAACTTAAGTAATGAATAAAATGATTTACTATATAATATCGTTACTAATATTAATTGTAATAGCTTTTAAAATTTTCGGTAATTCTGTTCCAAAGGATATTAATAAATATAAATTTCTCTTCAGAAATGATATATTCAGCAGTTCAAAAAAAGAAGCACAGAAAGATAGTAAAGTATATCAATTAGCTCCTGTAATGCGAGGAAAAGCTTACAAACCTTATTATATTTACTTTCCTGAAAAAGAGCAATATTTAGTTTGTAGTCGTTTAGAGCCTTTTGGGTTTAGGCGTTACGATGCTTATGCTCCTCCTTTTAAAAAAGAAATAATTAGCCATGTTTTACTAAATAATAAAGGAGAAATAATACAAAGTTTTGATGCTGAATTTAATTTTTCGCACCGCTCGGGTATGTTTTTTACACAGGATTTTTATATAAATTGGCTCGATTCGGGTGATACCACTAAGTTGTCTTATGCTGGTGTTTACAATAAAGATGTAAAAATGAATAAAATACAATTTGCGGATAAATTTCGTGAATTATACGCTAAATCAGATTATACAGAATATGTTAATTTACGTACAAAATATAGCGATGATATAGGAAAAGGTGTTGTTTTTAAAATAAAAAAAGAATGGCATATTTTACTTGATGCCGTAATGGATTCGCATATATATGCTGGTAATTTTAAAGAGAATGAAAAAACGGGAGTTGATAGTTATATCTATTCTTTAAAATTTGATTACAATGATCCAGATTATAAATTAACAAATCCTTATCCTCAATCGTCATCTTTGATTAAAAGTGTTTATTTAGAAACAAGTAATTCAAGACCTTATCGGTTTAATAGTAACGCTACTAATGATGGTTTAAAGTTGGTGAAATATCAAAAATTGTCTTCTACTGGTTGGCAAGGTATTGCAGCGATTAAAGGAATTCCAATTTTTGTACCAGGTACTGGAGAAGGTATTGCTTATATGCAATACAAAATAGGGAATGAAACTATTCATTTTAAAATTCCAGATGTTATAAAATACGATTATCGTTCTGTTTATAATTTAGGTGTACGAACCTTTAAAATACCTGCTGAATTACAAATTACTGAACCATTAGTTTTTATAGAATCAATGCAAGGTTTTGGGAATTACCAAAGAATAGGAGGAGGCGTTTATGTCGTAAAACCTTGCAAAATATCAGAATATATTTCTAGTTTACCTAAAGATATTAGTGAAGAACGTTATAGTAAATTACCACTATCATTACAAGTTGCTTTATTGGATTTAGAAGGTACAACCGAATTAAAAACTGAAGAGTGGTATCCAGAAATTAAACTTTTATCTAACCTGAAATATTTGAAAATTACAGGTATGATACCTATTTTACCTGATGATATTTCTGTACTTAAAAAGCTAGAGGTACTCGACCTTGGTAGCTGTAGAATAAATGATATTTCTGATAAAATAGCAGAGTTAAAGGAGTTAAAAGTTTTAAATCTTTTTTCAAATAATTTAAATGGTTTCCCTTTACAAATTTGTAAATTAAAAGAACTTACCCATTTAAATATCGGTTTCAATAATATCGGTGAAATACCAAGTTGCATTTCTAACTTATCTAAGTTACGTGAGTTGAACTTATTGTCTCTTGATTCGATATCGTTGCCTGAAACAATGGTTAACATGAAAGAATTAAGAATAAGACGAACTGAAAATTTAAAAGAAACATTACCTGAAAACTTTCATTTTCTATTTAAAGAATAGAGACAATAAATGTTGATTAATAATGTTTCTATACATTTATTTATTTATTCGTGTAAATATTTTTTTAGAAAAATTTAATACTGAAAAATTAGTTTTATTAACTAGTACTTCTTTTAATGATTGTTCTTTTTCTTTTTTCTCTAGATAAAAAGGGTCTTTATGAAATTCATAAATAAATTCTTTTGCAATATATTTATAACTATTCCATTCTTTTTTAATTTTTGAAGAATGGTTTTCAAGAGACCAAATTTGAAAATTGTTACTTTTAAAAAAGTGAAAAACAGTTGTTTCTAAATCTTCATGATTACGCTCTAAACCATGAATTAATCTCATAGATACTGTTTGCCATTTTAAAGAAAAATTTAACCACCACATATAATCGTATAAGGTAATTATTTCAAAAGGTGATTGCTTTATTACAGGGTTTATAAAATCAATAATTTGATTAGTAAATTTATCTGTACCTAATTTTCTAGAAATAATAAACTCTAAAATATCTTCATAAGGGCTAAAAGCATCACCTGTTATAACAGGATATTTAAGTTTATCACTACCAAAAAGTTGGTCGCCATGTTCGCCTGTTATAATAGTTTCTGTTGGTTGAATATGATTAAAGATAGTTGTTTTAATCATTTCATAATTAAGCTTATTTTCAATAATATCATTAAAAAAAGTAGGATATTCTATAATAGATTCTTTTGAAAGTAAAATAGTTAATCGATTGATTTTATCAATATATTTTAATTCATTTATTAACGATATTAATGCTACGGTAGAATCAATTCCACCAGACCATAAAACCTTAATTTTTCCATGGGTAGTATCAATTATTTCACAAGCTCTTTCACTACATATTTCTGAAAATATTTTTGATGTATTTGATATTTGAGGAATTTTATCTAATATAGTAAAATCAATTCCTGAATCTAAATTTTGTGTACGGTCAATTAAAGTAGCTCCAAAAAAAATACAACTTTGTAAGTAGATAGGATTTGCTTTTTTCTTAATTTCTTTATTATTGAATAATTGTTTTTTAGATAAATAGTAAATACTATTAAGATTTGACAAAGGCATCATGACGTATTTTTTTACAAGTATTCAAATATATTTTTAGCTTATCTTCTAATAATGATTTTTCAAAATCTCTAATAGAACCTGTATAAAGTCCTGAAAAATTAAATTTTTCACCTTTTGTAGTAATTTGAAGCAGTAAAAATTTCTTTTTAAAAATCCAAAAACCATTTACAGCTTCTATAATCCAGATATTTTTCTTGTGGTTTACTTTGTAAGTTACATTATATTTTACCTGTTTTTTAGAGTGAGTTCCCGATTCATAATTAACAATTTTTTCTCTAATCAGGAAATCTCTTTTTTTAGTTTTACACATTTCATTAAAATCTTTAAGAAATACATTAACAATTTCATCAATTTTTTCGTTGCTCATTTATTAAATCATTATAGTACCGTTAAACATAGGATGATTTTTTTCTATCGCACCAACAGAAGAAAAAATATGTAAAGGAATTGCAATTAAAGGCTTTTCTGTATCTGTTTCAAAATGATGAGGACACATTGGTTCAAGAATGCAAACTGAACCTGGTTTTAATTCTGTAATTATATTTTTATTTTCAATTCCAACAATACTTTTTCCAAACCCTTCAATAATTAAAACAACTCTAACAGTTGAATGAATATGATGCTCTTGCTCTTTACTAAAAGCAGGCATTTTTAAGTATTGTAATGTAGGGTCGCCTAATCTTATCGGTGGAAATAATTGTTTTGTAGAACAGCCATTTACGTAAGGTAAAGTGGTAACTCCTTCCATTGATATAGAAGCTTCAGGAGGCATATATCCTCGGATTACTGTTGCTAAATGAGTTGATTCAATTTTGCAAGGACCTTTTTTTACTTTAGCAAATTTTAAATCTTCATCAAAATAATATACGCAATCTCCAAGTTCTACATCAATAGTCTGATTTCCTATAAAAGATTGAAAAAAGTAAAGTTGATTAGAATCACTTTTAAATATTGTAGGTGATTTAGTATCGTAGTAATAAGCTCCAAATGTTTCGTTTGTCATTGGTTTATTTTATTCAAATTATTTTGTACTTATTTTTTGTGTACAGTAAAAAACTATATTATTTTTTAATCATGTTTTTGAGCTTTTATAAAATCAGTTATTAAATAACTAATAAATTTTCCTACTTGATTTATAGCAGAAGAATCTTGCATTACCGAAGGCGCTCCTTCACAAATATGAATATAACTAGCGTTTTTATTTTTAGCGAAATAATATACAAATTCACGAGCTTGTTGCGTTGTAAATCCGCTAGGAGTCATAGCACTACTCGGAAAATTTTGAATACAATCTAAATCTATTTCGATACCAAAAGGTTTTTCTTGAATAAAATTTTTGGCACGTAATAATTCATTTTCAAAAGGTATCGATTTATATATTTCTAACTCTTCATAAGTATTATATCCAATATTTATATTACTATGAATATAATCGAAAATATATTGAGGTGTGTAATTTTCATGCAAACCAAACATAAAATATTTATCTAAATACTTATTTTCAATAGCGTAAGAAAATCCGTTACCACTATGGCGTTCTTCTAATTTACGTAAATCAGTATGAGCATCTAAATTGATAACATTTATTGATTGATTTTTTCCTTCGGATAATCCTTTTAAATTACCATAAGCATTATTATGTCCGCCACCAATTATAATTGGAATCTTATTGTTTGCTATAATTATTTTGATGATATTAGATAATTCTTTATCGATAGCTTTTACTAATAAATCACCTTTTTCTCTATCAGTAGCATCAAAGTTTAAAACACTGTCTAAATAATCCAAATAGCCTAAAACAAGAATATCTTTTCCTTCTATAAATTGATTTTCCTGAATGTTTAAAAATGATTTTAAAGCAGGGATAAAAGCAGTATGTGCACCACCATTTCCGTAATTTATTTTTACTCCAATATCTTCAGGTACGCCAATAATAACAAATTTAGCCGTACAGTTTTGAAGTTTATCAATAGTTGAAATTGTTTGTATATGTTGTCCTATTTTTGTTTCTCCTTCACGTGGATTTACAAAATCGATTATATCTTTTTGAGAAAAAATTTGTAACATTTTAAATAGCTTTTCCGTTAATAAAAACAGTGTCAATTAATAAAGAACCAAAATTATAAGGAATTGCACCATAACTTAAAATTTCTTTTGTGATTATGAAATTAGCCTTTTTTCCTTTGGTAATACTTCCAACTTCTTCGGATAAATCCATTGCATAAGCACCGTTTATAGTTGCTGCATTTATAGCTTCTTCAGGAGTCATTTTCATTTTGATACAAGCCGTTGCAACTACAAAATTCATGTTTCCAGAAGGTGTAGAGCCTGGATTAAAATCGGTTGCCAAGGCTAAAGGTAATCCAGCTTCAATAATTTTACGAGCAGGAGTATAAGGAATACTTAAAAAATAAGAACAAGATGGCAAAGCAACAGGCATCGTATTTGTGCCTTTTAACGCATTAATATCATCAGTATTCATAATTTCTAAATGGTCAACAGATAAAGCATCATGTTTTACACTAACTTGAACTCCGCCAATAGTTGTAAATTGATTTACGTGTACTTTAGCTCTTAAGCCGTGTTTTTTACCAGCTTCTAAAATTCGGTCGGTATCTTCTACTGAAAAATAACCAGTTTCACAAAAAGCATCAATAAAATCAGCTAAATTTTCTTCGGATATTTTAGGCAACATTTCATTGATAATTAAATCGATATAACCGTTTTTATTATCTTTATATTCCTTAGGAAAAGCGTGTGCACCTAAAAAAGTTGCTTTAATAGGAAGATTATAATTTTCTTTTAGTTTTTTAATAACACGTAGCATTTTTAACTCTGTTTCAACAGTTAAACCATAACCCGATTTAATTTCAACAGCTCCTGTACCAAGTTTTATAATTTCCTCTAAACGAACACTCGATTGCGCATATAAATCTTCTTCTGATGTTTCTTGTAATTTTTTTGCTGAATTTAAAATTCCGCCACCATTATTGGCAATTTCTTCATAAGTTAAACCATTAATTCTATCAACAAATTCTTGTTCACGATTTCCTGCATACACAATATGCGTATGAGAATCGCACCAAGTAGGTAGTATCATTTTACCTGTACAATCTATTTTTTCATCAAAATCAACTGCTTGTAAATCTTCAGTTTTACCAAAATTAATAATTTGATTATCCTTAATTAAAAGAAACGCATTTTTTATAGTAGGTAAAATATTCATTTCTGCTCCTGAAACTTTTTTGATACTAGTTTCTCTAACCTGAATTAATTCTTTGATATTTATGAATAACGTTTTCATCTAATTTTCTTGATTTTGTGATACAAATTTACGGTAAAAAGGATAAAACTATTTTTATTTATTAGAGGTATGTTTTTTATTTTAATTCCTTTTTAGTGTATTCTTTCCTTGTTATTGCTCGTGAATGATAAGCATAAGAAGTCGAAAATAGAAAATATTTTAGTTTTAGATAGTCATTTTCCACTATTTTTAGGTTTTTTATTTAGCAGAAATATCATTTTGTGTAGTGGTTTAAAATTAGTACAAATACCTAGCCCCGATTGTAGCAATTGTTTGAGCTCTCTGGCTTTTTTTAACCAGAAGCGAGTGCGGAAAGCGGGAAATTGCTTCAAACAATTTATATTTTTTTTCGCTTTAATTTTGATGAAAAAAAACTTGATTATACGCTAAGATAACAGGCTTTTTTTGTGGTACTTTATAATTGAAATATTTTTTTTAAAAAAAAACAGTAAAATAAATTTGGATATTAACTTTTTATAATTGAATATTTGCGTTCACAAAGTTCAATAACTTATTGACAATGTTATCAAGAAAGGTGGAGGGATTAGACCCTATGAAACCTTAGCAACCCTTTGTTTAAGTCAAAGAAGGTGCTAAATTCTACCTAGTTTTAGATTCATTTATCTAAAATTGGATAGATAACTCAAAAGTAATTACTCCTCTGTAATTGCTATAATTCTTTATAACATTTTTCTAGTAAGTACATCAGTTTTTATTGATGCATTCAACTTTTGTTTTAATTTTTTATTATTTCAAAAAACAAGAAAAATGAGTACACAAACACAAAAATTTGCAACTAATGCGTTGCATGCAGGACACGATGTAAAACAAACAGGAGGTACAAGAGCTGTTCCTATTTATCAAACAACATCGTATGTTTTTACTGATTCCGATCATGCAGCAAACCTTTTTTCATTAAAAGAATTAGGTTTTATTTACACACGATTAAATAACCCAACTAATCAAATTTTACAAGAACGTTTAGCTAGTTTAGAAGGCGGAACAGGAGCTGTTGTTTTTGCATCAGGTACAGCAGCTATATCTACAGGGTTACTTACGTTATTAAAAGCAGGAGATCATATAGTTGCATCAAGTAGTTTATATGGTGGAACTTATAATTTATTAAATGTTACTTTACCTAGATTAGGTATTACAACTACTTTTGTTGATGCTTCTAATCCTGATAATTTTGGAAAAGCAGTACAAGAAAATACCAGAGCTTTTTTTGTAGAGTCATTAGGAAACCCTAAATTAGATGTATTAGACTTAAAAGAAATATCAGCACACGCTAAAAAGGCAGAAGTTCCTTTTATTGTAGATAATACTGTTGCTACACCAGCTTTATTAAATCCAATAGAACATGGTGCAAACATTGTAATTCATTCGTTAACTAAATATATTGGTGGTCAAGGAAATTCATTAGGTGGAGCAATTATTGATGCAGGAACTTTTAATTGGGCTAATGGTAAATTCCCTGAATTTACTGAGCCATCTGCAGGATATCATGGTTTAGTGTATAATGATGTTTTAGGAGCTGCTTCTTATACTTTTAAATTAATTTTAGAAGGATTACGCGATTTTGGGGGTGCTTTAAGTCCTACAAATGCGTTTAATATTATTCAAGGATTAGAAACCTTAAACATCAGAATAAAAAAACACAGTGAAAATGCTTTGGATTTAGCGAATTGGTTAGAAGCACAAAGCGAAGTAACTTGGGTTAATTATCCAGGTTTAGAAAGTAGTAAATATAAAACTTTAGCTGATGAATATTTACCAAAAGGACAAAGTGGTATTGTAACATTTGGTGTAAAAGGAGGTTATGAAGCTGCTAAGAAAATAGCAGATAATACAAAGCTTTTTTCATTATTAGCAAATATTGGAGATACAAAATCTTTAATTATTCATCCAGCAAGTACAACACATCAACAGTTAAGCGAAGAAGCACAACAAAGTGCTGGTGTTACTAATGACTTAATTCGTTTATCAGTAGGATTAGAAGATATAGAAGACTTAAAAACAGATTTAAAAGTATCTTTTTCAAACATATAAAATAACAATTTTATAAAACGAATGTATTGAATTTTATTTTTTTTGAAATAAAATTATATTCATATAAATCATTCGTTTTTATATTTAAAATATATCATCTTGACAAATAATTTATCTCATATAAAAATTGTAAATTTTACCACTGAGCGTGGTGTTCTTTTTAATGAAATTCCTTTAAGTTATGAGGTTTTTGGTAAAGAGTTGGGTACTGCTCCGGTAATATTAATTAATCATGCATTAACAGGTAATAGTAATGTTGCTAATCCAAAAGATGGCTGGTGGAAAGATTTAATAGGGAAAAACAAAGCTATTGATACGGCTGATTACTCTATTTTATGTTTTAATATTCCTGGAAATGGTTATGATAGTTTTTTAATAGATAATTATAAAGGTTTTATAGCTAGAGATATAGCAAATATATTTTTAAAAGGATTAGAACAGCTTAAAATAAAAGAATTATTTGCCTTAATAGGTGGTTCTTTAGGAGGTGGAATTGCTTGGGAAATGGCTGTTATAAATCCGAAAATAACACAAAAATTAATACCAATAGCTACCGATTGGAAATCTACTGATTGGTTAATAGCTAATTGTCAAATTCAAGAACAGTTTTTACTTAATTCAAGTAATCCTGTGCATGATGCACGTATGCATGCAATGCTATGTTATAGAACGCCAAAATCTTTTAAAGAGCGTTTTCATCGTTCTAAAAATGAAGAACAAAAAATATTTAACGTAGAAAGTTGGTTATTGCATCATAGTAAAAAATTACAAGAGCGTTATCAATTAGCATCTTATAAATTAATGAATCAATTATTAAAAACAATTGATGTTACTAAAGGAGGAAATAATTTAGATATTTTAGAGAAAATAGAAGCGGATATTCATATTATTGGTGTTGATTCTGATTTGTTTTTTACAGCTGAAGAAAATAGAGAAACTCAAAAAGAATTAGCATTAGTGCATTCGAATGTAACTTATAACGAGATAAATTCGGTACACGGACACGATGCTTTTTTAATGGAATATGAGCAGTTAGAAAAAATAATTACTCCTATTTTTAATCCAAATTCAAAAAAAAGAAAAATGAAAATATTAAAGTTTGGCGGAAAATCGTTATCAAATAACGGCATTAGTAATGTAATTTCTATTATTGAAGAAAAAGTAAATAATCAAGAAAAAATAGCTGTTGTAGTTTCGGCAAGAGGTAATGCTACTGATGAATTAGAGAATATATTAAATAAATCAGCAAAAAATATAGCGTATCAAGAGGAGTTTGAAGCTTTTAAATATGAGCAATCAAAATTAACACCATTAGTTGATTTTTCATCAGAATTTACTCGCTTAGAAAAACTTTTTGAAGGAGTTAGTTTATTAGGTGATTTTAGTGAAAAAATAAAAGATGAGGTTTTAGCACAAGGAGAGCTTTTATCAATAAAAACAGTAGAAGAGCTTTTAAAACAAAAAGGAATAGAAGCAAATGCTACGGATGCTAGAACGTTAATAAAAACAGATGATAATTTTGGAAATGCACAACCAATTATAAATACATCAAAAGATAATGTTGTTGCCTACTTTAAAAATAATAAAGATGTTATAAATATTGTAACAGGTTTTGTCGCTTCTAATTCAAAAGGAGAAACAACTACTTTAGGTAGAAATGGTAGTAATTATACAGCATCATTATTAGCAAATTTTTTAGATGCAGGTGAATTACAAAATTATACACATGTTGATGGTATTTTTACAGCAAATCCTGATTTAGTTGCTGATGCAAAAAAAATAGAAGAACTATCTTTTTCTGAAGCTAATGAGTTAGCTAATTTTGGAGCTAATATTTTACATGCAAAAACAATTGTACCGTTATTAGAAAAGAATATTAATTTACGTATTTTAAACACTTTTAAACCTGAAGATAAAGGAACTTTAATAACATCTAAATCAAGTTCAAAAGGGATAAAATCATTATCTGTTTTAGATGATGTAGCTTTATTAAACTTTGAAGGTAGAGGTTTATTAGGTAAAGTAGGAGTAGATGCACGTATTTTTAGAGCTTTAAGTAATAGTGGAATTAGTGTAAGTATTATTTCGCAAGGTTCATCAGAAAGAGGTATTGGTTTGGTTATCAATAAAGATAAAGCTCAAGATGCTGTTAACGCATTAGAGCAAGAATTTGAAGGTGATTTTTATACAAAAGATGTAAATCAAATATCGATTGTTGATGATGTTTCTGTTATATCAATTGTTGGTCAAGATTTAAGTGAATTTCATTTACCATATAATGCTTTAATTAAAAATCAGATAGTTCCTTTATTGTTTAATAATACTATTTCTGGTAAAAATGTATGTTTAGTTGTAAAAAAAGAACAACTAAATAAAGCATTAAATGTAATTCACGGGCAAGTTTTTGGAGTTGCTAAAAAAATAAATTTAGCTATTTTTGGTAAAGGTTTAGTTGGTGGTACATTAATTAATCAGATTATAGAAAACACTAAATCTGTATTAGAAAGAAAGAAAATACAGTTAAATATTTTTGCAATAGCAGGTTCTAAAAAGGTTTTATTAAATCAGAAAGGAATTGATGAAAATTGGGTAGCAGATTTAGAAAATAGTATAGAAGTATCATCTATAAATACTATTATCGATTTTGCAAAACAGCATCATTTAGGAAACTTAATAGCTGTTGATAATACCGCTAGTGGAGATTTTATTGAAAATTATATTCCTTTAATTGAAGCAGGTTTCGATTTAGTATCTTCAAATAAAATAGCAAATACAGTAGCGCATAGTTTTTATAAAGAATTAAGAAGCACTTTAGAGGCAAATAATAAATCATACTTATACGAAACAAATGTAGGAGCAGGTTTACCGTTAATTGATACGATTAAATTATTACATGATTCAGGTGAAAATATTACTCGAATTAGAGGTGTTTTTTCAGGGTCGTTAAGTTATTTATTTAATACTTTTTCTGCGGATGATGTAGCCTTTTCTGAAACGCTTCAAGAAGCAATTGACCAAGGATTTACTGAGCCAGACCCTAGAGAAGATTTATGCGGAAATGATGTTGCTAGAAAATTATTGATTTTAGCAAGAGAATTAGATTTAGAAAATGAATTTGATGATATTATTATCGAAAATTTAATTCCAGAAGAATTTAGAGAAACTCCATCTGAAGAATTTTTATTAAATTTAAAAGCCTTAAATAAAACTTTTCAAGATAAAAAAGAAGCTCAAGAACCAGCGCATGTATTGCGTTATATTGGTGATTTGTCAGGAGATTTATCTAAAGAAAAAGGAAGTTTAGAGGTGAAATTAGTTTCTGTTCCAACAAGTTCTCCATTAGGAAGTTTAAAAGGTTCAGATGCTATTTTTGAAATATATACACAGTCTTATGGAGAACAACCAATTGTTATTCAGGGGGCTGGTGCAGGAGCAAATGTAACAGCAAGAGGAGTTTTTGGTGATATTTTAAGATTAGCAAAAAATAACAATTAGAGACTAAGTGTCATTTGAATATACTAGGTTTTGTATAATCTAGATTTATAAAAAAAATAAATATGAGTAAAAATTTTGAAACCCAAGCGATAAGAACCCAAACAGAACGCTCACAGTTTTCTGAACATTCTACACCTTTATATGTAACTTCTAGTTTTGTATTTGATGATGCTGAAGATATGCGTGCTTCTTTTGCTGAGGAAAAAGATAAAAATTTATACAGTCGTTTTTCTAATCCTAATACAACTGAATTTGTAGATAAAATTGTAACGATGGAAAAAGCTGAAGCAGGATATGCTTTTGCTACAGGTATGGCAGCTGTTTTTTCTACTTTCGGAGCTTTATTAAGTGCTGGAGACCATATTGTATCTTGTAGATCGGTATTTGGCTCAACACATACTTTATTTACCAAATATTTTCCGAAATGGAATATTGAAACTAGTTATTTTAAAATAACAGAAGTTGAAAAAATTGAAGGTTTAATTCAGCCAAATACAAAAATATTATATGCTGAGACTCCTACTAATCCAGGTGTAGATATTATTGATTTAGAGTTACTTGGTAAAATAGCAAAAAAACATAATTTATTATTAGTAATAGATAATTGTTTTGCTACACCATATTTACAAAATCCTATTGATTTTGGAGCAGATTTAGTAATACATTCTGCAACAAAATTAATTGATGGTCAAGGAAGAGTTTTAGGAGGTGTAACTGTTGGTAAGGCAGATTTAATCCGTGAAATTTATTTATTTTCAAGAAATACAGGTCCTGCAATGTCACCTTTTAATGCATGGGTATTATCTAAAAGTTTAGAAACATTAAGTATTCGTGTAGAAAAACATTGTGAAAATGCCTTAAAAGTTGCGGAGTTTTTAGAAGCACATCCGAAGGTTAATTTAGTGAAATATCCGTTTTTAAAATCACACCCAAAATATGAAATCGCCAAAAAACAAATGCGTTTAGGAGGTAATATTGTTGCTTTTGAAGTAAAAGGAGGTATAGAAGCTGGTCGTAAGTTTTTAAATGCTATAAAAATGTGTTCTTTATCAGCTAATTTAGGAGATACAAGAACAATAGTTACACATCCTGCATCTACAACTCATAGTAAATTAAGTGTTGAAGATAGGTTAGAAGTAGGTATTACTGATGGCTTAGTTAGGTGTTCTGTAGGTTTAGAAAATGTAGTAGATGTAATTAATGATTTAAAACAGGCTCTAGAAAATTAAGAATTAAATAAAAAGTGTATTTTTGTAATATGCTTTCTAAAAAAACAAAATATGGAATAAAAGCACTTGCTTATATAGCTAGGCAAGAGCAAGGTTGCAAAGTGCAAGTAGCTACTATTGCAAAAGAAGAAAATATTTCACATAAATATTTAGAAAGTATATTACTTACTTTAAAAAAATCAGGTTTTTTAGGTGCTAAAAAAGGTAAAGGAGGTGGTTACTATATGTTAAAAGAAGCTTCTGAAATTAATATGACTGATGTTATTAGAACTTTAGAAGGACCAATAGCAATGTTACCTTGTGTTAGTTTAAATTACTATGAGAAATGTAGTGATTGCCCTGATGAAGATGCTTGCTCTGTGCATAAATTAATGATTCAAGTAAGAGATAATACACTACAAGTCCTTAAAAATAATACACTTGCCGATTTAGTATAAATTATTACAAATCTTATTATTTTGTGAATTTAAGACAACTTTTTTTAATTATTACAAATGAATTTATATATTTGTCGAATATTAAAACCTAGTTACCCGATAGGGAAATAGTATTTTGAAATGATTATAGAGCAATTAATAAAAAGTAAGAAAACTAATAAGACTAACGAAATTTCTGAAAATCCAGTTAGAAGCCTTGTTAAATCTGTAAGTTGGAGAGTAATAGGTACTATAGATACAGTTATAATTTCTTGGTTAATAACAGGTGAATTAGCATTAGCTTTTTCTATAGGAAGTATAGAGTTAGTCACAAAAATGGTTTTGTACTTTTTTCATTGAAAGAGCTTGGAATAAAATAAAATGGGGAAAATAATGAGTTTAGATACAGAGTTAGATTTAGAGAAATTAAATAAAGACTTAGGTAAATTAAGTCCTAAAAAAATTATTGAATGGGCACTTTCTATAGCAAAGAAAGCAGTTGTAACAACTAATTTTAGACCTTACGAAGGTGCTATTTTACAAGCTGTATCTTCTGTTAAAAATGATGTAGAGGTTATATGGTGTGATACAGGTTATAATACACCTCAAACATATAAACATGCTGAAACTTTAATTGACAGCTTAGGTTTAAACATTCAATTATATGTACCCAAACAAACAGTAGCATATAGAAATGTTACTTTAGGTTTGCCTAGTATTGATGATCCTAAACATGTTCTTTTTACTGAACAAGTAAAATTAGAACCGTTTAAAAGAGCAATGAAAATTCATAAACCAGATGTTTGGTTTACAAATTTAAGAAAAGGACAAACAGCTTTTAGAGATAGTATTGATATTGTGTCTAAAAGTAATGATGGAACTTTAAAAGTAAGTCCATTTTATAATTGGTCGGATGAAGATTTAGACGGTTATTTAGTGGAAAATAAAATACCTAATGAGTTTAAGTATTTTGATCCAACAAAAGTAGAAAGTAACAGAGAATGTGGTTTACATATCTAATAATATTATTATGAATACAGATACAATAAAAGTAGGAGCATTAGAAAGCGAAGCTATATATATATTTAGAGAAGTTGTCGCGCAATTTGAAAAACCAGTATTATTATTTTCTGGAGGAAAAGATAGTATTACTTTAGTAAGACTTGCTCAAAAAGCATTTTATCCTGCTAAAATACCTTTTCCTTTAATGCATATTGATACAGGACATAACTTTCCTGAAACAATTGAATTTAGAGATCGTTTAGCTAAAGAATTAGGTGTTGAATTAATAGTAAGAAACGTTCAAGATAATATTGATAACGGAAAAGTTAAAGAAGAAACAGGTAAATACGCAAGTAGAAACATGTTACAAACTGAAACGTTATTAGATGCAATTGAAGAATTCGGATTTGATGCTTGTATCGGTGGTGCTCGTAGAGATGAAGAAAAAGCAAGAGCTAAAGAACGTATTTTTTCTGTAAGAGATGATTTCGGACAATGGGACGAAAGAAATCAACGTCCTGAGTTATTTGATATTTTAAATGGAAGAATTGATTTAGGTCAAAACGTACGTGTTTTCCCTATTTCAAATTGGACAGAATTAGATGTTTGGAGTTATATACAAAAAGAAGCTATTGAAATTCCTTCAATTTATTTTGCTCACAAAAGAAAAACATTTGTTCGTGATGGTATGATTTGGTCTGCTGAGGATGATGTTGTTTATCGTGAAGAAGATGAGGTTGTTGAAGAACGTATGGTTCGTTTCCGTACTGTAGGAGATATGTCTTGTACTGCAGCTGTATTATCTGACGCTGTTAGTATTGATAAAGTAGTATCGGAAATTAGAGTTTCTACCATTTCTGAAAGAGGTGCTAGAATTGATGATAAACGATCAGAAGCAGCAATGGAAAAACGTAAACAACAAGGTTATTTTTAATAGAAAGTAACTATTAAGTTTACTGATAATTGTTAGTATATAATTAAAAAGAATACAAACTAGGCTTATAGTTTACTAAAAGCCAATAGCATAATAAAATGAACGTATTAAAAATAGCAACAGCAGGAAGTGTAGATGATGGTAAAAGTACCTTAATTGGTCGTATTTTATATGATACCAAATCTTTAACAGATGATAAGCTTGAAGCAATTGAAGAAAAAAGTAAACAAAGAGGTTTTGATTACTTAGATTTTTCATTAGCAACTGATGGTTTAGTAGCTGAACGTGAACAAGGAATTACAATAGATGTTGCACATATTTATTTTTCTACACCAAAAACTAGTTTCATTATTGCTGATACACCAGGGCATATTGAGTATACTAGAAACATGGTTACAGGAGCATCTAATTCACAAGCTTCAATTGTTTTAATTGATGCTAGAAATGGTGTAGTTGAACAAACGTATCGTCACTTTTTTATCAACACTTTACTAAGAGTTAAAGATGTTGTAATTGCTGTTAATAAAATGGATTTAGTAGATTTTTCTGAAGAAAAATTTAATGAAATCAAAAAAGAAATAGAATATTTAGCAAGTAAAAGTGCTTATAAAAATCAGAAATTAACGTTTATTCCTATTTCTGCTTTAAAAGGTGATAATGTTGTAACAGGATCAGATAAAATGTCTTGGTATAAAGGTGAAACTTTATTAAATCATTTAGAGACTTTAGAATTTGATGATGTTGCCGAAGCGTCTCAAACACGTTTTCCAATACAAACAGTTATCAGACCTAAAACTGAAGAATATCACGATTTTAGAGGATATTCTGGGAAAATTTATGGAGGTGATTTATCTGTTGGAGATACTATTACAGTATTGCCATCAGGAACAAAATCAAAAGTAAAAACTATTCAGTTTTTTGATAAAGAATACTCAAAAGTAAAAAGAGGAAGCTCAATTACAATTACCTTAGAAGATAATATTAATATCAGTAGAGGTGATATGTTAGTAAAAGAAAATGAAGAACCAACAGTTGCAAAAGAATTAAACGCAACAATTTGTTGGATGGATAAAACGCCTTTACAAGCTTCATCAAAATATATTATAAAGCATGGAGTTAATGAAGTGCAAGCTAAAATTAACACATTAACTTCAATTATAAAAACTGATTTTTCTGGAAAACAAGAAAATCCATCAGAATTAGTATTGAACGAAATAGGAGAAGTTACTTTAAAAGTAAGTAAACCATTATTTTTCGATAGTTATAGTAAAAATAAAGCAAACGGTTCTTTTATATTGATCGATCCAAAAACGAATAACACAGCCGGTGTCGGTTTTATTCAATAATTAAAAAAGAATAAGTAATTATGGCAATTATAATAACCGATGAGTGCATCAATTGTGGTGCTTGTGAGCCAGAATGTCCAAATACAGCAATCTATGAAGGTGATGTAGAATGGAAATATAGTGAAGGAACTTCATTAGAAGGAAATATAAAGTTACCAAACGGAGAACAGGTTGATGCAGACGCAGAACAAGAACCAGTATCTGATGAGTTTTACTTTATTGCACCAGACAAGTGTACAGAATGTATAGGTTTTCATGAAGAACCACAATGTGCTGCTGTTTGTCCTGTTGATTGTTGTGTACCAGATGATGCAATAGTTGAAACAGAAGAAGAGCTTTTAGATAAACAAAAGTTTTTACACAATTAAATAATAATGCTTATACCAAGCTGATAAGTAATAAAATTATGCAAAGTTTTAGATCAGAAATAGAGAACCCAATTGTAGAAAAAGATATTCTAGAATTAGAACGTAAAATCCAACTTTTTAAAGAAGGGCAAATTGATGAAGAGCGTTTTCGTAGTTTACGATTAGCCAGAGGAGTTTACGGACAACGTCAATTAGGTGTTCAAATGATTCGTATTAAATTACCTTACGGTAAAGTTAGTAGCGAACAATTACATAGAATAGCAGATGTTTCAGACGAGTATTCTCGTGGTCGTTTGCATATTACAACGCGTCAAGATATCCAAATTCATTATGTGAGTTTAGATAGAACTCCAGAGTTATGGGCGCAGTTAGAAAAAGATGATATTACTTTACGTGAAGCTTGTGGTAACGCAGTTAGAAATGTAACAGCATCGGAAACAGCAGGTATTGATGTAGATGAACCTTTTGATGTATCGCCATACGCAGATGCTACTTTTAAATTTTTCTTAAGAAACCCAATTTGTCAAGAAATGGGTAGAAAATTTAAAATGTCATTTTCAGCTACGGATGAAGATACTGCATTGAGTTTTATGCACGATTTAGGATTTATCGCCAAAATAAAAAATATTGATGGTAAAGATGTTAAAGGATTCAAAGTATTATTAGGTGGTGGATTAGGTTCACAACCTCGTCATGCTGATGTAATTTATGAATTTTTACCAGCAGATTTATTAATACCTACTATTGAAGGTGTTTTACGTGTATTTGATAGACATGGTGAGCGTGCTAAAAGAGCAAAAGCACGTTTAAAGTTTTTAATAAAAGATTTAGGTGTTGAAGCTTTTTTACAATTAGTTAAAGAAGAGCAAAAATCATTTGCATACAGCACTTATCCAGTAGATACTACTGCTTTTGAGCAAGAAATTACATTTGAAACTGCTGAAATTCCTTCAGTAACTATCGATGATGAAGAAAGATATAACAAATGGAAGCAATCAAATGTTATCGAGCAGAAGCAAGCAGGTTTATTTGCTATTGGAATTAAAGTTCATTTAGGTGATTTTTATACTGATAAAGCACGTTTATTAGCTGATTTAATCAAAAAATATGGTGCAAATGAATTACGTTTTACTTTACGTCAAAACATATTAATTCGTCATATTCGTGAAGAATCATTACCTTTCTTTTATACTGAATTAAATAAGTTAGGATTTACAGAAGCAGGTTATAATAGCTTAAATGATATTACAGCTTGTCCTGGAACAGATACTTGTAACTTAGGTATTTCTAGTAGTACAGGTATTGCTGCAGAATTAGAGCGTGTTTTAAAATCGGAATACCCTGATTATGTAAACAACAAAGATCTTGCTATTAAAATTAGTGGATGTATGAATGCTTGTGGTCAGCATAATATGGCACACATTGGTTATCAAGGAATGTCTGTAAAAGTTGGTAATTTATTAGCTCCTGCTTTACAAGTTTTAATTGGTGGTGGTGTTGTTGGTGATGGACAAGGTCGTTTTTCTGATAAATTAGTGAAAATACCAAGTAAAAGAGGTCCAGAATCTTTACGTATTTTATTAAATGATTTTGAAAATAATAAAGATGAGGATGAAGATTTCTTAGCTTATTATGATAGACAAGGTAAAACTTATTTCTATGATTCATTAAAGCATTTATCAGATACAACAAACTTAACTGAAGATGATTTTATTGATTGGGGACATGATAAAAATTATGTAAAAGCTATTGGAGTTGGTGAATGTGCTGGTGTTGTTATCGATTTAATCGCTACACTTTTATTTGAAAGTGAAGAGAAAATTGAAAATGCAGGTGCAGCTTTCGATGAAAAACAATGGTCAGATAGTATTTATCATTCATATTCAGCAATTGTTAATACAGCAAAAGCTTTATTAACTGCTGAAGGAGAAAAAACAAATACACAAGCAGGAATTATAACTAATTTTGATAAAGTATTTGTTGAAACAAACAAAATATCTTTACCTGTATCAACTTCTTTTACTGAGTTTATATATCAATTAAAAGAAAACGAACCTACTGAAGCATTTGCTAGCGAATATTTAGCAAATACAAAAGCTTTTTATAAAGCAGTAGATTCTTACAGAAAATTAGCATTAGAAAACTAAAAGTAACAATGATAAATTTACCAAAATTAACCGTAGTTGGTGCAGGACCTGGAGATGTTGATTTAATAACTTTAAAAGCGGTTAAAGTATTGAAACAAGCAGATGTTGTTTTATATGACGCTTTGGTAAATGACGAATTGTTATCATATATAAACCCTAAAGCAGAAGTTATTTTCGTAGGAAAACGAAGAGGATGTTATAGTTATCAGCAAGAGCAAATTAATGAATTAATTGTGGCTCGAGCAAAATCACATGGTCACGTGGTACGTTTAAAAGGAGGTGATCCTTTTATTTTCGGGCGAGGATCTGAAGAAATGGAGTATGCAGCAAAATTTGGCTTGGAAGTAGCCGTTGTTCCAGGAATTTCATCATCATTAGCCGTGCCAGCATCACAAAATATACCGTTAACAAAACGTGGATATTCAGAAAGCTTTTGGGTAATAACAGGTACAACAAAACAACATTTAATTTCAAATGACGTTGCGTTAGCTGCAAAATCTAGCGCAACAATTGTTATTTTAATGGGAATGGGTAAGTTATCGGAAATTGTTGAAATTTTTCAAAAAGAAAATAAAAACAATTTACCAGTAGCTATTATTCAAAATGGTACTACCAAAAATGAAAAAATTGGAATAGGTACTGTAGACACTATTGAACAAGTTGTATTAGAAAATGAATTAGCAAACCCTGCTATTATAGTATTAGGAGAGGTTGTTAAACACAGACAAGAATTACAGCAAGTACAGGCACAAGTAATAACAACTGCATTATAATATGATTGGTGAAGAAAGAAATAATCTGTATCCTATTTTTTTAAAAATGGATCAGCTTAATGTTTTAATCGTAGGTGGTGGAAATGTAGCTTTAGAAAAACTAACTTTTTTATTAAAGTCTAGTCCAAATGCAAAAGTGAAAATGGTTGCTCCTTTTTTTAGAGAAGAAACAATAGCATTTGCAAATAAGTATGCAATAGAAATGATTAATGATGTTTATCAAGAAGAATATCTAGAAAATAAGCATATTGTTATTGCCACAACAGATAATGTACCAGTTAATATAAGTGTATACGAAAACTGTAAAGAGAAAAATATTTTAGTAAATGTAGCTGATAATCCACCATATTGCGATTTTTATATGGGAGGAATTGTAACAAAAGGAAATGTTAAAATAGCAATTTCTACAAACGGAAAATCACCTACAGCAGCTAAAAGATTACGTCAATTTTTCGAAGAAGTAATTCCCGATAATATTGATGATTTAGTGAAAAACCTAAATGAGTACAGGAAAACAATAAAAGGAGACTTTGAATACAAAGTTGAAACATTAAATGAATTTACTAAAAGTTTAGTAGAAAAAATAAAGTAAAATGATACAGACAGATATATTAATTATTGGAGCAGGACCAACAGGGTTGTTCACTGTTTTTGAAGCAGGATTGTTAAAATTACGTTGTCATTTAATTGATGCACTACCACAACAAGGAGGGCAATGTTCGGAAATTTATCCTAAAAAACCAATTTATGATATTCCAGCATACCCTGAAATTTTAGCAGGAGACTTAACAGATAAATTAATGGAACAAATTAAACAATTTGAACCAGGATTTACTTTAGGTGAACGTGCTGATACTATTGAAAAACAAGAAGATGGGTCGTTTATTGTAACAACAAATAAAGGTACAAAACATCAAGCGCCAGTTGTAGCAATTGCAGGTGGATTAGGAAGTTTTGAACCACGTAAGCCACCTTTACCTAACATTGCTAATTTTGAAGATAAAGGAGTTGAGTATATTATACGTGATCCAGAATTATATAGAGATAAAAAAGTAGTAATTGCAGGTGGAGGAGATTCTGCTTTAGATTGGTCTATTTTCTTATCAGATGTAGCTTCAGAAGTAACATTAGTTCATAGAAGAAATGAATTTAGAGGAGCTTTAGATTCTGTAGATAAAGTACAAGAATTAAAAGATGCCGGAAAAATTAACTTAATTACACCAGCTGAAATTAAAGGAATTTTAGGTACGGATAAAGTTACAGGTGTATCTGTAGAAAGAAAAGGAGAAGAGCCTTTTACTGTTGAAGCAGATCATTTTATTCCTTTATTTGGTTTATCACCTAAATTAGGTCCTATTGTAAACTGGGGATTAGAGATAGAAAAAAATGCAATTAAAGTAAATAATGCTTTAGATTACCAAACAAACATACCTGGTATTTATGCTATTGGTGATGTAAATACTTATCCTGGTAAATTAAAGTTAATTTTATGTGGTTTTCACGAAGCTACTTTAATGTGTCAAAGTGCTTATCAATTAATTCACCCAGACAAAAAGTATGTAATGAAATATACTACAGTTGGTGGAGTTGAAGGTTTTGACGGTACTAAAAAAGAAGCACCAAAAGCTGTTGTAAAAGCTATCAATTAATTTCATTGAATCTCAAAATAAAATATTAATTTTACTTTAAAAATATAATGTCAGATATTACCATAAATATAACAGATAGAGAAGGTGTAAAACACGAAGTTATTGCACCTACTGATATGGCCGTGAACCTAATGGAAATTGTTCGTTCATACGAATTAGCAGAAGAAGGTACTATTGGTGTTTGCGGTGGTATGGCAATGTGTGCATCTTGTCAGTGTTATGTGAAATCAGAACATAAATTACCTGAGTTAACTGATGATGAAGACGCAATGTTGGCAGAAGCATTTCATGTAGAAGATAACAGCCGTTTAGGTTGTCAAATTCAAATGTCACCTGAATTAAATGGATTAGAAGTAGAATTAGCACCAGAGATGTAATGAGTAAAATATTAGCAACAACAACTTTTAAAAATTATAATATTTGTTTAAAAGACACTGTTGAGCTTTTTACAAAAAATATGTTTTATGCTTTGTTTGATGAAGAATTTAAAGAAAACAACAAGCAAAGTATAGAACATAATTTTTTTACGATAGCAAAGCGATTAAAGATTGAAAACGGTACTGAAATTTGGTCATTATTTCAAAATAAATTACCAGAAATAAGACAGCGTCTTGATTTAGACGCGCTTGCTTTTGAAAAAACAGACCCTGCAGCCAAAAATTTAGAAGAAATTTACTTAGCATATCCAGGGTTTCATGCTATAGCTGTATATCGTTTAAGTCATGAATTGTATAGTTTAAAAGTACCTACCTTACCTAGAATGATGAGCGAATATGCGCACGGATTAACAGGTACAGATATACATCCAGGAGCAACAATAGGAGATTCCTTTTTTATAGATCATGCTACTGGAATTGTTATTGGAGAAACTACATTGATAAGAGAAAATGTTAAAATTTATCAAGGAGTTACTTTAGGTGGTATTCAAGTTAAAAAAAGTTTAGCAGAAACAAAAAGACATCCTACAATAGATAACAATGTAACTATTTATGCTAATGCTACTATTTTAGGTGGAGACGTAATAATAGGTGAAGGAAGTGTGATTGGTGCTAATGTGTGTGTTACAGAATCTGTTCCACCAAAATCATTGGTTATTTATCAAACAGAAAATAAGATTGTTTCATTAGATAAAGGATAAATTATGAAAGCAAAAAAAATAACCGACTTTGTTGGAAATACACCTTTAGTAGAGGTTAGTAATATTCTTGATAAAAAAGGTGTACGTCTTTTTTTGAAATTAGAAGGACAGAATCCTGGTGGAAGCGTTAAAGATAGAGCTGCTTACAATATGATTTTTGAGGCTTTAAACCGAAGAAACATAAAAAAAGGAGATCATTTAGTAGAAGCTACTAGTGGAAATACAGGAATAGCATTAGCTTTTATCGCTAAAGTATTAGGCTTAAACATGACTTTAGTAATGCCTGAAAATGCTACTGAAGAACGTGTAAAAACAATGAAAGCTTACGGAGCTGAAGTATTGTTAACACCTAAAGAAGAGGGTATTGAAGGTTCAAGAGATTTAGCTCAGAAATTACGCTATAAAAAAGGGTATTTTATGTTGAATCAATTTGAAAATAATGATAATTGGAAAGCCCATTATAAAACAACAGGTCCTGAAATTTGGAAAGATACAGAAGGTGAGGTAACTCATTTTGTATCGGCAATGGGTACTACAGGAACTATTATGGGAGTTTCTACATATTTAAAAGAACAAAATCCTAATGTTCAAATTATAGGAGCACAACCAACAGATGGCTCAAGTATACCTGGAATCAGAAAATGGTCAAAAGAATATTTACCAAAGATTTTTGATCGTTCAAAGGTTGATGAAGTTATTGAAGTAAGTGAAAATCAAGCACGAAATATGACTCGTAAGTTAGCTAGTCAAGAAGGTGTTTTTGGTGGTATGAGTAGTGGAGGTGCTGTACATGTAGCACTTGAAATTGCAGAAAAAATAGAAGAAGGTATTATTGTAGCAATTATTTGTGATATAGGTGATAGATATTTATCTTCTAATTTATATAATTATTAAAAAATAGAGGTGCAAATAATATATTTTTTTGTTTATTTGCACTTTAGTTCATTAACTTAATACGAATGTTATCAAGAAAGGTGGAGGGAATTAGACCCTTTGAAACCTTAGCAACCCTATGTGTAAAACAAAGAAGGTGCTAAATTCTACTTTTATGCTAATAATCAGTATTAAAGAGAGATAACGGAAAACCTCTACTCTTTTCCTGATAACTTCTACAATAAAAATCAGGAATGTCAAACATATATAAAGAAATACAAAAACGAATTTTAGTGCTCGATGGAGCAATGGGAACGATGCTTCAAGCATATAAATTTACGGAAGAAGACTTTCGTGGAGAACGCTTTAAGGACTATCCAACACCATTGCAAGGAAATAACGATTTGTTATCTATCACACAACCATCTGCAATTAAAGAAATACATGCTAAATATTTTGCAGCAGGAGCTGATATTGTAGAAACAAATACTTTTTCAGGAACTACTATTGCTATGGCTGATTATCAAATGGAAAATTTGGTATATGAATTGAATTATCAATCTGCAAAAATAGCAAAAGAAGTAGCTGATGAATTTACAGCAAAAGAACCACATAAACCAAGGTTTGTTGCAGGTTCTATAGGACCAACAAACAGAACAGCGAGTATGTCTCCTGATGTAAATGATCCTGGGTATAGAGCTGTTACTTTTGATGAATTAAGAATCGCTTATAAGCAACAAGTAGAAGCTTTATTAGATGGTGGATCTGACCTTTTATTAGTAGAAACAGTTTTTGATACTTTAAATGCTAAAGCTGCATTGTTCGCTATTGAAGAGGTAAAAGAGGAAAGAAAAATTGAAATACCAGTAATGTTAAGCGGTACTATTACTGATGCAAGTGGTAGAACTTTATCTGGTCAAACAGCAGAAGCTTTTTTAATTTCGGTATCTCATATTCCATTATTATCTGTAGGATTTAATTGTGCTTTAGGAGCTAATTTATTGCAACCTCACTTAGAAGCTATTGCATCTAAAACAGATTTTGCAATTTCAGCACATCCTAATGCTGGTTTACCTAATGCTTTTGGAGAGTATGATGAAACTGCTGAAGAAATGGCAGATCAAATAGAAGAGTATCTAGAAAAAAACTTGATTAATATTATTGGTGGATGTTGTGGTACTACTCCAGAACATATTACTGCAATTGCCGAATTGGCAAATAAATACCAACCAAGAAAATGCAAATAAAACAAGACAAGTACATGCGCTTATCTGGTTTAGAGCCGTTGGTTTTAAATGAGAATAGCAACTTTATTAATGTTGGTGAACGCACAAATGTAGCAGGATCTCGTAAGTTTTTACGATTAATTAAAGAAGAAAAATTTGATGAAGCACTAGCAATTGCTAGACATCAGGTTGAAGGTGGTGCACAAATTATCGACATTAATATGGATGATGGTTTGATTGATGGTAAAGAAGCTATGGTTCGATTTTTAAATCTAATTGCTGCTGAACCAGATATTTGTAGAGTTCCGTTAATGATTGATAGCTCGAAATGGGAAATAATCGAGGCAGGATTACAAGTTGTACAAGGTAAAAGTGTTGTGAATTCTATTTCTTTAAAAGAAGGAGAAGAAAAATTTATTTGGGAAGCAACTCAAATTAAAAGATATGGAGCTGCTGTTATTGTTATGGCTTTTGATGAAGTTGGACAAGCAGATAATTATCAAAGAAGAATTGAAATAGCTGAAAGATCGTATCGTGTATTAGTCGATAAAGTAGGTTTTGCATCCGAAGATATTATTTTCGATTTAAATATTTTTCCTGTTGCTACAGGAATGGATGAACACCGAAGAAATGCTATCGATTTTATAGAAGCAACTCGTTGGGTTCGTCAAAATTTACCAAACGTAAGTGTAAGTGGTGGTGTTAGTAATGTGTCATTTTCGTTTAGAGGAAATAACACGGTACGAGAAGCAATGCATTCGGTTTTCTTATATTATGCTATTCAGGCGGGTATGAATATAGGTATTGTAAATCCAGCAATGTTGGAAATTTATGATGATATTCCTAAAGATTTATTAGAGCATATTGAAGATGTTATTTTAGATAGAAGAGAAGATGCTACCGAGCGTTTATTAGATTTTGCAGAAACTGTAAAAGGTGTTGTAAAACAAGATGAAACTAAAGTCTTAGAATGGCGAAGTTTGCCTTTACAAGAAAGAATTACACATTCATTAGTAAAAGGAATCGATGCTTTTATTATTGAAGATTCAGAAGAAGCAAGGTTAGCTGCTAAAAAACCGATTGAAGTAATTGAAGGTCATTTAATGATTGGAATGAACGTTGTTGGAGATTTATTTGGAGCAGGGAAAATGTTTTTGCCTCAAGTGGTAAAATCTGCCCGTGTAATGAAAAAAGCAGTTGCTTATTTAAATCCGTTTATTGAAGCCGAAAAAGGTGAAAAACAACAAGCATTAGGAAAAGTATTAATGGCAACCGTAAAAGGTGATGTTCATGATATTGGTAAAAATATTGTAAGTGTTGTTTTAGGTTGTAATAATTACGAAATTGTTGATTTAGGAGTAATGGTAGCTCCTGAAAAAATTATTGAAGCTGCTAAAAAAGAAAATGTTGATATTATTGGTTTATCAGGATTAATAACGCCTTCTTTAGATGAAATGGTGTATTTGGCAAAAGAAATGGAACGTCAAAATTTTACGGTTCCGTTGTTAATTGGAGGCGCAACAACTTCAAAAGCACATACGGCTGTAAAAATAGATCCACAATATAAAAATGCAGTTGTACATGTAAATGATGCATCAAGAGCTGTAACTGTTGTTAGTGACTTACTAAACAAAGAAACAAGTAATGCTTATGTCGCTAAGTTAAAACAAGATTACGATGAATTTCGTGAGAAGTTTTTAAAACGAGGAAAACAAAAAGCATATACTTCAATTGAAGAAGCTAGAAAACGTAAGTTTAAAATTGATTGGGAAACATCATCAATTATAAAACCAAATGAATTAGGTATTCAAACGATAGAGCAAGTTAGTTTAAAAGACTTATTACCTTTTATTGATTGGAGTCCATTTTTTAGAAGTTGGGATTTACATGGAAGATATCCAGATATTTTAACTGATGAGGTTGTTGGTGAACAAGCAACTCAGTTACTTGAAGATTCTAAAGTTATTTTAGATGAAATTATTACCAAACAATTATTAAAACCAAAAGGAATTTTTGGATTGTTTGAAGCTAATTCAATTAATGATGATGATATTTCTATTCAGAAAAAAGGAGAAGAAATAGCTGTTTTTAGAACTTTACGTCAGCAACTTAAAAAACGAGAAGGAAAACCAAGTATTGCTTTATCTGATTTTATAGCGCCAAAAGAATCTAACAAAAAAGATTATATGGGAGCTTTTTGTACTGCAATTTATGGTGCTGATGAATTAGCAAAAAAGTATAAAGATAAAGAAGATGATTATAATGCAATTATGGTACAAGCAATTGCTGATCGTTTTGCTGAAGCTTTTGCAGAATATTTACATCATAGAGTAAGAACTAAACATTGGGGATATGCTTCTGATGAAACATTATCTAATGATGAATTGATAAAGGAAACTTATAAAGGAATTCGTCCTGCACCTGGTTATCCTGTACGTCCTGATCATTTAGAAAAAGAAACTATTTGGGATGTTTTACAGGTTGAAGAAAAAATAGGTGTAACATTAACTGAAAGTTTAGCTATGTGGCCAGCAGCAGCAGTTTCTGGTTATTACTTTGCTAATGAAGAAGCAAAATACTTCGGATTAGGTAAAATTACTGATGATCAGGTTCGTGATTTTGCTGATAGAAAAGGTATCACTTTAGAAAAAGCTAGAAAATGGTTACATCCTGCAATTGCCGATATGTAGGTTGCGTTAGCGATTGAAGCGGCATCCTTTTTAAAGAACCACCTTTTTAGTGGTTCTTTAAAAAGATATAGCGTAAAGCGCGACCCTTGTGGTAACGCCCAAATTAATGATATAAAGTAGGGTATTGTAAAATATTGCATTAAATTATTTAGCCATTTAAAGTAACAGAACATATTAAAAAAGCAAACGGAAAAACATTATTTTCGTTTGAAATTATTCCACCAAAAAAAGGAAATAATATTCAAGATTTATATAATAATATAGATCCGTTAATGGAATTTAATCCACCTTTTATAGATGTTACCACTTCGAGAGAAGAACATTTGTATATTGATAAAGGAAATGGTTTATTAGATAGAAAAATTACCAGAATGCGACCAGGAACGGTTGGTATTTGTGCAGCAATAAAACATAAATATGATGTAGATACTGTTCCGCATGTTTTATGTGGAGGTTTTACTAAAGAAGAAACAGAGTATTTATTGGTTGATTGCCATTATTTAGGTATTCAAAATGTAATGGCTTTGCGAGGAGATGCAATGAGTCATCAAAGGTATTTTGAACCTAGTAAAGGAGGTCATACCTATGCAACAGAGTTAGTATCACAAATTAATGATTTAAATAAAGGTAAGTATTTACATAATGTTGTTGATGCAAGTCATAAAACAGATTTTTGTATAGGTGTTGCTGGGTATCCTGAAAAACATTTAGAATCTCCTTCTTTACAAACAGATTTAAAACGTTTAAAAGAAAAGGTAGATGCAGGAGCTGATTATGTAGTAACTCAAATGTTTTTTGATAATCAAAAATATTTCGAGTTTGTTAACGCTGCAAGAGAAATAGGTATTACAGTACCTATTATTCCAGGAATAAAACCTGTTGCTGTAAAGCGTCATTTACAATTATTACCACAGGTTTTTAAAATTGATTTACCAGAAGCATTTATAAAATCGATAGATGATTGTAAGAATAATAAAGAAGTAAGGCAGATTGGTATTGAATGGTGTATTGAACAATCTAAAGAATTGTTAAATGCAGGTGTACCTTTATTACATTATTATTCTATGGGTAAAAGTGATAATATTAAAGCAATAGCTAAAGCATTATTTTAAAAAAATATCGTTTTATCGTTTATTTTGAATGAGTTTATTTTTTATGATTTCTGAAACAGATTTATTTTCTATTTTAGATTCTAACCATGAAAGAATATCTAAATATAAAAATGCTCTTTTTTCATAAGGATGATTTTCATAAATTTTTAAACGATTATATATGTTTTTAAATTCCTTTTTTATTTGATGAGGGAATACATCACCTAGCGCTTTTATTGACGAAATGAATTCTTTTTGAACCTCTTGAAGATTTTCCATTTTTAATAAAAAGCGGTAGGTGTCTTTAAATTGTAATTCAAAATCATAATCTAAGCCACATTCATAATGTGCAATTAGGCTTAAAATTCTGGCAAAACATTGCAAATCTTCTGCTACATTGAATTTTTTTCGACTTAATAATTTTATTTAAGTAAAAAATACATTCCTTATTTTTATTCATACCAAAGTATAAACTAGCTATTTTATAGTATAAAACTACAATATGATGATTGTCTAATCTGTTTCTATAGGCTTCAATTTTAGTATTGATTGTTGCTACTAAATATTCTCCTTCATCAAAACTTCCTTCTAAAAAATGAAAATGCAGTTTATTTGCGTAGTAATATTGAAAAATAAGAATTTCGGTATTGCTATTTATTGGGATTAAATTATTTTCAATTTCTTTTTCAAAAAAAGTAAGTTCCTCTTTAAATTTAGAAAAGTGTTTTATGAAAAATAAACTTTCTAATAAATAGTTTTTTCCTTTCAGATAAAAAACAGGATGAATAGCAATATTTTTAGAATTATTTTTAAATAAATCTACCCATTTATTAGCGTATTTATAGCTCTGAAGAAAATCTTGAGTTAAAAAACTATGCCATAAATTAGCTTTATATAACCATAATTTTTCTCTAAAACCTAAACGATCATATTGATAATTGGGTAATTTAGATTCAAAATAAGAGTTTACTTTTTTAAGTTCAGTATCATTTCTTACATAGCCTGTTTTTAATAAAGTACCATATAATTGTAGCGATAAATTAGAAAGTTTACTCGCAATTACATTTTGTTGGCTTAACTCTTTAGCTTGAATAGTTAATTCATCAGCTCTGGTACTAATACTTCTAGTTATATATTGACTTTCAATAACTTTTTCAAGTTCAACAATTTCATAAGCTATATTTTTTTCTTCATTATCAATAGCTGTATTTTTAGCTTTATCTAATAGTTTTAAGCTTTGTTTATATAATCCTTTTTGATATAAAATAGTCGCAAAATCTAATAATTCTCGTATCTGAATTCGAATATTTTTATGAGCAGGATTCATACGTAAGCTAATTAATATTTGCTTATATAAGTGCGCTTTTAAGTTAGATAATTGCTGCTTACTTACAATACCACTTTTTATAATTGTTTTTTCATCGTACTTTTTTTGTTTATCTAAAAACTTAAAAAGAGATAAAAATTTAGCATCATTATTCCCATCTAAACGACCAACATAAAGATTAAACTGACGTTTTTCAGACTTAGATAAAGACTTTATTAAAACAAATAGCATATCGTTTTGTTGGTTGGATGGTGTAATGATTTTATACATAAGTTATTGTTTTTTAGTTGTTTGCATTGTTGTTGTGTAGCTTAAATATCGTAACTAATAAGTTGATAAGTTGTTTTTTAAAAAATCTAATATATAAATTTGAGTTAATTAAAGGTAAATAAATTAATAGAGATGCAAAACGATAAAGTCCAAATTTTTGATACAACACTTCGTGATGGAGAGCAAGTGCCTGGATGCAAGCTAGACACAACACAAAAACTAATTATTGCAGAAAGACTTGATTTTTTAGGCGTTGATGTTATAGAGGCGGGTTTTCCAGTTTCTAGCCCTGGAGATTTTGCTTCAGTAAATGAAATTGCTAAAATTGTTAAAAATGCAACTGTTTGTGGATTAACAAGAGCTGTAAAAAAAGATATTGAAGTTGCAGCAGAAGCTTTAAAATATGCTGTTAAACCTCGAATTCATACAGGAATTGGTACTAGTGATTCTCATATTAGATATAAATTTAATTCATCGCAAGATGAGGTAATCAGAAGAGGTAAGGAAGCTGTTTCTTATGCTAAAAATTTTGTTGATGATGTTGAGTTTTACGCAGAAGATGCTGGTAGAACAGATAATGTTTTCTTAGCTAGAGTTTGTGAAGAAATGATAAAATCGGGAGCAACAGTTTTAAATATTCCTGATACAACAGGATATTGTTTACCTGATGAATATGGAGCAAAAATTAAGTATTTAAAAGAAAATGTAAAAGGAATTGAAAATGTAATCATATCTTGTCATTGTCATAATGATTTAGGAATGGCAACAGCAAATTCGATTGCAGGTGTAATTAATGGTGCAAGACAAATAGAATGTACAATTAATGGAATAGGTGAACGTGCAGGAAATACAGCATTAGAAGAAGTTGTTATGGTGTTAAAACAGCATCCATATTTAAACTTACAAACCGATATTAATACAAAATTATTATACGATACAAGTATGATGGTTCGTGAAAGTATGGGAATGCCTGTGCAACCTAATAAAGCAATTGTTGGAGCAAATGCATTTGCACACAGTTCAGGAATACATCAAGATGGGGTTATTAAAAATCGTGAAACTTACGAAATAATGAATCCATTAGATGTTGGTGTTACAGAAAGTGCAATCCTTTTAACTGCTAGGAGTGGTAGAGCTGCATTAGCTTATAGAGCTAAAAATATAGGTTATGAATTAACCAAAATACAATTAGATTCTGCATATCAGTTATTTTTAAATGTAGCAGATAAACAAAAAGAAGTAATTGATGAAGATCTTCATGTAATTATGGAACAAGTAAATAAAATATCAAAAATAATAATTGCATAATGGGAAAAACATTATTTGATAAAGTATGGGATGCCCATGTGGTAGATTCAATTGAAAACGGACCACAAGTTTTATATATAGATAAACATTTAATTCATGAGGTTACAAGTCCACAGGCTTTTAATGAATTGAAAGAACGTGGTATTTCAGTAGCGCGTCCTGATAAAATTGTTGCAACGGCAGATCATAACACGCCAACTGTAAATCAACATTTACCTATTAAAGATGATTTATCTAGAAATCAATTAGAGCAATTAACAAAAAATTGTAAAGAAAATAATATTACTTTATACGAATTAGGGCACGAAAATAACGGAATTGTACACGTTATAGCACCTGAACTAGGAATTACGCAACCAGGTATGACTATGGTTTGTGGAGATTCTCATACATCAACTCACGGAGCTTTTGGAACAATCGCTTTTGGTATTGGTACAAGTCAGGTTGCACAGGTGTTTGCAAGTCAATGTTTATTGCTTCAAAAACCTAAAAGTTTACGTGTTTCTGTTAATGGAAAATTAAGAAATGGCGTTTTACCTAAAGATGTTATACTTTATATTATCGCTCAATTAGGAACGAATTCAGGTACAGGTTATTTTTGTGAATACGCAGGAAATGTATTTGAAGAAATGTCTATGGAAGGTCGTATGACGGTTTGTAACATGAGTATTGAAATGGGAGCAAGAGGAGGAATGATTGCACCAGATCAAACTACTTTTGATTATGTAGAAGGAAAAGAATTTGCTCCAAAAGGAGTTGATTTTGATAAGAAAGTAGCTTACTGGAAAACATTACCATCAGATGCTGATGCTACCTTTGACCAAGAATATACTTTCAATGCCGAAGATATTGAGCCAATGCTTACTTTTGGAACAAACCCTGGGATGGGAATTAAAATTTCAGAAAATATTCCAGAAGATAATGACGTTTCTTTAGAAAAGTCATTATCTTACATGAACTTTCAAAAAGGTGAGAGTTTAATTGATAAGAAAATAAACTATGTGTTTATAGGTAGTTGTACTAATTCTAGAATTGAAGATTTTAGAGAAGTAGCAAATTACGTAAAAGGAAAACAGAAAGCACAAAATGTAAATGCGTGGTTAGTTCCAGGGTCTCAAAAAGTTGCAAAACAAATTGAGGAAGAAGGATTAAAAACAGTTTTTGAAGCTGCAGGTTTTCAATTACGTCAGCCAGGTTGTTCAGCTTGTTTAGCTATGAATGATGATAAGATACCAGAAGGAGAATACTGTGTGTCTACATCTAACAGAAATTTTGAAGGACGTCAAGGACAAGGATCTAGAACTATTTTAGCAAGTCCTTTAATGGCAGCAGCAACAGCAGTAGAAGGAAAAATTATTGATGTCACAAAACAGTTAAATTAAGATGGAAAAGTTTGTAAAATTAATTGATACCGCGGTTCCATTAATAACCGAAAATGTAGATACCGATCAAATTATACCAGCACGTTTTTTAAAAGCTACCGATAAAAAAGGTTTTGGAGATAATGTTTTTAGAGATTGGCGTTTTAATAAAGATGGAAGTGTAAACGAAGATTTTGTTTTAAATAATAAAAGTTTTAAAGGAAGTATTTTAGTTGCTGGAGATAATTTTGGATGTGGTTCTAGTAGAGAACACGCAGCTTGGGCTTTAGCTGGTTACGGATTTAAAGTTGTTGTTAGTAGTTTTTTTGCTGATATTTTTAAAGGAAATGCACTTAATAATGGTATTTTACCAATACAAGTATCCGAAGAATATTTAAAAAAATTATTAAAGAAAGTTACAGAAGAACCAAATACTATTGTTACTGTTGATTTAGAAAATCAAGAAATTATAACAGCTGTAGGTACTAGTAGTTTTGAAATTAATCCATATAAAAAAGTTTGTATGATTAATGGTTATGATGACATCGATTTCTTAGTAAGTAAAAAAGATAAAATAGAAGCTTTTGAAGCTTCATTATAAAATATAAAAAATGAAATTTAATATAGCTGTAATTCCAGGAGACGGTATTGGACCAGAAGTAACTGCACAAGCTCAAAAAGTTTTAAAAGCAGTGGCAAATGTGTATGATCATACCTTTATATTTAATGAAGCATTGATGGGTGCTTGTGCTATTGATAAAACAGGTAACCCGTTACCAGATGAAACAATTGCTATTTGTAGAAAAAGTGATGCTATTTTATTTGGAGCTATCGGAGATCCTAAATATGATAATGATCCTACGGCAACAGTTCGTCCAGAACAAGGTTTATTAAAGTTAAGAAAAGAATTAGGTCTTTTCTGTAACGAACGCCCTGTAAAAGCATATCAGCAATTAATTGAAAATTCTCCTTTGAAAAAAGAAATTATTCAAGGAACTGATATTACTATTTATAGAGAGTTAACTGGAGGTATTTACTTTGGAACAAAAGAACTTAGTGAAGATAAGCAAGTAGCTTCAGATGGTTGTACTTATTCTGTAATAGAAATAGAACGTATTGCGCATTTAGCTTTTAAAGCAGCACAAAATAGAAGAAAAAAATTAACATTGGTTGATAAAGCAAATGTGTTAGAAACTTCAAGATTGTGGCGTAAAACAGTAACAGTTTTAGCAAAACAATATCCTGATGTTGCTCTTGATTTTATTTTTGTAGATAATGCAGCAATGCAATTAATTTTAAATCCAAAGCAGTTTGATGTAATTTTAACTGAAAACTTATTTGGAGATATTTTATCTGATGAAGCAAGTGTAATCGGTGGTTCTATTGGTTTATTAGCATCTTCATCTATCGGAAAAGAAAATGGATTATTTGAGCCTATTCATGGTTCATTTCCACAAGCAAAAGGAAAAGATATTGCTAATCCATTAGCAGCTATTTTATCTGCAGCAATGTTATTAAAACATTTAGGTTTACACGAAGAAGCTTTTACTATAGAAGCTGCTGTTGAAAAATCATTAGAATTAGGAATAACTACTGAAGATATTAATTCTGATAAGAATTTTGGAACACGTAAAGTAGGAGATTTTATTGCTGATTATATTTATAATAAAGAAGATAGTAATATTAATTTTCAAAATATTCATACGGGACAGAGTACTATTATATAGTTGTTAATTTAATATATAAAATACCGTGCTATTTAGTACGGTTTTTTTTAGATAAAGATTTATTAAAATTAATAAAGATAGGAAGATAATAGCTAAGTTTAAATCTGGAATTGCAGAAGCACTAGCATTTTTAGTAACTAAGTTTTTGTAAATTTAATTTTTGAAATATACAGATTCTGTCCTAGTTTTAGTTTCGTTTTTTTATCGCAAATTATGCGGGAAATAAAATTTACATACATTAAAAAGATAATTTAACGAATTTTACTTGAAACGAAAAATCGATATCAAAAAAAATATTACATAAAGCGAAAAGTGAAGGAGAAAGTACAGATTATAAATTTAAATAATTAAATGTAAGAAGTTTCATAAAAAATACTCATATTTGCTTAATCAAATGAAAAAACAAATTTTAAATATTATTTCTATTATTGTTATTGTGATTATTTCACAATGATAAGGAAGTGTATTTTATAATTATAAATAAAAAAGCTTCCTGTTTAGGAAGCTTTTTTATGATAAAAAGTTTTATTTTACGATGTTTCATTTCATTAAATTGAAAAAAATGTATTGAAATTGTAAGATAATTTGTGATTCTAGATATCTGTTTAATTTATGTAAAAAAAGAGCTTATTATTACTCCTTAAATTAAGAATATCATAAAACATAGAATTATGCATTTTGTTTTAAATATTTCAATTTAGTTAAGATAGTTTAATAAAAAACACTGATATTTGCAGAATCAAATGAAAAAACAAATTTTAAATATTATTTCTATTATTGTCCTTGTGGTTATTTCGCATAGGTAGGAAGCGTATTTTATAATTATAAATTAAAAAAGCTTCCTAAATTTTTAGGAAGCTTTTTTTTATAAGAATTTTAATTATTGAATAGGGTAGAAATAAAACTTTAAGTCATTGTTTTTTAATTGTTTACGTCTTTTATTTGCATATTAGATATCGTTAAATAGGTTCATGAATAATAACTGTTATAACACAATAAAATAATTTTGAATATATAAGTGTTTTAAATATTAATAATAATTAATTGAAAAATCAATTTTTAGTAGTTTTAAAAAAGAATAAATGATATATCAATTAATAAAATTATATAAATAAAAAGCACAATTAGATTAAAAAGAAAAGAACTTAAAATGAAATTAAACAAACACAGTAGCAGGTTAACACAAGACGAATCTCAACCAGCATCACAAGCGATGTTGTATGCAGTCGGTTTAACTGATGAAGACATGAGCAAAGCCCAAATAGGTATTGCAAGTACAGGTTATGACGGAAATCCGTGTAACATGCATTTAAATAATTTGGCTGCCGAAGTAAAAATTGAAACAAAAATTGCTGGTTTAGTTGGTTTAGGTTTTAATACAATTGGTGTTTCTGATGGTATTTCTATGGGAACATCAGGTATGAATTATTCTTTAGCTTCTAGAGATATTATTGCTGATTCAATAGAAACAGTAATGAATGCACAAAGTTATGATGCATTAGTATCTGTAGTTGGTTGTGATAAAAATATGCCAGGAGCAGTAATAGCAATGTTACGTTTAAATCGTCCATCTATTATGATGTACGGAGGAACAATTGCTTCAGGAAATTATAAAGGAAGAAAATTAAATATCGTTTCGGCATTTGAGGCTTTAGGTCAGAAAGTAGCAGGAGAGATAGAAGAAGAAGAGTATAGAGAGATTATCAAAAGAGCAATTCCTGGTGCAGGTGCATGTGGTGGTATGTACACTGCAAACACAATGGCTTCTGCAATAGAATGTATGGGGTTTGCATTACCTTATAACTCATCGATACCTGCTGAAAATCCTAATAAATTATCTGAAGCAGAAAGAACAGCTTTAGCTATTAGAAATTTATTAGAGTTAGATTTAAAGCCTTTAGATATTATATCTAAAAAATCATTAGAAAATGCTATTGCAATAGTTAACGCTTTAGGAGGATCTACAAATGCAGTGTTACACTTTATAGCAATTGCACACGCTGCAGATATTGAGTTTACTTTAGATGATATTCAAAAAGTAAGTGATAGAACGCCATTAATTGCTGATTTAAAACCATCAGGAAAATATTTAATGGAAGATGTTCACTCGATAGGAGGAACACCTGCTGTTATGAAATATTTACTAGATAATGGATATTTACATGGTGACTGTTTAACTGTTACTGGAAAAACATTAGCTGAGAATTTAGCAAATGTTGAAGCAATGGAGTTTGAAGAGCAAGATGTAATTCATCCAACAGATAAAGCTTTAAAATCATCTGGGAATATTCAGATAATTTATGGAAACTTAGCTACAGAAGGAGCTGTTGCTAAAATTTCAGGAAATGAAGGATTACTTTTCGAAGGGAAAGCAGTTGTTTATGATGGAGAACAAGCAGCAAATACAGGTATCTCTAACGGAGAAGTTGAAAGAGGTGATGTTGTAGTTATTAGATATGTTGGACCAAGAGGAGGACCTGGTATGCCAGAAATGTTAAAACCAACTTCATTAATTATGGGAGCAGGTTTAGGAAAATCTGTAGCATTAATTACTGATGGTCGTTTTTCAGGAGGAACTCACGGTTTTGTAGTAGGACATATTACACCTGAAGCTCAATCAGGAGGAACAATAGGTATACTTGAAACAGGAGATAAAATTAGAATTAGTGCTGAAGACAACTCTATAAACGTATTACTTTCTGATGAAGAATTAGCAGAAAGAAAATCGAAATGGGTTGCTCCAGAATTAAAGCATAAAAAAGGGATTTTATATAAATATGCAAAAACTGTTGCATCAGCATCTAAAGGATGTGTAACTGATGGAATTTAATACCAAAATTTATGACAACAAAAACTCAAACACAATCTAACGGAGCTTCTAAGCAAAAATTGCATATTTCTGGTGCAGAAGCTGTAGTAAAATGCTTACTTGAAGAAGGAGCAGATTTAATTTACGGATATCCTGGTGGAGCAATTATGCCAGTTTATGATGAATTATATAAGTACGAAGATAAAATAAACCATGTATTAACGCGTCATGAACAAGGGGCAACACATGCAGCACAAGGTTTTGCCAGAGCAACTGGTAAGGTTGGTGTAGCAATTGCAACTTCAGGACCTGGAGCTACAAATTTAATTACAGGTATTGCTGATGCTCAAATAGATTCTACACCATTGGTTTGTATTACAGGTCAAGTAGCATCTCATTTATTAGGTTCTGATGCTTTTCAAGAAACTGATATTGTTGGAATATCAACACCAGTAACAAAGTGGAACTATCAAATAACAAAAGCTTCTGAAATTCCAGAAATTTTTGCAAAAGCATTTTACATTGCAAAATCAGGAAGACCAGGACCAGTTTTAATTGATATCACAAAAGATGCTCAGTTTGAAATGTTCGATTTTGAATATGAAAAATGCACATCTGTACGTAGTTATAAAGCGAAACCTGATGTTTCTTTAGATAAAGTAAAAGAAGCAGCCGAGTTAATAAATAGTGCTAAGAAACCAATGATTGTTTTTGGTCAAGGTGTTATTTTAGGACAAGCAGAAGAGGAGTTTAAAGCTTTTATTGAAAAAGCAAATATTCCATCAGCTTGGACAATTTTAGGTTTATCAGCATTACCAACAGCACATGAGTTAAATGTAGGTATGGTTGGTATGCATGGTAATTATGCACCAAATGTTTTAACAAATCAGTGTGATTTGTTAATTGCAGTAGGTATGCGTTTTGACGACCGTGTAACAGGTGATTTAAATAGATATGCTAAGCAAGCTAAAGTTATTCATTTTGAAATAGACCCAGCTGAAATTGATAAAAATGTAAAGGCTGATGTTGCTGTTTTAGGTGATGTTAAACAAACTTTGGCAGATATTTTACCTTTAATCAATAAAAATTCACGTGAAGCTTGGTTAAACGAGTTTGCTGAGTTAGATAAAATAGAGTACGAAAAAGTACAAAAAGAAGACTTATACCCAACTAAAGATGGATTAACAATGGCTGAGGTTTTAAAAGAAATTAATATAGCTTCTGGTGGTGATGCTATTATTGTTTCTGATGTTGGTCAGCATCAAATGTTTGCTTGTCGTTATGCAAAGTTTAACAAAACTAAAAGTAACATTACTTCAGGTGGTTTAGGTACAATGGGGTTTGCTTTACCAGCTTCAATTGGAGCTAAAATGGGAATGCCAGACCGAGAAGTAGTTATGATTGCTGGTGATGGTGGTTACCAAATGAATATTCAAGAATTAGGTACTATTTTACAAACCAAAGCAGCTGTAAAAATAGTGGTACTTAATAACGAGTTTTTAGGTATGGTACGTCAGTGGCAACAATTGTTTTTTGATAGAAGATATGCTTCAACTGAAATGACTAATCCTGATTTTGTAGCTATAGCAAAAGGATATAGTATAGATGCTAAAAAAGTAACTAAAAGAGAAGATTTAGCAAGTAGTGTTAAAGAAATGATGGATTCTAAAGATGCATACTTTTTAGAAGTTTGTGTTGAAAAAGAAAACAATGTATTTCCAATGATACCAACAGGAGCATCAGTTTCAGATATAAGATTAGAATAATTATGGAAAATAGACAAACATATACTGTTTCAATTTATACCGAAAATAAACTAGGTATATTGAATAGAATTTCAGGGATTTTTTTAAGAAGACATATTAATATTGAAAGCATGAATATTTCTAAATCAGAAATAAAAAGTGTTTCAAGATTTACATTACTTGTAAAAGTAACTGAAGAACAGATTAAAAAAATTATAGGTCAAATAGAAAAGCAAGTCGAGGTAATAAAAGCATATTATCATACAGATGAAGATACTATATACCAAGAATCTTGTTTATTTAAGTTAAGTTCTCAATCATTAATAGCTAATGATGAAATTCAAACTATAATTAATAGTAGTAAATCGAGAATTATAAATATAAATAAAGACTTTTTTGTACTTGAAAAATCAGGAACTAAAGAAGAAATAGAAGAATTATACCACACTTTAGATAAACATGGTATAATGCAATTTGTTAGATCAGGACGAATTGCAATTACTAAAGACGAAATGAAAATTTCAACATTATTATTAGAAAACAACTAACAAACAACAATAACAACATACTAAAAAGATGGCAACAAATTATTTTAATACATTATCATTAGCAGGAAAGTTAGAGCAACTAGCAAAATGTAGATTCATGGACGCTTCAGAATTTTCTGAAGGAGTTAGCGCTTTAAAAGGTAAAAAAGTAGTTATTATTGGTTGTGGAGCACAAGGTTTAAACCAAGGTTTAAATATGAGAGATTCTGGTTTAGATGTTTCTTATGCTTTACGTGGTGCTGCAATTGAAGAAAAAAGAGCTTCTTTTAAAAATGCATCTGAAAATAATTTTAATGTTGATACTTTTGAAGCATTAATTCCTACGGCTGATTTAGTTTTAAACTTAACGCCAGATAAACAACATACAAGAGTTGTTAATACAGTAATGCCTTTAATGAAAAAAGGAGCTACATTATCTTATTCTCACGGTTTTAACATCGTAGAAGAAGGAATGCAAATTCGTGAAGATTTAACTGTAATTATGGTTGCGCCTAAGTGCCCTGGTACTGAGGTTAGAGAAGAATATAAAAGAGGTTTTGGTGTGCCAACATTAATTGCTGTACACCCAGAAAATGATCCTGAAAATAAAGGATGGGCACAAGCAAAAGCATATGCAGTTGCAACTGGTGGCCATAAAGCAGGAGTATTACAATCTTCATTTGTTGCAGAAGTTAAGTCTGACTTAATGGGAGAGCAAACTATTTTATGTGGTTTATTACAAACCGGATCTATCTTATCTTTTGAAAGAATGGTAGAAGAAGGAATTGAGCCAGCATATGCATCTAAATTAATCCAATACGGATGGGAAGTAATTACCGAAGCTTTAAAGCATGGAGGTATTACAAATATGATGGATCGTTTATCGAACCCAGCTAAAATTAAAGCTTTTGAAATTTCAGAAGAATTAAAAACTATTTTAGCTCCATTATTTGAGAAACATATGGATGATATTATGTCAGGTCATTTCTCAACAACAATGATGGAAGATTGGGCTAATGATGATGTTAACTTATTATCTTGGAGAGCAGCAACAGGAGAAACTTCTTTTGAAAAAACAGCAGCTACTTCAGAAGAAATTAGTGATCAAGAGTACTTTGATAACGGAGTATTAATGGTTGCTTTTGTAAGAGCTGGTGTAGAATTAGCTTACGATAACATGGTAGCAGCAGGAATTAAAGAAGAATCTGCTTATTACGAATCATTACATGAATTACCTTTAATTGCTAACACTGTAGCAAGAAAGAAATTATTTGAAATGAACCGTATTATTTCTGATACAGCTGAATACGGATGTTATTTATTTGATCATGCAGCTAAACCAATGTTAGTTGATTTAACTAAAAAAGTTGATACTTCTATTATCGGTAAAGCTTTTGGTACAGGATCTAACGAAGTAGATAATTTAGAATTAATTGCTGTAAATAACGCTATTCAAAATCACCCAATTGAAGCTATTGGTAAAACATTAAGAACTTCAATGACGGCAATGAAAGTAATTGAGCAAGATCAAAAAGAAGAAGTAGTTTTCCATTAGAAATATGCAAATAAAAACCACATATTCACCAACAATAAAAGCAATAGAGGAGGCTGTAGCTACACTGAAAGGTGTAGCTATAGAAACTCCGCTATTAAGAAATTATATTTATTCAGAAAAATTTGATGCAAATATCTTTTTAAAAAGAGAAGACTTACAACAAGTTAGATCTTATAAAATTAGAGGAGCATATAATAAAATTAGCTCGATTACTGAAGAACAACGCCGTAATGGAATTGTTTGTGCAAGTGCAGGTAATCATGCTCAGGGAGTTGCTTTTGCTTGTAAGAAGTTAAAAATTCATGGTACTATTGTAATGCCAGCACCTACACCAAAACAAAAAGTAGAACAAGTTAAAATGTTTGGTGGAGATTATGTTGATATTAAATTATCTGGTGATACTTTTGATGATGCTTATACTTTTGCAAAAAATATATGTGATACATTAGGTAAAACATTTGTACATCCTTTTGATGATAAAAAAATTATAGAAGGACAAGCAACAGTTGGTTTAGAAATAATTAAGCAATCAGAAGAAACTATAGATTACGTATTTGTACCTGTAGGTGGAGGAGGATTAGCCTCTGGAGTATCAAGTGTTTTTAAATTATTATCACCAAATACAAAAGTAATAGGTGTAGAGCCAGAAGGTGCTGCGTCTATGAAAACTTCTATTTCTAAAAATAAAAATGTAAAACTAGCTAAAATTGATAAGTTTATTGATGGAGCTGCTGTACAACAAGTAGGACATTTAACTTTTGATATATGTAAAGAAAATTTACACGATATGATTACAGTTCCAGAAGGAAAAGTATGTCAAACTATTTTAGATTTGTATAATAGAGAAGCGATTGTTGTAGAGCCTGCAGGGGCTTTAACGATAACTGCTTTAGATTTTTTTGCTGATGAAATTAAAGGTAAAAATGTTGTTTGCGTAATTAGTGGAAGTAATAATGATATTACAAGAACTGCCGAAATTAAAGAACGTGCATTATTGTATGGTCAATTAAAGCATTATTTTATTATTCGTTTTCCACAACGAGCAGGTGCGTTAAAAGAATTTGTTATAGATGTTTTAGGTGAGAATGATGACATTACTTACTTTGAATATTCTAAGAAAACAAGTAGAGAAAACGGACCCGCTGTAGTAGGTATTGAACTTGTAAAAAGTGAAGATTTAGCTCCTTTAATAGCTAGAATGAAGTCACTTAATTTTTACGGTGAATATTTAAATGATAAACCTAATTTGTTTGAATTTTTAATTTAAAGATTATTAAATTCATTTATAATAAGAGCACATCCTTCATTAATTTCTTCATCTGAAATTGTTAATGGAGGTGTGATTCTTATAGCACTTCCTTCAAAAAGTAACCAAAATAAAATCAAGCCTTTATCCAAACAGTTAAGAATTATTTTTGAAGCTATTTCAGGAGAATCAACAATTAAAGCAAGCATTAAACCTCTTCCTCGTATTTCTTTAATCGCTTTTTGATTTTTAAAATTATTTCTAATAAGCTTTTCTTTTCTTATAGTTTCTTCAATAATATTTGTTGTTGTAATTTCTGTTACAGTTGCTAATCCTGCACTAGCAATTATTGGATGCCCACCAAAAGTAGTAATATGACCTAATTTAGGATTTTCTTTTAAACAGCTCATTACATCAAAAGAAGCAATAAAAGCGCCAATAGGCATTCCTCCGCCTAAACCTTTTCCTGTTATGATGATATCAGGAGTCATATTATAGTTTTCAAACCCCCAAAATTTTCCAGTACGTCCAACACCTGTTTGAATTTCATCTAAAATTAACAATGCTCCAACTTCTTCACAACGTTTTTTTACTTTGGATAAATAATTATTTTTAGGTTCGATAAAACCAGCGCCACCTTGAATAGTTTCTAAAATAACACCTGCTGTTTTTGTAGTGATTTTTTCTAAATCTATTTCATTATTAAATTCAATAAATTTAACACCAGGAATTAAAGGACGAAAAGCACGATTTTGTTCCTCAGCGCCACAAACGCTCATAGCCCCTTGTGTATTTCCGTGATATCCATTTTTTGCAGCAATAATTTCAGCTCTATCAGTAAAACGTTTGGCTAATTTTAAAGCTCCTTCGGTAGCTTCAGTACCTGAATTGACTAAATAAACAGCAGATAAATTTTCAGGAAGTGTATTTGCTAAAGCTTTACATAATTCTAGCTGTGGTTTTTGAATAAACTCGCCATAAACCATAACATGTGTATAATTATCTAGCTGTTTTTTTATAGCTTCAGTAACTTTTGGGTGATTATGTCCAAGGCTGTTTGCAGAAACTCCTGCTACAAAATCTAACATTTTTTTACCTTTACTATCGTAAATATAGCTACCACTAGCATGAGAAATTTCAATAGCTAAAGGGTGTGGTGTGGTCTGTCCTTGGTATTTTAAAAAATCGTTTTTCACTTTATATATATTTTATCTTTCTCCGCCTTTAGGGTTTCTTTTTCTTGAATTTGTGTTTTTTTCAGATCTTCCAGTTCTCTTTTTTAAGCTTTCTTTTAGATATTTTTTTCTTACTTTCTTTACAGCTGCATCATTTTTTTTGATAGGAGGAAGGCTTCTAACTTTATCTTTTTTGAAAATATCTTCAACAGTTAAAGGTTGCTCATCGCTTCTCCAAATAAAACCTTTGAATTTTTTTTCTTCGGAAGGAAATTCAGAAGGAGGAAATGTTTTTCCTTCGGATTGTTTAAAATATTTTGTTTCTGTAATATTATTTTTAACTAAGGTAAACTCGATATCACTGGCAATTTCTTTTGTAACAGTCTCCATTTTCTTAGAATCTTCATTTCTATTATAATATAAAGATTCTGCATTTCCTTTAACAAGCATGGTTCTTAAATCATTATTTTCGAACTTACCATAAATATTTCTTCCTTTAATTTGATTAAAATCATCTTCGGATAAAGAATCTTTTTGAATCATAAAGGCATTTTTTAATATTTTTAAAGAATCAAGTTTACTGGTTTTTTTATCTGTCAATATTTGAATGCTATCACCTGTAATTTGATTTTCCCCCGACCATAAAATAGGATTTTTAAACATTCTAGTAAGTCCTGTAGTTTGGCTTGTATGAATAGAATCACATTTTCCTTGTAAATCGGTTTTAAAAATTTTCACATTGTTAAAAATTCGAACAATTCTTTTATCTGTTTTACCTGTTAATAAAATTTTATCACCAGCAACATACATTGAATCTTTATCAAGCAAGGTAATAGCAACAGCTCTATTAATAATAAAAAGAGAATCTTTCTTTTCGTATAATTCGGCATAATTACCTTTGGTAATCATTTTTTGAAGTGTATCAATTACTTTGATATTTTTTGTTGCAGAAGCGAAACCTTGGCGTTTATCATAATATAAACTATCAGCAGAAATGGTGCGTTCTTTTAAAAATAACTTGGCATTTTTTACAAAATAAGCTACATCAGTATTTGTATTGTAAAAACCTTTTTCACAATAAACTTTTGTACTATCTTTTAAATTAGTGATGGTACTTGGTCCGTATAAATAGGCTAAATTTGAGTTTGTATAATAATCTAAATGATTGGATTCTAAGTTACTTTCAGGATTAACAACTGTTACTTTTGATTTTGCAGTAAATTTTTTATCCTTCAAAAAATAAGAACCTCTAATACTTTTTAGTACATTTTTTTTATCACGAATAGTTCCTCCGTTAGGGTAATATAGAACTTGTTCTTTTCTATCAAAATGAAGTGTATCAGTACTAAGCTTCATTTCTTTATCATTAATTTCAACATTTCCCCAAGAGGTGGCTTTTTTAGTATTACCGTTATAAATAGTAAAATCACTGTATTGAATAATACTATCTCCTTGCTCAATAACAACCTCACCTAAGGCTTTAAATATGTTTTCTTTTTGATAAAGTAATGCCCTTTTACAATCTAAAGTAGCACCTTCATGCTCCATTTTTACGTTACCTATAAGTATGGTTGCGCCAGGATATTTTTCTTCATCAGCAGTACTTAACTGCGTAGAAAGTATTTTAATTTTTTTTGATTGAGAAAAACTTCCGATTGATAGTAGTAAAAAACTTAAAAGAAATAACTTTTTCAAATTGATAATGTTTAGCTAGCAAAAATAATGAAAAGAATGGGCTATCTTTCTTAATAAATCAATAAAATTATCCGAAGAAAAACAAAGTATGCGTCTATTTAAAGGTTAATTTTGCGGAAATAATAAAAAACATACATATATGAGCGCTCATTTTGATTTATCCTTAGAAAAAATGAAATCTTATGGTTATAAGATAGTAGATCTAATAGCTGAACATTGGGATACTTTAGAAGATAAAAAACCCGTAACTTCAGCTACACGTAAAGAAATGGATCATTTATTTTTGCAAGAAGCACCTGATAAAGGTATGAAAGCAAATGATGTTTTAGATTTTGTAATTGATAATGTAATTCCGAATAGTACGGTTATTTCTCATCCAAAAGCATATTCTTTTGTACCTGGACCAAGTAATTTTATCAGTACAATGGCAGATAGTTTAGCAACAGGATTCAATATTTTTTCAGGTGGATGGGTAGTTTCTCCTGCTGCTGCGGAATTAGAAATAGTAACAATGAATTGGTTGTTAAAAATGTATGATTTTCCTGTTGAAAAAGGAGGAGGGATTTTTACAAGTGGTGGTTCTATGGCAAATTTAACTGCTTTGGCAACAGCTCGACGTATAAAATGTGGTGATGATTTTTCGAAAGCTGTTATTTATTTATCAGATCAGGCGCATTCTTCTAATATTAAAGCGATTCGTGTATTAGGATTTAAAAAAGAACAAATTCGTATTTTACCTACGGATATTGAATTTAGAATAAGCATCAATAAATTAAAAAATGCGATAGCTAAAGATCGTTTAGAAGGTTTGCATCCCTTTTGTTTTATAGCATCAGCAGGAACAACAAACACAGGAACTGTTGATCCGTTAGATGATATTGCTGATATTTGTGAAGCTGAAAATTTATGGTTTCATATTGATGGAGCTTATGGTGGAGCTGCTATTTTATCAAAAAAAGGCGCAAAAGCATTACGAGGAATAGAAAGAGCCGATTCCTTAACAGTAGATCCGCATAAATGGTTTTATCAACCTTACGAAATAGGCTGTTTATTGGTAAAAGATTCTTCTTGGTTAAGCGGTACTTTTAGCGAAAAACCAGAATATTTACGTGATATTGAAGGAAATGAATCTGAAATAAATTTTTATGATTATGGAATTCAATTAACGCGTCGTTTTAGAGCGTTAAAGTTTTATATGTCGATAAAAACATACGGATTAGATACTTTTAAAGCTGCTGTAACTTATAATATTGATTTAGCTGATACCGTTGAAAAAGTTCTGCGTAAAAGTAGAGATTGGGAAATTGTTTCTCCTGCAACCTTAGCTATTATCAATTTCAGATATAATCCGATTGGAGTAAATTTATCAGAAAAAGAAATTGATGCGTTAAATAATCAGATTTCTAAAAAAATAATGGATTCTAAAGAAGCATTTTTAGTAACCACTATTTTGAATAAACAAGTAGTTTTACGAATGTGTTTAATCAATCCTAAAACAACGATTGATCATATAAATGAAACATTAGAATTATGTCATAAATTTGGGCAAGAAATTTTATCAGAAAAATAAATTTCAATACTATATCAAAAACAAAAAAGCCTTCATCAAAGATGAAGGCTTTTTATATAAAATAAAAATAAATTTATCTATTAATTGTTTGTAACCTATCTGGACCTACAGATACAACCGTTACAGGAACACCAGTTTCTTTTTCAATAAAAGCAACATAGTCCAATAAGTTTTGAGGTAACTGATCAGCAGTAGTCATTTTAGTTAAATCATCTTCCCATCCTTTAAACTCTGTATAGTTTACAGTTACATTTTCAGGTTCAATGTTATAAGGTAAATGAGTAATTTCTTCTCCTTTATAATTGTAAGAAGTACAGATTTTTAAAGTGTCAAATCCTGAAAGAACATCTCCTTTCATCATCATTAACTTAGTAACTCCGTTTACATCAACTGCATATTTTAAAGCAACTAAATCTAACCATCCGCATCTTCTTGCACGACCAGTTGTTGCTCCAAATTCATGACCAACTTTAGCCATTTCAGCACCATCTTCATCAAATAATTCAGTAGGAAAAGGACCAGAACCAACACGAGTAGTGTAAGCTTTGAATATTCCGAATACATCTCCAATTCTGTTAGGAGCAATACCTAAACCAGTACAAGCACCAGCGGCAGTTGTGTTAGAAGATGTTACAAACGGATACGTTCCAAAATCAATATCTAATAAAGAACCTTGAGCTCCTTCAGCTAATATTGTTTTTCCTTCTTTTATTGCGCTGTTTAAAAACTCTTCAGAATCTATAAATTGAAGTGTTCTTAATTTTTCGATACCTAAGTCAAATTCAGCCTCTAATTCGTCTAAATCATATTCTACTTGAACATCAAAAAAGCTAAGCATACTTAAATGCTTTTCAGTTAAAGCTCTGTACTTATCTTTCCAGTTATCTAATTCTAAATCTCCAACACGCATTCCGTTTCTACCGGTTTTATCCATGTAAGTAGGACCAATTCCTTTTAAAGTAGAACCAATTTTAGCTTTTCCTTTTGAAGTTTCAGAAGCCGCATCTAATAACCTGTGAGTAGGTAATATTAAGTGAGCTTTTCTAGAAATTAATAATTTAGAAGTATAATCAACTTTATGAGTATCTAAATTTTCTAATTCTTTTTTAAAGATAACAGGGTCGATTACTACACCATTACCAACTACATTTAAAGCGGTTTTATGAAAAATTCCAGAAGGAATTGTGTGTAAAACATGTTTGGTACCGTCAAAAATTAATGTATGACCTGCGTTTGGTCCTCCTTGAAATCTTGCAATAATATCGTAATCTCCTGTTAAAACATCTACGATTTTACCTTTTCCCTCGTCTCCCCATTGTAATCCGAGTAATAAATCTACTGCCATTTAGTGTGTTATTAAGTGTATTTGTGTTGTTATTTTGTTTTTCTTTTTGTTCCGTAGAAATAAAGAGAGTGGTTGTGAATATCAATATCAAAAACTTCTTCTATTGTTTTTTTGATAATTTGAATTCTTGGATCGCAAAATTCTTTTACTTCTCCAGAGTCTGTCATTATTAAATGATCATGATTCTTATCGAAATAACTTTTTTCATAGCGCGCCATTGATTGTCCATCAAATTGATGTTTACGAACCAATCCACAGTCTAAAAGCAAGTCTATCGTATTATAAAGTGTTGCTCTACTTACACGATAATTCTTGTTTTTCATTTTAATATATAATGATTCTATATCAAAATGCTCCTCAGCTACATATATTTCTTGTAAAATAGCATATCGCTCAGGTGTTTTACGATGCTTGTTTTCTTCTAAAAAAGTAGTAAAAACTTTTTTTACAATTTCTTGATTTTCGACTGAATTACTCATTATGATTTAAAAATTTACGGACGGACAAATTTACAGTTATTTATTGATAAAAAAAGAAGTATCATTAAAATGATATTTATAATGTGTTAACACGTTCTACTTTTTGTATTCCTTCTATTTTTTTCATAGCATCAATTATTTTATTTAGCTGTACTTTATTTTTAATACTTAAAGATATTTTACCATCAAAAACACCTTCAGATCCTGCAATATTTATACTATGTATGAAAACATCCATACTATTAGAAATAATACGTGTAAGGTTATTTATAATTCCTTTATTATCAATACCTGATAAGTGTAAAATAGCAGTAAATTCTTGTTTGGTAGAATCAATCCATTTTGCAGGCATAATTCTGTATGCATAATTAGATTGTAATGAAATGGCATTAGGACAATTATTTTTATGTATTTTAATACCTTCTCCAATAGTTGTAAATCCAAAAATTTTATCACCAGCAATAGGAGTACAGCATTTTGATAACTTATAATCGAGTGTTTGTTCGTCTTTTCCAAATACAATTGCATCGTATTTGTGGTTAACTTCTTCCTTTTCTGATACATCTTTGGAAGAAGAACGGCGAAAAGTATTTTTGATAAAGCCCATAATAAGCCCACTTCTTTGTGCAACAAATTCTTTTAATTTTGTGTTATCAATAGCACCATTACCAACTCTAAAAAATAAATCAAAGCTTGTTTTTAATTCGAAATAATTAGCAAGTTCATTAATTATTTTTTCATCAGACCCAAGTTTTAAGTGACGTAGTTTTCTAATTAAAATAGCTTTTCCTTCTTCAGCAATAATTTTTTCTTCGGCTTTTAAGGCTGACTTAATTTTAGTACGTGCTCTTGCTGTAATAACAAAATCAAGCCAACGTATATTTGGTTTATTATTTGTTGCAGTAAGTACTGCTACTTGATCACCGCTTTTAAGAGTGTAACTTAAAGGAACTAATTTTCCGTTTACCTTTGCGCCTCGGCATTTTAAACCCACATCTGTATGTACAGCAAAAGCAAAATCTAATGCTGATGCTTCTTTAGGAAGTGATTTTAAATCTCCTTTAGGTGTGAATACATATATTTCTTTGGCATATAAATTAAGTTTAAAATCTTCTACAAAATCTACAGCATTGATACTTTGATTTTCCAGTGTTTCTTTTAAACGATTTAACCAGCCTTCAAGCCCATTTTCTTTTATTGCACCTTGTTTATATTTAAAATGTGCTGCGTATCCTTTTTCAGCAATTTCATCCATTCTTTCAGAACGAACTTGTACTTCTACCCATTTTGCTTGCGGTCCCATAACGGTAATGTGCAAGGCTTCGTATCCTGTTGATTTTGGTTGCGAAATCCAATCGCGCAAACGAGCAGGATTTGGTTTAAAGAAATCAGTTGCAATCGAATATATTTTCCAAGCATCAAATTTTTCATCCGTAGAAGTTGGTTCATAAATAATTCGAATAGCAAACTTATCATATACCTCTTCAAAAGTTACGTTTTGTTTTCTCATTTTTCTTCGGATAGAATAAATGGATTTAAAACGTCCTTTAATGTTATATTTAAAACCTTCTTTATCTAAAGCTTCTTTTAAAGTACCTGTAAAGCTGTCAATATATTTTTGTTGTTCTTCTTTGCTGTCTTTAATTTTGATTAAAATGTCATTATAAACTTCAGGTTCGGTATATTTTAAACCTAAATCTTCTAATTCTGTTTTAATATTATATAAACCTAAGCGATGTGCTAAAGGAGCATAAATATATAAAGTTTCAGAAGCAATTTTAACTTGTTTATAGCCAGGCATTGCATCCATTGTTTGCATATTATGTAAACGGTCGGCTATTTTTATTAGAATTACTCGTACATCATCATGTAAAGTAAGTAACATTTTTCTGAAATTTTCAGCCTGTATAGAATAGTCTTGTTCTTTTTTTAGGTTTGATATTTTAGTAAGTCCACTAACAATACGGGCTATGTTTTCACCAAATAGGCGTTCCATATCATCAATAGTATAGTGCGTATCTTCAACAACATCATGAAGAAGTGCTGCGGCAATAGAGGTAGCACCTAGTCCAATTTCATCGGCAACAATTTTTGCAACTGCTATTGGATGAAAAATATAAGGTTCTCCTGTTTTTCGGCGTTGCTTGGAATGTGCTTCAACAGCAATGTCAAAAGCTTTACGAATCAGTTTTTTATCTTCTTCGGATAATGTTTGATAGGTTCCTTTTAATAAATTTTTATATCTGTGGGCTATTTCTTTATTTTCTTCTTCTATCGTTGCATTATAACTCATATACTTATATCTTTATTTTGCTGTTTCATAATAAAAATAGTCTAAAGAATTTTACTGAGCAAATTTTCATAACAAATGTTTCACATCAATTTAAAATTGAAAAAAAGCTTGTTTTACAGCTAGTAAATAAGAATAATAAAAAGGTAACGCTAAATTTACATAAAAATAGCTTTTATTTTTATGAGTAAGAGTTTGTTAAGGGGATTAAAAAACACTACATTTGCAGACTTATAAAAATTTAAACAATTCAATTATGAATCATTACGAAACTGTTTTCATTTTGAATCCCGTTTTATCTGAAACTCAGATAAAGGAGACAGTAAAAAAGTTTGAGGACTATTTACTTTCTAAAGGTGCAGAAATGATTTCTAAAGAAGATTGGGGCTTAAAAAAATTAGCTTACCCAATTGAAAAGAAAAAAAGTGGATTTTACCACTTATTAGACTACAAAGTAGCTGGAGATGCAATCGCTCCTTTTGAATTAGAATTCAGAAGAGATGATAGTGTTATGCGTTATTTAACTGTAAGGTTAGACAAGCATGCTGAAGCGTGGGCTGAAAAGAGAAGAGAACGTGTTAAATCTGCAAAAAAGTAAGAAATGGCGTCAACAACTATAGATCAACAAGCAAAAGGAAGTAAGCAAGGTGAGGTACGTTACTTAACTCCTCTTGATATTGAAACAAAAAAAGAAGCAAAATACTGTCGTTTTAAAAAGAACGGTTTTAAATACATCGATTATAAAGATGCTGACTTCTTAATGTATTTAGTAAACGAACAAGGTAAAATTTTACCAAGACGTTTAACAGGAACATCATTAAAGTATCAACGTAAAGTGGCTCAAGCTATCAAAAGATCTCGTCACTTAGCTTTAATGCCATACGTTGGTGATTTATTAAAATAATAAAGAAGTAGAAACAATGGAATTGATACTAAAACAAGACGTAGAAAATTTAGGTTTTAAAGACGATGTTGTAACTGTTAAGAATGGTTATGGTCGTAATAGCCTAATTCCTAAAGGATATGCAATATTAGCTACTTCTTCAGCTAAAAAAGTATTAGCTGAAAACTTAAAGCAACGTGCTTTTAAAGAAGCTAAATTAGTAGAAGAAGCTACTGCTGTAGCTGAAACTGTTAAAGGATACGAAATCAAAATTACTTCTAAAGTAGGTTCTGGTGATAAGTTATTTGGTTCAGTAAACAACATTAATGTTGCTGAAGCTTTAGCTAAAGCTGGTACTGTTATTGATAAGAAATTTATCAAAGTTACTGGAGGTAGTGTAAAAAGATTAGGTAAATATAACGCTGCTGTACGTTTACACAGAGCTGTTGTTGCTGATATCGTATTTGAGGTTGTTGCTGAAAAGTAAGAATTTTAAATTAAAACTATATAAAAATCCTACTCATTTATTTGAGTAGGATTTTTTTTAGTTGAGGTTTTTATTTTTTGAAGCAATTTCCCGCTTTCCGCACTCGCTTTTTTTTGAAGAAAAATCAAAAAAAGAGCTTAAACAATTGCTTCAATCGGGGCTAGGGTTTTTAGTTTATTTTTATAGTTTGTGCATATTTTATAGTAAAAGAGGAGGAAAGGTTAAAATAGTATAGCGTCGAATCCGCGTTAAACTGAATTTATTTCAGATTCTGATCATTATTACTATAATACAATTTTATTTTAGAGCTTTAACTTTTAGTTAAATACAAGGCACAAAAAAACCTGAGAGTATAAACTCACAGGTTTAATAATAACTAGGTAAAATTTTTATTTTATAAAGTACCTGTACTCGTTAAATTATTTGATTGCCAAAGAGGGAAACGTGCAGGGTGTTGTAATGCATCATTCATTCTGTTAACCTGTCCTTGAGTAAACATTTTATAACATCCTGAAGCTCCTGCGTAATCCATGTAGTTTTCTAAGTTAATTTTTTCTTTAACACAGTTAGTACGTGTATAGCTACAATCAATTCTTCTACTATTGGTAGTTTGAGGTGTATCACATACTTTATCACCTGTTGTGTCACATTTATCTCTATTTTTTCTACTACAACCACCATCAAAAGTATGTATAAGGTTCATCCAATGTCCAAATTCATGAGTTAATATAGATGCAAATTCATCAGAGGTATTTCCGTGTAAATATTGCCCATTATAAACAATACGAGCAGTATTATTATTAGACATCTCAGTATCAGGATACCATGCAACACCTGAATTATTTGTTGCATTATTGTCATATAAATCTAATTGTATGTATACGTTACAATATTTATAATTATCCCAAGCATCTGCTTGTACTTGTTGGTCAGTACTTCTGTTACCATATCCATTATTTTCATTATGAAAAACAATACCACTAGTAGGTGTTCCTGTTGGAGATATAGTTGCTAGTTTAAATGTAATTCCTGAAGTTGCTTTTATAGGATCAAAAAAAGGATCTGTAGTATTATAATCAGGATTAAGTCCATGAAAATCATCATTAACTTTTTCTAATGCTGTATTTATAGTTTGTTGAGTTACTGATTTACCATTAAAATTAGTACCATATACATGAAATACTACAGGTATTGTTGCTTGAATATTAGAGGTTTTAGCACTTAAACTTGTTCTAGTTTTTTCAAAAGAACTATTTTCAGCTTTAGCTTTAGGGCTATTTAAGTAATATTCCTTCATCATATCGTCAGATTTACAATATAAAGAAGGTAATTCATTTGCTTGTGGCGCTGTTAAAATGTCATTATTTTCTTCTTTCTGACATCCAAAAATGAATATCAAACTAAGTATTGTAATACTTTTTTCATTATTTTAAATTAATAATTAGATGTTAAACATATGTTAAATATATGTTAATATATTACATTTGTTATATTTTTTTAACGCAAAAAATAAAAAAACCTGAACAATATTGCTCAGGTTTTAAGTGTTTTTAATTCTTATTAAGGAATTAAACAATTTTAATATTCTCTTGATTTCTAAGAATATCATCCATTGTTTCTCTTTTTCTAATTAAGTAGTCTTTTCCTTTGTAAATCATTACTTCTGCAGGCTTATATCTCGAATTGTAGTTCGATGCCATTGAGTAACAATAAGCGCCAGCATTACTGAAACATAAAACATCTTCTTCAGATATTTCATTAATACGTCTGTTAGAACCAAAAGTATCGGTTTCACAAATATATCCAACAATACTATAAAAACGTTCTCTTCCTTTAGGGTTCGATAAGTTTTCAATCGTATGGTACGAATTGTAAAGCATTGGACGAATTAAATGATTCATTCCACTATCAATACCAGCAAAAACAGTTGATGTTGTTTGTTTGATTACATTAACTTTCGCTAAAAACTTTCCTGATTCACTCACTAAAAATTTACCAGGTTCAAACATTAAAGTTACATTTTTACCATAGTTTTTACAGAAAGTATTAAATCTATCAGATAATTTCTCACCTAATTCAACAATATCAGTAGAAATATCATCCGATTTGTAAGGGACTTTAAATCCGCTTCCAAAATCAATAAAATCAATATCTTCAAATTGTCTTGCAACATCAAATAAAATATCTGAAGCTCTAATAAAAGTGTCAATATCTAAAATATCAGAACCAGTATGCACGTGAATACCGTTAATACGCATTCCTGTATTTTCAACAACTCTTTTTATATGTGGTACTTGATGAATTGAAATTCCAAATTTAGAATCGATATGTCCAACAGAAATATTACTATTTCCACCCGCCATAATATGCGGATTTATACGAATACAAACAGGTGTTTTAGGGTGTTTTTGACCAAATAATTCTAATATAGATAAGTTATCAATATTAATTTGAATTCCTAATTTTGAAACTTCTTCAATTTCTTGTAAAGAAACACCGTTTGGAGTATAAATGATATCTTTAGGTGCAAATCCTGCAAGTAAACCAAGTCTTACTTCTTGAATAGAAACAGTATCTAAACCACTATTTAATGTTTTAAAAACCTTTAAAATATTGATGTTAGATAAAGATTTAACTGCATAGTTAATCTTTAAGCTTTTAACTTTAGAAAAGGCACCTGTAATACTTTTATACTGTTCTATTATTTTTTCAGTATCATATACATAAAGTGGTGCACCGTATTTGTTCGCTAAATTTAATAACTCTTCTCTATTCATTTTAATATAGTTTATAAGCCACAAATGTAGCAAAGCAAGTGACTTTTACAAATTATTTATAAGAAATAGACAAATCAAGTTTTTTTGTGAAAAAAGTTGATTTGTGATATTCTTAATTTTTAAAGTATTTTTTTAGTGATTTTCTCCTTTAAATATAAGTTACTAATAATTTATTGTTTTTTTTAGTTTGATTATGATAATAATCAAAAAAAACGCTAGTTATTAACTAGCGTTTTTAAAATTATAAATGTGTAATATTATTTAAAGTTTACAGTTACTTTTTCAGCAATACCAACAATAACTTCTGTTGCTTTTATAATTGTTTCAGCAGATACAAATTCATAACGTCCATGAAAATTATGTCCACCAGCAAAAATATTAGGACATGGTAATCCTTTGTAAGATAATTGAGAACCATCAGTACCACCTCTAATAGCTTTAATTATAGGTGTTATACCGATGTCATTCATTACTTCTTCAGCAATATCAACAATGTGCATAATAGGCTTAATTTTTTCACCCATATTATAATATTGATCTTTTATTTCAACAGTAATTCTATCACCACCGCCATGTTTTTCATTTAATTCTTTAATTAAATCAGCAACATATTGTTTTCTAGTTTGAAATTCTTCTTTTTCAAAATCACGAATAATATATTGTAACACTGTTTTTTCAACTTCACCAGTAACACTATTAAGGTGATAAAAACCTTCTCTACCGCTAGTAGTTTCAGGAGTTTCTAATTTTGGAAAAGAGTTAATAATATCTTGAGCAATATACATACTGTTTACCATTTTACCTTTAGCGTAACCAGGGTGTACCATACGACCGTTTACAGTAATTATAGCACTTGCAGCATTAAAGCTTTCATATTCAAGTTCTCCAATTTGACTTCCATCCATGGTATATGCCCATTTTGCGCCAAATTTTTCAACATCAAACATATGAGCTCCTTTACCAACTTCTTCATCAGGAGTAAAGCAAATTCTTATTTTACCATGTTTAATTTGAGGATTTTGAATTAAATATTCCATTGCTGAAACTATTTCTGTAACACCAGCTTTATCATCAGCACCTAAAAGTGTTGTTCCATCAGTAGTAATAATTGTATCTCCTTTATATATAAGTAAGTTTTCAAAATAATCTGGAGATAATACAATATTCTCTTCTTTATTTAAAAGAATATCTTTTCCGTCGTAATTCTCATGAATTTGAGGTTTTACATTTTTACCTGTAAAATCAGGACTTGTATCAATATGAGCAACAAAACCGATTGTTGGCACTTCGTAATCAATATTACTTGGTAAAGTAGCCATTATGTAACAGTTTTCGTCTAATTCAACGTCTTCCATTCCTATTTCTTTCAATTCTTTTTCAAGAACTTTAGCTAAATCCCATTGATTTTCTGAACTAGGAAAAGCAGGATTATTAGGATCACTTTCGGTATCAATAGTTACATATTTTATAAATCGGTTGATAATGTGTTGTTTGTTCATTTTTGTTGTTGTTTTAAGGATTTTTGAAAAAACTAATTCAGTTGTATTTTTTCTATTAATTCAATGGCGTTACAAATTCGTTGCTCAACTAAAGAATCGCCATAAATTTCTGTTTTAACGTGTAAAAAGTTATCAGAATTTATTTTTGTAAAGGTATTTAAAATATGATATGGATACCTGCCTTTTTTTCCTTCGGCATAACTGTAATAAGAAGGTTTTTTAAATAGCTGTATATTTTTGGTTTTAAGTTCTGTTAAGCCCATTTTTTTATTATCATCTGTAATTTTTTGAGCAAATGTTTTATCAATAAAAATAGTATTATGTACTAAAGTAACATCAATAAGGATTGTTTTTGTAACGCTTACGGTAGTATCGGCGGCGTAAATAGATGTTTTTGCATCATCATAATATAAATTGACTTTCCATTTTTTTGGAAATTTAACGCTAAACAGGTTTCTAACATCTTTGTTTTTCTGTAAATCGATATAAGAATTAGAATTTTCACAAGAAAAATCATTAGCTAATTCTGATGATGAATTGCACGAAATCATTAAAAATAGCACTAAAATTGATAAAAAATATTTCATAGATAAGCTGTTAATTTTATTTGTTTTGATCAAAGTAAGCAATTAACAAATCTACTACATAACTGTAAGATTTTATTCCTTTTGATTGATTGTTTGCCTTTAAATAAGAGTTGTATCCTTTTTTAAAATACGGTTCAATAGGATTTTTAAATTGCTTCCAATGTAAACGACTATTGCTAAAATCTTTATAAATTCCTTTATTTACGCTGTTTTTTATTGATTTAGCTATTTTTTTATCTCGTTTATAAACTTGATTAATACAATATATGTACGCCATTCTGTATCCAGAATATTGAAAATATAAATCGTTATTTGCTACGGATGCTAAAAATCCTACAAAATTTGCGTCATTTTCGGCAGCCCAACCAATTTGATGTGCCATTTCACGACAAGTTGTTGCTGGATAGCCTGTTTTAGGAATCATATCATTTATTTGCGCTTCGCCAGTAATTGGGCTTATATATCCTGAAGTTCCGTTATAGGATTGAAATAAACTTACCAAAGAGTTTTTTATTGAAGGATTTTTGTAAGTTAATTGCGGGTATTTATTCGATAAATTAAGATAACCGTTTGTTGCTAAACCATATATTTCTTTTTGAGTATACGGAACTTGAATCTTAATAGTATCGTTATTTGTAATTTGTAAGTGTATTTTATTTAATTCGAAAACAATTTTTTCGGTAGTTTCAACCAGCTGTTCTGTGGTGTAAGTTGCTTGTTGTAAATTCAAATTTTTGGCTAATGGTTCTCTAAAATAATTCAATCCCCAAAAGGCATAAAAGCAAAAATAAATCAACGATAAAACACTTGTAAACTGTAAAATTTTCGAAATACTATTTTTAAATTTATTTTTAATTAAAGAGTAACAGCCTTTTATCAGTAGAAATAATAAAACGAAACCTAATACATCACTAAAAGAAAAAGGAATCCATCCTAAAAAAATCGAAATGTTTTAGAAATATAAGGATATATTCCGTTACTATAATAATGTTCTATCCATTGAGGTTTTTTACTTAAAAAATGAACAATAAATACTTGAATAGGTAATGTAAGAGTTACGATTAATTGTTTTTTATACTGTTGCATAACCTCAAAAATAAGGAAGTTTATACCAGAATTAGTAGGTTTTTATCAAAAAAATGACTATTTTATTTGTTGAAATTTTCGATAAATAAAGTTAAAGAGAGCTACTAAAAGTTTCATCTTAAAAAATTATCTTTGCACCATGGAACGAACTCAATCATTCAGAGGAACAAAAACTAATAGTGCTAGAACTGTTAGTCTTGAAAAAGGAAAATTACCACCACAAGCTTTAGAGCTAGAGGAGGCTGTTTTGGGTGCTATGATGATTGATAAAAAAGGAATTGATGAGGTAATCGATATTCTTACTCCTGAATCTTTTTATGATAAAAGACATCAAGAGGTATATCAAGCTATTTATACACTTTTTCAAAATTCTGAGCCGATTGATTTACTTTCAGTATCTAATCAATTAAAGAAAAGCGGAAAGCTAGATGTAGCTGGAGGTGATTTTTTCTTAATCGGTTTAACTCAAAAAGTAGCTTCTTCGGCACATATTGAGTTTCATTCACGAATTATTTTAGAAAAATATATTCAACGTAGATTAATTACTATTTCTTCAGAAATAATAGAAAACTCTTATAACGAAACTATTGATGTTTTTGATTTGTTAGACGAAGCTGAAGGGAAATTATTTGAAGTAACACAAGGGAATCTTAAAAAAGGAGCAGAAAAAGCCGACTCATTAGTACAGCAATCTATTAACAGAATACAAGAAATTTCTGGTAAAGAAGGAATGAGTGGTTTGCAAACAGGATTTACAAAATTAGATGCTTTAACATCTGGTTGGCAACCTTCCGATTTAATTATTATTGCAGCGCGTCCTGGTATGGGTAAAACGGCTTTTGTAATTTCGATGGCTAAAAATATGGCAATTCAGTTTAATAATGCCGTTGCTATTTTTTCATTAGAAATGTCATCAGTACAGTTAATTACTCGTATGATTTCTTCGGAAACAGGCTTAACATCTGAAAAATTACGTAAAGGAGATTTAGAGCCTCATGAATGGGAGCAGTTAAATGTAAAGGTTAAAAAACTTTCTGATGCACCTATTTTTATTGATGATACACCTGCACTTTCAATTTTTGATTTACGTGCAAAAGCACGACGTTTAGTATCGCAACACGATGTTAAAATAATTGTAATTGATTATTTACAATTAATGACAGCAGGAGGTTCTGGAGGAAATCGAGAACAAGAAATATCAACTATTTCACGAAATTTAAAGGCATTAGCAAAAGAATTAAGTATTCCTGTAATTGCTTTATCTCAGTTATCACGTGCCGTAGAAACTCGTGGAGGTTCAAAACGTCCTTTACTTTCTGATTTACGTGAATCTGGAGCAATTGAGCAAGATGCCGATATTGTTTCGTTTATTTTTAGACCAGAATATTACGGAATGACCGAATGGGATGATGATGATCATACGCCACGTGAAGGACAAGGAGAATTTATTGTAGCAAAACATCGTAACGGTGGAATGGATAATATTCGTTTAAAATTTACAGGACATTTAGCATTATTTTCTGATTTAGAAGAAGGAATTAGTAGTGAATTTGAATCTAGTATGAACGGTGGTATTGCTGAAAGTTTTAATAATGAAGTAGCCTCAAATGGATTTGCATCACCTGAAGATGCTTTTGGTCCTAGTGATGATGATGTTCCGTTTTAAAATTTAAATAAATCATAATTAAATATATAAAATACACAATTACTAATTTGTAATTGTGTATTTTAGTTTTTACTATGAAAAAAACACTACACATAATATTATTTTTATTGCTCTCAAATTCAATTTGGGCATCGTTTATTTATGTTCCGATGAGTAACGAAAATCAAAAAAATCATTTAAAAGCCTACGGAATTGTTTATTATGCCTTAGAAAATGGCTTAAAAGCAAAGTGGTTATTAAATTATGATGGCGGTGCTTTTTTATTAGAAAATAATAATTCACTAGAAAAAGAATGTAAAATTAGAGGAGTTTCGTATCAAATTATTTCAGATGCTAAATCTCAAATTATTTTACAAGAAATTTCATCACCTTCTAAAAATCAAGAGGCTGTTACACTTGAAAAAGCACCTAAAGTAGCAGTGTATTCTCCAAAAGGAAAAATGCCTTGGGATGATGCTGTAACAATGGTTTTAACCTATGCTGAAATTCCTTTCGATGTTATTTATGATGAAGAGGTGCTAAATGATAAATTGTTATTATATGAATGGTTGCATTTACATCACGAAGATTTTACAGGGCAATACGGTCGTTTTTATGGAGCTTTTAGAACTGCTCCTTGGTATATTCAACAGAAAAAGGATGCAGAAGCATTGGCAACAAAATTAGGATATGCTAAAGTATCCGAAGAAAAAAGTGCTGTTGCTAAAAAAATTAGAGATTATGTAATTGGAGGAGGTTTTATGTTTGCTATGTGTTCGGCAACCGATAGTTTTGATATTGCTTTAGCATGTCAAGGAGTTGATATTTGTGAAGTAATGTTTGATGGAGATGCTTCTGAGCCTAATTATCAATCAAAAGTAGATTTTAATAAAACATTTGCTTTTAAAGATTTTGAATTAATTCGTAATCCTACCACATACGAATTTTCATCTATTGATATGACTCGTAAGCGTAAAATAAAAAAAGAATTAGATTATTTTACGTTAAAAGAATTTTCTGCAAAATGGGATCAAGTTCCTACTATGTTAACTCAAAATCATACACAATTAGTAAAAGCATTTATGGGACAAACAACTTCTTTTGATGCAAATACAGTAAAATCAACAGTAATGGTTTTAGGAGAAAATCCAACCAATGGAGAAGCTAAATATATCCACGGAACAAAAGGAAAAGGAATGTTTACCTTTTATGGAGGTCATGACCCTGAGGATTATCAACATAGAATAGGTGATCCAAAAACAGAATTAGATTTACATCCAACATCACCAGGGTATCGTTTAATTTTGAATAATGTATTATTTCCTGCTGCAAAAAAGAAAAAGAAAAAAACATAATTTTTTCTTTTTTCAGTAAATTCACGAATTAATTTATAATAAAATGATGAAATCCAGTTTAAAAATAATTGCAAAAGTAGGTTCAAAATCAATAATAAAATGGATAATTATTTACGCTTTAGGAACTATTGTTTCAATATTACTATTTTTTATATCTCTTTTTTTATTAGGAGAAAGTAGTATTTCAGGTAATAGTGGAACAGCTCATAGTGGAGCAGGAGCTATTGCTGGAGTAATCACGCTTTTTACGGTGGATTTTTGGCCAATGTTATTAGCAACACTAAGTTTACTTGTATTTCCAATTATTTATTTTATTATAGCTAATAAACTATCAATTGAAACAGCTTTAAGTACTATTTGGAAGAATAATCTTCAAAGTTGGTTTTCAGATAAAATAACAACTTATGTTAGTGAGAAAATAGAGAGTACATCTACAATAAATCAGTTAGATGATTATGTAACTCTTAAGTTAAATTTACTAAATGATATTAAAAAAGATACTGAAACTTCTAAGTGGCAAAAACGAATTTTATCATTTATAATGAAAAAGGTAACTTTAGATAAAGTAGACTTTTCTAATAAAGATACAAAACTAAGTACTATTCTTGCAAAGAAAGTAAATGATGTAATTACAGATTTTACTGAATCTAGTAATAAATTATTCTATATTGCATTATGTGTTCATTTCTTTTTCTTAATTCTTGCTATCATTTTTAATAATTAATATTTAAAAAGTAAAATTATAGATTGTTAATTCTTATAGAAAGAATTACTTTTGCCCATACAAAACAAAACAACAATGCCAACAACACAACAACTTCAAGATTTTACACAACAGGTTCGTAGAGACATCGTTCGAATGGTACACGCAGTAAGTTCAGGACACCCAGGTGGTTCATTAGGATGTGCAGAATTTATAACATGTTTGTATCAAGAAATCATGGATTATTCTACTGATTTTAAGATGGATGGTAATAAAGAAGATTTATTCTTTTTATCAAATGGGCATATATCGCCAGTTTACTATAGTGTTTTAGCACATAGTGGTTTTTTTCCAGTAGCAGAATTAGCTACTTTTAGAAAATTAAACACACGTTTACAAGGACATCCAACAACTCATGACCATTTACCAGGTATCCGTATTGCTTCGGGTTCTTTAGGACAAGGTATGAGTGTTGCTATTGGGGCAGCAGAAGCTAAGAAGTTAAACGGAGATGATAAAATTGTATACACATTACATGGTGATGGTGAATTACAAGAAGGTCAGAACTGGGAAGCAGCAATGTATGCATCAGGAAAAAAAGTTGATAATTTAATTTCAACTATTGATGTAAACGAAAAGCAAATTGACGGTACAACAGACCAAGTATTAGCAATGGGAAGCTTAAAAGCTAAATTTGAAGCTTTTGGTTGGGATGTATTAGAAATAAGAGAAGGAAACAATGTCGAAGCTATTTTAAGCGGAATGGCAGATGCAAAATCTCGTACAGGTAAAGGAAAACCAGTTTGTGTATTATTATATACAGAAATGGGGAACGGAATTGACTTTATGATGAATACACACGCTTGGCATGGTAAAGCACCTAATGATGAGCAATTAGCAAAATCATTAGCTCAAAACCCTGAAACATTAGGAGATTACTAAATCTTTCTTTTTTATATAAAATTAAAATCCTGCTTTATAGCAGGATTTTTTTATGCTTTTATTCACAAAAAAGCGTGTGTAATATTGTAAATTTACATTCATAAACATCTTTAAATCAAACTTAATTATGAGAATAGGAATTGTATGTTATCCGACTTTTGGAGGAAGTGGAGTTGTAGCGACAGAGTTAGGAATGGCTTTGGCAGATAAAGGACATGAAGTACACTTTATAACGTATAATCAACCTGTTCGATTAGATTTTTTTTCACATCGATTACATTTTCAATGAAGTTGTTTTAGAAGAGTATCCATTATTTCAATATCAACCTTATGAGTTAGCATTATCTAGCAAAATGGTTGAGGTTGTAGAAAAGTATCAATTGGAAGTTTTACATGTACATTATGCTATTCCACACGCATATGCTGCGTATATGGCTAAAAAAATGTTGGAAGAAAAAAACATCAATATAAAAGTAGTAACAACTTTACACGGTACTGATATTACTTTAGTAGGAAGTCATCCAACATATAAAACAGCTGTTGAATTTAGTATTAATCAATCCGATGAGGTAACTACAGTATCTAATAGTTTAAAAGAAGATACTTTGCGTTTGTTTAATATTGAAAAAGATATCAAAGTAGTTTATAATTTTATTGATGGTGAAAAGTATAATCAAGCGTATCAAGGAGATTGTAAACGTATCGCTTTAGCAACACCTGAAGAAAAAATAGTAACACATGTTAGTAATTTTCGTCCTGTAAAACGTACAGAAGATGTTATTGAAATTTTCAATAAAATTCAAAAAGAAGTTCCTTCAAAATTATTAATGGTAGGCGATGGTCCTGAGCGTTTAAAAGCAGAAAATTTATCGAAAAAGTTAAATATTGAAGATAAAGTCTTGTTTTTAGGAAATAGTAATGAAGTAGCTAAAATATTATGTTATTCAGATGTTTTTTTATTGCCTTCAGAAACAGAAAGTTTTGGTTTAGCAGCTTTGGAAGCAATGGCAGCTAGTACGGCTGTTATTTCTACAAATTGTGGAGGATTACCTGAGGTAAATATTCATGGTAAAACAGGTTATTTAAGTAATCTTGGAGATATAAATGATATGGCTGTAAATGCTATTAAAATTTTAAAAAACGAAGCTATTTTAGCTGAATTTAAAGAGAATGCAAAAAAACATATCAAAGTTTTTTCTTTAGAAAAAATATTACCGATGTATGAAGAAATTTATAAAAGTTGTTCTATAAAAGGTTAATTTATAAATTTTAATTATAGTACATTTACTTTTAAAATTATACGGAAATGAAAAATGCTAAACTATTGGTTATCGGAGCTTTTTTTTCGATATACATAATATGGGGTTCAACTTATTTATTTAATAAAATAGCCGTTACCGAAATTCCACCTTTATTTTTAGGTTCAATTCGTTTTTTTAGCGCGGGTTTAATAATTATTTTGGTAGCTAAATTGATGAAGTTACCACTAAAAGTAACTAGAAATCAATTGATAAATACAGGTATAGCAGGTTTTTTATTTTTAGTTTACGGAAATGGTGTTTTTGTATGGGCTTTAAAATATGTAAACACAGGTTTTGCCGCATTATTAGCATCAACCCAACCTTTATTTGTATTGTTTTTATTACGTTTAATAGATGGTAAAAGATTGCAACAAAAATCAATTATAGGAGCTTTATTAGGATTATTAGGTATGTATTTATTAATAAGTCAAAAGCAAATTACAGCATCAGAAGATAGTGTTTTAGGTATTTTTATGATTTTAACCTGTGTGTTAACTTGGAGTTACGGAAGTGTTTTTGTATCAAAGGCAGACTTACCTAAAAATCATTTAGTAAGTACAGGTTATCAGATGTTAATAGGTGGAGTTTTATTATCAATAGCTAGTTTAGTTTTTAAAGAAACTTGGGTTTCTCCTTTAAATTGGTCGTATAAAACTCAAGGTTCAATGTTATTTTTAATTGTTTTCGGAGCAGTTGTAGCTTTTACTGCATTTAATTATTTATTAAAAAATGTTTCTCCAGAAAAAGTAGCAACATCAGCTTATGTAAACCCGATAATAGCCTTATTTTTAGGGTGGAGTTTACTAAATGAACAACTTACAACACAATCAATAGTAGCATCAATTGTATTATTAACAGGTGTTTATTTTATTAATTCAAGAAAAAGATTGGTGAAAGTAGCACCTAAAAAAGGAAGTTTTTAATTTTTTTTAGATATTTTTTTTGAAGCAATTTCCCGCTTTCCGCACTCGCTTTTTTTGTTTTTTCGAAAAGAAAAACAAAAAAGAGCTCAAACAAATGCTTCAATCGGGGCTAGGCTTGTTTACAAGAAATAATATTTTGATATCTTAAAGAGTAATTTACCACCAAATTACAAAAATTTTAATGAGCTCTCCGTTTGTTTTTTTCAACCAACAAAGCGGAGCTCTTTCTTCACTTAAAAACTGTTGAAGGTTTGTTGTGAAATCATTAAAATTCAACCAATTAATATTTGTGTGAGGTTGTACTAGCCAATTATGTTTATTAGGAATATAAAATTTACATTCTTTAAATTGATTTAATTCAAGTAAAGTAACATAAAAACCGATAATACAATTGTTATTTATCAAAGGAAATTCTTTTCCATAATCTTTTAACGGAACAAATAATTGTGCTTTAAAATAGAGTTGTTGTGCTATTTTTTCAGCATCTAAATTTAGATTTTTTAAATAAGGAATACATTGTTGAGAATGGAGTAGTGGTAATTGTTTTTCTTTTAGTTTTGTTAATTTTTGAACTAAAGAATCTTTTTTATTAGGACCAATCCAGCGTTCAATTTCTATTTTACTCGCTGAATTATCATATAAATAAAACTTATAAATAATTTCTAAATGAATCGGTTTTTTATCTTTTAGAAGTAAACAATCTAGTTCGCCAAGTGTTATTTTTTCTTGTTGAATTTGTATGTTTTCAGTAAGTATTTTAATAGTTGAATTTTGTTGAAGTTCAAAAGAAACAAAACGTTCTACTAATTTCCCTAAGCGAGGTGTTTTTGTAATTTCAGTAGAAAAAATACTAGTTTTAATTGTATTTATATCAAATTGATATAAATCAAAAACACCTTTTCCATTCCATAGAAAAGGTGTTTTTAAAAATCCTTCGTATTGTAATTGTAAATCTTTATAATAAGTATCCATCAATAAAAATATTTTTAATACTGTTAAAAAATGTAATACTATTTTAAAATTTCAGATTGTAAAGTACCTATAATTTTTTGTGTATTTTCTTGAAAATCGAACCAAATTATTTCTTTATCTTTTCGAAACCAAGTTCCTTGTCTTTTAGCAAAACGACGGGTATTCTTTTTAATTTCTTCAATGGCAAATTCTTTAGTGAAATTATCATCAAAATACTCGAATAACTCGCGATATCCAACTGTTTTTAGAGCTGTTAAATCTTTATGAGGGTACATGTTTTTAGCTTCTTCTAATAAACCATTTTTCATCATAATAGCAACTCGTTTATTAATACGGTCGTACATAATTTCTCTATCGGCAGTTAATCCAATTTTTATCGATTGAAAATTACGAGGTGCTTTAGGTTTATTCTTAAAAGAAGCATATGTTTTACCAGTACCAATACAAATTTCTAATGCACGCATTACTCTATGCGGATTATCAATTGCAATTGCGTTATAGGTTTCAATATCTAATTCTTTTAGTTTGTTTTGAAGTGGTTCAATTCCGTTTTCTTCTAATTCCTTTGTTAGTGTCGTTCTTATTGAAGCATCTACTTTAGGAAAATAATCTAAACCTTTTAAAACGGCATCAACATATAAACCGCTACCGCCAACCATAATTTGAACAGGATTTTTAATAAAAAGTTCATCTAGTTTAGCGAGTGCATCTTTTTCAAATTGTCCGACTGAATATTCTTCAAAAACACTTCTATTTTGAATAAAATGATGTGGTGCAGCAGTAAGTTCATCAGTATCAGGAACTGCTGTTCCGATGGTTGTTTCTTTAAAAAATTGACGAGAATCACAAGAAATAATATCACAACCAAAATGTTGCGCTAGTTTTATGCTTAGTGCAGTTTTTCCAATAGCGGTTGCACCTACAATAGTTATTAGTGTATTTTTCATTTTAATTGTGTAATTTACTTCCACAGTGATTACAAAAAAGCGCATTGTCATCATGTCCTTCAGAAGAACAGTTTAAGCATGCTTGTGTGTTTAAATTAATATCGTTTACTTTTACCATTTCAGAACTTACAATTCCTGTAGGAACGGCAATAATTCCATATCCTAAAATCATAATAATACTAGCAACAAATTGTCCAAAAGGTGTATGCGGTGCAATATCTCCGTAACCAACAGTTGTTAAGGTTACAATTGCCCAATAAACGCTTCTTGGAATACTTGTAAAGCCGTTTTCACCGCCTTCAATTAAGTACATTATTGTTCCTAAAATAACGCATAAAATCAATACAAAAAACAAAAAAACAGTAATTTTAGTTCTACTTGCTTTTAATGCTTTCATAAAATTATTCGATTCTCCAACAAAACGAGCTAGTTTTAAAATTCTAAAAACACGTAATAAACGCAATGCTCTTAAAGCAACTAAACTGTGAGTTCCTGTAAAGAAAATAGCAAGGTATTTAGGAAGCGTAGAAAGGAGGTCTATAATTCCATAAAAACTAAAAATATATTTTGTTGGTTTTTTTATAGATATAATTCTAACAACATATTCTATTGAAAAAAGTATTGTAATTACCCATTCTGAAATATTTAAAAGAGCTCCATGTTTTGAATTAATACTTTCTATACTTTCTAACATTACCAATAAAATACTGGCAAGTATGGCAATTAATAAAACAATATCAAATAATTTCCCAGCAGGGGTATCGGCTTCATAAATTATTTCATGAAGGTTATCTTTCCAGTTTTTAATGTTTTTATTCAAGTGATTTTTTTTTTAGTCGATTTTACTTGTTAGTTTTCAAGAGGTAATCGTACTATTTTTGCTACTTTATTTCTAAGTAAATAGTTTTTAATAATTGTTTTTGCTAATTCTTTGTTTTCAATAGGAGTTAACATCGGTTTTAAAATAGCTAATTGATTTTCTTGAAATGCTAAACTTGTATAAGTATAGCCAATGACAATATTGTTTTCGATTAAAATAACAGCATGTTCTTCAGGAGTTCTTCCTTTATCAATAATTAATAAGTTATCGTGATTAAAATTTTTATTAGATATTTTTGGCTTACGAATAACATTATATTTAGGTCTTAATTTAAGTAACTCTAAATGATATTTTACTCGTGTAAAAAGTAGGTTTCCTGTTTCTTGATAAGTAATATCATGTACTCTTTTAATGATACTTAATCCTTTTGGAGTCTCTTTTAAAAACAGTTTATTAACTTCCTTTTTAAGATTTTGACCTCTACCTATAAAAATGATATTACCTTGTTCATTATGTACATAAAAAACACCTTCTTTTTCGGGTAATTTATCTAATATTTTTAAATAACGTTGCTTTACGTGTCTGTTATCTGCGTATTTTATTGATTGCTGAATAATATTTTTATCAACATCTTTTTCTAATAATAATTTGAATAATTGTATGGTTGCTAATGCATCTCCATTGGCTCTGTGTCTGTCTGACATTGGTATCCCAATAAATCGACATAATTTTCCTAAACTATGAGAAGGTGCTTCGGAAATTAGTTTTTTACTAAGCGCTACAGTACAAAGTGTATTTCTTTGATAATCATAACCTAATCGGTCAAATTCTGTACGTAAAATTCGATAATCAAAACTAGCATTGTGGGCTATAATAATACAGTCTTCTGTAATTTCAAGAATTCGTTTTGCTACCTCATGAAATTTGGGTGCATTACGAAGCATATTACTATTAATTCCTGTTAATTTAACAACAAATTCTTGAATTTCTCGTTCAGGGTTGACCAAACTAATAAATTGGTCTACAACTTGATGCCCATCAAATTTATGAATCGCAATTTCTGTAATACCTTCTTCATTAAATTTACCTCCTGTTGTTTCAATGTCTAAAATTGCGTACAAATATTTTTGATTTAGCGGTGATTAATGTAAATTTAAACAATATAATTTCGAACGCCAAAAATAGCGCTACCAATTCTTACCATATTACTACCATTTTTTATAGCTAATTGATAATCACCACTCATTCCCATTGAAAGGATTGTTGGTTTTAGTACTGTTTCTTGCTTCTTTTTGAAGAAATCAGCTAAAGATGTAAATTCATCTTCTAATTGTGTTTGATTATCGGTAAAAGTAGCCATCCCCATTGAAACCTACAATTTTTATGTTTTGTAGTTCTAAAATTTCTTCGGATGAAATAATTGTATCAATATCTAAAAATGATAATCCAAATTTAGTTTCTTCTTTAGCAATACGTGCTTGTAATAAACAGTTAATTACACGATTGTGTTTCTTAGCTTGTTTATTAATTTCTTTCAGAGTTTTAAAACTATCAACACCATGAATTAAATTAACAAAATGAGCCATATATTTTACTTTGTTACTTTGTAAATGCCCAATCATGTGCCATTCAATATCTTTTGGTAAAGCATCAAATTTTGTCACCATTTCTTGAATTTTATTTTCGCCAAATACACGTTGTCCTGCATCGTATGCTTCTTGGATATCAGCAATTGGTTTGGTTTTAGAAACAGCAACTAAAGTTACATTTTCTGGAATTGTTATTTTTATTTTATCAAGATTTTCTTTAATTCCTGTCATTGTTTCTTTGTGTTAAAATTCGTAAATAGTTAAAGCACTTCTTAATTTAGGTTCTATATAAGTTGTTTTTGGAGGCATTAGCATATCTGCATCTACAATTTCTTTTAATTCGTTAATAGATGTTGGTAACATACCAAACGAAACTTTAAAACCTCCATTATCAACCTTTGTTTTTAATTCTAAACCATCTGATTTATCTTGTGAATATAAAATTTTAGATGCATTTCTAATATTATTTATCCCCAAAATAGGTTTTAAAACGGTTAAATATAGAATTTGTGCATCTAATTTACTTAATGCATCTGTAAATTCATATCTAGATATTCGTAAATGCAATGCATAAAATTGCCCATTTAAATACATGCTAAATTGATGCTTTTCTTTAGGTCTGTATAGTTCCTGACCTCTGTTTTCAATTCTAAAAAAAGTATCTAATTCGATTAAAAATTCTTCAGGAGTTAAGCCGTTTAAATCTTTTATAAATCGATTAAATTCATAAATACTTAATTGGCTTTCAGGTAATAAGTAGCTCATAAAGAAATTATAGTTTTCTTTTCCTGTATGCTCAGGGTTTTCTTTAGCTAAGTTTTTAGCTAACAAACAAGCAGAGGTAGAACGATGATGTCCATCTGCAATATATAAGGTACTTATTTCTGAAAAAGCATTTGTTATTTTTTGTATATCATTTTCATTATCAACAACCCACAATAGGTGTTTATCCTTATCTGTTGTTGAAAATTCATATTCTGCTCTTTTTGTTTGATATTTTTTAATAATAGAATTAATAACATTATTATCAGGATAGGTAAGCAGTACGGGTTCAATATTAAAACCAGTATTTTTTAGGTAGTTTTCAAATAATAATTCTCTTTCTTGAAGTGTTCCTTCGTGTTTTTTAATGATATTATTATGATAATCATCTACAGATGTTCGGCTAATAATTCCACAAAAAGATTTAGTATCTGTTATTTTTTGATAAATATAGAAACTAGCGACTAAATCTTTTTTAAAAATTCCATCATCTTTAAATTCTAAATAACGATTATGAACCAATTTAAAACGTTGTTCTTCTGCAATATCTTGTTTCTGATATTTATAACCAGGATTAATAACATGCAAAAAAGTATATGGATTAAAGGCTAATTTAGCATTTAACATTTCTGAACTATAAACTTCATAAGATTTAGAAGAAACTAATGTAACTTTATCTCTGGTAGCTCTAACAGCTTTAAACGGTTGTACAATTGCCATTAATAACTTAATTTATACTTGTAAAGAATTAATAATTTTATTTGCCAATTCAGTACCTATTTTATGTTGTGATTCTATCGTATAAGAAGCTATATTAGGACTTAAAGATAATTCAGGGTTCATTAATAATTGAATTTCTGGTGTCGGCTGATTTTCAAAAGTATCTAAACCTGCATATTGTACTTTTCCGCTTTCTATGGCATTTACTAGAGCAATTTCATCAACTAAACCGCTTTGTGCAACATTGATAAAACCAACGCCATCTTTCATTTTTTCAAATTCTTTAACGCCAATTACATGATTTTCTTCGGATGATAAATGTACACTGATAAAATCTGATTCTTTTAATAGTTCATCAACGTTTGTAAAATCTATTTCAATATCGATAACTTGTCCATTATAAAATTCAACAGGAATTTCGATAGAATTACCAAATTCAACATCATAAGCAATTACTTTCATACCTAAACCTAAGGCAATTTTTGCTACTTGCTGACCTTCAACATTCATCCCTATAATACCTAAGGTTTTACCACGTACTTCTGTACCTGCTGAAAACTGTTTTTTTAAATTATTAAAACTAGTATCTCCTTCTAAAGGCATTTCTCTATTGGCTTGATGTAAAAAACGAGCCATTCCTAATAGATGAGCAAAAACCAATTCAGCAACAGCATTTGCACTAGCATCCGAAACATTCACTACTTGTACACCGCATTCTTCAGCATAAATAACATCGATATTATCATTACTTGTACTTGCATTTGCAATCAGTTTTAAAGTAGGACAATTATCGATAAGTTCAGAATGAATTTCTGTATTGTTTTTGATAACAATTACATTAATTTCTTCTTCATTAATAAAATTGTCTAATTGTTCTTGAGCAACTTTTGTTGTTATTACTTCAAATCCTGCATTTTCTAGGGTAGCTTTACCACCGTCTAAGATTCCGTCGTTTACTAATATTTTCATTTAAAGTGTATTCTTTTAGTTGGTAATTTCAATTGATAATTTTGTACGTAACTAATTAACTTATTCTTTCTAATTCTTGCATAACATCAACCAAAGCCTGTACACTGTACAAAGGTAAGGCGTTGTACATGCTTGCACGGTATCCACCAATACTTCTATGACCGTCTAAACCATTAATGTCGGCTTGTTTCCAAAGTGTATCAAATTTATTTTTTAAAGCTTCGGATGTAATGTTAAAAGTAGCATTCATATGGCTACGATCTTCTTTTATAACGCTTCCTTTAAAAAGTGAATTTCTATCGATTTCAGCATATAAAAGTGCTGATTTTTGTTTGTTTACTTTTTCAATAAAAGGAATTCCGCCTAAGTTTTTTAACCATTCTAAGGTTAACATTGAGGTGTAAACCGCAAAAACAGGAGGCGTGTTAAACATACTTTCTTTATCGATAAAAGCTTGATAACTTAACATAGAAGGAATAACGCGTTCTACTTTTCCTAAAATATCATCTTTTATAATTACAAGAGTTGTTCCCGCAGGACCCATATTTTTTTGTGCGCCTGCATAAATTAAATCAAATTTTGAAAAATCTAACTGACGTGAAAAAATATCAGAACTCATATCACATATTAAAGGAACTTCCGTTTTAGGAAAATTTTTCATTTGTGTTCCGTAAATAGTATTATTACTCGTACAGTGAAAATAATCTACATCGGTAGGAATCGTATAATTTTTAGGAATATAATTAAAGTCTTTATCTTTTGATGAAGTAACTTCAATTAATTCTCCAAATAATTTTGCTTCTTTAATGGCTTTAGAACTCCAAGTACCAGTATTTAAATAGGCTGCTTTTTTGTTTAATAAATTATAAGCCGTCATTAAAAATTGATTACTTGCACCACCTTGTAAAAATAAAGCAGTGTAACCTTTGTTTTCTAAACCTAATAATTCTAAGGCTAAACTACGAGCGTTTTCAATAACATCAACAAAAGGTTTACTTCTGTGAGAAATTTCAATTAATGATAAATTATCATCATTAAAATTGATAATTGCTTCTGAAGCTTTTTGTAAAACTTCTTCAGGTAAAATACAAGGACCTGCGCTAAAGTTATGTTTTTTCATTACTGATGTTGTTTTATTGATAACAAAGGTGCAAAAATTATAGGAAGTTCATCTTTAAATTTCTGATAAAAAAGTTAAAGTATTTACGCCATCGGCATAATCCCATAATTCAGGATGCTGTGTTTGACCGAAAGCAATTTCATTTTCAATAAAATTACGGGCAACAATACATTGTATTTTTTCTTTTTCTTCGGAAAGTTTTATTTTTAAATCTTCGGTAGTATCGTAATATTCATAAAAAATAGAAGCGATAGGCGAGGTGTAGCTTTCGTCTTCTTTAATCATTAAAAAGCCATTTTCTAAAATATCGAACTCGCTCATTAAATATACTGTTTTGTTATAATCGTAATTATTAGCGTATTTGGCGTTGTTAATTATTTCATGTTTATTATACATTCCTTTAAAAAACGATTCGAAATCATAATTTCTAGGAACAAATAATTTAGAAACAGAACGACATCCTAATCCAAAATAACGAAATACATCATCACTTAAATTTTCAAAATCTTCTTTAGTTTCTTCTCCTGTTAAAACAGCGACAGAATTTCTGCTTTTTCGAATAATACTAGGTTTGTTTTTAAAATAATATTCAAAATAACGCGCCGTATTATTACTTCCAGTTGCGATAACTGCATCAAAACCGCTTAATTTTTCTTCGGTAAAGGTTATTTTTCCTTTTAATTCAGGTTCAACATATTCTAAATATTTACCTAAAAAAGGCAATAAATTTTTATCGTTTGATGATTGCTTTACTAATGCACTGTGTCCAGAAATTAAAACAGATAAAAAATCATGAAACCCAACTAATGGAATATTTCCTGCCATAATAACGGCAACTTGTTTAGATGTATTTGTTCCTAAGTTTTCGTTGGCAATCCATTTTTGAATATTTTCTTCGGATAAGGCTTTTGTCCAGCTTTCAATGGCAAACAATAAGTTTTCATTGGTAAACCATTTATTGTTTTCGCCAGCTATTTTTAATTGATGCTTAAAACCATCAAAAAACAAATCGTTATGCGCAATGTTTTCCTTCTTTTCAATTTTCTTTTGAGAAAATTGCTCTAAAAAAACTCCTAACTTTATAAAAGCATTGATTCTGTTTTGTATTACACCCATTTATATTGTTTCTAAATTAATTTGGAACTATTTTTGCAATGCAAAGTTACAAAACTGAAACAGATTAATTATGGCAATTATTATAACAGATGAGTGTATAAATTGTGGGGCTTGTGAACCAGAATGTCCTAACACAGCAATTTATGAAGGTGCAGATGATTGGAAATATTCAGAAGGTACTGATTTGAAGGGAGATTTAGTTTTACCAAACGGAACAAAAGCAAATGCAGAAGAGGATCAAGAGCCAATTTCTGATGAAATATATTTTATCGTTGCTGATAAATGTACCGAATGTAAAGGTTTCCGTGAAGAACCTCAATGTGCAGCAGTATGTCCTGTAGATTGTTGTGTTCCTGATGATGACAATGTAGAAACTGAAGAAGAGTTGTTAGCAAAACAACGCTTTATGCATAACGAATAATATATTTTAACGATATATATAAAATCCTGAGTTTTTACTCGGGATTTTTTTTGTTTAAGAACCTGTTTAAATTTTTAAAAAAAAGTATTTTTTTAGATAGAAATGTCATGCTGAATTTATTTCAGCATCGTATAAAACTAAGAACTACGGAAAATCAGGATTCGAAACTGAAATAAAATCCCTTTGACGGATTCGATTTTTTAGCTATAAAAGGTTTTTTAATGAAATTTAAACAAGCTCTAATAAATAAGTAGCCTGTAATTATTTTAGTATTGTAGAATAATTATTTATAAAATTATTATTATAAAAACAGCACAAATTCCTAGCCCCGATTGAAGCAATTGTTTGAGCTCTTTTTTATTTTTCTTTTCGAAAAAATAAAAAAAGCGAGTGCGTAAAGCGGGAAGTAGCTTCTAATTATCTTTTAAAAAATAAGAAAGCCAAAATCGTACTGATTTCGGCTTTCTATCAAAAAAACAAACAATTAATGAGAGTTAATGGTTTACGCTAATTATTTAAAACTGGTAATTTACAGATAAATTAAACATTGTTCCTAATTGGCTAAAATGATAACCGTCATACGTCATTTGAGAATAACGTTGGTTAAAAGTTATAGCATTAGATTCATTTTGAATTTGTGTTAATCCAGAAGCAGTAATTGTTGTATCATCCATAATTGCTTGTCCAGCAGCATTGTTTGCTTTAAAGCTCCATTCAGGTAATACATTTAATATATTATTTACATTTAAAGCAATAGTGATTTTATCGGTTGCGCTAAAGTTTATTCCTAAATCTGTAACAACTTTTGGCGTAAATTCAGTACTTATATTAGGATTTAAATCTCCTTGCTGAAATTTAGTTTTACCAAAATAAGTGTTGTTTAAAGATAACCCAAATTTACCGATATCATAATTAGCACCTAAAATCCATTTTGTTTCAGGACGTGATGTGAAAAATAAAGCTTCTTGAGTCGCATTAACTACAGATTGACCTGCGTTTTCAATTAAAGAAGGATTGTTTACACTTCCTGTACGCTTGTTTTCAATAGTATAGTTTCCTGATAAGTTTAAACCTAATTTTCCTGCACCTAATTTGATGTTCTTTTTACTAACAACAATATCTAAACCTGAAGTTCTTGTATCAATAGCATTTGCAAAGAAACTAAGATCTTTTATACCTCCATCTCTTAAAACATCATCTAAAGCTGTAGTACCAATGTTATTACCGTCACCATCAAAAGCAGTTCCTGTAATTTCAGTACTTAAAATAATTCTATCTTTTACAGCAATATTGTAATAATCTACAGTAAAAGTGATACCATTATCTAATTTACCACCTAAACCTACAGTTATATTTCTAGATGTTTCAGCATCTAATTTATCTATACCTAATGCATGTGCTTCAGGAGAAACATTATTCACTAAACCACCAACAACAATACCACCACCACTAAAACTATATTGAGCTTTTTGTGTGTAAATTTGATGTAAAGTAGGAGCTCTGAATCCTGAAGATAAAGAACCTCTAGCTGTTAAATTGTCGTTTAAATTCAAACGAGAACTTAATTTATAAACAAAAGTACTACCAAAATCAGAATAGTTTTCTGCTCTAACAGTTCCACTTATTAAAAAATCTTTAGTAATATCATAATCTAAACTAAAATAACCACCAAGATTATAACGACTCCAGCTACCAGAATTTTCTGGTTGATTTCCAGCAAAAGAATCTGCTCCACCACCAGCGTAAGATGCTTTTGTACCTTCAATAACTTCGAATAATTCATTTCTGAATTCTGCTCCAAAACCAATACTAACTTTTTCAGATAAAATTCTACTAATATCAATGTTACCCACATTATGAGAAAAACTAGTTCCTCCTGGGTCAAATGATCTAGGACTATTTTCTCTGTAAAGAGATGTGAAGCTTATTTCACCATCATCAACAGTATGGTTTCCGTTAGCATCTGTCCAAATAGGATCAGAAGCGATATCATTTCTGTTATGAGAATTGTTAACTTTATATGTTTGGCTGTTTCCCCCAGTAGTAAAACTGATGTCAACATTCCAATCGTTAACTTTAGTTTTTATACCAATAGTACCATTATAATCGTTTAAATCACCTTCAAATGTTGGAACATATCCGTCATATCCACCAGCATTAGTAGGGTGGCTTCCAGGGAAAAAACTAGCTAAGTATGGCATACTTTCTACAGTTCTCCAATATGGAGTTCTATAATTAGCAAAAGAATGTACTTTTTTAAATACATATGCAGCATTACCATAAAGCTGAGTGTCATCAGTTAAATCTAAACCAAAATTTATATTAAACTTTGAAGCTGCTGTTTTAGGAGATCCATTAATATTATTAGCATCTGGATTTCTAGATAAAAATTCTTTAACAACTGCTAAATCTGCCCCAAAACCAGTATTATCATCAGCTTCACCTTCAGCATTTACTGTACCAGGTCTATTTGATAAAGCTGTTTTTGAAAAGTCTATTGTATAATTAATAAAACCTTTACCATCGTTTATGGTAGAACCATTATTAACACTTACACCTAACATTTCACCATCTCCTTCAGCAGTAATACCAGATCTTAAAGTGGCAGAACCAGATTTAGGACTGTCTTTTAAAATGATATTAATAACTCCAGCAATAGCATCAGAACCATATTGAGCAGAAGCTCCATCTCTTAATACTTCTACAGATTTAATTGCATCTGTAGGTATTCCAGAAATATCAGAACCTGTTTCACCACGTCCTGGAGAAGTTTGTGTATATAATAATGAACTTAAGTTTTTACGTTTACCGTTAATTAATACTAACGTTCTACTAGGTCCCATATTTCTAATTTCATACGGATCTAATAACGAAGTAGCATCGTTAACAGGAGTTTGTACGGTGTTAAAAGATGGTATTTTGTATTGTAATGCTTTATCAAAAGTAGCTTGTCCTGTAGATTGTAAATCTTTTGAAGATACTACGTCTATAGGTAAAGCACTTTTTGTATTAGATCTGGCAGGAGTTCTAGATCCTGTAATAACTACTTCATCTAATTCTAACCCTTCTTTTAATATAATATTAAATTTTGTTTTTCCGTTTGTTGCTATTTTTTGTGTTTCAAATCCTGAAAAACTAATAGTTAGTGCTGCTCCTTTTTTTATAGTTAAATTAAATTTCCCATTAAAATCAGAGTTTGTTCCATTTGCAGTTCCTTGTTCTATAATATTAGCTCCTGGTAGTGGTTGATTGCTGGTGTCTACAATTGTTCCTGATATTTTAGATTGAGACCACATAATACCACTAAATAATATAGCGAATAATAAAAGTGTAATTTTTTTCATAAAATTATATTTGATTAATAATAGCTTTGATTTATATTAAAATCATTGGTTATATATTAATAAGGATGTTAGTAAAATTTTATACTCGTTATTTTAACATTTTTTTTAGAAAAATTTTAAAAAAAAGTAAAACGGATATACGTAAATAAAAATTATGAAAAAAGTTGAAAGTGTTTAAGTAAAGGAAATACCTATGTTTTTTGATGAAACAGAAGTAGATATTTTAAAATACCTACTAAACAAAATAATGATAAATTTATTTTATTTAGTAGATTAAATTGAAAAGGATTACTCATTTGATTTTATGAAAGTTAAAGCTGCTCCATTAATACAATGACGTTTTCCCGTGGTTTCTTTTGGCCCGTCATTAAAAGAATGACCTAAATGTCCGCCACAAGTATTGCATTTTAATTCGGTACGAGCATAGCCAATTTTATAATCGATATCTAGTTCAACATTTTTTTTGATAGCGCTATCGAAAGCTGGCCATCCTGATCCAGAATCATATTTGTTTTCAGATTTATACAAAGGTGTTTTACGTACCGCACAAACATAAATTCCTTTTTCGTAATTTTTATTTAATGAACTTGAGTTTTGACGTTCTGTACCAGCTTCTCTAAGAACATAATATTGTTTTGCTGTTAAAAGTGTCTTCCATTCTTGCGCTGTTTTTGAAATTTTGTATGTTTTTTTATTTTGAGTATTTCCTGTACAACTAAATAGTATCGTTAAAATTAAAGTAGTTAAAATTTTTTTCATATTTATTGAATAATAAAGTTTACAATATCAGAAGTTACTTTTTGATTACGAAGTATTTTAGTATGTCCTAATCCTTTTGTAATTAAAAGTGTTCCTCTTTGTAGGTTTTGACGAATATGTATTGCTGAACTTACAGGAACATCTCCATCATTTGCATCATGAACAACCAAAGTAGGAATAAGAATGTTTTTCGCAACAATATTTGAGGAGTGTGTGTCAATATCTCTTTCCCATTTTTTATCAAATAAATATTTCATTTTATGTGCAATAACAGGTTTTAAAGCTAAGTTTTTGGTGAAATTAAGTATTACATCAGAAACTTTATCAGGAGCACCAACAGTGATTAATTTTTTTATTTTAAAATCAGTAGCAACACTATTATATAGACACATACCTCCAAATGAATGCCCAATAGCAGCTTCAAAAGGACCATGTTTTTTGTCTATTTGGTTAATAGTTTCTAAAAACTCAGGCATTGCTGTTGTTTTTCCTGAAGATTTACCATGTGCAGGACCATCAAAAGAAATGACCATGTATCCTTTTTCTAATAATTTATCAGCAATCATAAATAATTGCGTGCTTCTTCCTGCCCAACCATGTACTAATAATACTTTTTTTTGAGAATATCCGTAGGATAAAATTTCAACTTCTTTAGATATAGATGGTATATTTATTCTTTTTTTTGAGCACTCGCAAGCATTACTTTTTCTCTGTTTGGGATAGAGAACTTTAAAGGTGTACTAAAAAGCTTGATACTAAGTTTTGCTGTTAAATGAGTAGAAAATAGTTGCACTATTTTTGCTGAAAAAATAATAGGTTTAGGAACAATTAAGCTTGGAGGAAATAAAAATGAAGTATTAGAATTCATGAAATTAATTTTAATATAAATATAGCATATGTAAATCTAAAGAAACATATTGTTTATTACTTTTGTGACATTATTTTTATAATGTGTCATATATATTAGCCAGAACAAATAAAAACAAAAGAAATGAAAAGAATTATAGCTTTAGGAATTGTAGCGGTATTTTTAGTGCAATGTAGTACTGTACCAATTACAGGAAGAAAACGTCTTAATTTTGTAAGTGATGCACAGGTGTTACCAGCAAGTTTTGCACAGTACAAAGGTTTTTTAGAACAGAATAAATTATCTACGAATACTAGTAAGTCAAATCAAATAAAAAGAATAGGTAAGAAAATTTCTGAAGCAGTAGACCGTTTTATGAGAGCAAATAACATGACTGCAGAAGCAAATTCTTACAAATGGGAATTTAATTTAGTAGAAGATAAAACATTAAATGCTTGGTGTATGCCAGGAGGAAAAGTAGTTTTTTATACAGGTATTTTACCAGTTTGTGCTAATGAAGATGGTATTGCTGCTGTTATGGGGCACGAGGTTGCACATGCATTTGCTAAACATGGTCAAGAGCGTATGTCTACTGGTCAGTTACAGCAATTAGGTGGTGCCGCAGTAGCTTTAGGAACTGCAAATAGTAAAAATGCACAACTTTTTAATACTGCATATGGTTTAGGTACACAAGTAGGAATAATGTTACCTTTTAGTAGAAATCATGAAACAGAAGCTGATAAATTAGGTTTAGTTTTTATGTTAATGGCAGGATATAACGGTAGTGAAGCTGCTGAGGTTTGGGTAAGAATGAGCCAAATATCAAAAGGAAAAGCACCTGCGAAATTTATGAGTACGCATCCATCAAATCAAACACGTATTCAAACGCTTAGAGCTTATTTACCTGAAGCAAAACAATTAGCAGCTAAATTTAATGTGCCAGCAAGAAAATAGCAACATAAATTATTTATATTGCAAACCGTTCATTATTGTATGAGCGGTTTTTTATTTATAAGATATATGTACAAAAGAGGAGATAAAAAGTTAATTAATGCTTGGGCATTTTACGATTGGGCAAATTCGGTATATTCATTAGTAATTAGTACGGCGGTTTTTCCGTTATATTATAGTACGGTTACTAAAGGAAAAACAGTTCGTTTTTTAGGAATGGATTGGGAGCATCCTGATAGTTTATATAGTTATGCCTTATCATTTTCATTTTTAGTCGTAGCTTTTATTTCTCCTATTTTATCTGGTATTGCAGATTATACAGGAAGTAAAAAGAAATTTATGAAATTTTTCTGTTGGATGGGAGGTTTATCTGTAATAGGATTATCCTTTTTTGAAGGCATCGATACTGTTTGGATAGGTATTTTATTTACTATTTTGGCAAGTATTGGTTTTTGGGCAAGTTGGGTTTTCTATAATGCGTATTTACCTGAGGTAGCTTTGCCTGAACAACAAGATAAAGCTAGTGCAAAAGGTTTTATGTATGGGTATGTAGGTTCGGTAATATTATTGATTATCAATTTAATAATGATTCAGAAACCTGAACTTTTTGGAGTTACATCAGGAATGGCTTCTCGTATTTCTTTTGTTATGGTTGGGCTTTGGTGGATTGGTTTTGCACAAATCACTTTTAAAAAATTACCTGATGATATTTATAATAAACAACCCGATAATGATTATATATGGAAAGGGTACAGAGAATTAAAAACAGTATATAAAGAAGTATTAAATTATCCTACATTAAAACGTTTTTTAATATCATTTTTCTTTTTAAGTATTGGAGTACAAACTATTATTTTAATGGCTGCTATTTTTGGTTCATCAGAATTAAATTTATCAACTTTTAATATGATTCTTACTATTTTACTAGTTCAAATTGTTGCTATTTTAGGTGCTTATATTTTTTCTAGAATTTCTGGTAAATTCGGAAATATTACAGCTTTAAAAGCTACAATTGTTATTTGGATGATTGTTTGTTTCTTTGCTTTTTCATTAGATAAATCACAAGAAAATGTAGCTATATATTTTTACGGATTAGGAGGTTTGTTAGGTTTAGTACAAGGAGCGATACAAACATTAACTCGTTCTACATATTCTAAATTATTACCCGAAACAGAAGATACCGCAACCTATTTTAGTTTTTATGATGTTACTGAAAAAATAGCAATTGTACTTGGTACTTCTGTTTATGGAGCATTATATGCCATTACAGATTCAATGCAATGGTCTGTATTATGTTTAGCAATTTTCTTTTTAGCTTCGTTACTTGTGTTAACTACTATGAAAAAAACGAAGTATGTAGCCTAATTTTTAAACTTTCATATCTTCAAATACATTTTCAGGATGTATATATCTTTTGGTATTTTTTTGCCAATGATAACTTGAAGATATGATTACATTTAATGCATCAATATATTTTAAAACGATATTGTTATTTACTGAAGATAAAAAAGTTACTTCTTTCATCGTTTGTAATAAAGTAGCTTCATATTCAGTATGAATTGTATTTACTTTTATAATTGATTTATTTACAGCATCGTTATAATTATCAGCTTCATTTGAAATAATATACGCATTAATTAAATTATAATCACTGTGTTTTTCTTTAGCATAAGAAAATAAATCATTAGATAATGCACCAATTAAAGCACATTGTTCTTTCATTTTTTTTATTGATGGAACTTTCTCTGTTATTTCTGGCGATATATAAATCGAATGCATGTATTCAATTAAATCGATAACAGGAAACATTCCGCCAGTATATAATCTGATATCAATATATTCATCAACAGTTGTAAAAGGAACTGATTTTAAAGAGTAAGATAAATGTTCGGTTATTGATTCGGTATATTTATCAAAAAAATAAGAAGGACTATCTTTTTTAACAGCATCGCTTATATAAAAAATAGCATTATATAAATTCGATATTTTAGAGTTTTCACTATTTAAATAGAGTTCTTTTCCTGTCCAAATATCTAATATTTTTTTAAAGTCAGGTTGTACACCATTTGCGGTATCTTCGCCAAAAAAATCATCAATAAAATATAAAACATCATAAGTAACTACAGCATTAATCATTTTATGAATAGGAGTATTTATATATAAATGATTCGTCATTGTTGTGTGATGTTTGTATAAATCATCATCAATAACACCTAGTTTTTTTGAGATCGCTTTAGCCTCTTTTAGTATGAGTTTAGCATCTTTATGTATTTCGAGTTTTGTTTTTGATATTGATAAAGAAGTTGAAGAGAAATTCATGATTTTTTTAGTTGAAGTTAGTTTTTTATTATTAGTTAGTTTTTTAAAAGTAATGTAAAAATTTAAAAAACACCTTCTCAATGATAAATTTATAAAAGTAGCTTTTCAATTTAAAAAGTAGGAGGACAAATAAAAACAACTATTTTTCGACTAATAGGATGTCTAAATTCTATTCTTTCAGCGTGTAAGTGTAATCTATTTGCTTTTGTTCCGTATAAATCATCACCAATAATTGGAGTGTTTAACCCTAAATTATGAGCTGCATGAACTCGTAATTGATGCGTTCTTCCTGTAATCGGATAAAAATACACTTTTGTTTTTCCATTTTTTACATTAATAATTTCCCACTTAGTTTGCGCTGGTTTTCCGTGAGTATTGCAAACTAATTGTTTTGGTCTGTCGTTTAAATTGACTCTTAACGGCAAGTTTATTTCACTTGATTTTTGTGATATGATTCCATTAAGTACAGCAACATATCGTTTTTTAATTGTTCTGTTTGTAAATTGAGCTTGTAGAGTTTTATAGATATCTATATTTTTAGCTATCAGTAAAATTCCTGAAGTAGACATATCTAAACGATGAACAACCAAATAATTTGCATTTTTTCTTTGGATGCGATGTTCTACAGAATCTTCAATTATTTTTCCAGCTACTGATAATAATTCTGCTGGTTTATTGATAACAATTAGGTAATCATCTTCAAAAATAATTTCTATATCTTTTTTAGCTTGAAGTTGAGCAACTAAAGGATTTTCATTAACAATTAATCCTTTAAGCATATGATTTAAAATAGGTTTGCATTTACCCGTACAAGCCGAGTAATAGTTTTTATGTTTTCGAATTGAAGTAGCTAAAGATTTACCCCACCAAAATTCTGCCATACAAATAGGGGTGAGGTTATTTAAAAAAGCATATTGTAATAATTTAGGAGCGCAACAATCACCAGAACCAGCAGGAATATTTTGTTTTGAATCTTTAAAGATAGTAATTAAATTTTCAGATTCTTTTTTAGCATTTAAAAATTTATATTGATTAAAAATTTCTTGTTGCCCTGTTGCTGAAAGTTCTTTTCTATGCTCTTTTAATTGATTTATTTTTTGCTGATAATTATTATATTCTTTTTCTAAAGAGTGTGTTTTAGATTGTAAATAAACTTCATATTCACGTATATAAAACTCTTCATTAATATTTTGTTGATTATCTTGTTGAGATAATTCTTTTCTTAATTTTCTACGTTGTTTAATTTTAGATTTCTCTTTAATTATTAAATTTTCATTTAATAATTTACCTTGGATATAATCTTTTTTGATGTTTAAATATTGCGTACTATTTTCTGAATAAGAAATTTTAGCGTTAATCAGATTGCGTTTTTCTTCCATTTTTAAAAACACACCATTTTTACTTAAAACATCATATACAGGTGGTACAAAATGTTTGTGTTGTGTGCTTTCTGCTATTTTTCCTGAAAAAGCAGCTAAATAACCTAATTGACTTTTATTATTTTTAACAACCAATACGCCAAACATTTTACCTAAAGCATTTTGATTCTCAGTGTTTTTTATTCCAAAATCATGAAAAAAATCAGTTTGATTAGTTAAATATTCTTGTAATTCTTTAGTAGCTATTTTTGATAATGTACTTGGTGTGTAATTATGAGGATAATCAAATTTTTCGGGAATAGTTATTGTATTAGTATCAGAAGTAAAAGCAATAAATTTAGTCATAATTTAAATAAAAAAAGTGTTGCTTTCACAACACTTTATAAGTTTAAGATTTGTACGATAAAATTAAATTAACAGTTATAGATTTTGTCGTATAAATCTTTATAAATTTCTTTAATAATTTTACGTTTCATTTTCACGGTAGGAGTAAGGTGACCACCTTCTATAGACCATTCTTCGGATGTTAATTCAAACTTTTTAATAGTTTCCCATTTTCCAAAATTAGAATTACAAATAGCAACTTCTTCTTCAATACGGTCAATTACTTTTTGATTTTTTATTAACTCTTCATTTGTTTTTAAGGTAATTCCATGTCTAGAAGCCCATTCTCTAACAAAATCAAAATTAGGCTGAATAAAAGCAGCTGCCATTTTTTCGCCTTCACCAATTACCATAACCTGTTCTATAAAACGAGATTGTTTTAATTCTCCTTCTAATAATGGTGGAACAATATATTTACCACCAGATGTTTTAAACATTTCTTTTGTTCGTCCTGTAATTTTTAAGAAGCCATCTTTGTCTATTTCTCCTATATCACCTGTATAGAAATATCCATCTTTTAAAACTTCAGCAGTTTTTACAGGGTCTTTATAATAGCCTAACATTACATTATCACCTTTTACTAAAATTTCACCACTTTCAGCAAATTTTAATTCTAATCCGTCAAGTACTTTACCAACAGTACCTATTTTAAATCCGTTATTTCTAACGTCATTAACGGTAATAACAGGTGATGTTTCTGTCAGTCCATAACCTTCCATAACAGGCATTCCTGCAGCAGTAAAAACTCTTGTTAAACGTGGTTGTAAAGCAGCAGAACCTGAAACCATTAATTTTAATTCGCCTCCTAAAGCAGCTTGCCATTTCGAAAAAATTAATTTACGAGCAATACTTAATTGTTTTTCGTACCACCATCCGTTTGCTCCGTATGGTTCGTATTTAAGACCTAAATCAATAGCCCAAAAAAACAATTTCTTTTTGATACCGGTTAAATCAGTTCCTTTGGCGTAAATTTTATCATAAATTTTTTCATATAAACGAGGAACAGCCGTCATTACATGAGGTTTTATTTCTTGAGCATTTTCACTCAGTTTTTGAATTGATTCTGCAAAATAAATAGAAATACCACAGTATTGATATAAATATAATATCACGCGTTCAAAAACATGGCATACAGGTAAAAAACTTAAACCACGTTCTTGACCATATAATAAAGGAACTCTTTTTTCACTAGTTAATACATTAGAAACAATATTTTTATGAGAAAGCATAACACCTTTAGGTTTTCCAGTAGTACCCGAAGTATAAATTAAGGTAGCTAAAGAATCAGAAGTAACAGCATTTTTTCTGGCTTCAACTTCATTTTGATTACTAGTATCTTTACCAAGTTCTAAAATTTCGTTCCAACTTTTTTCATTCTCAATATCTTCAAAAGTAAAAACAGCTTTTAATTTTGTATTACCTTTAATCTGATTTAATTTTTCTAAAATTGTTTTGTCAGAAACAAAACAATAAGTAGCTTCAGAATGATTTAAAACATACTCATAATCTTCCTTAGATATTGTTGGATAAATAGGTACATTTTGTGCACCTGTTTGTAAAATACCGATGTCGCAAATATTCCATTCTGTACGGTTATTTGTTGAAATTATGGCAATCTTATCATTAGGTTGTACACCTAAACGTAGTAAACCTCTACTAATAGTATTTGCTTTATCAATATATTCTATTGTAGATATTGATTCCCAATGACCATTGTATTTGGTTGTAAAAGCTTTTTCTAAGTTATAAGCTTCTTGTTGATAATAAGGAAAATCAAAAAGACGTGTTATTTCAATCGACATAAGATTTTTTTTGTGGTATTGCAAATTAGGTAAAATAGATTGATTTTACAACTTTAATCTTATCTATTGATTTACTGTCTTTTATCTTTTTTAAGTGATAATTATTGTGTTTTTAGTACTTTTTTTGATATATTTTAAATGATATATTATCGAATAAGAGTTCGATTTTTATTTGCTAGAATATATATTAAAAAAGCCTCTACTGATTTTTAATATCAATAGAGGCTTATTAAGTTACTGTATTGTGCTTTTAGATTTTAATGTATAAAGTTTTTTTACGAATTTAAAAACTTCTTTAAATCATCATAAGTACTCATTTTAAAAGACTTTTTTTCTTTATTCATTACTGATTTAATTTGTTTAGGAATAGCTACTTTAACAGTTAAAGTTTCTTCTACAACATCTAAAAATTTAACAGGATGTGCAGTTTCTAAAAAGATACATAAAGTATCTTCATTTGTTTTTTGATATTCTTTCGCTCCTAAATAACCAACAGCTCCATGAGGGTCGGCAATATATCCACTATTTTTGTGGATTAATTTCATTGCTTCACGTGTTTCATCATCAGAAAAAGAATATGAAGAAAAAGTATTTTTTAACGCCTCAATATTGTTTGCAAATATTTCTTGAATACGGATAAAATTACTAGGATTTCCAACATCCATAGCATTTGAAATAGTTGCTTTTGATGGTTTTGGAGTGTACACTCCGTCTTTTAAATAATTAGGAACTGTATCATTAATATTTGTTGAAGCAACAAAATGTTTAATAGGTAAACCTAATTTTTGAGCCATCATTCCTGCGCAAATATTACCAAAATTTCCACTTGGTACAGAAAATACAACGTCTTTTTGTTGCTTATAAACTTGCTTGTAAGCTAAGAAAAAATAAAACATTTGAGGTAACCAACGAGCAACGTTAATTGAATTTGCAGAGGTTAGTGTACGGCTAATTTCAGCATCTAAAAATGCCGTTTTTACCACGCCTTGACAATCATCAAAAACACCATCAACCTCTAAAGCAGTAATGTTTTTTCCTAAAGTTGTCAATTGTTTTTCTTGTACATCACTTACTTTTCCGCTTGGATATAAAATTACAACATCTACACCTTTTACATCTAAAAATCCATCAGCAACAGCACCACCAGTATCACCAGAAGTAGCTACTAATACAGTAAGTTGGTCGTTATTATTTCTGTTGAAATATCCTAAACAACGTGCCATAAAACGAGCACCAACATCTTTAAAAGCCATGGTAGGACCATTAAAAAGCTCTAAAGTTGCTACATTTTCTTCAACAGAAACTACAGGGAAATCAAAAGAAAGTGTTTCTTTAATGATATCTTGTAAAACATCCGTAGGAATTTCATCACCAACAAATTGTTTGATAACTTCATAAGCAATTTCTTCCTTAGAATAGGTATCAATATTTTTGATGAAATCAGAAGAAAGAGGTGTTATGTTTTCAGGAAAATATAAACCTCTATCAGGAGCTAATCCGTTAACAACAGCATCTTGAAAACTAACGTTTGGCGATTTTTTATTAAGACTATAATAGTTCATTTTTATTTTTTTAATGTCATTTTAAATCAAACAAAATTACTTTGTTTATTTACGATAACGTTATTTTATTTAGTTTCTAAAATTTTGATTCCTTCTGTATTTATTTTTGATGAAAATAATGTGAAGTCAATATTTTTATCAGCATAAGCATTTTGTATGGCTTTGTGTACTTTTTTAACAGCATCATCACCTTTGCATAAAGCAAAAATAGTAGGTCCAGAACCTGAAATTCCAGCACCTAAAGCACCTGCTTTAATGGCTTCACTTTTAACTAAATCAAAATGAGGAATTAAGTGTTTACGAGCAGGTTCAACAATTACATCAGTTAATGAATTACTGATTAATTGATAATCGTTTGTGTACAAGCCGCTTACTAATCCGCCAACATTAGCCCATTGAGTAACAGCATTTTTTAAAGACACATTATCAGGTAAAACTTCACGAGCATCTTTAGTTTTTACTTCAATTTGTGGATGTATAGCAACTAATTGTAATTCACTAGGTACAGGAAGTTTTATAATATCTAAAGGTTCATAACTTCGGATGAGCACAAAACCGCCATAAATAGCCGCCGAAACATTATCGGCAATTGGAGTACCGCAAGCCGCTTCTTCGCCTATCATAGAAAATTTTGTGATTTCTAATAAAGAAAAAGGCTTATTTAGTAGTTCGTTTACACCAAAAGCTGCACCTGCTGAACTTGCTGCGCTACTACCTAATCCGCTTCCTGGAGAAAATCCTTTATGCACGGTTATTTCAATACCAAAATCAACAGGATGTTTTGCTAACATTGCTAAAGCAACAACTCCTGCAGCATTTTTTGTTGGGTCAAAACTTAAACCATCAGCACCTGTTATTTCTGATATTTTTACACCTTTTTCTGCTGTTTTTGTAAACGTCATTTCATCACCCATTGTATCTACGGCTAATCCCATAGAATCAAATCCGCAAGAAACATTAGCAACAGTTGCTGGAGCAAATATTTTTATATATTCCATTTTTTTTGCAATTTAAATAAACTAAAAAACAATAGTAATCATTTTTTAGTTGATGTTTATTTGTATGGTTTTTTTATTCAGATAAAAGTTATCTTAACGATTTCCTATGCGAATAACATCAGCAAAAAGACCAGAAGCAGTAACATCTGCACCAGCTCCAGCACCTTTTATTAATAAAGGATTTACAGGATATCTATTTGTGAAAAATAATACAATATTATCACTTCCTTCTAAATTGTAAAAAGGATGATCGGCAGGAATATGTTGTAAACCTACTTTAGCTTTACCATCAGCAAATTCAGCTACATATTTTAAACGACAGTTTTTATCGTTAGCTTCTTTAAATATGTTTTGAAAATGAGCCTCAAATTCTGTTAAACTAGCGTAAAAATCATTATTATTGGTTGTATTTAAGCTTTTTTCAGGTAAAAAAGCATTATTATCAATATCAGATAATTCTAATTCATAACCACTTTCACGAGCTAATATTAATATTTTTCTAGCAACATCAACACCGCTTAAATCAATTTTCGGGTCAGGTTCTGTATATCCTTCTTTTTGAGCTTGAGCAACAACATCATTGAAAAGTAGTATTTTCATTAAAATTATTAAAAACAAAATTTAAACTCCCCGATAAAACTGCTTGTATTTTTTGAACTCTATCACCTGAAGCAATTAAATTTTTAAGCGTATCAATAACTGGTAAACCTGCACCAACATTGGTTTCAAATAAAAATGGTGCATTATATTTTCTAGAAACAGCTTTTAATGTTTTATAGTTTTCTGAGCTAGATGCACACGCTATTTTATTACAAGTAACTACGGCTATACTATTGCGTAAATATTGTTCGTATGTTTCAGATACTTTCTGATTAGCAGTATTATCAACAAAAACAGCATTACGAAGGTTGTAATCTTTTGTTTTATTGAAAAAATCATCTAAAGTAGCAGGTTCTCCTTTACTTAATGCATCTTTCCAATTATTTAAATCGATACCATTGGTATCAAAAGTCATTTTTTTAGAGTTCGCAAGTCCAACAACACGAATACTCATTTTTAAATGTTCTTTTAAGTAGTCTTTTTGTTGATTTATTTGCGCTAAAAAACGCTCGCCAACATTACCAACACCTGTAACAAATAAATTAAGTTGTTTTACTTTTTCTTCAAAAAACTGTTCGTGTAAGGTGTTTAATCCTTTTTTAGCATCTTTACTATCTATCACTGCTGATATATTTTTTTGAGAAGCACCTTGTGCGATGGCTCTAATATTTACATTATTTTTTCCTAAAGCGCTAAACATTTGTCCGCTTAAACCTTGATGATTTTTCATATTATCACCAACTAAAGCTAAAATAGCCAAACCTTGTTCTACAATTACAGGTTTTACTTTTTGACGCTCTATTTCAGTTTCAAAAGCATCATTAATAGCTTTTTCGGCTTTTTTAGCATCTTCATCATAAATTCCAACACAAATTGAATGTTCTGAAGAAGCTTGTGTAATTAATACAACACTAACATCTTTATTAGAAAGTGTTTCAAATAAACGTTTAGAAATACCAGATACACCAACCATTCCAGTACCTTCTAAAGTTAATAAAGTAATATCTTCTATGTGTGTTATTCCTTTTACTAAATTAGTGCTTTTTACATTTTTGGCGATTAAAGTACCTATATTTGATGGTTCAAAAGTGTTTTTTATTACAATAGGAATTTCTTTTTCTAATACAGGTTGAATAGTAGGAGGGTAGATAACTTTTGCTCCAAAATGTGAAAGTTCCATTGCCTCTTGATACGAAATTTCAGGAATTGGAAAAGCTTGTTTTACAACACTCGGATTTGCAGTAAACATTCCGCTAACATCTGTCCAAATTTGTAATTCGTTTGCCTGTAAAGCAGCGGCATAAATAGCAGCAGTATAATCAGAGCCACCTCTACCTAATGTTGTTGGTAGTCCGTTTTCTGTTTTGGCGATAAAACCTGGTAAAACCGTTACTTGATATGTATTTTGATTAAAATAATCTTGACAGTTTTTATTGGTAACGGTAAAATTTACTTGTGCTTTATCAAAAACATTAGAAGTAATAATAAGTTCTCTACTATCTTTAAAAGTAGCATTTATAGTATTTTTAGCAACTTCAGAAATTATATAAGATGATAAACGCTCACCAAAACCACTAATTGTAGCCATTGTTTTTGGCGTAACTTCACTTAGTAAAAAACAACCTTCAAGTAAGGTTTGTAATTGATTAAATAAGGTATTTACTTTTTCTTGAACTTCTGATTGTGCTTCTTTAGGAACTAAATCTGAAATTACTTCTGCATGATGTTGTGCTACTTCTTTAAAAAGAGCGGTATAATTTACATCATTATTAGCAGCCTTATTTGCAGAAGCTATTAATTTATTGGTGGTTTTGCCAAAAGCAGAAACAACAACAGCTATTTTTTCTTTAGTAGCAGCTTTTGCTACTATTTGAACTACTTTACTTATTGTTTCACTATTAGCTACGGATGAGCCTCCGAATTTTAAAATTTTCATCTTAAATGTATAAAAAAAATTAATTATAGAAATTATTAGGTGTTATTTATCTGTATTTCAATTATTGAAAAAATAAATAGATGCGAAAGTTATATGTGTATAATTAACCCCTAAAGGGTAATAATGATAATAGAAATAATAATTGTAGAAATAATTAAACCAACAGAATTTATCGTAGGAGCTACGATAGGTAAAGAAGTTATATTTGTTCTGTTGTTTAACACTGCGTCAAATGTAAACTTTTTTTTAATAATCAATCTTTTTATCGAAGTAAATAATTTATCATTTTAAATATACCCAATGATTATCTTCTTTACAGAAAGAAGAATTCTCTTTTATCATGTCGATTTTATCATTTTCTTTGAAAAATGCTTCAAACTTTACATTTCCTGTAATATCAGAAGCTGTACCTTTATTTGTATTGATGATTTCTAATTTAAGCCATTCTACAGATTTTGTCCAAAGTAAAATTTCTTTATTTTCTTCTTTTGAAGGGCGAGTACTTGAATGATGACTTTTCTGTAAATAATCAACATTAGCTAATGCAAAAGCACTATAACGAGAGCGCATTAATTGTTCTGCAGTTAAAACATCTTGAATGTTTTTATGTGCTATTTCACAACAATCAGCATAACTTTTACTAGGATTGCAAGGGCATTTCATATTATTATTAATTTAAGGGAGTATTTTTTGTATCAATTCTAAAACAACGTTCTTTTCCTAAAAATAAAGGATTTCCGTGTTTTTCAGACCAAAATCCGTCTAAAATATCTTTAGAAATACATCTGTAAACTACAACTCCTTTATAAGTATTGTTATCTTCTCCTTTATAGTTAAAATTGATAACTAATATATTATCATTAAAAAAACCTGAACCAGTTTGTTTTTGTTCATTATTGATTAACCATTTAGCAACTATTCGATTATTAATATCAAGTTGTAAAGAAAGTACTCCTTTATACGAATGTTCTTCTATATCTTGATTATTACCAATTATAGTATACTTACCAACTAAGTCTTGTATTATCATTATTGTATTAAAAGTGTAAAATTAGTATAGTTTATGTAGCGTACAAAAGTACGAACTAATTATATGATTATTTAATAGGCGTAACTTTATGTAAAAAAGTAAATATTAGAATTGTTAATTTAAAGAATATAATTACTTAATTAACAATTCTCTAACATTAAAATATCTTTTTGTAAAAGTTTTCTTAACATCTGTAAGTTTACAAATAGTAAAAAAATAACGTGATTTGCATCAGATAATTTAACTATTGTAAAACTAAACAAATGAATAAATTTAAACTTTTATTAAGTACACTAGTAGTTCTTTTTATAAGTAATGCTATTTTTTCACAAGAAGCTAACGTTTCAGGAATTGTAACTGATGGTAATTTTCCGTTACCTGGAGCAAGTGTTTCGGTAGCAGAAACTACAAAAGGAGTCTATACAGATTTTGATGGAAATTTTCTGATAAATAAAATGAAAAATGGTACCATAAAATTAGAAATTTCTTATATAGGTTTTCAAACAAAAATAGTAGATGTTTCTATTGTTGGTAGTGCTAGTAAAAATATAGGTGTAGTAGCATTGTTACCTTCTTCAAATGCACTAGAAGAAGTTGTAATTAATGGAGGAGCAAGAAGAAATAGTGAAGCGAAAGCTTTGAGTATTCAAAAAAAATCAATGAGTATTATGAGTGTAATTGCTTCTGATGGTATTGGTAAATTACCAGATCGTAATGCAGCAGAAACAGTGCAACGTATTCAAGGATTATCTATTGAAAGAGATCAAGGTGAAGGGCGTTTTGTATCAGTAAGAGGATTGCCTCCGTTTTGGACATCAACAACTATTAACGGAAATAGACTTCCAACAGCCGAAGAAGAAACGACTTCACGTGCAACGGCTTTTGATTTTTTTCCATCGGAATTAATTTCATATGTACAAGCAGCAAAAGCGTACACGCCTGATATGGAATCAGACGGTATTGGTGGCGGTGTAAATTTTATCACACAAACAGCTCCAACCAAAAAACTTTTAAATGTAAATATTGGTGGAGGTTTTAATGAAAAATCTGGTGAACCAATTTATAATGCTTCTTTAACTATTGGTAATAAAAGTAAAGACGGGAAATTCGGATATATGGTTAATGGTTCTTACTGGAATAGAAGTTGGGGTACTGATAATTTTGAAGCACGTAGAAAAGGAGACGAAGGTGTTTTTAGAATGGAGTTAAGAGATTATAATGGGGTAAGAATTACCATGGGATTAAATGCAGCGATGGAATATAATTTTACACCCACTCATAAAATGTATTTTAGAGGAGTTTACGGAACATTATCGGATACTGAAGAACATTATAAACATAGAATTCGTTTTGATAAATTCGATTCAGGAACAAGCACTACAAGAGTAGAATTACAAAATATACATAACGAATTAATTACAGAGCTTTTTGGAAAAGAAATAGGAGGAAGACATCTTGTTGAAAACGGAAAATTCGATTGGAGTATTGCTTCTTATGCTAATGAATTTAAATACGGAAACACGCCAACAGCTCAAGATAAAAGTTATTTTGTTGTAAAGTTTAAACAAGATGGTGTTGGTATCAATGCTGATTATTTAGATAACAGACCAAAAGATGCTGGTGGTGCTGGTGACGATAGAGCTTATTGGAAAGCCGATGGCGGTAAGTTAGATTATAATGATACCGATGCTTTATTTGGATTTTTTAGCGATTCTAAATTTAAAATGGATGCAACTAAAATGAAGTTTTCAGATTTAGAATTATATAAAATATCAATAAAAGAAAGAGATAATATAGCAGCTTCATTAAATTATGAACATACGATTAACGATAACTTCAAAATTAAAGTAGGTACGAAATATAGAGATAAAGATCGTAGAGCAACTTTTGAAGACCTATACTACGGATGGAATGGTGTAGGAGAAACTCCAATGTTATCAGATTCTTCTCAATATATTATTGAACAACCAGGTAGAGCCGATTATTTAAATGAAATGGGTTCTAATATTCAATCAACTTTTGGACCTGTTTTATCTACCGAAGGAATGAATAATTTTTGGGCATCAAACAAAGAAAATTTAAGTGTTTTAGAAGATGATTCATCAGCTTTACAATATAATAGTGGATTAGGAAGAAATTTTGATGTTGATGAAACTCATTTATCATTTTATGGTATGGGAACTTTAAAAGCTTCTGAAAAGTGGACTATTTTAGGAGGATTAAGAGCTACAAAAACGGAAACAAAAGTATCAGGATATGTTGTTGAAAATGATGCTTTGAAAAAATCAATAAAGACTAAAAAATATTGGGCGGTATTGCCAATGTTACATGTTAAATATTCTCCTAAAAGAGATTTAAATATCCGTTTTGCAGCAACAAGAAGTTTCTCAAGACCTAATTTTGGAGATATTTCTCCATCAGGAACTTTTATTTCTTTTGATAATGAATTTAAAGGAGGTAATCCTGATTTAAATCCAACGTTTTCAATGGAATTTTGATTTATTAGGAGAATATTACTTTCAGAATGTAGGTGTTGTAAATGCAGGTGTTTTTTATAAATCGATTACAGATATTATTTATAATGATACTTATCAAGGAACTTATAACGGAAAAGAAGGTGTTGAATTTACGACTCCTGTAAACGGTGGAGGAGCATCATGGATTGGTGGTTTAGAATTAGGGATTAACAGACGTTTTGATTTCTTACCAGGATTTTTAAAATACTTTGGAACACAATTAAACGCTACGTTTATGGATTCTGAAATGACAAAAGCAAGTGGAAGAAAAGTAGGAATGGCTTATCAAGCAGGTAGTTTATTTAATGCGCAATTATTTTTTGAAAAAGGCGGATTTAATACTCGATTAGCTTTTAATCATAAAGGAAAATATGCGATTGCTTACGGTGAAAGAGATATTGATGATGTGTATTACGGAAAATATAATACGTTAGATTTTTCAGCATCTTATCAAATAGGAAAAAAATGGACAATATATACCGATTTCAATAATATTTTAAATAATCCCCTTATATATCATTACGGTAAAAGCCAAGACCGCCCGAAACAAGTAGAGTACTACGGTGTTAAAGGAAACATTGGTGTTAAATTCACTTTATAGTGGTTTTTAAATACAGTCATAAAGCCCTCAATAATTGAGGGCTAATGATGTTAAAAAAAGAACTTATGCGTTTACGTTTTTTATTACAAGCTTCTATTGCTGCATTCGGTACTTATTTTTGTATGTATGCTTTTAGAAAACCTTTTACAGTAGCAACATTTGAAAACTTAGCTTTTTGGGGCGTTGATTATAAAATTTTATTAATCGTAGCTCAAGTGGTTGGGTATACATTATCAAAATTTGTAGGTATAAAAGTAATTTCAGAAATGAAATCACACAAAAGAATGCTTTATTTAGTTGGTTTTATTTTTTCGGCAGAATTAGCATTGTTAGGTTTTGCTGTTGTTCCAGCACCTTATAATATTCTCTTTTTATTTTTAAACGGACTACCATTAGGAATGATTTGGGGAATTGTATTTTCTTATCTAGAAGGAAGAAAAGCTACCGAATTATTAGGAGTAATTTTATCATCTAGTTTTATAGTTTCCTCAGGAGCTGTTAAAACAATAGGTAAAATGGTGTTAGATAAATTTCAGTTTGATGAATATTGGATGCCATTTATTACAGGGTTATTTTTTATACTTCCATTGCTGTTTTTTGCGTGGTTATTAGAAAAATTACCACCACCAACAACAGAAGATAAACTATTAAGAGCCGTAAGAAAGCCGTTAAATAAACAAGAAAGAAAGCAGTTATTTAAAAAATATGCATTGCCTTTAACGTTTATCGTTTTCTTCTTTATGTTATTAACATCAATTAGAGATTTTAGAGACAATTTTGCCAGAGAAATATGGGATTCTTTAGGTTATACAGATGCTTCTATTTATAGTATTTCTGAAATACCAATAGCAATTATTGTATTGATTGTTTTAGGGATGATAGGTAGTATCACTAAAAATTATAAAGCCTTTATGTATTATCATTATGTGTTGATTATTGGGTGTGTTTCAATTTTAGTATCAACATATTTATATCAACAAGAAATTATTACACCATTAGTTTGGATGGTAGTTTCAGGAATAGGATTATACAGTTGTTACGTACCTTTTAACGGAATTTTCTTTGATAGAATGATTGCAACTTTTAAAATTAACGGAAACGTAGGTTTCTTAATTTACATTGCCGATGCCTTCGGATATTTAGGAAGCATTCTGATTCTTCTTTATAAGAATTTTGGAAAAGGAGATATTTCTTGGCTTTCATTTTTTACACAAGCATTATATTTTTTAGCATTTATAGGATTAGCAATAACAATTTATAGTTTTCAGTTTTTTAAGAATAAATATAAGAAACCAGTACAATTAAAAGAATTAGTATATGAACAATAAGTATGATTTAATCGTTGTTGGAGGTGGAGTTTTAGGAACTTTTCACGCTTATCACGCAGCAAAAAAAGGATTATCAGTAGCAATTTTAGAAAGAGATAATAAGCCACAAGGAGCAACGGTTCGTAATTTCGGGCAAGTAGTACCTTCGGGAATGAATCAAAAATGGCAAAATTACGGAAGAGAAAGTTTAGCTATTTATAAAGATATTCAAAATCAGTTTGATGTTACAATTCGTCAAAATGGTACGGTTTATTTAGCTTCTAATGATGAAGAAGTTCAGTTAATTGAAGAATTACATCAGATTAATAAAAACAATAATTATACTTCAAATTTATTAACGAAAGCACAATGTTTAGATAAATATGCAGGATTACGTGCAGATTATTGTAAAGCAGGCTTATTTTTTCCTGAAGAAGTAACAGTAGAACCAAAAACGATGATTCATCGCTTGCATTCTTTTTTATCCGCAGAAAAAAATATTGATATTCATTACAATACAACAGTTATTAATACGGAAGAAATTAATAATGAAGTGGTGGTAACATCTTCAATCGATGTGGTATTTAAAGCTTCAAAAGTTATTATTTGTAACGGAGTTGATTTTAAAACCTTATATCCAGCAATTTATAATAATAGCGATTTAGTAGTTTCTAAGTTGCAAATGATGCAAACCAAACCTCAGAAGAATTATACTTTAGATGGTTCTATTTTAACAGGTTCTACAATCCGTAGGTATGAGTCTTTTGAAGAATGTGCTTCTTGGGATCAAATTAAAGCAAAAGAAGATCCTGATAGTTTTCAGAAAAAATATGGTGTTCATATTTTATTTAAACAAGCTACAGATGGTTCGGTAATTTTAGGAGATTCTCACGAATATGCTACTGCAAAAAATATCGATGATTTAGGTTTCGACTTAAATGAAGATATTGATAATTTTATGATTAACGAGGCTAAAAAAATAATAGACTTACCAACTTATGATATTCAATATAAATGGGCAGGTTTTTACAGTCAATGTAAAGAAAAAGATATTTTTGAATATGCTGTAAGTGATAATGTGCATGTTGTAACGGGTATTGGTGGAAAAGGAATGACAGGAAGTGCTGGGTTTTCAAAAGAAAATATCAATAAAATATTTAATATATAATAATGATGATGATGAGCGAAACAAAGAGAAAAATAGAAATGGTTGTTTTTGATATGGCAGGAACAACAGTGAATGAACAAAATGTAGTATATAAAACATTGCATAAAGCAATTGTAGCGGCTAATGTTGAGGTGTCTTTGGAAACGGTTTTAGAATATGGAGCAGGAAAGGAAAAACATAAAGCAATTAAAGATGTTTTAATACATTTAAATTCTGATAAATTAAAAGATTCTCAAACTATTTTTGATAATTTTAAAAAATTATTAGCAGTGGCGTATGACGTTTTAGAAGTAAAACCGATAAAAGGAATTGAAAAGGTGTTGCTAAATTTACGATCGGAAGGAATTAAAGTTGTTTTAAACACAGGATATGATAGAAAAACAGCGACTTTATTATTAGATAAATTACAGTGGGATGAAAAAATACATTATGATGCGTTAATTACAGCAAGTGATGTTGTAAACGGTCGTCCACACCCAGATATGATATTTCAAGCTATGGAATTATTCGGAATTACCGATGCATCAAAAGTTTTAAAAGCAGGTGATTCTGCTATTGATATTGAAGAAGGGAAAAATGCAGGGTGCGGAATTACAGTAGGTGTTTTATCAGGCGCACAAACCAAAGAACAATTAGAAAAAGAAAAACCGACCTATGTTTTAGAATCATTAAATTTTATAAACGATATTCTTTAACTATTTCTTTATTAATATATTGTAAAGTAATTATTTATTAAATGTATGTTTAATGTTACTTAGATTATATTAGAGTTAATACGTAGTTTTTATTTTTTTAAAGTTTACAAATAGTATAAATTTAGATAGTTAAATTAACTATTAGTAAACTTTTTTATGAAAACAAATTATTTATTTAAGTTGACAATTTTAATTTTTACACTATCAATATATAGTTGTGAAGAAAGTAGTTTAGAAAATATTGATTCTAAACAAAAAAAATCAAGTAAAAAAACAGCCTCAAAATCAGGGTTAAAAAAGAAAGTATTATTGGTCGGTTTTGATGGATTACAGTTTGACAAAATTTCAGAAACGTCAACACCAAATTTAGATAAATTAAATATTGTAAAAGCATATACTGGAGGTATAGAGGGGAGTTTTTCAGAACAAAAAACAAAAAGCGGTCCTGGTTGGACAACAATTCTAACAGGTGTTTGGGCAAATAAACATCAAGTAAAAGACAATAGCACATCAAACATATCGAAAGTAAAAGGTGTTTTTGAATTGATTAAAGAATCAAATTCAAGTTTAAAAACAGCAAGTATTGTTACTTGGGGACCAATTCATGATTTTTTTAGAGATAAATTAAATTTTTTAGATTATCATTCTAAAAGTGGTGGAGATGAAAATAGTGTTACAAATGCTATAGATGCAATTAATACTAAAGAGTCAGATTTTGTTTTTGTTCATTTAGATGATATTGATGTAGTAGGGCATTCAGTAGGTTTTGGAAATTCTTATAATAAAGCAATTACAAAAGCAGATGAACAGTTTGGTAAAATTGTATCAGAGATTGAAAAAAGAACAAATGAAGATTGGTTAATTATGGTGGTAACCGATCATGGACGTGCTATAGGTGGTTATGGACACGGAGGGCAATCTCTTCAAGAGAAAACAATTTTTGTAGGCATGAATAAGATAGGAAATGAAGAGTTTACTTCAGTTGTTTCAACAATTCCTAATAAAAATTTTAATAGTATTTATGGGAACGTTGCACAAACAGCTATAGTACCTTCTGTATTAACGCATTTAGGAGTTTTAATAAAAAAAGAATGGCAATTAAATAGTACATCATTAGTCGGAAATGTAGGAGCTAGAAAAGTAATGATGCAAAATACTAATACTATTTATTGGGAATCAAATTTATCTAATAATGTAGATATTTACAGAAACAATGTTTTTTTAAATTCAGTACCAGCACAACAAGGTTTTTTTGTTGATAATGAATCAGAAGGAATTGTTAATTATACTTTGTTATTGAATGGTCAAACTGCATCAGTAGTCTCAAGTAATTCAAAAATTATAGCAGGTTTAGATTGGAATGATAACTTAAATAACATAGCTTATTTTTTTAAAAGCGATAATAAATATGTTCGTTATAATAAAGTGTTAGACAAATCTTATTCAGGATATCCTAAAGAAACAAATAACAGTTCTTGGGCTGGTTTAGGAGAGTATAAAAACTTAATTAGTGCTGCATTCAAATGGAATAATAATAAAGGTTATTTTTTCTTGAAAGATGGAAGATACTTACGTTATGATATGAATTCTGATGCTGTAGATGCTGGTTATCCAGTTTCAATAACAAATAATAATTGGTCTGGTTTAGCGCCTTATAAAAGTAAAATAGTAGCGGCTTTAAATTGGGATGATAATGATGCGTATTTCTTTTTAAATGATGGAACTTACATTAAATACAGTATCAGTAATGATAAAATTATTCCAGGGTATCCAAAAGAAATTACCAATACTAACTGGTCTGGTTTAGTATCTTATAAAACAAAAATAACAGCAGCTGTAGATTGGAATTCAATATATTGTTACTTCTTTTTAAGTGATAATACTTATATTAAGTATAGTAAAATAAGTAATAAAGTTGTTTCTGGTTATCCAAAATTAATAAATGATACTACTTGGCCTAGTTTAAATAATTAACTTTTTATTTTGTTAACAGGTAGTATTTAAAAAATGTTACCTGTTTTCAGAATAAAAGTATAAAACAAGCATTATACAATTTTCATTAAATTTATTCATAGGAACATGTGGTTTTCTACCATCAAAATATAAAGAATCACCTTCAGAAACTATTACTTCATCATCATTGATTAAGTAAGTACACTTTCCACTAATAATATATTTAAACTCCCAAGCATCGGTAACTACTTTTTCCCTTTTAGAATTTGGCTTTATATTTAAAATAACAGCTTCAAAACCTATGGCAGATACACTTTTACTAAAAATATGATTGTAAGTAAAACCTTCAGCTTCAACTTCTTTTTCAATTAATTGCTGTTGCTCTTTTGTTATATGAATATAATTACTTGCTTGTGAATTTTCAATATCTTTAAAAAAAGCACTTGCATCAATTTTTAAGGCACTTATTAATTCCAATAAAACAGGTAATGAAGGAATGGTTCTTCCGTTTTCTATTCTAGAAATTAAGCCATTAGATACTCCTGCATTTGAAGCAACTTCGCTAATAGTTAATTTTTGTTCTTTTCTGATGATTTTGATACGTTTACCAATTCCAATTAAAAAATTACTCATGCTTTTTTATTTGCTAAAATAAGGTTTTTTGTAATGTTATAAATTCTTATCTCTTTTTTAACAAAAAATAAGAATTTAAAAAGGTGTTTTAGTTACAGTAATCATATGATATTTATCATAGAATAAAATAACAATTGCTAGTAGCTTGCGTACTTTAATGACTATAATACTTAAATTATGTTAAAAACACATTCATTTCATATTCCTGTTATGGGAATTGGATTTACTATAGATTCTCCATTAAAGGTTTCAAGATTTGGAATAGATTCGGTTATTTCATTAGTAGATGACATTTTATTAGAAAAAATACGAAAGATGTATGCTTTGAAATTTAAAATGCCATATGATGAAATTACAGAAAAAATGGAAGATTTTAGAGCAAAAAGAGTAACGTCTTATTTGAACTTAATGAAAACACTTTCTGAAGATAAATTTGAAGAATTTAAAAAGAATATTACCCAAACAAAACAAGATATTACTGATTTTTTTGAAGAACTTCCTGATTCATCATCGTTAAAGCAAGAATTTAAGAACTTAACAGCAACTAGTTTTGATCTTAAAAATACGACAACTTGGTTAAAAGAAAATTTATCAATGGGGCAGATTGATGTAAATATTATGACCAAAGTTGATAAAGATAATTACATAAAAGATGAAAAATTACCTATTGAATATAATGATGCACACGCAGCATTAAGAGGTTTTGCAAACAGTGATGTTAATTCATCAGTGGTGTTTTCAGCAGGAATGAATCCTAAATTATACGCTTATCTAGAAAAATTTAAAGGTTTTTATCCTGATGAAAATGGGCATATCAACAAAAAAATTATTTTAAAAGTAAGTGATTATCGTTCTGCTTTAATTCAAGGTAAATTTTTAGCGAAAAAAGGGATTTGGGTTTCAGAATATCGAATAGAATCAGGTTTAAATTGTGGCGGACACGCTTTTGCTACCGACGGATATTTATTAGGACCTGTTTTAGAAGAATTCAAAAATAAAAGAGATGAATTACAAGAGTCAATTCAAACGTTACTTTTTTCTGCTTTAGAAAAAAAAGAATATGTAGTTTCGAAAACAAATTTACAGTTTAAGATTTCGGCACAAGGTGGCGTTGGAACTGCCGATGAACATCAGTTTTTATTGGATTATTATAAAGTTGATTCGGTAGGTTGGGGAACGCCTTTTTTATTAGTTCCTGAAGCAACAACAGTTGATACCGAAACTTTAAATAAGTTAATTTCAGCAAAAGAAAAGGATGTTTATTTAAGTGATATTTCTCCTTTAGGAGTTCCGTTTCATAATTTAAAAGGAAATACAAAAGATTTAGAAAAAGAATCTTTTATCAATAAAGGAAGACCAGGAAGTGCTTGCCCTAAAAAATTTATAGGTTTAAATAAAGAGTTTACTGAAAAAGGAATTTGTACAGCATCAAGACAATTTCAGCATTTAAAAATAAAACAACTCGATAGTGAAGTGTTATCAAAAGAAGCCTATGATATTAAATATCAAAAAATAATAGCAAAAAGTTGTACCTGTGTTGGATTGGGAACTTCCGCTTTATTAGCTTATGATTTAGATACTAAAACCGAAGGAACAGGTGTTTCTGTTTGCCCAGGACCAAATATTGCTTATTTTTCTAAAAAGATGCGTTTAAATGAACTTACAAAAGCTATTTATGGTGAATCAGAAAATATAACCAGTGCAGATAGACCTAATTTATTTATTAAAGAATTAAGTATTTATATCGATTATTTAAAAAATAAATTAGAAGAAACAACTATTGACGCAACTCCAAAAGAAATAAAATACTTAAAAATATTTGCTAGTAATTTAAAAGAAGGTTTAGCTTATTATCAACAATTATTTAGTAATCAATATAAAAAGGCTATTGAAAATTCACCTACTGTTTTATCAGATTTAGAAAGAAGTTCTAAAACTCTAAATAGATTAAATATAGCTATAGAAAAATTAAGTTAGTCAATTTACTTATTTTTTTGAAAACTCCTGTATCATTTTAATTTAAAATGATACAGGAGTTTTTTGTGATAAAAAAATATAAAAAAATTTAGCTTGTAATTTAATTTTGTTGTTATTTCCATTCGTCTAAATCTAAATACCATTCAACGGTATAAAATATGTGATAAACACATTATAAGTCGTGATTTTTTTTTTTAGACTAAATTTATTCCAGATAACAATAAATAATAATAAATATATTTTGAAGAAAAATTTAAACATTTTATTAATTGAAGATAATATTATCGAAATAATGAAAATGAAGCGAACTGTTTCATTTTTAGAATTGCAACATAATATTACAGAAGCAAAGGATGCTGAAATAGCTCTTGAAATTTTACAAGAAAAAACTAATTTTCCTGATTTAATTTTATTAGATTTAAACATGCCAAAAATTAGTGGTATAGAGTTTTTATCAATCTTAAAAAATAATAACGATTTAAAACATATACCAACGGTTATTTTAACAACTTCGGATAACCAAAAAGATATGGAAGAGTGTTATGAAATAGGTGTTTCAGGTTATATTTTAAAACCCTTAAAATATGAGGATTATGTTAAGAAAATTGAAATAGTTTTATCTTATTGGAGTATAAATGAATTAAAAAAATATTAAAAAGATATGAAAGGAATTGTTTTTACAGAGTTTTTAGATTTAGTAGAAGAAAAATTCGGATTAGAAGTTGTTGATAAAATTATAACTCAATCAGATTTAGAGTCTGAAGGAGTATATACAGCAATTGGAACTTATCGTTTTTCTGAAATGCTACAACTATTAGAGCATTTAAGTAATCACACCTCACTTTCTATTGATGATTTATTATTAGTATATGCTGAACACTTTTTTGGTGTTATCAAAAAAAGTTATCCAGGACTTTTAGAAACTTATAAAGATCCTATTGAAATGTTAGCTTCTATTGAAAATCATATTCATGTTGAAGTTCAAAAAATATATCCTGAAGCAGAATTACCAACATTTATTATAGAAAATAGAACAGATAAATCACTTATAATGATTTATAAATCGAGTAGAGCAATGCATCATTTTGGGCTTGGTTTAATGAATAAAACATTTGAGTATTTTAATTCAAGTGCAACAATTATTTTAGAAAAAATAAAAGAAGATGGTACAGAGGTGAAATTTATTATTAATCAAAATTAATGAGTCAGAACCGAATAGATATATTAGAACGTGCTTTAAAAAGACAGAAAGCAGCAAGGAAAATTGCAGAGAAAATATTAGAAGATAAATCAAGAGAATTATATTTAATATATGAAGAATTAAAAGAAACAAATACAAAACTTGAAGAATCATTAAAAGAAAAATCATCAGAATTAAAAGGTGTTTTTCAAAATATTAATGACTCTTATTTAATAATGGATTTATCAGGAAATGTTCTTAAAATGAATGATTCAGCGATAGATTTTTTTGGGTATGATATATCAAAAGATAAATTAAATGTAAAAAAATTAATTTATCCTGAAGATTCAGATTATTCTTTTAAATCTTTTTATAAATTATATAAAACAGGCTCGTTTTCAAATTATGTTGCTAGAATTTTAACTAAAAAGAATGAAGTTAAATGGGTTCAAATAAATGCAACTTTAATTTACGATAAAAATAATAAAAAAATCGCTGCTCAAGGAATAATTAGAAATATAACAGAAACAAAAAGAACTACAGAGTTAATTAGTGAACAAAAAAAAGAGTTAGATGTTATTATAGAAAACTCATCATTAGGAATAGCTCTTATACAACAAGGCGAATTTATAAAAACAAATAGTGTTTTTCAGAATTTTCTTGGTTATTCTGAAGATGAATTTTTAGAATTAACAATTAAAGATATTTCTTTTAAAGAAGATTTCCAATTATCTAAAAAATACTTAGATAAAATGGATAGTGGTGCTATTGATAATTTTGTATTAGATAGAAGATATAAACGTAAAAATGGCTCTATTTTATGGGTAAAAGCAAATGTTAATGCGGTAAGAGATACTTTTGGAGCAATTAAATATCAAGTTGTACTTGTTGAAGATGTTACATTAAAACGAGAAAGAACATTAATTATTGATATGATTAATGATTTAGCTAAATCAATTTTAGGAAAAGATAATATTTATGAAATAGCTTGGGAAGTAACTCAAAAAATAGCGAAATATTTAGGTTCTAAAGACTGTGTAATTTATTTAGTAAATCATAAAAATAACACCTTAGAACAAATTGCATCAAATTTTTTAAAGTTAGATAAAAAAAGAATAAAGAAAAATATTATACCTATTGGTGAAGGAATTGCAGGTAATGTAGCTAAATTTGGTAAAGCTGTCATTGTAAATGATACTTCTAAAGATAGTAGGTATATTATAGAAGGAGAAAGACGTTTTTCTGAAATATCTGTACCAATAATAAGTGAAGGTAAAGTTATTGGTGTTATCGATTCTGAACATATAGATAAAAATCACTACAGAAAAGAACATTTACATACTTTAGAAAATATTGCAAGTTTGGTTTCTATGCAGCTAAAAAGTGCTATAAATATAAGATTTAGAAAGAAAACAGAAGTTAAAAATAAGCAACTTTTAAGTCAGTTAGAAAAAAGTAATGATGAGTTAAATGAATATGCACATATTGTGTCTCATGATTTAAAATCTCCACTAAGAAGTATTGATGCTTTAGTTTCTTGGGTAAAAACAGATAATGAAGGTAGATTAGATGAAGTTACTTTAGCCAATTTTAAGCTAATAGAAGAAACTTTACAAACGATGGAGGATTTGATTTCTAGTGTTTTAGAATATTCTAGTTCAGGGACAGAAACGAATGATAAAGTAAAAGTAGATTTAAATTTAATTATTGACAGTTTAAAGAAAACATTATTTATACCTGATAATATTTGTATTCAAGTAGTTAAAAAATTACCAATAGTAAATGGTGATACTACAAAGTTTAAACAACTGTTTCAGAATTTAATTAGTAATGCTATAAAATTTAATAATAAAGATAAAGGGCTAATTGAAATAGATTTTATCGAAAAAACATTTTTATATCAATTTTCGGTAAAAGATAACGGTATTGGAATAGCTGAACAATTTCATGATAAAATATTTAAAATTTTTCAATCACTTAATAAAAGACCCGATTCTACTGGTATTGGGCTTTCTATTGTTAAAAAAATTGTAAATTTATATGAAGGAACTATTTGGCTAGAAAGTGAGCCAGAATTAGGGACTACTTTTTATTTCACTATTAAAAAATAATAAATGAAAACAGTTCAATTACAAAAAAATATAGATACAAATTGGCAGTATTTAGGTGATAAATTAGCTTTAAAAAAGCCGTTAGTATTGGTATTTGGTAACAGGTTATTATTAGAAGATAAAGATATTTATAATGAAATAAGAGATATATTTAAAGATGGACATATTATTTTTGGTTCAACATCCGGAGATATTACTTCTAAAACAGTAGATGATCAAAGTGTTACAGTTACTGCAATTGAATTTGAAAGAAGTAATTATGTAATTAAAACTACAAATGTTTTTAATTCAGAAACTGAAATAGATAGTTTTAAAATAGGTGAAAAATTAATAAATCAATTTACTAAAGAAGGTTTAAAATATCTTTTTATACTTTCCGAAGGGAGTTTTATAAATGGAAGTCAGTTAACAAAAGGTATGAATACTGCTACACAGGATAATTTATTAATTACTGGCGCTTTGTGTGGTGATGCAGCAAGATTTGAAAAAACAATAGCATCTTATAATGAAAATCCTAAGTCAGGAGAAATTATTGCAGTCGGTTTGTATGGTGAGTCTTTAGAAGTTTCTTCTGCTATTAAAGGTGGGTGGACACCTTTTGGCCCTGAAAGAATTGTAACAAAATCAAAAGGAAATATTTTATATGAGTTAGATAAAAAACCAGCATTAGATTTATACAAAAAATATTTAGGTGATAAATCAAAAGAATTACCAGCTGCAGCTTTATTATATCCACTAAAAGTGAAGTCTACAAATGATAAACAATCTATTGTTAGAACCATTTTAAATATTAATGAATCTGATAATTCAATGATTTTAGCTGGTGATATTTTAGAAAACTCTAAAGTACAGTTAATGATGACCAATGTAGATAATATTGTTAACGCAGCTGAATTAGCTGCTATAAACGCTAGTGAGTCAAGAAAAAACAAACCAGAATTGGCAATTTTAGTTAGTTGTATTGGACGTAAATTAGTTTTAGATCAAAGAGTAGAAGAGGAGCTAGAGGAAGTTGTAGCAACTATTGGAAATAAAGTTACCGTTTGTGGATTGTATTCTTATGGTGAAATAGCGCCATTTAATGGAGAAAATGATTGTCAATTACACAACCAAACGATGACAATAACGCTAATAAGCGAATAATGAATTCACTTTTAAAAAGACAAATTAGAAAATATTTACCTGAAAATTTACAAACTAATAAAGAATTAGAATCTTTTTTAGATGCAATTGATAGGTCGTATACCACGGCAGATAATCAATTTTTAATGTTACAACGAGCTACAATGATTAGCTCTGAAGAGCTTTTTGATGCTAGTGAAAAGTTAAAAGAAGAAACAAATTCTCAAAGAAATGTTATTGATAAACTTAAAGGAGTTATTAATACACTTAAATTTTATGATTTAGAACAAGGTAGTTCTATTGAAAATTCAGATTCGTTAAAATTAGTTGATTTCATCGATAATCAAACTAAAGAGATTATAAAAATAAATCAACAAAAAGATTTTTTATTAAAAAGTTTAGAGCAACAAAATCAAGAGTTAAATAATTATACTCATATGATTTCTCATGATTTAAAAACACCTTTACAAAGTGTAGAAGCTTTGTCTGTTTGGCTTTCAGATGATTATGGTGATGTTTTAGGGGTTGAAGGAAAAGAAAGAATTGAATTGATAAGAGATAATATTCAAAAAATTGATACTTTAGTTAGAGCAATTCATAAGTATGCTACTATTGAAAAAATAGAAAAAAAACAATGTAACTTAGATATTGATAATTTACTTAAAACAGTTTTTAGTGAACTTGATTTTTCTGAAAACATCAATATTAATATACCAGAAAAACTCCCAATTATAAAGGGAGATAAAAATTTATTAGAACAATTATTTTTAAATTTGATAGAAAATGCTGTTAAATTTAATAATAAAGAAGATAAGAAAATAGAAATAGGTTTTTCTGAACAAGATAGTTTTTGGCAGTTTTATGTAAAAGATAACGGAAACGGAATAGAAGAAAAATACTTTGATAAAATTTTTATTGCTTTTTTAAAATTAGAAAATGATTATAAATCGGCTGGTATAGGTTTAGCTATTGTTAAAAAAATTATACAAGTCTATAATGGAAAAATATGGATAGTATCTCAATTAAATATGGGGTCTACTTTTTACTTTACAATTAAAAAATAACTATGGAAAAACCTAATTTAGAATATGTAGATAAGTTAGCAAGAGGAGATGAATCTATACGAAAAACACTTATAGATGTTATAAAAACAGAATTTCCTGAAGAAAAAAAAGACTACTATGATAGCCTTAAAAAAAAGAATATAAAAAAATCGAAAAAAATGTTCATAGAATTAAACATAAAATTAGTATTTTAGGTCTTGAAAAAAGTTATAAAATAGCTAATGAATTTGAACATAATCTAAGAGAGCTTAAGTTAGATAAAGTTGAAGATTTTGATGAAATTTTAATAGTTATTTCAGAGTACTTGAAAACTATTTAAAACTATGAATTATATAATTGTTGATGACGAAACCACTGCAAGAGTTATTGTTAAATCTCTTTGTAAGCAAGTAGGGTCTTTAAATATATTGGGTGAATTTTCAAATGCAATGCAAGCAATAAAATTCTTAAACTCAAATGAAGTTGATCTTATTTTTTTAGACCTTCATATGCCTGATTTTGATGGGTTAGATTTTATAAAAACACTTAAAAATGCTCCAAAAATAATTTTAACAACTTCAGATCCTAATTTTGCAATTGAAGCTTTTGAATACAGTTTTATTGTTGATTATTTATTAAAACCAATTGAATTAAATCGATTTAAAAAAGCAATACTTAAAGCTCAAAATTATCAATTAAAAAATGAATCAGTAACTACCTCAAATAAAGTAGAGCTAGAGTCAGATTATAGTAATGATTTTTACATTAATATTGATAGACGCCTTATAAAAATAGATTTGCCAAGTATTTATTTAGTTGAAGCAAAAGGAGACTATATTAATATAAAAACAGAAGATAAAAATTATGTAGTTCATTCTACTTTAAAAAAAATAGAAGAAAAATTACCAGAATCATTATTTCTTAAAGTACACCGTTCATATATTATTAATCTTAAAAAAATTATCGATATTGAAGATAATAGTGTGTTAATAAAAAGAGATGTAATTCCTGTTAGTAGGTCTAAACGACCAGAGTTAATGAAGCGATTAAATTTATTATAAAATTTAATCGATAGTTTTTTGTATTTCGTCTATGGATAAACTAATAATAACGAAGATTTTAGGTTTTAACTAAGTGTTTTTTTAACTTTAGAGTAAAATATATATTATGAAAAAAATAATTACTCTCAAACAAAAATTAATGTTCTTATTTATTCTTTTAATAAATATAACAATTAATGCTCAAAACACTCCATTTAGTTGTGTGTATGATGCTTATTTATTTCAGTATAACGATGTTTATTCTATAGACTTAGCTTCGGGTAGTTCTTATCTTGCTGCTGAAAATATTACGCCAGGAAGCATAAATGCCGCAGCATACAATCCTGCAGATGGTTTTATTTGGGGATCTTTAAGTACACCTGAAAAAACTATTGTAAGAATAGGAGATGATTTTTTAACAACTTCTTTTTATATAGATGAGTTACCTACAAAGAATAGGTATATTGGAGATATAAGTGCACAAGGTGTATATTATCTGAAAGGGGGAGGTAGTACTTATTATAAAGTAGATTTAGACCCTAACTCAGCAACATATACTCAGCACTTGGCTACAGCAAATTTGTCGCAAAATATAGGTATTCATGATTGGGCTTTTAATGCTGTTGATAATAAATTATATGCAGTAGAAAAGAATACAAATATTTTATATCGAATTAATCCAACAACAAGTGTCGTTGAATCTTTAGGAGTTGTTCCTATTTTAACAGGATTAAGTTATACTTATGGAGCAGTATATTTTGATGCTTCAGGACGTTTTTACGTATCAGCAAATCAAACAGGAACAATTTATGTAATACAAGCTGTACAAGATTTAAATGGTTCAAATGAAATGGATTCTAATTTATTTGCATTTGGTCCTTCAAGTGCTAGTAATGACGGAGCACGTTGTCCTACAGCACCTGTTTTACAAGAAATTTGTGATAACGGAATAGATGATGATGGTGACGGGTTAATTGATTGTGAAGATCCTTCGTGTTCAGGTTACGGTGAATGTGATGTTATTATACCTCCAACTTCAGGAGGAAATGCAGGTGGTTTAGAAAGTAATAATAGATTATCGGAATTAATAAATAAAAGAAACTATAACCGTACAAAAGATAATTATAAATTTAATAGAAGCAAAGCACAAAGAGTTACTAGGTCTAATCATTATAAAAAGAAAAGCAAAAATAATATCGAATTAAAAGATTTTATTCCTTTAGGTGTTATTAATACTGATGAAACGATAGAATCTTCACCTACTGATTTAGTAGCGATTACAAATGCAACAGAAATTTATGCTGTAGATTATATGAAAAGTGGTGTTTCAGTAGCATCTGTTTTAGCTTTAAAAACAGATAATGGTGTATATGAACATACCAAATATATTTGTGATCGTTTACTAGGAGCTGAATTAATTTCTGTATCAACTATTGATATAAACGGACAACAATTTATTAAGTCTTTAATTAGAAATGCAGATAACACAGTAGAATTTGTACTAAGTCTTTCGGCAAAAGTAGTAAATAGTGATACTAATTTTGAAATTGAAAGTCATTGGAACTTAGATAAATACGAAAGTAATGTTGCTTTTTATAACTTCCAAATATGGTCTAATTCATTAGATGATTTATATACTTTAGGTGAAGAAATTATTAGTTTGTTAAATGTAGAAAAACCGATATCAACTTATAAATTATCAACACCTCCAACAGTATTTGTTAGAAAAGGAAAGTATAAAAATGGTTCTTTAGATATACAGGTTGTAAATACAAATAAAACAGATGATGTTAATTTTGATGCTGGTTTTAGAGTTACTGAAACAGCTGTTCTTAATAACAGTACTACAACATTAGCTCTTAATAAAGAATATATAACAAATTTAAATGTGCCAACAGGTAATTTATTTGATATTGGTTTTAGAATTGGAGATGGAGTAGCCACACCAGATGATTTATTTATGTCTGATGGACCTTGGGGGATTGATGATTCCCAAACAAATACTAACGTAGTTAATTATAATGTATCTGCTAATAAAAATTCATTTGAAGAAGCTGACTTCCCTATAGAAAGAAATGTAGATTTAGAAGTAACTACAGATTCTTATGCGGCTATCCATAGAGCATTAACTCCACGTTTTATGCCTGTAGATTTATCAGACTATAATAGTTTTAATTTAAAAGCAAAGGGAACAGGAAAGATAGAGGTTACATTAATTAAAAAAAGTATTTCTTTATGGGATAATCAATTTAAGTCAACCATAAATTTAACTGATAATCTTTTAGATCATAAAATATCTTTTACTGATTTTAAATCTAAAAACGGAAATAGTTTAGTATTAGACGATGTTACTACAATCGTATTTACAGTAGTAGCTGAAGATGGAAATATGACAACTAAAAAACTAAGTTTACAAGATATTAGATTTTCTCTTGAAAATGAAGTTCCGGATACTGGTATTACTGTCGAAGGAGATAATTTAAAAGCTGTACCAAATCCGATGGATACACAAGCTGATATACATTTTAATACTAATCAAATAGAAACTGTAAAATTAGTTCTTTATACAAGGTTAGGTAGAAAAGTAAAAGAGCTTGAATATAAAACAGTATTAGGTAATAATAAAATAGTACTAAAAAAAGAACATTTAAGTCCTGGTTTATATTTATGTAAAATCATAGGTGCACAAAGAGACTATAAAGCTATAAAGCTAATAGTTAATTAAAAAAAATCTATTATAATAAGTAAAACCTGAACACTAAAACGTTCAGGTTTTTTATTAAAATTTATAATTATAAAACTATGTAACTTGTTAAAAAAGACACACCGTATGATTAAATAATTTTATTAATTAAAATAGATATTAAGACCTTTATTTTTTATTACAATAGAAATATCAATATTTTTTTTTTGCTTTAAAAGCTGATGAGGTAGTATTTAAAAAGAGTATATTATTAATAGTAACTCAAAAAATAATTATTTCTTTTGTTTGAAAAAAGGTTTCTTTAAAAAGTACCATTTAAATCGTAAACCAATTTCGGTAAAAGTAAAATCTGAAGCACCTGTAGCTGTTGTAGCAGATGCTATATTACTTTGAGTTCCATATAAATTTAATAAACTGCGTTCTGAAAATTTATATCCTAATTTAGCTTGAATTCTATAAGTGCTTTGTTTTTTATTATTTTCAATAAACTGAAATCCTGTTGCAGCAGTTAGTTCATAAAAGCATTCTTTCTTTTTAGCTATATTTTCATCTTTTATAATATTGATAAAAATTTCAGCAGCACTAAACTTACTAGGACTAAAATAAATAGTAGGAACTTGATTTTTAAAAGATATATTTTGATAATTGATACCAGCTTTTAAAGATGGTTTTTTAAATATATTGTAATAAAGTGAAGAGAATAATAAGTTTCGAGTATTACCATCATTCTGAGAAGTGTAGTAAAGCTGTGTGTACCAACCGAGTTTAAAATTGGTATTTAAACTATAATTTATTAAAAAATTATTCTGAACAATTTCTTTATCTAATAAATCTGCATTAAAGTTTTGAACTTCTCTTTTATAGCCTAATTCTAAATTTTGAAGTTTAAAAGGTTTTATTTTTAAAGATAAATCAGCTAATAATTGACTGAATTTATTTGTATCAGTATCAGAAGCACTAACACCTAAAGTTCCTTTAAATGTTACATTGTTTAATAATTGATAAGATATTCCTGCTGAAAAATTATTAGAAACACCACTAACTTTAGTTACAGTATTACTTGTTGTTCTATAGCTGTAATTACCAAATAATTTAAGTTTTGTTGAAAATGGAAATTCTGAATTAGCAGAGTATAAATAAGCTTCATTATTACCATTATCAAATGAATATGCTGCTTTAACTTCTACAAAGGGTGTAAATGATTTGTCTAAATTTTTAATGAAATTACTAGCATCTTTTTGTTTTTTATAAAATTTTAAAGTGTTTTTAGCACTTTTATAGGCATTTATAAAGTATCCTGAAGCTTTTAGTGCGTTTGCTTTACCTAAGTTACCATCAAAAGAAGTACTATCTTTTTTTAATATCAAATTATAATCAGCAATACTTTTTTTAAAATCACTTTTATAAATATTTAAAGTTGCTCTTAATGAAATTATCCAGTTTTCAGGGTTTTTATTATTGATTAATAGTTTGTTAATTTCTTTTTCTGCTAAAGAATATTTATTATTCCATATTAGAGCTTGTATAAAACGTTCTTTAGTTTGATTTGTTATAGTAGTTTCTGTCTTGTTATCTAAAAGATTAATAGCTTTTTTACTAACTATTAAAGCTTGTTTATCATTACTGTCAAGATGATTTGCTAATGAAATCCCATTTAAAGAGGTTAATTTATTAGTTGAATCTTCACCAATAATAATATATGTTTTTTTAGCTTTATCTATTTGATTTGAAATTAGATAAAGATTAGCTAAGTTTAATAAAGTTTCTTTATCTTTTTTAAAATCGATAAAATTTTCTTTTAATATTTTTTCAGCAGCGGTGTAATTTTTAGAACTTACTTTACTGTTTGCCAAACCTAATCGCATATATTTTTTAGAAACTAATGCATTTTTATTTTTAGGTAATACCAATAATGCCTTGTCTACATATTTAATCGCTTTATTAAATTTTTTTAAATTCGATAATGTATTTGCATATCCTAAAAGAGCAGGAAAACTTTTATCATTTTCTACTATTAAATTTTGATAATAATTTTCTGCTTTATTATAATTTTTATTCCAAAGAAGTGATTCGGCATAATTTAATTTTACTTCAAAATCTGAAGGGAAATCATTTAAAAGATTAGTAAATAAAGTAACGGCTTTATAAGAACTGCCGTTTAAACCTAAGGCTCTACCATAACAAAGTCTTGCTGTTTTATTGGTAGGGTGTAATTTTAAAATGTTTTCAAAAAAAGCTTCAGCTTGTTGGTATTTACCTGTTTCTAAGAAGGTAAAACCTTCTTTCATATTTTGTGAAAAAAGAGTATTGCTTATAATAAAGAGTACTAAAAAAGTAAGATTTTTAATTTTCATATAGTTTTTTTTCTTATTTGCAAGTTAAGGAATAGCATTTGTCATTGGGCTAAACAAAATAGCTTTTCATCGATAATAAATATTTTTTTATGCTAATAATGAGATATTTGTTTTATTACTAATTAAAACATATAAAATATGGCATTACAAATTACACAAAAAAACGGAACATTTTATTTAAAAGGAAAGTTAAATAATTCAACATCTAAATTTTTTATTATTTTTTTTGATTTTAATATCAAAAAAAATAAACAGGTAACAATAAATATTGATAATTTAGACGAAATAACTAAAGATGGTTTAAATGCAATAAATATTTTGACAAGAAAATCAAAAAAAACAGCTAAAAATTTTTCTATTATAGGTCTTGGTTGCAAAGAAATTTATGACCATTTTGATGAAATAAATGTCGCTTAATAAATTAAATAAGGTAAAATATGATTCCAATTTTAAAACAAGTAAAGCATAAAATATCATCAGAACAAATTTTTATGATTAGTGTTTTACTTGTAAATGGCGGAAATTATTTATATAATTTAGCTTTAGGTAGAATTTTAGGTCCTGCAAAGTTTGCCGATGCAGCTATTATGATTACTTTTTTATTGGTACTTTCATTTATAGCAATGACTTTTCAGTTAGTAACAGCTAAGTTTTCAGTACTTTTTGAAGATATTGTTTTTAAAAATTTTATATCAAAAATATATAAAAACTCAGCTATTGTAGGGGTGTTTTTAGGAATATTAATAATTGTATTTGCATCAGAATTACAAATTTTTTTTAAAACAACTTCTTCTACTATGTTTGTTGTATTTGGATTTGGAGTTCCTATTTATTTTTTGATGAGTGTAAATAGAGGTGTTTTTCAAGGTAAAAAACAGTTGAAAAAATTATCTGTTACTTATCAATTAGAAATGATAAGTCGTTTATTAATTACTTTCGGATTATTATATTTTTTTAATATTCAATCTTCAATATTAATTGCTTTAGGTATTTTATGTTCATTTATATTTGGATTAATTCCGTTTGAACTTAAAAATATTTCTTTTTCTAAAATAGTATCATTAGAAAATACTGAATCTAAAATGGTTCGTAATTTTTTTATAATTACAGCATTTTACGAGTTAACTCAAATAATAATAAATAATAGTGATATTTTATTAGTAAAACATTATTTCGAGTCTTATGATGCAGGTTTGTACGCTTCATTAGCCTTAATAGGTAGAGTTGTTTATTTTATAGCATGGATGTTTGTAATGTTATTATTACCAACAGTTGTTCAGTTAAAAAAAGAGGGGAAATCTACAGCGCCAATTTTACTAAAATACATAGGTTATATTTTTATAATAGCGACTACTATTGTTACTTCACGTTATTTTTTTCCTGAACAAATTATAGCCATTTTATTTGGAGATGAATATATGGCAATAACGCCTTTATTATGGAAATATGCTATAGCGACAGGTATTTTCGCAATATCAAACATTTTTGCATATTATTATTTGTCTTTAGATAAATACACTCCAGTTGTTATTTCTGGGCTTTTTGGAATGCTACAAATAGGTTTGATTATTTTATTTCATAAAAATTTAGAACAGGTTGTACACGTACAAATTTTAGCAATGGTTTTATTATTATTGATGCAATTATCTTTTTTCTTTTTGAAAGATGAAAAATAGTGTTTCAAGAAATAATAACTAAACTTTTATACCTTTTAACTACATAAAATTGCATTTCAGTTATAGTAATAGCTGTAAACTCTTTTTTATTACGAAATTTAATATAATCAAAAAGAAAATACTATGAAATTAGCTATTGTAACTGCATACCCGCCAAGTAAAGTAACTTTAAATGAATATGCTTATCATCTAGTAAAAAGCTTTAGACAAAATAAAAAAGTAACTGAATTAATTTTATTGACGGATGTAACTCCAGCAGAAAAAGACATTCATTTTACTGAAGATGGTTGTAAAATTACAGTAAAAGAATGTTGGAAGTTTAATAGTTATACAAATGTTATAAAAGTAACAAAAGCTATAAATACGATAAAACCAGATGCTATATTATTTAACTTACAGTTTATGAAGTTTGGTGATAAAAAAGTTGCTGCAGCTTTAGGGTTAATGTTGCCTTTAGTTTGTAAGATAAAAAAAATACCAACTATTGTATTATTACATAATATTTTAGAGCAAACAAATTTAGAAAGTGCAGGTTTTACTTCAAATAAAATATTACAAAAAATTTATAATTTTATAGGACAAACATTAACTAAATTAATTTTAAAAGCTGATATTGTAGCTGTTACTATGCATAAATATGTAACTACTTTACAAGATAAATATAAAGTTAGTAATGTAAAAATGATTCCTCATGGAACATTTGAAATTCCTAATAAACCATCACATATATTGCCAAAAGGAGCTTTGAAAATAATGACTTTTGGTAAATTTGGTACTTATAAAAAAGTTGAAAAAATGATTGAAGCTGTTGAAAAAGTTAGAACATCAACAGGTTTAAATTTAGAAATAGTAATTGCAGGAACAGACAATCCGAATGTACCAGGTTATTTAGCATCTGTAAAAGAAAAATACAAAAATGTAGCTCAAATAACATTTACAGGCTATGTTGAAGAAGTGGAAGTAGCTCCTTTATTTAACGAAAGTGCTGTTGTGGTATTTCCTTATACATCTACAACAGGTAGTTCAGGTGTTTTACATCAAGCGGGTAGTTATGGTAAAGCAGTTGTAATGCCTAATTTAGGAGATTTAGCAACTTTGGTTGAAGATGAAGGATACAGAGGTGAGTTTTTTGAGCCAGAAAATGTAGCTAGTTTAGCCAATGCAATTGAGCTAATCGTAACTAATGAATCTCATAGAGTAGCTTTAGGAGAGGCTAATTACAAAGCAGCTACAGCATTTCCAATGGAAAGAATTACAGCAATGTATTTAAATCAGTTTGAAGCTATTATAATGGTTAAAAAATTAGCAAAAAAAGTATTAGTTGAATCATAAATTATTTAGAGGAAATATAGCTAAAAGCAGGTTTTTTACGACCTTTTTTATCAATAAAACCAAATTCTTTTTGAGGGTTTATTCGCCAAGGAAGTTTACCAACAACTTCCTTTGGTACTTTACGAAAATCGTATAAAGTCCACGACATAAAAGGAATATTTTTTTTTGTAAGTAGTTGTTGCATTATCTTATAATAATTAGCTTGTTTTTTTACTGAATTACCAAAAGGTTTCCAAATACCATTGTAAGAAGAAACTCCAAATTCACCTAAAACAATAGGTTTTTTAGGTATTTTATTTTTTAATGATTTATAGTTTTTTTCAAAATTATTAATGTCTTCATAATAATGAAAAGAAACAAAATCTACTTTATCTTTTAAAATAGGTGCACTTTCAATATTTGACCAACCAATGGTAATTGGATGTTTTTTATCAATAGATTTTACCAAAATAATCATGTGATTTAACCAAGCAATAACATTTTCTTTTCCTCTTGATATAAAATCTAAATTAGGTTCATTTTTGATATCCCAAGCAATAATAGCTTCATGATCTTTAAATTTTGACACAATACTTTCTGCATGTCTATGGTTTAAAGTCCAGTCTAAAACATTGTAGTTTCCGTAAAAATCAAATAAAGTAACAATAACATTTATATTATTTTTTTCAGCAGTATCTAAAACTTGCTTTAATTTATTTAGTTTACTAATTTTTACATTTGCTTTACCAAAATCTTCATATTGAATAAAAATTCGGATAGTATTTAGATTTGCTTTTTTGATGATTTTAAAGTCATTTTCTATAATTTTCATATCAAAATTATCACCAAACATATCCCAAGGTGTATCTTGTGGATAATAATTAATTCCTTTTATATTTAATGAATCGATAGGAGTAGTTTTAATAGTCTTATCAAAAATGGCAGATTTTTCTTTAACTAAATGTCTAATTCTCCAAAAGCCATCTTCTAATAATAAAACCATTTTATAATCAGATACTTCGGTAGTTTCTAAAACAAGTTTTTTATCTTTAAGTATTTTTTTATATTCAACAACATTTTTATCTTCTAAAACAATTGACTGACCATCTTCACTAAAAAATATAAGATTAGGATTGTGTTTTAAAGTTGTGCTTTCAATAGTAATTTTTTCCTTTTTATTATGTTCTATAAAGTTGAATAAATTTTTGCGAGCATTTTTTGTATAATAATCATTAATTCCACTTTTTAGGTTTGTTTTATTTGCTACATGTTTTACATACCAAGCATCGATATAATCATTTTCGATATTATTTAAGGTTTGTTCATCAATCTCTCTACCTTGATTACCATCTTCTTTCCAAATTATTTTAGGCAAATATTGATCTACTTTTTTAACTTCAACATGTAACATTTTACTTCTATCTGCACCCGTGTTAAAATGAGTATATAATGAACTTATTAAAAAGATAACGATTGACATAATAAGAACATAAGATGAAATTAAAATACCTCTCATTATGTTTTTATTAGTGTTATCCATTTTTAAAATATTTTTGGTATTTACCATAGTTTTTTAGCTTGATAAGTATCAGTTACTGCCGCAGCAGTAATTTTTATAGTGTAGTTGCCATTTTTATAGATGTTCGAATTTAAGTTAAAGTACACAAATCCATCTTTAGATTTTTTTATAATATCATTTAATAATTTTTCATCTTTATAAATTGCTAATTTTACTTTTAATCCGTCAGGAATCATCTGATTCATAAAACTTTTTAAAGGTCCAACTTTAACAGTCCTATTATTATCATAAAAATTTACATCAAATTTATCTATAATTTTTTTATAATTAATTTTTAAGATATCACTTTCTGAAATACCATTAATATAAGCTTTTACTTTCCAATTATCTTCAAATTCAGGATGAATCATTTTAGCATAAGCAATACCATTTATAGTAGTTCCAGATGTTTTTAACATATTCCCTTTTTTATTAGTGATAAAAAAATCAACAAAACTACCATCACTGATAACATTCCTATTTTTATCTTTTATAATAGAAGTGTAAAAAGTTGTTATTTGATTTCCATCAGCATATTTATGATTTCTTTTAAAAAATAGTTTAAAATTAGTACCTATAGCAGGCATTATATTTACATCGTATTCTTTAGAATTTAAATTTAAAGATTCTGATGTAATTATCATTCGTCCGCTTTTTAAAGGTGAATTTATATTTTTAAAAGCGATTAAATTATTAGTTAAAACCTTTGTTTTTCTTTCTGATTTTAAAAATTGATGTTTTACTTTTACTATCGTACCTTTTTTTAAAGGATTATCTAAATCATCCGTAGGTATTACAACTAACATGGTGTAGTCTGTTCCGCCTGCTTCAATACTTGGCGGACCTAAATAAGTTTCTAAAGAAACAGGTTGCTGTTTTGGTACTATTTTAAATTGTCCTGAAATATTATTTTTATTATTTAAAATTTTCCAATTTAAAACTCCAGTTTTATTACTTATGTAAGTGGGTATTTTAAAAAACATTTTATTATTAATTACTTCAGAATTAATTAAAGTACTTCCGTAGCTATTAGTACAGTACATTTGATGCTTTTTTGTACTATTAGTATTAAATTTTAAATGAATAGTATCTCCCGCAATAAATTGTTTTTCTTTTGATAATAATGTTATGTCTTGTGCAGTAGTAACAAGTGTAACAAAGCACCAAAAAAGTAAAAAAAGGTTTTTTATAAAATTCATTATTTAGGATTTCCGATGTAATTATTCATTTCAATTTTGATAAAAGAATAAAGTGGATGTTTTATTTTTTGAAATTGATTATTTGCATGATTTTCTATTCTGTTAGGCATTATTTTATCTGAAATATCTTCATTTTTTAATCCGTTAACGTAACAATCTGTCATATCATCATTAATAATAATAACTTCATTATTTTTTAAAATATTGTATTCAAAATACTGTTTTCGCTGTTGTCTTATTCCGTTTTCTAAAAATAAATGGTCTACCCAAACGAGTACTTTATCTTTGTTATAATAGGTAATTAATAGTTGAGGAATTGTAATTTCTTGTAAACCACTATTAAATAAAGTTCCTTGTATTTTTTTACTATCGATATTAATATCACTTAAAACTACATTTTTATACAGATCTGAATTAGAAACATTTCCTGCTGCTTGTAAGTTAAATTTAGTAGGTTGTTCTTCTAGTTCAATAGGTGTAAATTCATCAGGATTAAATGTTTTAGGAATAGAATCTTTTGTTTTAGACCATGCTATTCCTTCAAAATTAATTCTAAACGAACTAATTTCTTTGGGCATTAATTTATGTTTTATATGATATTTAGCATTGTAAGTGGCTAGTTTTTTATTTTCATCATTATATAATGTTCCTTTTAAAACAACATCTGCTGGTACATTATCTATATTTTGTACTTCTCCTATAATTGCATAATGATTTTTAAATTTAACCAATTTAGCCGAAACAATTTCTAAAACAGGTTGTTTTAAAACATCTTCGTGATGCGTTTGTTCTGTAGTTATTTTTCGTCTTCCTTGATTAAAATATCCTGTTACATTATTCGAGTACAATTGATCTGGCGGTAAATCGGAATCCATATTTTCGGGTAGTATAAACCATTTTCCTTTTCGATTAACTAGTGTCTTAAAATCGGTTTTGTTAATTTTTTCAAGAGGAGTAATCCAGTTTGTATGTATTTTTAAAATAGCTAAACTATCTGTTTTTTTAGTGATAGTAGTTTCTAAAGCATCTAATTTAGCATAAGAACTTAATAATCCATCAGAAACAGAAATTTCTAACATAAATTGAGCAATAGATAAACCGCTTTTTGGATCTATTAATTGATAACTTTTTTCATATTCTTTAAAATCAATAGCGTCATAATATGCTTTTATGGCATTTTCAGGAGTTCTTTGTGAATCATTTTTTATATAAAATAAATAAGAACTATAAAATAAAATTCCACATAATATAATAGCCCAAAGATGTATTATTCTTAAAAGACCTTTAGAAAAAACAGTGTATTTATTTTTAAACTTACTATTTAAATATGGAGGTAATGTTCTTACTTTAGTTTTTAAACTACGTATAAAAATAGATTGAATATTTAAAATAAATGCAATAATAGCTGTTAAAAAAGGAATAATACCCCACATTACTTTTTGCCAAGTAGCAACATCTTCTTTTGGTAAAATAGAAGAAAGCGGAGGTACATTTAATTTTTCCCAAACCATAATTCCGTTTTCTAGTTGTGGTAAGCGTTGCCATCCACAGAAATAAAGAATAGGATCGTAAAATTTATCATTAGAAAAAATATACTTTAAATTGTATTTTTCAGGAGTTGTTAAAAATTGTTGTAAAGATCCAATTCCTGCAACACCTTTAAATTTTGAGTTTTCTAAACGTTCTATAGGTCTTGTTGTTAGTTCTGGTAAACGCCTTGCAGAATGATAGTTTCCATCAACAGTCATTGCTTTTGTTTGTGCCGATAACCATGCCATTTGATCGCCAAAACCTAAGGTTAAATACCTCCATAAATCATGTTGATCTTGATTAAGGAAATTAACAATGGGTAACATTTTAATTTTTTGTGGTTGCGATGGTCTAAAATATCCTAAACTCATCGTAAAAATAGTCATCAATAAAAATAAAGAAGCTAATAAACCTCCAATTAAACGATGATATACTGCACCAAATTTATCCTGAATTAATACTTTTAAATCTCCTTCTATAAAACGATAAGCAAATTCGCCAAATAAAGGCAAAGACATAATAGATGCCCATAATGTAAATCTATCTAACGTTAAAATATTAAAGGCATTATGTCCTAAAATCATTTTAGGAATAGGTGTTGTTCCTCCTGTACCTAAAACAACTAACATTGTAAAACAAATTCCGAAGAATAAATATCTTTTGCTAAAAAATCTGTAAAAAAAGTAGGGCAAAAGGAATAATAAAATTCCCCAAGGAATCATAAAAAAGACAAGCCCTGAAGATGTTATTTCTAAAAAATTATCTCTAGAGCCATGCGGAATAGGAACTTGCGTAATAGGGTTTTTTTTAGAGTTTATCCAATAAGGTAAAAGACAACAAACAATTAAGGCTACGGTAAGTATGCAAAAAGTAATATTTCGTTTAAATAATACTCCGAAGTTTTTTAGAAATAATTTAAAAGTTATTTCTTTATAGGAATTAACTTGTTCACGACTAGTATCTAAAATTACCGTTCCTACTAACGGAAGTATAAAAAAAATAATACCAAAAATAGGTGTAACATGATGAGAAGTTACTGTTACAGAAAGTAATGAAAGTGATGTAAAAAAATAACGATATTTACCAGTTTTTAACCAACAATATATTTCGGGTAACGCATGCATTAATACAGAAATACCTATAATACTTGGTAGTTGTCCAAAAATATGAAGTGTTTCTACAAAAGAGGATGAAAAAACAGCTAAAAGAGCTGCGTAACCAGCTACGGTTCTATTAGAAGTCATTAATAATGAGAAACGATAAACTCCTGTAATAAATAATAAAATAGCAATAATAGCTACACTAAAAAGCCCAAATTTTAAGCCGCCAATTAAAGATAAAGCAGCAATAGACTGATGTACTAAAGGTGGGTAACTCATTACCGTAAAACCAGTATACCATTTAAAATTCCAAGGTTCAAACCAACTATTTGCATAATGATCAGCAAAAAATAAGTGTATTAAAGCATCATACGTAGTTTCTAAAGTAAAAAAAATGGTACTTCCATTAAAGGCAACAGCTAGTAGTATTGCAGATATTAAATATTTATTAGAAGTCTCTTTCATAAAAACGCAACATTCTTTTTTTGTAATATAAAAATAAATATTTATATAATGCTTAAATTATTTATTTAACAGAGGTAAGCTTCCATTCGTCTAAAGAAAAGTATATTTATATCGTTATATTAGCTTTTAATGAGGTAATTAACTTACTTTTATTTTTGTTATTAAGTAATAAAAATTCTGAATTATGAAAATATTAGCTATAGATGATCAAAAATTAGTTTTAATACCATTAGAAATTCGACTAAAAGAATTGGGTTATGAAGTTGTAACAGAAACAAATGCTTTAACAGGAATTGCTTTATTTAGTTCTTTTCAGCCAGACTTAGTAATTGTAGATCTTAATATGCCAATAGTTTCAGGTATGGAGGTTGTAAAACATATTAGAAATATTAAAAAATCTACCACGCCTATTATGATTTTATCAGGTAATACTGATGATAGTATGATAATACAAGGTTTTGATTTAGGTATTAATGACTATATGAAAAAACCATTAAGTTTACTAGAAGTTTGTGCCAGAGTAAAAAGATTAATAGGAGCTCCTGAAGCAAAAAATAAAGATATAAACTATAAAGGCGTTATTATACAACAAAGATGTGTTGGTGTGGTAATACCTTGTTATAATGAAGAAAAAAGGCTTTTAAGTAATCAGTTTACTAATTTTATTGAAAAAAATTCAGGATATCACTTATGTTTTGTAAATGATGGAAGTAAAGACAAAACACTAGAGGTTTTAAATAATTTAAGAAAAGGAAGAGAGGAATTTATTACCGTGTATAATTGTGAGAAAAATGGAGGGAAAGGTGAAGCTGTAAGACAAGGAATGCTGCATATGGCTAAAAAAGAAGATTTAGATTATATAGGCTTTTTAGATGCCGATTTGTCTACAGATTTATCTGATTTTGATGATTTAGTTTCTACTATTGAAAATTCTGATTATAAGATTGTAAGTGGATCTAGGATTAGTAGAATGGGAGCAAATATCAATAAAGAGTCTGCTAGAGAAATAATAAGTTTAACTATAAACTTTATCATTAGAAAAATTCTTTCAATGGATTTTAAAGACACTCAATGTGGGGCTAAAATTTTTAAGAAAGATGTTATTGAAATTTCATTTGGAGAAAAATTTGTAACACAATGGATTTTTGATGTTGAAATATTTAGAAGAATTACACTTCATTTTGGGCTAAAAAAAGCCAAACAAATATTGTGTGAGAAACCTTTAAAAAGATGGGTTCATACAGATGGGTCTAAATTATCAATGAAAGATTCAGTTAAAATTATTGGGCAACTAGGGCAAATAGCTTGGTTTTACAATAAAAAAAAACAAATAAAAAAGGATTAATATCTAATAGATCATTAAACAAAAATCAACCTTTATATAAAGCATAATATGAAAAAAGGGATAATCATAATTTTTGGAAGAAAGGATGTTAGTTTTTTAGGAGCATCTTTTCTAAAATCATTTATTAATCAAAAAATAAAAATTTGTTTGATTAATAATGGAGGTGATGAGCTAGTCTTTAGGTTGTTATTTGAATTGAAAAAAGTGTCTAAATGTGATATTTCAATTTTAACATTAAGACGGGAAAAAAAGATAATGTTAGCTATAAAAGCTGGTGTACGATTATTATCAACTAGTACTACTAAAAATATTGGTTTCATTATGCATGCAAAGCCAACAAGTATATTAAATTTAAGTTTAATTGAAAAGCTTTTAAATTTATCAGAAATAGAGCTTCCTGATAAAAAAAATGAAAGAATATTATTAAGAAAAGTGTATTCTATTAATGAAATAATTAATTGTTAAAATTTATGCTATGATTGTTCTAGAAAAAACTGTAAAAAAAATTTTTTTAATCGAAGGAAAAATACAACGATATGATTGGGGAGGAAGAAGGTTTATTTCAAACTTGATTAGAAGAAAAAAAGTGTAGCTAATTATGCTGAATATTGGCTAGGTGCACATTTAAAAGCACCGTCAATTATTAAAACAAAAGCAGGAAATATTTCTTTAGATTTCTTTTTAAGACAAAAGCCAATTGAATTTTTAGGGTTAAGAGTCGCTAAAACTTACGGTAAATTACCTTATTTGTTTAAAGTATTAGATGTTCATAAAATGTTATCAATACAAGTACATCCAACAAAAGAGGCAGCAGAAATAGGATTTAAACGTGAAAATAAAAAAGGAATTTTATTAACCGCAAGAAATAGAAATTATAAAGATAAAAATCATAAGCCAGAGGTAATGGTTGCTCTAAGTGACTTTTGGTTGCTGCATGGTTTTTTAGAAAGTGAAAAAATAATAAAAAATCTTGAACAAACAAGTGAGTTACATTTTTTACTATCGACTTTTGAAGAGTCTAATTATTTTGAATTATATAAAAAAGTTATGCAGTTTTCTCAAGAAGAGGTAAATAAAATTTTAAAACCTTTAGCAGATAGAATTTTACCGGATTTTTTAAATAATAAGATAGCTAAATCATCACCAGAATATTGGGCAGCAAAAGCATTAGAAGGTAAAAGTTTAGACAATATTGATAGAGGTATATTTTCTTTCTACTTTTTTAATATTGTAAATTTATCAAAAGGAGAAGCTATTTTTCAAGATGCAGGAGTTCCGCATGCTTATTTAGAAGGGAAAAATATCGAATTAATGGCTAATTCCGATAATGTTTTAAGAGGTGGATTAACAACTAAACATATCGATGTTGAAGAGCTTTTGAAGAATACTAAATTTGAAGAAACAATTCCAAAAATATTATATGGTGTTAAAAATCGAGTTAATGGTGAGTTAGTATATAAAACAAAAGCAAAAGATTTTAAATTAAGTAAAATTCAATCAACAGAAGCTATAAGATATAATTCAACATCAAAATCTGTAGAAATTTTAATTATTTTAGATGGTAATGCTACTGTTATAAGACATAAGAATCGTATTAATATTGAAAAAGGACAAGCAGTTTTAATAAAAGCAAATACTCGTTATAGAATTGTTTCTACAAAAGGTGTTGAAATTTATAAAGCAAGTGTACCTGACTCTTAATAATTTTATTACAATAAAAAAATATGCTTTAATTATTAAAGCATATTTTTTTTGAAAATTATTCTATAACTTGTTTCACACTTCCGCATTTTAGCATTTTATTTCCAAAATAAGGATTTTGTACTTTTTCTTCTTTACTTAACCAATATCCACCTTTATAATTATCTGCCATTGGGCAAAACTGACGATACATTTTTTCATTGATACCAAAGGTTTCAACAGTATTTATTAAAACTAATGACAAATTTTTAAAATGAATTCTTTGCTCTTTTATAGTTGTTTCTTTTGATATAGCATAAACAGCATCTTTAATTTTTTTATCAAAAGACATCCATTTTAAATGTGTGTTATTGTTTTTTAATAGTTTCATATCCACATTTTTTAAATTATTTAAAATGTTTTTTGAGGCGATAATTACATTTTTTTCATCGTCATTAATTAAATGATTTTTTAGATTGATATAATCATTAACGACTATTTTTAATTGTTTTTGAAATACTTTTGAAACTTTAATACGTTCATTTTTAAGAGTGTTTTTTATTTCTTTTTCAAGATGATTTTCATGATTGTTCATCACTTCCGCTGTTCCCATATTTTTTACAGTATTTCTATTCATCATAGATTTTTTACCGTGTAATTGAGCAGAAGCATCAATAGTAAAGGTACCGTTAATTACAATTTCGTCACCATTTAAAAGTCCATCGATAACTTCATATTTATCACCCAATTGCTTTTCTATGGTTATTTCTTTCATTTCAAAAATAGGCTGGTCAGGCGTTGTTTTTAAATAAACTACCGAGCGTTTTCCTGTCCATAATATTGCTGATGCAGGAATCATTAATAATTGTTTTTTATCAGAAAAATTGTTTTCAATAGCTCCTTCAACAAACATTCCTGTTTTAAATTCTCGTTTTTTATTATCTAAAATTACTCTTAGTTTTAGGGTTCTAGTTGCTGAATTAAAAGTTGGATCAATAAAATCGACTTTCTTTTTTAATCTTTTATTTGGATACGCATTTGTAGTAACTGTAATATTCTGACCTTTTTTAAAGAAGTCAATTTGATTTTCATAAACATCAAATAACGCCCAAACAGTCGTTAAATTTGTGATTTTTAATAACGCTTGTCCTTGTTTAATGTAATCGCCTTGTGCAACTAATTTTTCTGATACCGTTCCTGAAACAGTTGCATATATTGGGAAATTTTGTTTTACTTTTCCTGATTTTTCAATTTGATTAATTTGATTTTCAGAAATTTTCCAAAGTTTTAATTTATTACGAACAGCATTATATAATGCAGGTTGTGATGTTTTTAAACTTGATGCCGTAATTAATTCTTGTTGTGCGGCAAATAATTCAGGTGAATAAATAGTTGCTAATAATTGTCCTTTTTTAACTTCTTCACCAACCGAACTAATATTTAAACGCTCTATTCTTCCAGAAAAATAACTTGCTTGTACTATTTTTTCATCTTCGCTTTCTGTTATTTTTCCAGATAATTTTAGTGTCGAATTTGTATTTATATTATCGCCAACGACCAGTGTTTGAATATTAGCCAATGCCATTGCATTTTTAGTTAGCTTAAATTCATTCGGATTAAGCCCTTCGAAAGTTGTTTCGGTAGGAATTAAATCCATTCCGCAAATTGGACAATCGCCTGCTTCGGATTGCAGTATTTTAGGATGCATTGAGCAAGTCCACATTTTATTTATTGCTTCTTTTTCTGAGTGATTATGTGATGTTTTTTCCTTTGGAGAATTACCAAATAAACTCCATCCTAACAATAAGCCAACAGCTAATATTCCTATGTAAATTATATATTTTTTCATTTTAAAAGATATTTACTAACATTATTATCATCATTTTAATCTGATAAAAAAGAGCAATACAGTACTATTATATTCAAATAAACAGTACTTGTATTGCTGATTTTTAAAATTAATTTAGTGCTTATGACCGTTTGCGCTATGAATTTTATTATCTATGTAAGTCATTCCACAAGTTGGACATTTACCTTCTTTATCACTTCCGCTGTTTTCACAATGCATAGGGCATACGTATGCTGATGTATGTTCTTTTCCTTTTTTTTCTACGGATATTTTTTCAGTAGTTTTATTTTCTTTTTTAGCGTCTTTACACGACATTGTTGTAAATGTTAATCCGATTACTAAAGCGGTTAAAATTGTTTTACTGATGATATTGTTGTTTAATAAATTCATTTTGATTGATTTTAAAGTTAGTAAATAATTTAATTTTTTAAATAATTGATGTTAGTTTTTTGTAAATAATAAGCTCTAATTGCTTCAATTTTATTGATTTGAAATTTTAATTGTAATTCTTGAATATCTAAAATATCATTAAAATTAATAGTTCCTGTTTCATAACTTTTTACCAAAATAGTTTCTGCGTTTTTAGCTTTTTTCAAATTTTTATTTTGAATATTGAAACGTATTCTTGCCGAATTACTATTTTTAATAGCTTTATCAAGCAAGGTTTCTAAAGTATTTAATCTGTTTTCTTTTTTTGAGATAATTTCTATTTGTTGTAGCTTATTTTGTTTACTTTTTGATTTGTATTTATTATTAAAAATAGGAATAGAAAGACTAATCATTGGCATCAAAATATCTTTTCCATTATCACTAAAATCCATATTTGGTCTTTCAGAAACAGCTACATAATCCAGCCCAAAACCAAACATAGGATTACTTTCTTTTTGATTTAAAAGCTCAGATTTTTCAACTGATTTATAAAGTTTATCGTATTTTAATAATTCAGGATGTAAGGTTAAATTATTGGTATTTATCAAATTATTTTCTGAAGGAATTACAAATTCAGTATCGATAGTAATTTTAATATTTTTTTCTCTGTTTAATAATTTATTAATTACGGTTTGTTCTGCTAAGTAATTTTGCTCTAAAATCTGTTTTAATTGCTGTAGTTCGTTCTGACGTATTTGTAAACGTAATACATCAACAGCGGACGCTTTACCAACTTCAATAGCTGTTAAAGCTAATTTTTCATAGGTTTTAAGTAGGATTATATTATCCTCTAAAACCTCTTTTTTATCTTTTAAAGCATATAAAAGATAATAAGATTTAGATATTGAAGCGACCAATTTTCGTTTGATAATAACAATATCTTCATAAACGGCATCTGTAATAGAATTAAGATAATTTTCTCTAGCAGTTATCGTTCCAAAAGAAGGTAGCATTTGTTTTGCAGAAATTTTAAAACGTTGAGCACCTGTTCTTATTTCGGGTTCGCTTACAAAATAACCAACACCTATTTGTGTATTAGGTAAGGTATTTGCTTCGTTTGTTTTTTCTGATGCAATTTGATGTTTTAATTTAAAAGATTGGATTTTAGGGTTTTTTGATAATCCTTCTTCGATAAGTGTTTTGAGTTGTTGTGCATTTCCTTCTGTAAAAAAGCAAAAAAATGACATCAAAAAAACTGTTTTTAAGTATGATTTAAAATATTTCATATTATTTCTTTTTAAGTTTTAATTCTTGCTTCCAACTAAATAAAACAGGTACTACAAACAAGGTGATTAAAGCAACTAACATTCCACCAAAACTAGGTATTGCCATCGGAATCATAATGTCACTTCCTCTTCCAGTAGCTGTTAATACTGGTAATAATGCTAAAATAGTTGTAGCAGTTGTCATTAAACACGGGCGGATACGTTTTTCACCAGCCTCTATAATCGAAGCTCTAATTTCTTTTTTATTGATAGGTTTATTTTTATCAAATATTTGTGTTAAATAGGTTGCCATAACAACGCCATCATCCGTAGCAATACCGAATAAAGCGATAAAACCAACCCACACAGCAACACTCAAATTGGTAGGATGCATCTGAAATAATGCTCGTAGATTTTCTCCAAAGAAATTAATATTCAAAAACCAATCTTGTCCATATAACCAAATCATAATAAAACCTCCAGCAAATGCGACAACAATTCCTGAAAAAACCATTAATGATGTTGCTACTGATCGAAATTGAAAATATAGAATCAAAAAAATGATACCTAATGCCAAAGGAACTACTACGGATAATGTTTTTTCTGCTCTTATTTGATTTTCATAAGTACCCGTAAATTGATAATTAATTCCTTTAGGAACGATTAATTCACCTGAATCTATTTTTGATTGAATTAAAGTTTGAGCATTTTCAACAACACTAACTTCAGCATATTCATTTAGTTTATCAAAAAGTACATAACCGATTAAAAAAGTATCTTCACTTTTAATAACCTGAGCACCTTGTTCGTATTTAATAGTTGCTAATTCGCTCAAAGGAATTGCGCTACCTTTTGCAACAGGAATATAAATGTTTTTTAAATCGGTAGGAGTAGACCTTAATTCTCTAGGATAGCGAACACGCACGCCATATCGCTCACGACCTTCTACTGTTTGTGTTATTTCCATACCACCAACAGCAACTTTTAATACATCTTGAACATCTTGAATTGTTATTCCGTAACGTGCAATTTTTTCTCTATTAATGTCGATAAGTAAATAAGGTTTTCCAACAATTCTATCAGCAAATACAGCTTCGGTTTTAACACCTTCTACTTGTTTTAAAACCGATTCTAATTGTACACCAAAATCTTCAATTTGTTTTAAATTTTGTCCTTTTACTTTTATTCCCATTGGTGCACGCATTCCTGTTTGTAACATCACCAAACGTGTTTCAATAGGTTGTAATTTAGGAGCAGAAGTAACGCCAGGTAATTTTGTTACTCGTACAATTTCGTCCCAAATACCATTTGCTGATTTTATCTTTGGACGCCAATTTCTGTAAAAATCACCATTATCATCTTCAATAAGATTTTTGACTGTAATTTCAGGCATTGAAATATTATTTTCTGTATTATTTGGATTTTCAATAGTTGCTCCTGATTTTAAAACAAATAATCCATTATTAGTTGTTTTATAACGTTGTCGTTTTCCATTTTTATTCAGCATGTATTCTGGTTTATACTGAATTAAATTTTCATACATAGAAAGCGGAGCAGGATCTAAAGATGAGCCTACACGACCTGCTTTACCAACTACAGTTTTAATTTCAGAAATACTGGCTACAGCCATATCTAACAACTGTAAAGTGCGTTTATTTTCTTCAAGACCTGCATGTGGCATCGATGTTGGCATCAGTAAAAAAGAACCTTCATTTAAGGAAGGCATAAATTCTTTTCCAGTATTTTTTAGGATAAAAAAACCACAAATTACAATAGTCGTAGGGATAGAAAGAAACAGTATTTTATTGTTTAAAGCCCAATTTAAAATACGAGTATAATATGTTCTGAATAAGGTGAAAACACCTAAAAGTCCGAAACAAATGATAGCTACAAAAATTAAATTCCAAAAGATATTTTTATCAACACCTAATGGTCGCCAATATTCTGCTAAAAGAAACACAATTGCCAGCGCAGAAATACCGATATTAATATAATTTACCTGTTTCTTATTAATTTTTTGTTTCGATTTTAAAATAGCAGATATTCCAAAAGCAATCAAAATAATAGCAATCCAATAGCCATAAATTACGGCTGTTATTCCAATCAAAATTAAAAGGCTACTGATAACAATTCCTGATACTTTTTTGATGCTTCTTTTTTTGAATAAAAATGCAGCAAAAGGAGGAATCAAAAATAAGGCAACAATAATAGAGCTGTTAAAGCAAAGGTTTTAGTAAATGCTAAAGGTCTGAATAGTTTTCCTTCAGCTCCAATCATAGTAAATACAGGAATAAAACTTATAATTGTTGTTAAAACTGCTATTATAATAGCTCCTGAAACTTCAGTTGTAGCGGTATAAACTACTTCATTTATAGGAGATTTATCATTGTTTTCGTCTAAATGCCGAATGATGTTTTCTGAAAGAATTACACCAACATCTACCATTGTTCCGATGGCAATTGCAATTCCTGAAAGTGCCACAATATTGGCATCAACATTAAAAATTTTCATGGCGATAAAAACCATTAAAACAGCAACAGGAAGTAAACTTGAAATAAGAATAGAAGCTCGAAGATTAAAAGTCATAATAATGATGACCAAAATAGTAATCAATATTTCAAGCGTAAGAGCTTCGTTTAGTGTACCTAATGTTTCTGTAATAAGTTCTGATCTATCATAAAAAGGAACAATAGTAAGTTGAGAAGTTGTTCCATCTTTTAAAACCTTTGAAGGCAAACCTGCACTTAATTCTTTTATTTTTGATTTTACATTATTGATAACTTCCAATGGATTTGCTCCATACCTTGCAACGACTACGCCACCAACAACTTCAGCACCTTCTTTATCTAAAATACCACGTCTTGCTTTTGGTGCAAGTGTTACTTTTGCGATGTCTTTTATTTTGATAGCCGTAAAATCTTCCGAAGTAACGACTGCATTTTCGATATCTGAAATAGATTTTATATAACCTAAACCACGTACTAAATATTCAACTTTGTTAATCTCTAGAGTTTGCGCACCAATATCTTTATTACTTTGTTTTACTGCTTTAACAACTTCGTTTAATCCAATTTTATATTGACGCATTAATTCAGGGTTTACATCTATTTGATATTCCTGAACATACCCACCAATTGAAGCTACTTCTGATACTCCGCTAGCCGATGAAAGCGCATATTTTACATAGTAATCTTGCACACTTCTTATTTCGTGTAAATCCCAGCCACCAGTCACATCACTTTGTTGATTCCTTCCTTCAATAGTGTACCAGAATATTTGCCCGAGTCCTGTTGCATCAGGACCTAAAGATGGATTTACCTCATTAGGAAGTAAATTATTAGGTAACGAATTTAACTTTTCGAGTATTCGACTTCTGCTCCAGTAAAAATCTACATCTTCTTCAAAAATGATATAAATACTAGAAAAACCAAACATAGAAGAACTACGAATTGTTTTTACTCCAGAAATACCAAGTAAAGATGTTGTTAAAGGATACGTAATTTGGTCTTCAATATCTTGAGGTGAACGACCATCCCATTTTGTAAATATAATTTGTTGATTTTCGCCAATATCAGGAATTGCATCTACGGCAACAGGGTTGCTTGGTAAAAAGCCAGTATTCCAATTAAAAGGGGCGTGTACGATTCCCCAGCCAATAAAAATTAAGAGTATTAAAACGGCTACGAGTTTATTTTCTATTAGAAATTTGATGCTTTTATTTAGCATTGTTTTATTTTTTTAAACAGTTAGACATTGGTATTACGAGAATACCGAATACAAGAAAATATCCTGATGGAAAAAATCCATAGGATAAACAGTCTATTGTTTAAAAATTAAATTAAATAAGTTTCGTCAATCTTGTAGAGTTGCTTTATGACGAGTAGCGGTTTATATGCCTTATAAAAAGGTACGTTATTATTTACAGTTTTAAAAAGAAGACTATAACTGTAAACAAATGATGATATAAATACTTGTTGTTCAAAAGAAATTGAATCAACTGTAATTTGTAATTCATTTTGTGCATCAACAGCAATCTGTGTATCGTTACAACAATTTTTCTTTGTTATAGTACATCCTTTAGTTGCTGGTTTTTGCATTTTCATTCCACATGATTTTACTTTGTGAAATACTGCTGTATCTATTAAAGTATCGCCACAAAAGTGCATATCAATAGTAAACGACATAGTAGCGAACAACACTACTAAAGCCATTAATACAGACATTATTTTATGAGATACTTTTTTCATACAGATTACAAATTTACTAAAATTTTAGCAAACGAAATATTAATAAAATCTTAAAATATTTATTTTTTAGTATTTAGAGCCTGTTTAAATTTCATTTAAAAAAGTTCTCGATATAATTTTTTTGAAGGAAAAAAATCACTCGAACTGACAGTTTTAGTGGATAAAATTTAAACAGGCTATTGTTTTACATAAATAATTTGAGTTTAATTAAAAAATCAAATAATTCCTATAATTTTTACTGATGCTTTCTCTGAATATTAAACTCTTACTGCATCAGGAACTAAACCTGTATAATCACCATCATTTCGAATTACATCACGAACAATAGATGATGAAATATAACTTTTTCCAGAGGATGTTAGTAAAAATACAGTTTCTATTTCTGAAAGTTTTCTATTGGTATGTGCAATAGCTTTTTCAAATTCAAAATCGGCTGGATTTCGTAAACCTCTTAAAATAAATTCAGCATTTTCTTCTTGACAAAATTTCACAGTTAATCCACTATATATAACGACTTTTATTTTAGGTTGATGTTTAAACGTTTCTTCAATAAAACGCTTACGTTCTTCTAATGAAAACATATATTTTTTATCAGCATTAACACCAATTGCGATAACTAATTCATCAAATAAAGTAACGCCACGATCAATAATATCTACATGCCCTAAGGTGATAGGATCAAAAGATCCTGGGAAAATTGCTTTTTTCATAATATTAATTATTTAATGCTGTTTCAATGGCGTTTCCAAATAATTTAGATAAACTAATACCTGCACAACTTGCTTGTTGTGGTAAAATACTTTCTTCAGTTAATCCTGGAACGGTGTTCATTTCTAAAAAATGAGGCTCGTCGTTTACAAAAATATATTCTGAACGAGAAAAACCACGCATATTTAAAATTTGATATATTCGTTTAGCTATTTCTGTAACCTTTTTTTCTTGTGATTCAGAAAGACGAGCAGGTGTAATTTCTTGTGATTTTCCTTCGTATTTAGCTTCATAATCAAAAAAATCATTTTCTGAAACAATTTCTGTAATTGGTAAAACTTTTATTTCTCCTTTATATTGAATTACTCCAACAGAAACTTCTGTTCCATCTAAAAAACTTTCAATTAATATTTCAGAATCCTCTTTATATGCAACATCTAAAGCAGGAATTAATGCTTCTTTAGTGTGTACTTTTGAAATTCCGAAGCTAGAACCCGCATTATTTGGCTTTACAAAACATGGTAAGCCAACTTTGTCAATAATTTTATCAACATTAGTAGTATCGCCTTTGTTTAAATATACTGAAGTTGCCGCAGCAATTCCATATTGTTTTACAACACTTAAAGTATCACGTTTATTAAATGTTAATGCCATTTGATAAAAAGGAGCTGAGGTATGTTTTAATCCTATTAAATCGAAATAAGCTAAAATAGTTCCGTTTTCACCTGGTGCGCCATGAATTGCATTAAAAATACAATCGAACATTATTTTTTTTCCATTTACATCCGCAGAAAAATCATGTTTATTTATAAGGTGTTCTTCATTTTTTTCATCAACTAAAACCCATTTATTTTTTAAGATATGAATTTTATATGGAGTATATTTTTCTTTGTCAAGATGCGTGTAAACTACTGTTCCGCTTTTTAAGGATATTGCTACTTCAGAAGAATATCCACCCATAATAATAGCTATATTTTTTTTCACTTTACTGCTTTTGAGTTGTTTTATATTGTAATTTTTTTGTCTAAGTTTATACAAACTTAGCAAAAAAACTCGTTTAAGAGTTGATGAATTAAAAATACTAATATTTTTACTGTAAATTTGCACTATCGAATAAAAAAATAATATGAGTAATTTTTCTGATAAACTAAAAAATTTATTTCAATTTATAAAAAGTAAAACATTTTTTATACAAATAGGAATAGCGATAGTTTCGTTGTTTGTTATCGTTTTTGTATTGCAGTGGTGGTTAGGTGTTACAACCAATCATGATCAAAAAATACAAGTACCGAATTTGCATAAAATGTCATTAGCTGAAGTTGAAAAAAAATTAGACGAACTTAATTTGGATTTTATCATTATTGATAGCGCTAGTTATAATCCTGAGTATCCGAAGAGGTCAGTTATAGAGCAAAATCCGGCAGTAAACGATTTTGTAAAAGAAAAACGTAAAATTTATTTGACTTTAAATCCGTCTAGATATAGAGATATTGAAGTGCCAAATTTAAATGGTCGTACTAAAAGACAAGCAACTACACACTTAAAGTCGCAAGGGTTTATTGTAAGTAAAGAAATAACACTGGTAAATGATATTGGAAAAGATGTTGTTAGAGGGTTAAAATATAACGGTGAGAAAATTACACCAGGAACAAAATTGCCAAAAAAAACAACTATTAGCCTGATTTTAGGTGATGGTAATGGTAACTAATTTATATAATTGATTAATGCAGGAAGACACGAATTTAGAAATAGAAAATAACGAATTGCACGAACATCATAGGTTTGTAGCAACAGAAGGTCAAGAACCATTAAGAGTTGATAGATTTTTAATGAATTTCATTGAAAACTCAACAAGAAGTAAAATTCAACAAGCAGCAAAAGCAGGAAACGTTTTGGTAAATGATTTGGCTGTAAAACCGAATCATAAAGTTAAACCAAGAGATGTTGTTCGTGTTGTTTTAGCGTATCCTCCAGCGGAGAATTTATTAGTTGCAGAAGATTTACCAATTGATATTGTTTATGAAGATGATGACGTAATTGTAGTTAATAAAGCTGCAGGAATGGTTGTGCATCCTGGTCATGGGAATTATTCAGGAACTTTAGTAAATGGATTAATTCATCATGTTGAAAACTTACCAACAAACTCAAACGAGCGCCCTGGTTTAGTGCATCGTATTGATAAAGATACTAGTGGTTTATTAGTTGTTGCAAAAAATGAATTTGCAATGACTCATTTATCAAAACAGTTTTTTGATAGAACTACCGAACGTTTATATTATGCCATCGTTTGGGGTGATGTAAAAGAAGATACAGGAACTATTGAAGGAAATATCGGACGTAGTTTTAAAAATCGTTTACAGATGGATGTTTTTCCAGAAGGTGATCAGGGAAAACACGCCGTAACACATTATAAAGTTTTAGAGCGTTTAACCTATGTTACATTAGTACAATGTAAATTAGAAACAGGAAGAACTCATCAAATTAGAGCACACTTTAAACATATTGGTCATACATTATTTAATGATGAGCGTTATGGAGGTGATGATATTTTAAAAGGAACAACTTTTACAAAGTATAAACAATTTGTGAAAAACTGTTTTAAAACCTTACCAAGACAAGCGTTACATGCTAAAACATTAGGTTTTACACATCCTATAACAAATGAATTTATGCAGTTTAATACAGAAATACCTTCGGATATCGAAGCGTGTTTAGTAAAATGGCGTACTTATTCAGAAAACTCTAAGTTAGTAGATTTAGAGGAAGAGGATGAAGAATAATTTTTTAGGTACTAACGCTTGAAAAGTATAGTATAGAAAAAAACCAGCTTTTATAAAAGCTGGTTTTTTTTATTTAAAGTTATATTACTTAGTTTAATCTCATTTTAACTAATGTCATAATACGATCAAATTGATCATCTAATCCCATATTAGAGTTATCAAATTCTATGGCGTCTTCAGTCATAATTAATGGAGAATCTTTTCGTGTAGCATCAATATGATCTCTTTCTTCTACATTTTGAAGTATTTCCTCAAAAGTAACATTATCACCACGGTCTAATAATTCCTTGTAACGACGAGTAGCACGTTTATCTGCTGCTGCAGTCATAAATAATTTTAGCTCAGCATCAGGAAAAACAACCGAACCAATATCTCTACCATCCATAACAATACCTTTATTTTTTCCCATTTCTTTTTGTTCGCTTACTAATTTTTTACGAACCTCTGAAATAGTTGCAATTTTACTTACTAATCTAGAAACTTCAATAGTTCTAATTTCAGATTCAACATTTATGTTGTTTAAATGTATTTCGGTGCAATCAGATTTTTCATTAAAAATAAAAGCAAGTGATATTTTTGGTAAATCTGTAATTAAATTTTCAGTATTAAAATGAGTATCTGAAATATGATTTTGTTGTATAGCATATAGAGTTACAGCTCTATACATTGCGCCAGTATCAACATAAATATATGTTAGTTTTTTTGCTAATTGTTTTGCAATAGTACTTTTTCCTGTAGATGAAAAGCCATCAATGGCTATTGTGATTTTCTGTTTCATAAAGTAGTAATAATTAGTTCTACGAATATACAATAGATTTTGATATTTTCTTAATGGTTCACTACAATAATATAGCTATTTTTATTTAAAGAATTAAGTAGTATTAATGTTCTTAATTAGTTCATGCCTATGATATTATTTATTTTTATCAATGTTATTTGTATGTTAAATATTGATTTAGTATATTGCTATGTTTGTTATATAAATAGTATATATTTGTTCTTCTTTAGGTACGGGATTTTAAAATGAAAACAATAAATAAAAGCATAAAAATACTTTTAGGGATGTTCTTGTTTTTTGTGACAACTATAGTGTTGTCTCAAGAGATATTACAGCCCGTGTTAGAAGTGCCTATTGCTTGTGGTGATAGTCCAACTAAATCTTTTAAAGTTTCTTTTGCTACAACAGGAGTATTTCCTTCGGATAATGAATTTACAATAGAATTATCTGATGGTAATGGTATTTGGGATGCACCAATTAATTTAGGTACAATAACAACTGCTAATTCTTTATTAAATTTTGATAGCACTTTTATATTGCCGGATGATACTTTTGGGTCAAATTATAAAATAAGATTAGTAGCTAGTTCTCCTGTAAAAACTAGTCTAGATTCTGAACCTTTTAAAGCATATAAAATGTTTACTGGGTTTTTAGTTCTTAATGATTTTAAACACGTTTTTTTATGTGATGGAGATTCTGCCGATTTAACCTTAAATACAACTGAAAAAGGAGAGTATGAATGGTATAGAAATGGTGTCCTATTTACAACAACAATAGATCCTGTTTTAAGCGTGTCGAAAGGAGGTACCTATCAAGTTAAAATTGATTATAGTGGGTGTAGTTTTGTGAATTCAACAACAGTAGATGTTAATATTTTAAGCGAAGAAGATAAGCAAATAAAAGGAGCTTCTGTCATTCAAATATGTGGAGAAGAATTACATACTTTTGAAGCTAATGTTGTTAACACTTCTTATACTTATAATTGGTATCTTAATACTGTGTTAGTACACTCTTCAAATACATCAACATACACAACCCCATCAACAGGGCAATTAGGAAGCTATTATTTAGAAATTGATACAGGTACTTGTTTAACAAACTCAAACGAGGTGGAATTAACACAAGAAAGTACACCAACTCTTACTATAACAGATGAAACACCTTTGTTCTATCCTTTGCTACCTGGTGAAGCTGTCGATTTATCTGTTACTGTGACAGGTTCTACTACTTACACTGTTCAATGGTACAAGGATGGGAATAAACTCTTTGGTATTAATGAAACTACATTAAATGTAAATCAATCAGGTGATTACGTTATAGATATTATAGAGTCTGCTGTTGATGGATGTGCTGTAATACAGCCTTCAAAAACAATGAGTTTATTAGCTATTAAGTCATTCGAACCAATTATTGTTACTAGTGATACTTATGAATCATGTAATGCTACAAGTGTTGATTTAAGAGTGCAAAAGGTTAATGTTATTACTGAAGATGATAATGTATATGTTTTAACAACAGAGCAGTTAAACATGTTATCTTATCAATGGACTTTTAATGATGTACCTATTTCTGATGCTACAAATAATGAGTTAACTCTTAGTTCGTATACAGAAAATGGTTTTTATAAGATGGAAATTAGTATAGGAGCTTTTAAAGATGTATATTCCAATGAATTAGATATTAAGTTGACTGAGGAAGAACCTTTAATAACCTCACTTCCTTCATCAAATTCACTGTGTCCAGGAGGTAGTATTATTTATACAATAAGTGATTTAGTAGCTGGTTATACATATGAATGGTTTAAGGATGCGGATACCGTACCTGTAGCCACTAATGTTACTGATTTTGAAGTTTTAGAAGTTGGTACTTATCTTTTAAAGATGACTGGTTTTGGTTGTGAAAAAATAATTGAAACTATAGATGTGGTTTTATTTGATGCATCAGCTATAGTAGTAACTCCTTCAGAAAAAGTGGTGCTAGTTGAAGGAGAAATAGAAACGATAACAGCATCAGGAGCTGAATCATATTTGTGGTATGAAGGTGAAAGTGCTAGTGGAATGCCATTAGCAACAAGTGAAACCTTAGATGTGAGTGAAATAGGTTTTTATACGGTCGTAGCTACTGTAGGCTCTTGTGGTGTAGAAAAAGTTATTGAAGTAATAGAGCAAGACGATCAAGTTGTTGTGCCAAATGTTGTAACTCCTAATGGAGATGCGATTAATGATACTTGGAAGATTTCAAATAAATATGCGTTTCAACCAACAGTGGTTATAGAATTATATAATTCTAACGGAAAAGAAATATTAAAAACAAGTAATTATCAAAATGATTGGCCACTTGAAAGTTTAGGAAGTCAAAGAGTATTTTATTATAAAATAATAAAAGAAGAAGTTTTGATTAAAGCAGGAACAATATCTGTGTTAGATTAAAGATTAAAGATGATTAAAAGAATTACATATATCATATTTTTATTAGTTACAGTGTTGTCTTTAGAAGCACAAGTATCTAGTGATGCACAACAATATAATAGTTTTACTTCTCGAAACTTCAGTGAAGTTTAATCGTTTTTTAACGATACCGACTTTTTCTGCTTTGAGAGAAAATAAAACAGCAATAACAGCTATTGTTCGTAATAGTAATGTTGATTTTGAAGATAATCCAAGATTACATGTAGCAACATACTCAGGGAAAATGCGTGAAAGTGTTGGTGCAGGTTTTGCTCTTTATCAACAAGAGGTTGGAGTTTTTAAAGATTTTGGTGCTATTGCTAATTATGCTCAGCGATTACAGTTAAATCAAAATATGGATTTAACTTTTGGATTTAATTTCTTATACAGTAGAAGAAGCGCTAATGGATTAAAAGAAAACACTCTTATTCCAGACCCGCAGGTTGCAAATTTTCAAGATATACCTATTGTAATGTTACAACCGGCAGTTACTTTGTCATTTGGTAAGTTTGATGTTGGAGTGTTTTTTGAGAATCTAGTAGATTTTAATTTAAAAAGTAGCGAAATGGCTACTTCTTTTGGTGATAAAACTTTTTCAGCTCATGCGATGTATTCTCATGAGTTTACCTATGCTTCAGGTATTTTTGAAGCCGCTGATTTAAGAACATTAGTTATTGGTCGAAAAGCTGGTGAAGAAGGTTTTGGAGGGGCAGGTAGTGTTATATTAGATTTACCTAAAGCTGGTTGGGTAAAAGCTGGTTATGATAATGTATACGGGATTTCAGCAGGTTTAGGTGTGAATATTTCTGATAAACTAGCTATTGGATTTAGTTATGAGAAAAGTAAATTTTCAGCAACAAATGAAGTTGGTTTGATTTATATCATTGATAAAAAATCTTATAAAAGAGAAAGACCAAAAAGAAGAACAGGTAAAGTAAAAATTACACTTCCAAAAAGAGCTACTAAAAAGAAACCAGTATATAAAGATGAAGAACATAATGATTTATCTGATGAAGTGCAAAGAGCTCAAGATTCAATAGATATATTAAATAAAAAAGTAGACAATATATTACGTTTGTTAAATAACAAACCTGTATTAAAAATAAGAAAGACAACACCTGTAAAAGTATTTACACCTATAGAAATTAAAGGTGATGAAAAAGATACTTCTTTAAAAGGAGGTCAACAGCTCCTTGGCGTGAAAGCACAATTGAAAAACCTAGTGGTGGCGGTGGTGGTACTATGTATTATGTGGTTTCAGATAGATATACCAATAAAGAAAATGTAGAGGTATTGATAGATAAATGGAAAAAATTAGATATAAAAGCTAAATATATTTATGATCCTACCGATAAATGGTATTATGTGTATATTGATAGATATGCCAAAGAATCAGATGCTGAAGATAAAGTAGATGATTTTAATGATAAAACACGTTTATTTGAAAATGATGATAAAAATGATCAATCATCAATAGATATTAAAAAAGGAGGTAAAGATCCTGTTTATGTTGTTAAATTAACAATAGGAAAACCAGGTGAATCTTATAAAGAACCTAAAAGACAGCCCGTAGCAAGAGTAAGAACCATGTCTAATATGCAAGGTGTTGAGCCAGGGTATTATTTACAAGTTTATGTAAATTCTAAAAAATCATTAGCAGATAGAAATGTTGATGAATTAAGAAATGATGATATTGAAGCAGGATATTTTATAAATCCTAATACAGGTTATATGCATGTGTATATAGCCAAAACTAACAACCGAGAAGAGGTTATTAGTTTATATAATAGTAATTTAAAAGGTGCGTTTTACGATCGTAAAACAATAGTCCATATAAAATAATTAATTTTCTCAACATGATGAAAAAAATATTTTTATTAGCCAGTTTATTTGTGTTAACAGTTTCGTTTTCACAAACTTTAGATACAGTTATACCAAATTTAGCAGAACGAAAAGGTGAAATGTTAGATGCTGTTGCTCTTTCTGATTTAGCTAAAAAACCAAATAGTTTTGAACAACGTGAGTCTATAAATGTACGTGGTAACATGACTTTTATTGCTAATAATATTTTAAATATACGTGAGTGGGTAAATGGACCAAATTGGGTTTTATCAGAGCCAGAAGACCCTTATAATGGAGATCAAGGTAATAACGGAAATAATATGTACTATATTGACGTAGATGGTTATGTTGATGTTGATAATAATGGAGTTGATGATACCTTTTCATCAAGTAGAGCTATTTTAAAGTTACCAGATTGTTCACGTGTTGTATATGCTGGTTTATATTGGGCAGCTGTATATACTGGAGGTTCAGAAGATTATCGTAAAATGAAGTTTAAATTACCTTCTTCTACTAATTATATTGATATTAGTGCCACTAATAATAATAGAGAAGTTTTAAGTAATACGAATAGCTTATATACTTGTTTTAAAGATGTAACTGCCTTGGTACAAGCAGAAGCAAATCCAAATGGTACTTATACCGCAGCAAACATAACAGCAAGTGAAGGGCAGCCAGCTAGTGGTGGTTCAGCAGGTTGGACAATGGTTATTGTTTATGAAAATGATACTGAAACAAAGAAAAATATTTCAATTTTTGATGGATATGCTGAAGTTGCTTACAATGAAGTAGAATTAACTTATTCAGGTTTTCAAACAATTCCAACAGGTAATGTTAAGGCAGAATTAATTTTGGGAGCTTTAGAGGGAGATAGAAATATACCTGGTGATATTTATGAATTTAAGGATAAATTAGGTTCTTATATAGAAGTTTTTAATAATCTAAATACTCAAGGTGATTTTTTTGATGGAAGTATAACTGTTTATGATTCTTATTATGCAGGTAGTTTACTATCAAGAGAACCTGCAAGTGAAAATACATTCGGTTTTGATGTAGATCAAATTAAATTAGATAATACAGGTAATAGTATTATAGATAATAATCAAACTTCAGCTGATGTTAGATTTACTTCTACGGGGGATATTTATTATCCTTTTTTAAATGCTATGTCTATTGAGGTTATTGAACCTGAAGTTAAGTTAGTTAAAACACTAGAAGATGCAGCAGGTGTTCTTATACCTAATGCTCAATTAGTACCCTTAGGAAGTGATTTGTTTTATAAGTTAACTTTTAAAAGTGTAGGTACTGATAATGCAAAACAGACAAAAATTATAGATGAATTACCTAAAAATGTAACATTATCACCAGCAGATATTATTGTATCAGATCCTAGTATAACATATACTTATGATTCACCTGCAGCAGGTAATGGTTTTAGAGGTAAATTAGAGTTTTCTATACCAGATGACTTAATGAAAATGGGTGGTGCTGAATATTCTATAAGAATGAAAGTTGAAGTAACTAATGATTGTAGTGATTTATTAGCTTCTTGTGCTAATAATGTAGAAAATCAAGCGTTTTCGAGTTATGAAAGAGATTTATCTAGATTAGATCCAACAGATATTGGTTATACGCCTGGTTATAATCAAATAAATGATAACCCAAGTCTTTCTGGTATTGAACCTTGTGGTTTAGGTATATCAGGTACTTCAAATTTTTTGATAAATATAAGTAGCTGTGCATTTGAACGTACAGAAGTTCTTTGTGGAGGTAATGTTGTTCTTACAGCAGGTGATGGTTTTGATACTTATTCAATGGGAAAATACAAATAATCCAGGTACTGAAATAGCAAACACACAAACATATACAGCAACCCAAATAGGAACTTATATAGTAAAAAAAGTATCTACTTCAGGTTGTGATAACTCTACAGAAACGATAAATGTTGTAGATTATAATACAGTACCAAACCCTTTAATTGATTTTGCAGATCAAGTTGTAAACTGTCTTAATCCGGTATCTGATTTAGTTGAAATATATTTATGTGGAGCAGGAGATTCTAGATATATAAATTTACCATTTACAGGAGCAACTGCAACTACTGTAAAATGGTTCCAATTAGATGAAACGAAGCCCTGTGATTTAACCAAGCCAACAGATTTACCGTTAAAAAATAATTGTCCTAATATAGCTACTGATTGTTCTTGGGATGAAATAGTACCTACTACTCCTTTTTCTATGAGTTTTGCAACAGCTGGTCAATATAAAATTGAGGTTTTATATGATGGTCAATGCCCTTCTACCTATTATTTTAATGTGTTTACAGGGAGCTTAACACCTATTATCGATAAGGAAAATATTGTTTGTAATACTAATGGTAGTATTACTGTAAATAGTGTGCCAGCAGGTTATGAATATAGTTTAACAGGTCCTGCAGGGTATAATGCTCCTTTTCAAGATTTAAATAGTTTTACAAACTTAACCGAACCAGGAGATTATGATTTAATTATCAGGTTAAAAGGTTCAACATCTGCAGCATGTAGTTTTCCTTTTTCTAACATAAATATTCAAAAACAAGCTTTAGGTTTAACAGTCGCTCCAATAATAAATATGGAGTGTGAAGGTGGTGTTGCAAAAATAATAGGACAATTAAATGGTGATGCACCAGGTCCTTTTACATATACATTAATTAATAGTGCTACAGGATTAACTGTGGCTACATTGCCTTCAACAACGGATAAAGATTTTTCTTTTGATGTAACAGATGATGGTTTATATGTTGTTAAAGCAACTACTGCAGATTGTTCTGAAGAATCAATAACTAATGTTGTTGAGCCAGATCCTCTTTTTGTAACTGCATCAATAACTAAAAATATTACTTGTTTAAATGGTAGTTCTGCAGGAGTTATTACGTTAACAGGAGCTGGAGGAACTATTGATACCGCTGCTGGTGAAACATATACATATGCTGTTTGGTCAAAAGATGGTACGCCATTATATGCCGATGTAGCAAGTATACCGATAGCTGCTTATTCTTCAACAAATCCTCTTTTTACAACAAATAATACTTATTCTGTTCCTAACGGAAGTGAAGGTAAATATGTCTTTGTAATAATAGATTCAAACGATTGCCCTAGTTTTTCAAATGAAGTTGAAATTATTATAGAAGCTCCATTAACATTTACACATACAGAAACACCTGTAAATTGTAATGATAAAGGAATCACAAATGCTCAAGTAGTTGATGATTTTGGCTATGCAATAGAATATAGTATTAATAATACAGACTGGTTTGCTTCAGGAGTTTTTAATAATTTAGATGCAACAACACCAAGTACTTTATATACTGTTTACATACGTGCTACTAAAGGAGGTGCTCAATGTTTATATGAAATTCCAGATATTGAAATTACCGAAACAGAAGCATTATACGCAGAAGCATCACAAACACAAGATTATACACGTGCTCAAGATGGAACTATAACTTTTGATATAACAAAAACAACAGGAGGAACACCTCCGTACACATATGGTATTAATGGTGATTTTACAACAGATCCAATAAAAATAGGCTTAACAAATATAGCTTATACTTTAGTAATTAAAGATAAGAATAATTGTGAGTTTATTTTACCAGGTATTACTATACCTAATTTACCAACAGCACCAACTTTAGGAAGTTCAATAGCTTTAAATTGTGATACTACAGCAACTGTAACTATAACACCATTTAACGCAAATTATATTTATAAGTTAGGAGCATTAGAACAAACAGGTAATAATATATTTTATAATGTACCTGATGGCGCTCATAATTTCATAGTAGATTATGGTAGTTCATGTACAACAGATATTAATGTAACAGTTAACGGAACTCAATTTGAAGCGAGTTTTATAAGTAAAGAAGATAGTGATTGTTATGGTTCAGATAATGGTGCAATAACTATTGATGCAAAGAATTTTTATGATGGACGTTATGAATATTCTACAGATAATGGAACTACATGGGAAGAAACAGGAGATAATCCATATAGAATTGTAGGTTTACCAAAAGGAGATTATCACGTGCTTATTAGAGAAGTTACAGGTATTGCTCCAAATCAAGTTACTTGCCCTGTTGATTTAGGTATTATAAAAATAGGAGAACCTCCAGTATTAGAATTAACATCGGCAACTGTAACAACTCAAGCAACTTGTACTGAAAATGCTACAATAACAGTAGTTGCAGATGGTGGAGTACCTCCGTACAAGTTTAGTATAGATAATGGTATTACTTGGCAAGACTCTGTCAGTGATCAATATATATACACAAATATAGCACCAAGTGCTACAAATTATAAAATATTACTACTTGATAGTAGACGTTGTGACCAATGTGGTTGTACTGTAAATCCATTTGAAAATGGAGGATTTGAAGATCACCCTGAAAAATCAGCAACAGGAAATGGTTATTTAATACGTGATGAATCTCAAATTCCAGGCTGGGATACAACAGAACCTGAAAACAATGAAATCGAAATTTGGTATAATAGTTTTCAAGGAGTACCTCCTTATGAAGGTACATCTTTTGCTGAATTAAATGCAAATAAAGTAGGTGCTTTATATCAAGAATTTTGTACAAAACCAGGAGATGTAATATCTTGGTCGGTAGTACATAGAGGTAGGTCAGGTGTTGATGTTGCTACAGTAAAAATAGGAGGAAGTCTTGCTACAGGAACTATTAAAGCAACAATGTCTGATGATAATACTGCTTGGGGACAATATTCTTCAGGCGCAACGCCATATATTGTACCTGCAGGGCAAACAACTACTGTAATTGCTTTTGAAGCAGTTTCTTCAACTGGGGGTGATAGTTATGGTAATTTTATTGATGATGTAAAAATAGAAATTAACAGAGTAGTTTGTACACCTGTTGAAGTAGAAGTTAAAGCAGCTGAAGATGTAGTTCATACTGCTTCAATTACAAATAATTGTTACAATGGTTCAAATGCAGAAATTGTAGTAAATGTAACAGATGGAAACGGAAAATATCAATTTAGTATTGATGGAGGTACTACTTGGGAAACTCCTACTGATGTTGATGCAACTACGTTTACTTTTGATGAAACAAATGGTTTAAATCCACCAACAACAATATCAAAAACGTATACAATAGACGTAAAAGATAGTTCAGGTTGTGTATCACCACAAACATCACATTTAATCTATCCTCAATTAAAATTAACAACTACGTCTGTTAATGAAACCTGTAAAACAGGTCAAATAACTATAACTCCTGAAGGAGGAGATACAAATTATATATTTGCTGTAATCCCTACAGGAAATACAGTTGCAGATGCTGATTTTAGTACTACAAATCCTATAGATGTAGCAGCAGGTATTTATGATGTTTATGTAAGAGATAAAAATGGAGGAACTGATTTCTGCCAAGTATCAGAAATAGCTGTTAAAATTACTAAAATAGATAATCCAACAGTAGCTGTTACAGTTACACAACCTAAATGTTTTGGTGAAACAGGAACAATTGATTTAGACATATCAAATGGAATAGCTCCTTTTAAATATACTTTAGATGGAGGAACACCACAAGATATAATAGGTAATCAGCAATCAATAAGTGGTTTAAATGATGGTAATCATACTATTGTAATTATTGACGCTAATGATTGTTCATCAATAAATATTATAGAAAATATAAGTGTACCAGCAGCTTTAGAGAATGGTAAAGCAGTAGCAACTGATTTTGCATGTAGTGCTTCAGGAACTATATCAGGAACAATTACTTTTTCAGAAGTAATAGGTGGAACAACAGATTATATATATTCTTATAAATTAACATCTGATACCGTTTATACACCATTGTTAGCTGGAGAAACATCAGTATCTAATATAGCAGCAGGTACTTATGATACACAAGTGACTGATGCAGAAGATTGTGTTAGAGCTTTAAATCTGGTAGAAATAAAAGGTTTACCAACTGAACCAACATTAGCAAGTGGAGTAACTTATAATTGTGATGGAACAGGAAATATAAAAGTAACAGCAACGCCAGCAGCAGTATTGCCAATAATATATAGTTATACTTTAGGTGCAGAAACAAATACAACAGGAGTTTTTGAAGATGTATCAGTAGGAACTCATACGGTATCTGTAGCTTATGGAAGTAATTGTTTTGTAACTATTAATGAAGAAGTTAAAGCAGATCAGAAATTTACAGCAGCAATAACGGATGAAACAAATCCTGTGTGTATAGGAGAATCAAATGGAGAGATAGAGGTAACGGTTTCTTTTCCATCAATAACACCAGCTACTTTTGAATACTTTAATGGTATAATTTGGGTAGCAACAACAAGTAATCCATTTACAATATCAGGATTTAACGGAGGTGTAAATCATGAAATTAAAGTCCGTCCTTTAGGAGCTACAACAGCAAGTTGTGATGTAATATTAAATAAAACATTAACAAATCCATCAGCAGTAATTGTAGATCCGTTAACAAAAGTAACCAAAGAAATTACGTGTACTCCAGCAACAGGGGCAACGATAACACCATTAGCAAGTGGTGGAAATGGGGCAGTTTATACTTTTGAATTATTTAATGATGCAGGAGTATCTCAAGGTGATGTATTTACAGATTTATCTGCAGGAGATTATACTATAATTGCAACAGATTCTAAATTATGTACATCAGTTCCATTTCCTATAACAGTAGCTGTTAAAGAAGATATAGCTTTTGAATTAACACCAGAACTTTGTTATAGTGGTGCTAATGACGGAACTATTAAAGTAATAGTAACAGGTGGAAATGGAAATTATACATTTAGTAGAGATAATGGGGTAACTGTTTATACGCCAAATCCTGCAACTCCAAATGAGTACACATTTACAGGGTTATCAGATACAGTTTATAATATTACAGTAACTGATAAATTTGCTTGTGAATTAACGAAATCGGCAACTATTTTACCAGAATTAGAAGTATCAGCAATAACAACAAACGAAAGCTGTAAGTCTGGAGATTTAACAATAACTGCAACAGGTGGAGATGGAGATTACGTATATGCTGTAGTAACTAGTGGAGCAGCAGCAACAGGTTTTAGTGTAACAAAACCAATAACTATTGCTGCAGGAACTTGGGATATTTATGTAAGAGATCATAAAGGAACAGGAACTCTAGGAACTGATTTTTGTGAATCTAAAACAACAAAAATAGTAACACGAATAGTTGATCCAACAATAACAACAACAGCTACACAACCAGAATGTTCTGGAGAAACAGGAACAATAAAAGTTGTAGTCGCAAATGGAACAGCAGATTATACAGTAACTGTAACAGGTTTACTATCTGCACCAGTAGTACAAACAGGTAATTTATTAAACTATGAATTTACAGGATTAGCAGATGATACATATACTATCAGTATAGAAGATGCTAATGGATGTTCACAAACACCAGTTGCTACAGAAACAATAAAAGTACCATCTGCTTTAGCAGGAGGTACGGCAACACCTGTAGATTTTATGTGTAATACATCAGGAGGTACTATTCAAGGAGGAATAAACTTTACAAACCCTACAGATGGAACACCAGGTTATACTTTTTATTACAAATTAGCTAGTGCACCAATTACTGATTTTACACCTATAACAGGAACTACAGTAACAGGATTAGCCGCAGGAATTTATGATACAAAAGTATTAGATGCGAATGATTGTGAGATCGCTTTAAATCAAGTAGAAATAAAAGGTTTACCAACAACACCAGTATTAGTAAGTGCAGTTACATATAATTGTGATGGAACAGGGAATATAACAATAACTCCTCTTGATGCTAGTTACACTTACACATTAGATGGTAATGCAACAACAGATAATAATACTGGAGTTTTTAATAATGTTTCACAATTAACACCACATGTAATAACGGTAGCTTATGGAAGTAGCTGTACGACTGATATCACTGTAACTTTAGATACAGATAAAGCCTTTGGAGCAACAGTGACTAATACAACGAATCCTTTATGTTTTGGAGCATCAGATGGTACTATTACTATTGAAGCTGTAAATGCAACATTACCATATCAGTATTCTATAGATAATGGAACTAACTGGAAGACTGCATCAACAAATACATTTATAATACCAGCTTTAGCAGATGGAAGTTATGATATAAGGGTTAGGCAAAATGCAATAGCACCACTTTGTGATGTAGCTGTATCAACAGAAACATTAAATCAACCAGTTAAAGTAACTGTAACAGCATCAGTAATACAAGGAATTACATGTAATGCAACAGGTACTGAGGTAGGAGCAACAATACAAGCTATTGGCGCAAAAGGAATTGCACCTTATACTTACGAACTTTTTGATAACACAAATACTTCTTTAGGAAGTACATTAACAGGTATTGGAGTAGGAACATATACTATTATTGCTACGGATAAAAACGGATTAGGTTGTCCATCAGATGCTGTTACAGTTATTGTTAATCCAAAAGAAAATATTACTTTTAATTTAACACCAGAATATTGTTACGATGGTACTAATGGAACTATCGTTGTAGCCGTAACAAATGGAAATGGAGATTATCAAATTAATACAAATAATGGTGGATGGAAATCATTAACACCAACATCAATTACGCCTTTAGAATATACTATTACTGGTTTATCAAATACACCTTCACCACACAGTATTAGTGTGCGTGACAAATCAATGTGTGTTGTAACAGATACCGTTACTATAAATCCAGAATTAACTGCTTTTGCAACACCAACAAATATTAGTTGTAATTCTGGAAAAATAGTAATTACACCAAATGGAGGTGATGGTAATTATCAATATACGATAAGCCCATCAGCAGGTACAACTATTACTGGTAATGAAATAGCCATAACAACAGCTGCAACTTATACGGTTACTGTTCAAGATAAAAATGGAGGTGCAAATGCTTGTTCAATTAGTTTACCAAACATTGTTATAAATGATGTACCAGATGTTAAAATAATATTAACACCTAACAACCCTCAGTGTAATGGTGATTTAGGAAGTGTAGATGGTGTTATAACAGCAGGTACTGGAGAAATTGAGCATACCATAACATTAAAAGATAATTTAGGAACAATAATAACAACGTTAAATAATTATACATTACCTAATTTTAGTTTTAATAGTATCCCTGCAGGAACAGATTATGAAGTTGAAATAACTGACAGTCTTGGTTGTACAGATATTAAAACATTTGATTTAATAGAGTTACCTCCAATAGTATTAAATATAGAACCTATTTTACCTGCTAATTGTGAAGATGTAACATTAACTAATACAGGCTTAGATTTTAATTTTGGGTCATTAAATTTAGCAAGTTATGCTCCTTATACTGTTGAGTATACTTTAGATAGTAATACTAATACAGGTTGGACAAATATGAATACACTTACTCCTTCAGTAAGTGCAGCACCACATCCAACTCCTGGAGATAATCTATATAGCGTAAGAGGTTTAATTCCAGGTACATTATATAGACCAGCAATTAGAATTTTAAACACAGATGGTACTGTACGATGTCAGTTAAACAATGGTATTTTTGTAATGCCTTATAGCGTTAATGGATTAAAAATACTTATTAAAATTGTTCCTGGTGATTGTACAACAGGATATACAGTAACAGTTGAAGCAATTGATGGAGTTGGTCCTTTTGAGTTTTCTTTAACACCAGATCCTATAAATCCATCAACAGTTCCTGGTTTCTTAACATGGTATGCATCTGAAGATCCTGTTCTATCAGGAACGAATACAAATGCTGTAGGTTCTGATTATAGAAGAAAAATATTTACAAATATAATTCCAGGAGTCGAATATGATTTTTATGTAAGAGATACAAGTACAACTTGTATTGCAGAAGCACAAGATCAAGCAACTGAACCTACAAATACAGGTTTTGATGTTACTATAACACCAACAGCCACAAATCAATCATGTCCTGGTGCTATTGATAATGGTGAGTTATCATTTTTAATAGAAGATACAGATACTATTTTAGATGGAAAAGAGTTAAACTGGCAATTATATGATGGTTTTACAGATGTTCCATTAACAGGAATTAATGGTATAATACCAAATACAACAACATATCCTTTTACATTAAATACCACAGCTATACCAGAACCATTATTACAAGGATTGTCTTCAGGATTATATTTTATTGTTATTGAAGATACTTCAAGTGGTACATTTCCTAATATTTGTAAATGGGGTAGTAAGGATGTAGAAATATTAAAAGGAACTCCTTTTACAGGAAATTTAAATATATTGAGAGATATTACTTGTAATACAGGAGGTCAAATACGTATAGAAAATATAAATGGTGGGTTCCCTAATAACACAGTTCCTAAATATACTTACACTGTTACTGCAGTAGGTGCAACTGCAACAGTTGATAATAATAGTGGAATTGTAAGTGTTGCATATCCATCACCAGTTACAGCTACTGTAGATGTTGCTGTAACAGTTACAGATAGTAACGGATGTTCTTTTGTTTTAAATGAAACAATAAATGTAAGTGATAATCCAACTATTAATTCAGTTACTGTAAATAGTTGTGATGCTGTAAATACTATTGATATAAATACAACAGGAGGTTTAGCTCCTTACAAGTATTCATTAGATGGAACTAATTTTACAGCTCCAATAACTACAGCAATATATACTATGAATGGCATTCCTGATGGAGTAAATCAAACATTAACAGTAAGAGATGCTAATGGTTGTGAGAATACATATAATTTTACAGTATATCCTGATATTACTTTTGATATTACTAATATAACAATACCAGACTGTATGCCTGCAAATAATGCAACAGCAACAATAACTGTGAATACAGGTTCTGGTACAGGAAATTATGAATATAGTTTAGATAGTAATTTACCTGCAATAGCTTTTGCAGGAACTACTCTTACTTTACCTGCCAATTTAAATACAGGAAATCATACTATTAAAATTTTTGATACACTAAATAGTTGTTCATTAGAAAAAACATTTACAGTATCAAACACAATTACACCAATTTTTACAGCGAATATCACTAAAAATAATATTTGTGATAGTGCTACAAATGGAGAAATAACAATATCACCTATTGTTAACGGAGCAGATCCATTAAGTTTTACAATAAGAAATATTACAGCAGGAACACCAGCCGTAGCTCTTCCAGGATTAGTAATTAGTACACTAGCCGCAGGAGAATATGAAATTGTAGCAACAGGAATTGCTAATGGCTGTACATTTACATATCCTTCACTTACTATAATTGATTTAGAACCAATTGTTGCAACAACACCAACGGTAACACAATTTGAATGTGATTTAGGTACAAATGTCGAAAATATAGCAACAGTAACTTTACCAAATAGTGGTGTTGATTTAATAACAGGTGGAACAGGTAATTATTCACAAGTTATTTTTACATATACACCTGTAACAGGACCACAAGAAATACAAGACAGTAATAGTTTAACTTTTACAACAACAAATACATCAGGAGGAACGGTAGCAATACAAGTTTTTGATGATGAAGGTTGTTCTTCAAATGTAGTAAACGCAACTATTAATGAATATATTCAATTAGATGATATTCAAATAAATATAGCCGATGCAATAACTTGTAATAGAGGAGAACGAATTACAGCAAATGTGACTTTTATACCTCTTACAGCAACACCTGTAGTAATATATAGTTTACTTGATAGCATGGGTACAGAGTTAGAAAATAATAATGATGGTAATTTTACTAGCTTTCTTGTACCAGGTATTTATACAGTTAAAGTTTTGAATACAGTAACGAACTGTTCTATAACAAAAACACACACTGTTGGAGATGCACCAGTATACGACTTAATAGCATATAATCCAGTAAATGAAACTTGTAATTCTGATAATAATGGACAAATAACATTTAATTTTTCGACAACAAGTGCTATTTACGCAAGTGCTTATGATTATCAATTATATGATAGCTCAGATACTGCAATAGGTGGATTAGTAACTGGTGTAACTGGTGAACAAACAATTAATAATTTATCCGCAGGAAGCTATTATGTTGAAGCTATATTGACAGCTACAAGTGCTACGGGTACAGCTTGTACTATTAAAACAGCTAACTTCACAATTAATGAAGCTTTAATACCTTTAAGTGTAACAGGATTAGTTACTACAGAAGTTAATTGTATAAACGAAGCAAATGCAACAATTACTGCAACAGTAATAGGTGGTTGGGGTAATACGATATATCAATTAGAAAACACATCAGGAATCGTTACTGGTTACGATTTTGTAACCAACGGAAATAATGATGTATTTAATAATTTACCTGCAGGAAATTATACTGTACGTGTACGTGATGGTAGTGGGTGTGAAGCTCCTTCAACAGTAATTGTTGTTGATAATCCTACACAAGTAACTTTTAGTATCACAGAAGATGATACAGCTTGTGATTTATCAACAGGAGGAACTATAACGGTTACTGCATCAGGAGGTTCAGGAACTTATAAATACATATTAACAAATAGTACAGGAGTTGAAGTTGAAAATACAGGAGTGTTTGTAGTAACTGCTCATACATTTACAGATTTACCAGCAGAAACATATACAATAAGTGTTCTTGATGCTAATTTATGTGTTGGAATTCCATTAGTACCAAGTACAAATACAGTAACTATAAATCCAGATGTTAATTTTTCTTTAAATGAAACAAAGAAAGTAGATTGTTCAGTAGCACCAGATGGGCTTGTAAGAGTAACATTGTCTTCATGGACAAATGGAACATCGAACTATACCTATAATGTTGTAGGTTCAGTTGATGGATTATTATCAACAGGAGTTGTTGTTACATCAAATCCATTTACGATTTCAATTCCAAGTGGAAATACAACACCACAAACTTATACAGTAACAGTTACAGATACTGATGCATTACCAACATCAACACGTGGAATTTCAAATACAATTGAAATTCAACCAAGAATAGAACCAGATTTTGCAGCAATAGCTATTGTTGATGATATCTGTAAGAATAGTTTAACAGGAGTAGTTCAGGTAACAGCAGTAGCTAACGGAATTACACCATTAACTTATGTTATAAATAACGTAGCTGGTACATTTACAGCTACACCAGTAGGGACAGATTTTATAAATTTACCTGCGGATGATTATATTGTAACAGCAACAGGAATTAATATATGTACAGCAGATGTTCCTGTAACAATTAAAGAAAACAATATAGTAGATCCATCAGCAGCTATTTCTGTAACAGAATTTGCATGTAGCACAGGAACGAATAAAACAAATAATGCCATAGTAATAATTGATAAATCATCAATACTAGGTGGAAGTGGAACTTATACAAGTGTAGAATTTGTATTTACGCCAACAGGCGGAACAGCAGAAACTCCAATCGTTTCAAATAGTTTTGTATTTAATACTGATAACATATCAGGAGGAATAGTTACTATTACCGTTTCTGATGATAAAGGATGTTCAGGAACAACAACTGCAACAATAGCTGCACTTGATGGCTTAACAAACCCTAATATAAGTTTAGATAAAGCCATAACTTGTACTACAGGTGAAGATATAACGGTAACATTTGATACTGTTTCAGGAATATCTGCGGATATTAAAATTGAAGGAATTAACGGTAACAGTTACGCAGCAGTAACACAAAACGGAACATCAGGAGATTTTGATAATTTACCAACAGGTGATTATCAAATAACAATAGTTCACCCAACAACAGGATGTGAATTAATTACTTATCATACAGTAAATCCAGAGCCAGTTTATAGTATAGGTGTTACAAATATTGTAGATATAAGTTGTAAAGGAGGAAATGATGGAAGTGCTGTTTTAGACTTTAGTTCTAATAGCCCAATATATACATTAGGTTATACTTATGAAGTATTTATGGTTGGCAATCCAGTAGCAGTAGCTAATGGAATAGGTACAGGAGGAATACCAACACTAATATCAAACTTAGTTGCAGCAGATTATTATGTAACAATTGATATGGGACTTAATACACCATCTTGTACAGCTCAAACAGCTAACTTCACAATTAGTGAATCAGCAATTGCTTTAAGTGTAACAGGAATAGTTAGTACACAAGTTAGTTGTATTAATGGAGCAAATGCAACAATTACCGCTACAGCAATAGGAGGTTGGGGTGATAATAAGTATCAATTAGAAAATACATCAGGAATAGTTACTGGTTACGATTTTGCAACCAACGGAAATAATGATGTATTTAACAATTTATCTTCGGGAAGTTATACGGTACGTGTACGTGATAGTAGTGGATGTGAAGTTGTTTCAACAGTAATACTTATTAATAATCCTACACAGGTAACTTTTAGTGTTGCTAAAAATGACACAGCTTGTGATTTATCAACAGGAGGAACTATAACGGTTACTGCATCAGGAGGTTCAGGAACTTATAAATACATATTAACAAATAGTACAGGAGTTGAAGTTGAAAATACAGGAGTGTTTATCGCTACTTCTCATACATTTACAAATTTACCAACAGAAACATATACTGTAAGTGTGGTAGATGCTAATTTGTGTATTGGGATTCCAGATGTAACTTCGAATGTAATTATTTCACCAGATTTAATTTTTACAGTTAATGAAACTAAAAAATTAGATTGTTCAATAAATCCAGATGCAAGTGTTGTATTAGATTTATTATCAGGTTCAGGAACTTATGATTATCAAATAACAGGACCTAGTGCAGTAGTAACAAGAACTCTATTGACAACTAAAACTTTAACTTTTAATCCAACAACAATCGGTAGTTATGAAGTTACTGTTTTTGATACAGGAGCAACACCTGAATGTTCTATAATGATACCAGTAACTATTTCATCAAAAATAGAACCTGAATTTATTGCAGTAGCTACAATAAATAATATTTGTAATGGTGATGCTACAGGTGTTATACAAATGTCGCAAACTAATAATGGTATTAATCCATTAAGTTACACTATAAGTCCTGACCCAAATACTGTAGGCAGTATTACTTCTGATTTATTTATTGATTTACCAGCAGCAACTTATACAATAACAGCAACAGGAAATAATAGTTGTTCAACATCTGAAACTGTAACTATATCAGAAAAATCAATAATAAATATTGAACCAGCAATAACTGTAACAGAATTTGATTGTACTGTTGGTAATGATACAAATTTGGCTACAATAACTATTGATAAATCAAAAATTGAAGGTGGAATTGTTACTCCAACTGATGTACCAAGTTTTGAAAAAGCAATATTTGTATATGATAACGGAACACCAACAGATCTTTCAGATGATATAAAACAAGAAGGTTCATCATTTAATTATACAGTACTTAATGAAGCAGGAGGTACAGTAACAATAACAGTATTTGATGACGCAGGATGTTCTGATACAACAACAAGAACAATTCTACTATTTGAAAAAGTAACCGCTGCTGATATTTTAGTATCAAAAGAAATAGATTGTGATACAGGAGAAAATATAACTGTAAAAACAACTGAAAATATAGCAAACCTAATTTATACAATAACAGGTACTGCTACAACAGTTACACAAACGGAAACAGTTATTTTAGGTGCAGATTTAGCAACATTTACAAATTTACTAGTTGATAAATATGTAATTACAATAGCAAATCCAGCAACAGGTTGTGTATTCTCAACAGAATATATTGTAAACGAAGTACCAACATTTGTATTAAATGTTAACAATATTAATAATGTATCTTGTTTCGGAACACCTTCTGGAAGTGCTGAATTAATATTTAGTTCAATAGAAGAATATAACGGAAATTATACTTACGAAATATTTAATGTAGGTGGTTTAACAACAACTATTACTGGCAGTGGTACGGGTAACGTAATTGAGCCATTAACAGGATTAGAATCTGGTGATTATTACGTAACCGTAAAGATGACAGATAGTCCATTTTGTGATGTATCATCAGCACCATTTAAGGTGTTGGAATCACCAGGAGTTTTAGGTGTAACAACAGCACTTTCTTATATATCTTGTGTTGACCCTAATTCAGGTGAGGTAGTTTTACAAGGAACAAGTGGTTGGGGTAGTTATACATATCAATTAATAAATACAACAACAGGTGATGTAAAACAAGCATATAGCGCCAATTCAATAATAAAAGGATTAGATGCAGGAATATATGATGTTACTATTAAAGATGTTAATAATTGTACACATACAGAAAGCTTTACATTAGATGGAGGAACACCATTAGTTGCGACTATTGCACCTCCTGTTTTAAACCAGTGTGAAGGTGATTTTGGTGCAAGTATTACTGTAACAAATGTAACAGGTGGTCAATTACAAGATACAGCAGCAAATAATTACAGCTATATTTTAACATACGTTAGTAACGGATTAGAAGTATCACAATTATCAAATGTTTTTGATAACTTATCAGCAGGAAATTATACAATAAGAGTTGTAGATAATAGATACAGTTGTGTAAGTCCTGTATATCCAATTACTATTGTAGACCCTATTGAAGTAATAGCATCAGCAAATATTACTACAGATATTACTTGTAGTGTACCTACTGCAACAGTTACTGTATCAGGAGCAGGAGGAACAGGACCTTATGAGTTTAGTGCCGATGGTATTAATTTTAGTCCAGTAAACATATTTAATAATATAACAGCAGGACCACATTCTTTTTATGTAAAAGATGATAAAGGTTGTATTTCAGATCAAACAACAGTTACAGTTGCTACTTATGAAACGTTAGAAGCAACATTAAATGTAATTTCAGGGTTTATTACTTGTAAAGATGATAGTAACGGAGTTTTATCAGCCGATGTAGTTGGTGGTTTTAATAATTATGAATATCAATTAGAAGGAACAAATGAAGCTGGTACAGCAATAACAATTCCATGGCAAGCTTCAAATACATTTTCTAATTTAAATGTAGGTAGTTATCAAATTAATATAAGAAGTACTAATAGATTTGGTGTTATATGTTATGTTATAACAGATCCTTATGATATAAAAGAACCAGATTTATTAGATGGTACTACTGTTGTTACTCAACAAGTAAGTTGTTTTGGAACTAACACAGGTATTATTACAGCATTAGGTATAGGTGGTAATGGAGATTATGAATATAATTTGGTTTCAGTACCAGCAAATCCATTATATCCAGAAAATAAATTTACAGATAATGGTGTATTCGAAAACCTTTATGCAGGTATATATCAAGTAACTATTAGAGATGTTAAAGGGTGTACGATTTTAACTCCTTTTGAAGTTGAAATAGTAGAGCCAGACCCATTGGAAATAAGTTTAGTTAATGTAGTAGAACAGGTTTGTTTAAATGATCCAACACCAACAATTACAGTTAATGTTCAAGGGGGAACAGCACCTTATTATATTAGTATTAATAATTTAGAATTACCAATACCATATAATCAAAATCAAATAACATTAGGTAGTTCTGAATTTATAAACGGAGGTACTACATATGTTATAGGTGTTAGAGGTACTGGTAGTGATTGTCCTTCAGAATTATTAAGTCAATTAACAACAAGTACTCCTATTGATTTACAGTTAACTGTAGATTTTGAGTATACATGTGAAACAGGTAATTTTATTAAAGCAATTGTTGATGAGAAGTTTACAAATGAAGTAAGTTATACTTTATATGACGATAATAATGTTGCAGTAATAACAAATACTTCAGGTGAATTTATCAATGTAGCAGCAGGAGATGGTTATGTAGTGAGAGCTACTCATATTGCAACATTGTGTTCTGAAGATTCAAATGATAATCCAGAAAATTATATTCCTGAGATTTTAGATATTAAAGAATTATCAATGACCATTGATGATTCTGAGAAAAATAAAATTACAATTAATGCTGATTTTGGTTTAGAACCTTATGAGTATAGTATTGATGGTAGTGATTTTGGATCAGAGAAAGAATTTACTATCTTACAAACAAAAGATTATAAAATTACTGTAAGAGATGCTAGAGGTTGTGAAGTAACCTTAAATATTAGAGGAACTTATGTATCTATAAAAGTGTTAAACTTATTTACACCAGATGGTGATGGAATTAATGATTACTGGTATCCTTTAGATGTTGAAAATTATCATAATATAAGAGTACATATTTATGATAGGTATGCTCGTAAAATTGCAAACTATAATGGTTTTGTACAAGGATGGGACGGTACTTATGATGGTAATCCATTACCTGCCGGAGATTATTGGTACACTATTTATTATAATGAATTATCAGGAGAAGAGAAAAAATTAATGGGGCACTTTACTTTATACAGATAAAAATGAGAAAAATATTTATAACAATAAGCATCCTAATTTTTAGTCTAAAATTAGTCGCTCAAGAAATTAATTTACCTCAGTATATTAGTCATATGGCTGACAATCCATTTTTAATATCGCCAAGTTATGCGGGTATAGGGTCAGAATTAAAAGTTAGACTAAATGGTGTAAGTCAATGGATTGGAGTTAAAGACTCTCCTGATACACAATCATTAGTTGCTGAAGCTCGTTTAGCAGAACGTTTTGGTGGAGGTATTACACTTTTTAATGATAAAAATGGAGAAACAACCCAAAAAGGAGTTAAATTATCTTTAGCAAGCCATTTAACATTAAGTAATTTTCATGATAGTTTTTTGTCATTTGGTTTAACTTATAATTTTGTTCAATTTGGTATTGATACTTCAAATGATAATTCAAATAGTAATGTTCCAAATAGATCACAAACGAGTTCTAATTTTGATGTAGGTATGCTTTATCGTTATGAACATTTTAGTATTAGTGTGAATGCAAATAATATCTTAGATAAAAAAATAGAAAATTTTTCAACAAATGAGCCAGAAGGTTTAGGTAGATACACTGTTTATTCATCATTTGTATTTACTAGAATTAGTGATAGAATTGAAATAGAGCCATCTATTTTTGTTGAATACTATGAAGAAGATAAAAGGTCTAGAACAGATTTAAATGTAAAAGTTAGAAAAGGTATTGATGAAGGCTATGTTTGGGCTGGTTTAAGTTATACATCTTTAAATGATCAATCATTTAAACCTCATGCAATTGCTCCGTTAGTCGGTTTAAAAAAGAATAACTTATATCTTTCTTATGGTTTTAGTGTTGATTTAAACAAAACACAAGATTTTAATTATGGAAGTCATATGATAACACTTGGTTTTGATTATAGTAGACGCCCAAGTTTAGCTAGGTGTACTCAGAAAATGATTATGTTTTAAAAAAATATAATAATTAATAACTATCCTCAAGCTAAAACTTGGGGATTTTCTTTTTCTTTGCAATAATGGAAGATAACAATAGAGTTTCAGTAAATCTTAATAAATTTATCAGCAGTACAGGTATTTGTTCTCGTAGAGATGCTGAGAAATTTATTAATTCAGGTAGAGTTACAATTAATAAAAATGTAGCTAAATTAGGTAATCGAGTTTCAAAAGGAGACGTAGTACGAGTAGATGGACGTTTATTAGAACCAAAAAAAAGTACACTTTATATCGCTTTAAATAAACCAGTAGGTATTGTTTGTACTACGGATAGTAGAGAAAAAGATAATATTGTAAAATTTGTAGGACATCCTGAAAGATTATTTCCTATCGGTCGTTTAGATAAACCATCGGAAGGATTAATATTTTTAACAGATGATGGTGATATCGTAAATAAAATTTTACGTGCAGGAAACAACCGTGAAAAGGAATATATTGTTACTGTTGATAAAAAAATAGACGAAGAATTTATCGATAAAATGGGTAACGGAATTCCGATGTTAGGAACGATAACTCAAAAATGTAAGGTTGAAAAAATAACAGATTTTATATTTAAAATTACCTTAACTCAAGGTTTAAATCGTCAAATACGTAGAATGTGTGAATATTTAGATTACGAAGTAACTAAGTTAAAGCGTTATCGTATAATGAATGTTTCTTTAGGAAATTTAAAACCTGGTGATTGGCGAGAATTAACAGAAGATGAAATGAAAGAAATCAATGAAATGATTTCAAGTTCTTCTAAAACAGAAGAAGCATCTCAAGTTCAAAAAAATAAGCCAAAACAAGCAAGACAAGTAAAAGAAACAGGTCAAGCTAAACAAACGAAGAAAGCAAAGCAAATAAATAAAAAAGAGGCAGTTAACAAAAAAAGTGCTGCTTTTAGAAAGAATTCTCCTAAAACTCTACGAAATGCAAAAGCAAGTGCAAAAGGTAAAGTGGCAAGAAGACGTAAATAAAAATATTTTTTCATAATAAAAAAGAGTAGAACACGTCAATTTGAATTTATTTCAGATTCGCATACTAATTTGCGATGTTCTTAGTGATGAATCAAGACAAAATAATTCTTTGTTTTGATTCATTTTTTAGAGCAAATTTATTGAAATAAATTCTGTTTGAAATTGAGAATAATCTTGTCAACTGAACAAAAGTAAATAATTATTTTTTTTACTTTTCCAATTATTAAATAAACGTATCTTTGTGCCTTATGCAATTCGACTTAAAAATAACAGACCCAAAAAGTAAAGCCCGAGCAGGAGTTATTACTACAGATCACGGAACTATTGAAACACCAATTTTTATGCCAGTAGGTACTGTTGGTACAGTAAAAGGTGTGCATCAATCTGAACTTAAAGATGAAATAAACCCTGATATAATTTTAGGAAATACCTATCATTTATATCTACGACCAAAATTAAAAACTTTAGAAGCCGCAGGTGGTTTACATAAGTTTATGAATTGGGATCGTAATATTTTAACTGATAGTGGAGGATATCAAGTATATTCACTTTCAGGAAGAAGAAAAATAAACGAACAAGGAGTAAAGTTTAAAAGCCATATTGATGGATCAATGCACTTTTTTACTCCTGAAAACGTAATGGAAACGCAACGTACCATTGGAGCCGATATTATTATGGCTTTTGATGAATGTACACCGTATCCGTGTGATTATAATTACGCAAAACGCTCGATGCATATGACGCACCGTTGGTTAACACGTTGCGTAAATCATCTAGAAAAATTACCTTTTAAATACGGATATGAACAAACGTTTTTCCCTATTGTACAAGGAAGTACTTATAAAGATTTAAGAAAACAATCAGCAGAATATATTGCATCAGTTGGTGCACAAGGAAATGCTATTGGAGGGCTTTCAGTGGGTGAACCAGCTGATGAATTATATGCTATGACAGAAGTTGTTACAGCTATTTTACCAGAAGATAAACCTCGTTATTTAATGGGAGTTGGTACGCCAATTAATATTTTAGAAAACATAGCATTAGGTATTGATATGTTTGACTGTGTAATGCCAACTCGTAATGCACGTAATGGTATGTTGTTTACAGCTTACGGATCTATCAATATTAAAAATAAGAAATGGGAAAATGATTTTTCTCCAATAGATGACATGGGAATTACTTATGTAGATACCATGTATTCTAAAGCTTATTTAAGACACCTTTTTGCTGCAAAAGAAATGTTAGGAAAGCAAATAGCATCTATCCATAATTTAGGCTTCTATTTATGGTTAACAAGAGAAGCTAGAAAACATATTTTAGCTGGAGATTTTGTACAGTGGAAAGATAAGATGGTTAAGCAAATGGATAATCGTTTATAAAAATATTTTTTTTGAAAATACTTGATTGGTACATATTAAAGCGTTTTTTGGCAACATTTCTGTTTACCTTATTAATATTAATACCTATTGCGGTAGCTATTGATATTGCGGAGAAAATAGATAAATTTTTACGACACGAAACGTTAACTTTTGTAGAAATCGTAAATGATTATTATATTAATTTTATAATATATTACGCTAATACATTTATGCCATTGGCATTATTTATTGCTGTAATATTATTTACATCAAAATTAGCAAATAATACAGAAATTGTAGCTATTAATGGTTCTCAAGTATCGTTTACACGTTTTCTATACCCTTATTTTATAGGTTCAACGATCGTTTGCATTGTTGCATTGCTAATGAATCACTTTTTTGTACCATCTAGTAGTAAAACAAGAAAAGCTTTTGAAAGAGAATATTTAAAGAAGAAAAAATATTCAGATACTTCTGTAAGGGAATTTAGTTTACAACTAAATGATAGTACATATATCTATCTTCAAAATTTTGATTTAAAGAGAAACAAAGGATATAACTTTTCGACAGAAATTTATGACGGAATTCAATTAAAAGATCAATTAACTGCTGATAATATTTCGTGGAAAGAAAAAGACAGTATATTTGAATTAGTTAATTGGAAGAGAAGGAAAGTATTTAAAGGAAATGATAGTATTTTTTATGGAAATAAATTAGATACAACTTTTGCTTTTACTCCCAAAGACTTTAATTATAAAAATATCATGGCTCAAGAGATGAAATCTCCTGAATTAATTGAATTTATTTCCATTTCAAAAAAAGAGGTATTAAAAATTTAAATATTTATTTGGTAGAACTATATAAACGTACCAGTTTACCAATAGCATGTTATATTTTGACATTAATAGCAGTTGCTTTAGCATACAAAAAAACAAGAGGAGGAATAGGTGTTAATTTAGCCTTAGGTATCTCTTTAATGTTTATATATGTATTCTTTTTAAAAGTAGCAGAAGTATTAGGTGCAGTAGCTGGCGCAAATGCCTTATTAAATGTATGGATACCAAATGTTGTGTTTGGTACATATTCACTTTATTTATATTTTAATGCAAGAAAGTAAACTAAAACACTACCTACAATTACACTTTATTGTTTTTATATGGGGGTTTTCAGCAATATTAGGTGCTTTAATCTCTCTTGATGCAATTCCTTTAACTTGGTATCGTATGACAATAGCAGTGGTATTTATTGCTGTTTATTTTATAATTCGTAAAATATCTTTTAAGGTCGATCGTAAAGGGCTTTTAAAATTTGCTTTTTCAGGAGTAATAATTGCCGCACATTGGGTTACTTTTTTTATGGCAATAAAAGTATCAAATATTTCCGTGGCTTTAGTAACTATGAGTACAGGTGCTTTTTTTACATCGCTGATTGAACCGCTGTTTTTTAGAAGAAAAATTCAAATTATTGAAATTTTATTAGGACTATTAGTTATTGGAGGCTTGTATATTATTTTTAATTTTCAAAGTGAATATACTTTAGGGATAATTTACGCATTAATATCTGCATTTTTATCAGCATTATTTGCTGTTTTAAATGGTCTTTATATTAAAAAATACGATGCAAATACTATTTCTTTTTATCAATTATTATTTGGTGCATTAGCGGTAACATTATATTTATTATTTACACAAAAATTTTCAGTAGCTTTTTTTCAACTACCAACGAATGATTGGTTGTATTTAATTTTATTAAGTAGTATTTGTACTGGGTACGCTTTTATTGCTTCGGTAGATATAATGAAGTACTTAACGCCTTATACAGTAATGCTAACTATTAATTTAGAGCCTATTTATGCTATTGTTTTTGCGTTAATCATATTTGGCGAAAAAGAACAAATGAGTACAGAGTTTTATTATGGTGCATTTATTATTTTAGGAGTTGTTTTATTAAACGGAGTTATCAAAAATATGAGGTCTATCAAAGATAAATTTAAGAAAAATTAATATTTTAAGAAAAGGTAGAAAGCTAAAGATTGTAATTTTTTAGTATGTTTGCTTTTACAAAGAATTAAAAAAATATAATCAAACTATATATAATGGAATATTTAGATTTTGAATTGCCAATAAAAGAACTAGAAGATCAGTTGGCGAAATGTTTTGCTATAGGAGAAGAAAGTGATGTAGATGTTACAGAGACCTCTAGGAATATTGAAATAAAATTAGAAAAGGCTAAAAAAGAGATATACAAAAATATAACACCTTGGCAACGTGTACAATTATCACGTCATCCAAACCGTCCATATACCTTAGATTATATCAAGGCTATTTGTGGAGACACTTTTATGGAGTTACATGGTGATCGTAGCGTAAAAGATGACAAAGCTATGATTGGTGGTTTAGGTAAAATAGGCGATCAATCGTTTATGTTTATCGGTCAACAAAAAGGATATAATACTAAAACACGTCAGTACCGTAATTTCGGAATGGCAAACCCTGAAGGATATCGTAAGGCATTGCGTTTGATGAAAATGGCAGAGAAATTTGGCATTCCTGTCGTAACTTTAGTAGATACTCCAGGTGCTTATCCAGGTTTAGAAGCTGAAGAAAGAGGACAAGGAGAAGCAATTGCTCGTAATATTCTTGAAATGACGAGGCTTAAAACACCTATTATAACAATAGTTATTGGTGAAGGTGCTTCAGGAGGTGCTGTAGGTATTGGTGTAGGAAATAAAGTATATATGATGGAAAACACTTGGTATACGGTAATTTCACCAGAATCATGTTCTTCTATTTTATGGCGTAGCTGGGAATATAAAGAAAAAGCAGCCGAAGTATTGAAATTAACAGGTGAAGATATGAAGCGATTAGAATTAATCGACGGAATTATTGAAGAGCCAGTTGGAGGTGCACATGCTGATAAAGAAGGAGCTTATAAAGCAGTACAAGCACAAATAGTAAGTGCTTTTGATGAATTAAAAGATTTAACAGAAGCCGAATTAATTGCCCAGCGTATGGATAAATACGCAAATATGGGGGTGTATAAAGAATAATAATAAATTACTTTTTATTATAAAAACTCGCTGAAAAGGCGAGTTTTTGTTTTTTAATTAATTTAAAAATATCATTATTATTTTTGATAATAAAAATGGAACTATAAAGTATTAAATTTTTAGAGCCTGTTTAAATTTTAAATAAAGTATCTTTTTTAAGATATAAACGTCATTCTGAATTTATTTCAGAATCACATAAAATGAAGAACTACGGCAAATAAGAATGCGAAACTGAAATAAATTCAGTTTGACGGATTCTATTTTTCAGCTATAAAACTCTTTTTGGGTAAAATTTAAACAGCAGGCTCTTAATAATAAAAAAAGCAACCTAAATTTAGGTTGCTTTTTTATGATATTTTTATTTTAAGGTATATTCAAAAATTTATGAGTTTGTAAAGAAATTCGCCATTTTGGGTTTTTCATTACATAATCAATAATTAACGGAGTCATTTCTTCTTTTTTACTCCATTCAGGTTGTAAAAATAATTGACATTTCTTGCCAACTTTTTCAGCTTGCTCTTCTGCAAACTTAAAATCATTCTTGTTATGAATAATCATTTTTAATTCATCTGCCTCTTTATAACACTCCTTTGTAGGTAGTTTTGTTTTTTTAGGAGATAAGCAAAACCAATCCCAAACTCCAGAAAAAGCATATGCTCCTGATGTTTCGATGTGTGTTTTCATTCCTTTATCTTGCAGTTCAGATGTAATATAATCTAAACTCCACATTAAAGGTTCACCACCTGTAATTACTACTGTTTTAGCATATTGTTTAGCATTGGAAACAATAATGTCTGTTTTGGTTGGTGGATGTAAATTTGCATCCCAACTTTCTTTAACGTCACACCAATGACATCCGACATCACAACCTCCAATTCTAATAAAATAAGCCGCAGTACCTGTGTGCGATCCTTCTCCTTGAATAGTATAAAATTCCTCCATTAATGGAAGCATTTGTCCTTTATCAATTAACTCTTGTACTTCTTTTTTCAACATAAGGATGCAAAGATAGTCAACATTAAAATTTTATGGATGATTTTTGTTACTTTTACGTGATTTATCAAAAAAATATTTTTTAAACGATGTAAAACCCGATTTCAAAAATAGTATATTACCAAATAATATGTATTATAAATGTTAGGGCTTTTAAAAAAGGAATTAAAATAAAACAAATAGACTGCAAAGTCGTTTTTAATATAAATAACCAACAAAAACTAGTAACCAAACCAGTAAATCAATGAAAAATATAATTAAACCTTTAATAATCGCTTTAATTTCAGTGGTATTTATACAGTGTGGAAACAATAAATACGATATTTCTAAAGGGAAAATAGGTAAATTATCTACAGCTACAACCATGCAAGAGGTTGATAGAGTTTTTAAAAATGATTCGATTGTAAAAGTATTAAGCGAAGGAGCTAAAGGAAGTAACTATTTTCAAGAAGATGATAAATATTTAATTTATGAAAAAGGAGGAAAGCATTTATTAACAATTGTACCTAAAGAACAATTAGATTCTTTATCAACAATAAAAAGTATCGAAATTTTTGATGAGCGTTTTAAAACAGCTTCTGGTTTAAATATAAATTCTTTATTTCAAGAAATTAATGCAAACAATACTATTTCTAAAGTAGAATCTTCATTTTTATCAGTAACTTTATTTATTGATGATTTAAATGCAACAGTTTCACTTGATAAAGAAGATTTAGGTTTAAAAGATTTTAGTACTCAAAAAGTAACTATTGAGCAAATTCCTGATTTAGCTAAGATAAAATCATTAACGATCTGGTTTCATTAGAAAATATTAATTATAACCAGACCTCACATGTTTTTAAAACCTGTGAGGTCTTTTTTTTCAAAAAATATTAAAGCGAAAAAATAGTCAGAATAATACCTAAAAGAATGGCAGTAAATTTTTTTAAATTGAATTTATGATTTTCAGAACTTTCAAAAAGTATTATTGTTGAAATATGAAGAAAAACACCAATAATTAAAGCTGTAATTTCAGTATGATATTCGTTGAAAAAAGGTATTTTATCAGAAACTAAAACTCCTAACGGACTCATAATAGCAAAAACACTTAAAAATAAAATAATTGTTTTTTTATTATAATTTGTTTGCAATAAAAAGGTTGTTAAAACAATCGCAATTGGAATTTTATGAACAATAATCGCTCCAAGTAAGTTATCACCAGCATGATGTATTGGTAATCCTTCCGAAAAAGCGTGAATACATAAACTAATAAATAACAACCAAGGAAAATCTGATTTATCAGAATGTACATGAATATGTCCGTGTTCAGCTCCTTTAGAAAACGATTCTAATACCGATTGAATAATAATTCCGACTAAAATTAAAATTCCTATTTTTTTAGCGTTATGCGTATGTGTATAAACTTCAGGAAGTAAATGTAAAATAGTTACCGAAAGTAAATAAGCACCACTAAAGGCTAGTAATAAACGTACGTGCTTGTTATTCGGTTTCCATATTAAAACTAGTAAAGAACCTATTAAAACTGCTATTATTAATAATATATAACTCATTCTCCAATTAAAATTAATCTATCAGAAGTATTTTTATCAAACTCATTTAAACCGTAATCACCAAAAACATGTTTTAAATTTAAGCCAGCTTTTTTAAAGTAGATTTGCATTTTATCTAAAGTTAAAAACTTTACTTGTTCGGTGTAATTGTGTTGTTTTTTATCAGCAATAAAAGAGATATGTTTTAATATAAAACCATCTTTAATTTCTCTTTTAATATTGAATTCAATATTATCTACAGTTTTAATTTCTGATGTAACTAACGAATTTTTTACTTTTTCAACATTTAAAAAGTCTAAAACGAATACACCATCTTCTTTTAAGCCGTTTTTAATGCTTTTTAAAATGGCAATATCTTCGTTATCATCATCAAAATAACCAAAACTTGTAAATAAGTTAAAAATAGCGTCATATTTTTCTTTTATAGGATCTCGCATATCCCAAACTTCAAAATGAAGATTTTCATTTTCAAATTGTTTTGCGTGTGTAATACTATTCTTACTTAAATCACCTCCTGTAACTTTGTAGTTTAAGGAGTTTAAATAAACCGAATGCCGTCCTTTTCCGCAGGGTAAGTCAGCTATGTGGCTTGTTTTAGGGAGTTGTAAAAAAGACGTTATATTGCGCATAAAAAACTGTGCATCTGCATCGTTTCTGTGCTTATATAATGTGTGATAGTAAGATGTATCGAACCAAGAAGTAAACCAGTCTGTTGTTTTCATATGTATAAGGTCTGCAAAAATACATAAATCTTACGTTTTTTAGATTGAAACAAGAAAAGATTCCTATCAACCCAAAATTAGCTGTACTTTTGTATCGAAATTTTACAGTTATATGGAGAAAGATTTTAAAATGACTGCCATTACGATGGCAGGTTTAGAAGGCGTACTAGGAGATGAACTAAGAAAACTTGGTGCTCAAGACGTTAAGGAAGGAATACGTAATGTTTCCTTTAAAGGAGACACTGGTTTTATGTACAAAGCAAATATTGCTTTACGTACAGCTATTCGTATTTTAAAACCAATTAAAAAAAGTAAAGTTTTTGATGAAGAAGATTTATACGAAGCTATACAGCGTATAAAATGGGATCGCTATTTAGATGTAGATGGTACTTTTGCTATTGGAGCTGTTGTGAATTCTAAAAATTTCACAACAAATTCGCATTATATTAGCTTAAAATCTAAAGATGCAATTGCTGATTACTTTATGAGTAAGTATAAAAAACGTCCGAATGTAGATTTAAAACACCCTGATGTTAAAGTTCATATACATATTCATAATGAATGGCTAACTATTTCTTTAGATTCTTCTGGTGATTCATTACACAAAAGAGGATACAGAAGTGCTACCAATATTGCCCCAATTAATGAGGTTTTAGCAGCAGGATTAGTATTATTATCTGGTTATAAAGGAGAAGAGAATTTTATTGACCCTATGTGTGGTTCTGGTACTATATTAATTGAAGCAGCAATGATTGCTAATAATATACCAGCAAACATTAATCGTAAGCATTTTGCTTTTGAAAACTGGAAAGATTACGATGAAGATTTATATTTTGTAATTCAAGATGCTTTGTTGAAAAAAATTACAAGTTCTCATTTTAAAATAATGGGATTTGATAAAGCTCCTTCGGCAGTTACCAAGGCTAAACAGAATGTTGTTAATGCCAATTTAGAAGAATTTATAGGGATACACCGTGTAAACTTTTTTAATTCAAAGAAAGAGGTATTTGGTAACACAACTATTTTATTTAACCCGCCTTATGGTGAACGTTTAAATATTGATGTTGAAGAGTTTTATAAAAAAATAGGGGATACCTTAAAGCATAATTATCCAGGTTCGATGGCGTGGTTAATTACTTCGGATACACAAGCATTAAAACACGTTGGTTTACGAACTTCAAAAAGAATACCTCTTAAAAATGCCGATTTAGATTGTCGTTTTGTAAAGTATGAACTTTATGAAGGAAGTAAAAGAATAAAAAATGATTTTGAAATAGAAGAATAGAAAAAACATTTGATAAACAAAAAAATCCACTGAATTTTTCAGTGGATTTTTTTATTTACCATCTCTATTAAAAATTAAATCATTTTTCAGTTTTTAATTTCTTAATTCAATAAAAAATATAAATATTATTTGTGTTTTTTGTTAAATTTTTTTTGTGTAAAAAAAGTACTATACAATAATATAATAGGTTAATTAGATGAGTAATGACTAATATTTGTTAGTTTCTACTTTCGTTTATTATAGTTTTCTATATACTTTATTTTTCCATTTTCGTAATAGTTTATAATCTCTCCGTTTAGTTTTCCTTTTTTATAGTTTTTTTTTAATTTTATTTTCCCATTTTCATAATACCAAATTGCTTCACCATCTTCTTCACCATTTTTCCACTTTATTTTATACTTAACATTTCCATTTTTATAATACCGAATACCTTCTCCATTAGGCTTTCCTGCTATTAGTTTTCCTTTAAACTCAAGTTCTCCGCTTCTATAATAATTGATTAAATCTCCATTAGATATACCGTTAATTAAATTAGATTTAGTTGATATTTGACCATTTTCATAATACCAAATATCTTTTCCAGTTTGTTGTCCATTTAACCAACTTAATTTTCTGTAAATTTTTCCATTTTTATAATATCTAGTACTTTCTCCATTTCGTTTTCCATTTTTAAATATTTCTTTAAGTTCAATTTCTCCACTTTCATAACATTTAACAATAGCTTCACCTGTATAAGGAGTTTTCTTGTTTATTTCAAAATGTATTCCATCTCTATTTTCTAATTGATTTCCATTAATTGGTTTTTTACAGCTAATTAAATTTATACCGATTAGTAATAGTAATATTATATTTTTCATTTAATACATATTATTATTATATAAAACAAAAACAGCATTTAGTTGCCTAAATGCTGTTTGAAATATAAAGTATATTTTATAAATCTTAGTTGTTTACAGAATCGCTTAAACCAGCACCTGCTTTAAACTTTACTACATTTTTAGCAGCAATTTGAATTTCTTTTCCTGTTTGAGGGTTTCTACCAGTTCTAGCAGCTCTTTCAGAAACAGACCAAGTTCCCCATCCAACTAATGCTACTTTGTTTCCTTCTTTTAAAGAAGTAGTAACGTTAGAAGTTAAAGAGTCTAATGCAAGTTTAGCAGAAGCTTTAGAAATTCCTGCATCAGCAGCCATTGCATCGATTAAATCTGATTTGTTCATAATTTTAATATTTTAAAAATTAATTTTTGTTTTTTCGCTTAATAGCTCAACAAATATAGTAGGAATGCGGTTCCGTGCAAGTTTTCAGTCTAAAAAAACAACAAATTGTTAATAACATTCTTAAAATTGTTAATAACCTACCTTGTTTTTTATCGAATTTGGTTAAAGCTGATGAATAAAGGGTTACAGGGCTTTAGCTTCTGTATCAAATTGAAAACCATTTAATAAACTTTTAGCATCCATTAATTTTTTACCTGAAATTTTAATTTGCTCAATAATAAGGTACCCATCTTTTACGGCGATTTTTAATTCTTTTTTAGAAGTAACAATCGTTCCGTTAGCTAAATCATGCTCAGCAAATTCTTTTGTTGTACCGTATATTTTTGCTGAAATTTCAGTTTCACCATTATTTATAGTCGTCCAAGCGGCAGGATATGGGTTTAAACCACGAATATGATTATAAATATGATTTAAAGACCTAGACCAATCTATTTTGCAATTATCAGGATATAATTTAGGTGCAGATTTTTCTTCTAGTTCAGGTTGTTTTGTTGTGGGTACATTTCCAGTAGCAATTAAATCTAACGTTTCAGCGACTAAGACAGCTCCTAAGTTCATTAATCTATCGTGTAACTCACCAACAATTTCATCTTCTTTAATAGATACTGTTTTTTGTAAAATAACTTCACCTGTATCTATTTTATCATCAATAAAAAAAGTAGTAACCCCTGTTGTTTTTTCACCATTGATAAGCGCCCAGTTTATTGGAGCAGCTCCACGGTAATCAGGTAATAAAGATGCGTGTAAATTAAAAGTACCATATTCAGGCATTGCCCAAACTATTTTTGGCAACATTCTAAAAGCAACGACAATTTGTAAATTGGCATTCCACTTTTTTAAATCAGCTTGAAAATCTTCATTTTTTAAGTTTGTCGGTTGAAGAATTGGTAGTTCTTGAGAAAGCGCGTATTTTTTTACCGCCGATTGGTTTAATTTACGACCTCTACCGGCAGGTTTATCTACGGCAGTAATTACGCCAACTACATTATAATCATTTTCGATAAGGTGCTTTAAAATGGTAACCGCAAAATCGGGCGTTCCCATAAAAACGATGCGTAAATCTCTCATTTATAGTAAAAAGTATTTATTGTTAGTAACGCTTATTTTTTCTTCTGATAAAAGCGTTCGCAAAAGTATTAAAATGTTTGCTTCTTTTTCAATGTAGTAGTGTACAGATTTCAGAAACACTTAATCCTTTTTTAGTATCAAGTATCTTAATTATATGCTTCGGATTTATATAAAAAGTTTTTTTATGTTGTAAGCAAACATCACAAATTCCACATTTTTTAGTAGCATCTTCATTAAAATAAGCTAGTAACTGAACACTTCTACAAACGTCATTATTTTCTATAAAATGAATTAAATCTTTATGTTTTTGCTTTTTTTGAGTTAAATAGAGGTTAATGTTTTTTGAAACTCTATTGATAGTTTTATCATCTTCTCGTGGATGCAGTAAAAACAATTCAGAATTATTGGTTGCTTTATGATATTCGAGTATATTTTTTTCTTGCATTCGTTCTAATTCCTCAACAACTTGCCATGAAGTAATGCCTGTTTTTTTGGCGATATAAAACTCATCAATTTTAATAGGGTTTTCAAAAACACCTCCATATAAGCGTAAAACTGTTTGTATAAAGTTTTTTACTGATGGATTTTGTTGAGAATAAAGTACAACCTGTTTACTTAAAACAATAAAATGAATGGTTGATTTTTGCTGAAAATTAGCATTTAATTCTATAATACCATTACTATTTAATATCTGTAATACATTATATGTTTTAGTAGAAGGGAGTTTATACTTTGTACAGAACTCTAAAAAATTAAAATCGAAAGCTGTTTCAATAAATTCACCTATTGTAATTTGAAAATGCTGATATAATTTTCGATGTACTAATTTTATATCAGAAATAATAGGAAGCGAGGTTTCTAAAGAGTCTTCGCTTTTTTTGATATCATTTTTATTGACTAAAACAACAGAAAAAGCTTTATTTCCATCTCGTCCGCCACGTCCAGCTTCTTGAATATAATTTTCAATCGAACTAGGAAGGTTTAAATGAATAACTACCCTTACATTAGGCTTGTCTATCCCCATACCAAAGGCATTGGTTGCGACTATGATGGGCGTTTTTTCGCTTATCCAACTATCAAAAGCAAGTTCTTTCTCTTGAAATGTTAATCCTCCATGATAAAAACAACTTTTAAATCCATTAGCATTTAAATAACTAGCAATATCTTTTGTTTTCGCTCTAGAATTGACATAAACAATTGCAGGAGCTTTTGTTTTTGTGAAAATCTGATTTAATTTATTTAGTTTATCATCTGTTTCAAAAATTTGATAGGCTAAATTTTTTCGATAAAAAGATTTTTTGAATATCTTAGGAGTATCAAGTTTTAGGGAAACAATAATATCGTTAATTACCTTTTTAGTTGCCGTTGCTGTTAAAGCGATAAAAGGAACTTTGGGTTGTAACTCTTTTAAAATTGAAATATTTTGATAAGAAGGACGGAAATCATGCCCCCATTCAGAAATACAATGAGCTTCATCAATAGCAATTAAATTAACTTTTAGTTGTTTTATTTTTTCTTGAATAAAACGAGACTGTAAACGTTCTGGAGAAATGTATAAAAATTTTGTTTTTCCGAATCGGATATTATCAAAAAGCGTAATTATTTCGTCCTGAGAACTTCCTGAAGAAATTACAGTTGCTTTTATTCCTTTATTGATAAGGCTATCAACTTGGTCTTGCATTAACGCAATTAATGGCGAAATAACAATACAAACGCCTTCGTTAATTAGTGCAGGAATTTGAAAACAGATAGATTTTCCACCACCTGTTGGTAATAAAGCGATGGTGTCTTTTCCGTCTAAAACAGCCGTTATAATTTCTTGTTGAGGTGATCTAAAAGAACGGTGTTTCCAATAGTGAGCTAATATTTCTATCGATTTATCAGACATTTTTTATAATGATTGTAAAATAAAATCACAGCGTTCTTTTACGCTTCCAAAAGGAATTTCTATAATTTCGTAACCAATTTCCATATAAGTTTCTTTTAAAAATTTATCTATTTTTACTGATTGCTCAAATGTTTCATAACGCTCATTATCCGATTCGTAAATACTTTCCCACGGTGAGCACATAAATACTTTGGTATATATATATTGCTTACTCTTTTCTATATAAATAGGTGGATATTCATTGCCTAAATAATTCATGTATGCATGTATATCAGGGATTCCTCTATCAAAAAAAACAATATCATTATTGTTTTTTTGAGCAGTTAAATATTGTTGTTCTCTTCCTTCTAATAACATTTCGCTAAAGAGCAAAGGTTGTTCTAAAAACAATTGATCTATACCTTCTCTTTGAGCCTTTAGTATTACTTCTCTCGAAATTTCAGGCATACAATTATAACCGAGGTTTATAAACTCATTTAAAATTGAAGACTTACCAGTACCAGGACCTCCTATTAAAACTATTTTTTGTTGCATAGTGCAAAAATATAAGTTTCAATTTATAAATGTAATAAATAGTGTAATTTTGTGTTTCATCATTTTTAAATGATGATTAAAATTAATTTTAGAAAAATAATAGTACGTATTATGTCAGAGAGAGAAGCATTTTATATTAAATTGAAAGGACAACTAGAAGATACAACAACGTTTCCGAGTAAATATTTATATAAATTTATTGTACCAACAGATGGGAATCAAGTAGAAGAAGTAAAAGAATTGTTTAATAATGCAGGTGCTGTTATTGAAACTAAAAAATCAAAAACAGGAAAATATAATAGTCTTTCTATTTTTTTAAACGTTAAAAGCGCTGACGAAGTAATTGCCTATTACAAAAAAGCAGATGTAATTAAAGGAATAATTTCTCTATAGATGAAAAAAATATTTTTAGTATTTATTGTTTTAGTGATAACGAGTATTAATTCTTTTGCTCAAAAAGATACGGAGTTATTTCGTATTAATAATTCACCTGTAATGGTGTCTGAATTTAAGCAAGTTTACGAAAAAAACTTAGGCGTTTTAATTGATGATAAATCTAAAGATATAGACAACTATTTAGAATTATTTATTGATTATAAGTTAAAAGTAAAACAAGGATACGATTTAAAATTAGATACATTAAAAAATTATAAAAATGAATTAGCGGGTTATAAAAATAAATTAATAACGCCTTATTTACAGAATACAGTGTATTTAAATGAATTAGTAGAACAAGCTTATCTTCGTGAAAAAACAGAAGTAAAGGCAAGTCATATTTTAATTAAATTCCCTAAAAAAGGAATTCAATTTGATACCTTGCCTTTATATAACAAGATAAATGCTATTCGAAAGACTATTTTAAACGGAGCTTCTTTTGAAAAAATAGCAAAGGAAGTTTCTGAAGATCCTTCAGCAAAGGTTAATGGAGGTAATTTAGGTTATTTTTCAGCTTTTTCAATGGTGTATCCGTTTGAAGATGCCGCTTATACTACTGATTTAAGTAAAGTTTCAAAGCCTTTTAAAACAAAATTTGGATATCATATTTTAAAAGTTACAGGAAAAAGAGTCGCTAAAGGAGATTTTGAAGTTGCTCATATTTTGGTAAAAGATAATCCAAAAGCTGAAGTAAAAATAAAGGGTTTATATCAAAAAATAACATCAGGGATTTCTTTTGAAACAGTTGCTAAAAAATATTCTGAAGATAAAGGAACTGCTATTTCTGGAGGTAAATTACCAAGGTTTGGTACTGGAAGAATGGTTACTGTTTTTGAAAATAAAGTAAGAGAATTACCAAAAATAGGTTCTTATAGCAAACCTTTTAAAACAAAATACGGATGGCACATCGTTAAGTTATTAAAAAATTATCCAATCGATTCTTTTGATGATTTAAAAGATGAATTAACCGATAAAGTGAAAAAGACAAATAGAGCTAGTTTATCAAAAACAGCTATTTTAAATAAATTGAAAAAAGAATATCGAATAAAAGAACATAAAAAAGCTTTGGCTATTTTTTTAACATCAGGTATTCATCAATTAAAAGAAGAAAAATTAAATAAAGTCTTACTTTCTATCAATAATAAAAAAATAACACAACAAGTATTTTTTAAATCGATAAAATATAAATCTAATCAGTCGATTACTGTTTTATATGAAAATTTTAAAAATAGTCAGATAATCAGATATTTTAAAGATGATTTAATAAATACTGAACCTATATACAGAAATACTTTATTAGAATATAAAGAAGGTTTACTATTATTCGAGTTATTACAACAAAAAATATGGAACAAAGCATCTAAAGATACTTTAGGTTTAACTGCTTTTTATAAGGATAACAAATTAAAATATCAGAATAAACCATTTAAAGATGTAAAAGGGTTTGTAATTAATGATTATCAAAAAGAAATAGAAACAGCGTGGATTGCTGAGTTAAGAAAGAAAAATAAGATAAAAATAAAAAAGAGTGTATTAAAAAAGTTTAAAGAAACATATGATAAATAAAACCGCCCTTTTCTTAATAGCAATACTTATTGTTTCTTGTGATTTTATCAGTTTAAAAACAGAAAAAGTAACACAACACAGACCTATTGCAACTGTTTTAAATAAAAATCTATATAAAAAAGATATTGAAGAGTTATTGCCAAAAGGTATTAGTTCAAAAGATAGTATCGTTATTGTAAGAGGACTTATTTATTCTTGGGCAAAAAAACAGCTGTTATTAGCTAAGGCAGAAGAAAATATTTCAGAGGTTAACAGCGATGAAATAGAAAATTTAGTAAATAATTATAAGAAAAGTTTATATATAAATGGATATAAAGAACGTTTGATAAAACAACAATTAGATACTATTGTGGAACAAGAAGAGGTTGATTTATATTATCAAAAAAATAAAGAAAACTTTAAGCTAAATGAAGAGATTTTACAATTTGAATATATTTATTTTGGTAAAGATTTCTTAGATAAAGAAGAAACTATTAAAAATTTTAAATCTTCAAAAGAAGAAGATAGAGAAGATTTAGAAAGATACTTATTAAATTTTAAGTCATATAGATTACAAGATACAACTTGGATTCCATTTTCTTCATTACCAAAAATAATTCCGCCTTTTCAGTTCGAAACGAAGCAAGATTTGTTAAAAATTTCCAAATACATACAAAAAGAAGATAGTTTAGGAGTATATTTGGTGGCTGTAAAAAAGAGGTTGCCAAAAAATGCTACGGCACCTTTAACATTTGTAAGTAGTAGAATTAAACAAATAATTTTACACAAAAGAAAATTAGAATTAATTAGAGAGATAGAAAAAACGTTGATAAATGATGCAATTCAAAATAAAAACTTTAAAGAATACTAGTATATTATTAACCTTTTTTTTATCAGGTTTAGTAGCTGTAAATGCACAACAAACTAAAATTGATGGTGTTGCTGTAGTAGTCGGTAAAAACATTGTTTTAGATTCTGATATCGATAAATTTAAACAAGAAGTTGAGGTTAGGAGTGAAGGAAAAATACAAATTTCTAATTGTGAAATGTTAGAAGAGTTAATGCAACAAAAATTATTAGCACATCATGGTATTATTGATAGTGTTGTTGTATCTCAACCAGACATTGATAGCAAAGTACAAAGAAGTATTGCATACTTTACAAAAGAATATGGTAGTGAGGAAAAAGTGATTAAAGCCTATGGTTTTAATGATATTGAAGATTTAAAGAAAGAGTTAGCAAGAGTACAGGCGGAAAATATTCTTATCGAAAAAGAACAATTAAAAATTACCGAAAAAGTTGATGTAACTCCAGAAGAAATACGTGTGTATTTTAAAGGATTAAAAGATAAAAATGAATTACCTGAAATTCCTGCTCAAGTAGAAATAGCACAATTAGTATTAAATGCTGAGCCAACAAAAGAAGAAAATGACCGTATAATCAACAAATTAAATCAAATTAAAAAGCATGTTGAAGCAGGTGCTAGTTTTAAATTAAAAGCAATTATAAATTCAGATGATCCGAGTGTTTCTCAAAATAGTGGAAATATGGGAGTTATTACAAAAGAAACAAATTTTGTAAAAGAATTTAAAGAAATAGCTTTTTCATTGGAAGAAGGTCAAATTTCAGAGCCTTTTAAATCACCTTTCGGATATCACATTATTTTATTAAATAAAATTAGAGGTAATGGACGTGATGTTTCTCACATATTAATGCAACCAGAAATTGCAGATGATAAATTAAAAGAAACAAAAGGTGCTATTGAAAATATTGTAAAAGATATTAAAAATGGAAAAATAACTTTTGAAGAGGCTGTGAAAAAATTCTCAGAAGAAGATGAAACTAAAAATAATGGTGGTTTAATTATAAATCCATACACACAAGAAACTACTTTTGAATTAACAAGAATGCCTCCAGATTTATTTGGTAGAATTAGTGAACTTAAACAAGGAGATTTATCTGATATTTTTTATGATGAAACTCGTGAAGGTGAAAAAATGTATAAAGTAATCTTATTAAAAAAGAAAACAGATACACATAAAGCAAATCTTGTAGATGATTATGTAAGATTACAAGAGTTTGCTTTAGCTAAGAAAAAAGAAGAAGTAATCGTTAAGTGGTCTAATGAAAAAATAGAAGAAACCTATATTAAATTAGGTAACGATTACAAAGACTGTGTATTTAAAAAAGATTGGAAGAAAGAAAATAAATAAGCATTAATAATTTTAGTATATTGTGATTCCCGCGTTTAGCGGGAATCTTATTTTATAATAGTTTGTAAATTACTATTTTTGAAGTAAGTAAATTTAAAATTCATTCTATGTCAGACGTAGCCGCTGTAAACAATTTAGTAAAGAAATTTAGTCAATTACAACAAGAAATAGGTAAAGTAATTATAGGACAGCAAGAAGCTGTTGATTATACATTATTATCCGTTCTTTGTGGAGGTCACTCTCTTTTAATAGGTGTACCAGGTTTGGCAAAAACATTGTTAGTTAATACTATTTCAGATGTATTAGGATTACAGTTTAGTCGTATTCAATTTACACCAGATTTAATGCCTTCGGATATTTTAGGAAGCGAAATTTTAGATGAAAATCGTCAGTTTAAATTTATAAAAGGACCTATTTTTTCTAATATTATTTTAGCCGATGAAATTAATCGTACACCACCTAAAACTCAAGCAGCTTTACTTGAAGCAATGCAAGAAAAATCGGTAACTATTTCTGGTCATCATTATAAATTAGATTTACCATTCTTTGTGCTAGCAACACAAAATCCGATAGAACAAGAAGGTACGTATCCGTTACCAGAAGCGCAGTTAGATAGGTTTATGTTTTCTATTCATTTAGAATATCCAACATTTGAAGAAGAAGTACAGGTAGTAAAAAATACAACTTCAACAATTAATCAGACTGTAAACTCAATTCTGTCTTCACAAGAAATTATCGAAATTCAACAATTGATTCGAAAAATTCCTGTAGCTGATAATGTAATTGAATATGCTGTTGGTTTGGTAGCTAAAACACGTCCGAAATCAGAAAAAGCAACTACTTTAATTAAAAAGTATATTGATTGGGGAGCAGGACCAAGAGCGTCTCAGAATTTAATATTAGCTGCAAAAGCATACGCTGCTGTAAATGGAAAATTTTCTCCAGATATTGAAGATGTTCAAGCAGTTTCTGTACCGATATTATCACACAGAATTGTTAAAAATTACAAAGCAGAAGCAGAAGGTATAAGTATTAATGAAATTATTAAATCATTATTTTAAAATGAAAAAAGTATTCGTATTTATAATATTATTGTTGTTTATAAGTGTTTCTTGTAAACAAAAACCTTTAGAAGAAGTTGTATCAGAAAAAACGGAAAAAAAGAAATTTTAGCCGTAATGAAAGCTCAAGAAATAGCTTGGTCAAATCATGATATTGAAGGATATATGCAAGGTTATTGGAAAAATGATTCTTTAAAATTTTACGGAAGTAGTGGGCTTACTTATGGATGGAATAAAACATTATCAAATTATAAAAGAGGATATCCAACTAAAGATTATTCAGGAACATTAAAGTTTAAGGTTAACGATATTTCAAAAATAAATAGTGGTTCTTATTTTGTAATGGGAGAGTACCATTTAACAAGAAAAGTAGGAGATGCAAATGGTATATTCATGATTATCTTTAGAAAGATAAAAGGATCGTGGAAAATAATTGCAGATACTTCTGCTTAAATAAAATTAGACATTATTTATTATCAATAAAAAATAAAACCCGCTTTAAAAGCGGGTTTCGTTTTGTTTAAAAAAATAAAAAATTAATTTTTATTTTTAAAGTTATCAAATTTGTTGGCTGTTTTCTTAGGCCAACTGTTATTTGTAGTATCAATATCTGCAGTTTCTAAATCAGGATCAACTACGAAGCTTTTTATTTCTTTATCCGAAGAAAAAACTCTGTAAACTTTTTGATCATTTTTCATCCAAATTTGAGCAGGAAATGTTTCACGTTTTTTAGTACCATCTGCATATGTTAATTCAATAATAATTGGCATTGGTAAGCCTCCTATTTTTTCAAATTCAACTTGATACATATATTTAGGTAATGCTTTTAAATTTGCTTTTTGATTTACAGGTAAAGAATTAATATAATTATTAATTTTACTAGTATTAGCATCTTCTTTTTTATCAGTTAAAAAGATTAACTCACCTAACGATTCAAAATAAGCCTTTGCACGTGGATTCGTTTTTATTAATCCTTTTACTCTATCATTTTGTTTGTCTGTTATGTAAAGCGTTTTTACTTCTTTAACTCCAATATCAGAATAATCAGTAGAGTAGAACCAACCTCTCCAAAACCAGTCTAAATCCATACCAGAAGCATCTTCCATTGTTCTAAAGAAATCAGCAGGAGTAGGGTGTTTAAACATCCATCTTTTAGCGTAAGTTCTAAAAGCATAATCGAATAATTCAGGACCCATAATAGTTTGACGTAACATATATAAACCAGCAGCTGGTTTTGTATAAGCATTTGGTCCAAAGTTTTTCACGTAATCACCATGTGACATGATAGGGCTTAGTTTTTCTTGATCTAAACTCATATAACGTACAATATCTTTTGGTAAATTACCTGTATTAAAACTAGGATCGTAATCTAATTCTGCTAAAATTTCAACAAAAGAATTTAAACCTTCATCCATCCAAGTCCATTGACGCTCATCAGAATTTACAATCATAGGAAAGAAATTATGCCCAACTTCACGAGTAATTACACCAATCATTCCGTTTTTAACTCTATCAGAATAAGTACCATCAGCATTAGGACGTCCGTAGTTAAAACAAATCATAGGATATTCCATTCCTTGATCTTTTGCATGAACAGAAATTGCTTTAGAATAAGGATAATCAAAAGTCATTTTAGAATATTCTTCTAAAGTATTGGCAACAACTCTTGTAGAGTGCTCTTCCCATAATGGATTTCCTTCTTTAGGATATAAAGAAATAGCCATAATATTTTTTCCGTTTACATTTACAGCCATGGCATCCCAGATATATTTTCTAGAAGAAGCAAATGCATAATCACGAACGTTATTTGCTTTAAAGTGCCATGTTTTAGTTTTTGTAGTACTTTGTTTTTCGTTAGCTTCAGCTTCTTCTTGAGTAACAATAAAAACAGGGTTTTTGTAAGATGTTCTTGCTTTTTCAAAACGCTTACGTTGTTCTTTTGTTAAAACATCTTTTTCATTTTGTAGTTCACCAGTAGCATCTAAAATATGATCGGCAGGTACAGTTAATTTAACATCGTAATCACCAAATTCTAAAGCCCATTCACTTCTTCCAAAAAATTGCATATTTTGCCAACCCTCTACGTTATCATAAACAGCTAAACGAGGGAAAAATTGAGCAATAGTATAGTTTTTGTTTCCATCAGGAAATAATTCAAAACCAGAACGACCACCATCTTCTACAGAATTATTAATTAAATAATTCCATTTTATTTTAAATTTGAAAACATCTCCAGAAGCTAATGCCTTAGGTAAATTAATACGCATCATTGTGCTATTAATTGTGTATGATAAATCATTACCATTTGAATTTTTTACTTCTTCTATTTTAAAACCAAAATTTTTTGGTTTGTCTAAATTCTCTGAAATAAATTTTTGAGGAGTTTGAAAACCGCTAGCTCCTTTAGATTCTATAAGTGGACTTTTAGAATCAGGTGCACGCATATTCTGATCTAATTGTACCCATAAATACTCTAATTTATCTTTAGAATTATTATGATAGGTAATTACCTCATTACCATATAATTTGTTAGAAGCTTCATCTAAACGTAAATCCATCACATAATCAACTTTTTGTTGCGTATATTGATGACCAGGTGCACCCGATGCCGTATGTTGATCGTTTGGTGTAGCAAGTACATTTTTTAATTGACGAAATCTGTTTTGATCAATGTGACCTTTTTGAGGCTCCTTTTTAATTGTTTCTTGTGCAAATATTGATGCAGAAATAAAAAGTGCCGAAAATAGTAGTGTAGAATACTTTCTCATTTTCTTGATTAATTGGTTTTTTAAAATATTTCGTAAGTTACTGAAATTTGAGTATTAGAAAAACTAGTTTACTAAAACTTTAACAAACCTTTAATTCTTAATATTGATTTTTTTATCAAAAAAGCAATATCATTACTGATATTGCTTTAGTTATTAGTAATATTTTATTTTATATATTAATTTTTAACTTTATCTTTAAAGTTATCGAATTTAGTTTTTGTTGTTTTAGGCCAAGTATTATTAGATGTGTCAACATCAGCAGTTTCTAAATCAGGGTCTATTATAAAACTTTTTATTTCTTTATCCGAAGAAAATACTTTTGTCACTTCTTTGTCATTATATCTCCAAATTTGTGCAGGATATATTTTCTTTTCCTTAGTTCCATCTTTATAAGTAAATTCAACAATTATAGGCATTACTAAACCACCTGGTTTATTATAAGTAATTTCATAATGATACTTATTTTGTTGATTAGAAAAATTTAAACCTTTACTTGTATCTTGAATAAAATTAACAGAACCATCATTGTTTTTTGATGTATAAAACTTTTTAACAGCTTTCACACCAATATCAGTAACATCGGTAGTATAAAACCAACCTCTCCAAAACCAATCTAAATCAACGGCAGAAGCATCTTCCATTGTTCTAAAAAAATCAGCAGGAGTAGGGTGTTTAAATTTCCATCTTTTTGCATAGGTTTTAAAAGCATGATCAAATAATTCATGTCCCATAATGGTTTCTCTTAAAATCCATAAAGCAGTTGCAGGTTTTCCGTAAGCATTGTTTCCAAATTCATATACGTGATCTCCTCTAGACATAATTGGCGCAATTTTAGATTGGTCTCCACTCATGTATTTAACAATATTCTTCGGAAAACCTCTAGTAACAGGAAAATTTTTATCATAGTCAAATTCTGCTAACATTTCCATGTATGAATTTAAACCTTCATCCATCCAAGTCCATTGGCGTTCATCAGAATTAACAATCATTGGAAAAAAATTATGTCCAACTTCATTGAATTGTTACTTTAATCATTCTGTATTTTACTCTATCAGAATAAGTTCCATCAGCATTTGGTCTTCCAGGATTGAAGCAAATTTGTGGATATTCCATTCCCATTTGTCCATCCACAGAAATTGCTTTATGATAAGGATAATCAAATGTATATCTTGAATATGTTTTTAATGTTTGAGCAACAGCTCTGGTAGAATGTTCGCCATATAAAGGATTTGCTTCTTTAGAATATAAAGAATATGCCATTACATTTTTTCCGTTGATATCAACAGCCATGGCATCCCAAATAAATTTTCTTGAAGTAGCAAAAGCGTAATCTCTTACATTTGTAGCTTTAAATTTCCAGGTTTTTGTTTTTCTAGCACGATTTTTTTCATTTTTGATAGCCTCTTTTTGATTTCTTATAATAACAGGGTTATCATAAGTTTTTCTTGCTTTGGCTAATCTTTTTAATTCTTTTTTAGATAAAACTTCTTTTTCGTTTAGTAAAACACCTGTTGCCCCTAACATATGGTCTTCAGGAACTGTAATATTTACATTGAAATCTCCAAATTCTAAAGCAAATTCACTTCTTCCCCAAAATTGCATATTTTGCCAGCCTTCTACATTATCGTACACACACATTCTTGGATAAAATTGTGCAATTACGTAATTATTATTTCCGTCTTTTTCAAAATGTTCAAAACCAGATCTTCCGCCAAGTGTTCTGTGATTATTAATTTTATACCACCAATTGATGTTAAATTTAAAAGTATCACCAGTAGCCAAAGGTTTTGATAAATTAATACGCATCATTGTTCTGTTAATGGTGTGTGATAATTTAGAACCATCGGTATTGGTAACTGCTGTTATTTTAAAACCACCATCAAAAATTTTTTCAGGAAAATTTTTATTAAATTTTTTCTTACTTAATGTTTCTTCAATTTTTCCTGAAGTAATATCTGGAGATTTAGAATCTGAAGCACGTACATTTTGGTCTAATTGCACCCATAAATACGTTAATTCGTCTTCTGAATTATTATGATAAGTAATTGTTTCGTTTCCTGTAATTATTTGTTTATCATCATTTAAAATGATATCCATATTATAGTCAACTTTTTGCTGTGTATATTTTTTTCCAGGAGCACCCGATGCAGTATGTTTGTCATTTGGTGTTGCTAAAAGTTCTTTTAACTGTCTAAATTTATTTTGATTAGTATGTCCTTTTTTAGTTTTTTGAGAAAAAGCAGTGGTTACTGCGAAAAAAAGAGAGAAAATAAATAAAATATTTTTCGTCATTATGTTAAGGTTATTTTTGGATAAAATTCAAGAGTAATAATAATCGAGGAATATAATAAAAATAATGTTAAAATTTAAGTAATCCTTTATTGTTTTTTATATCTAAAAATAAACTTTTACGCTCTTTTTTTATTGATGCTTTTACTAAGTTTTGTTGTTCAGGAAAATGTTTGATTAAAATATTATTTTCTATTTCAATTGTTTTTATATTTAAAATATTTTCTATCTCTAAATAGAAATATACAATATCACCATCGTATTCTTTACCTATAAAATTATATGAAACTGATTTATCGTTAATTTTAACCTTAAAATTTTTTTCTAAATACTTAAAAAAAGAGAATCAACTGTTTTTAATTCTTTATCTGAAGTTAATTGTAAATCGACATTATAATCTTTATTGATTGCAGTTTCTATATCATCCATAAAAACATTTGTAATCATTTGTACAGATTTTGTTTCTTCTTTATAATTTATTTCTGTTAATGAAATATAATATTTATGAACGCTAAAAGCGAGTAGAGGAAGTATAAATAAAAGGACGCTTATTTTTTTCATTGTATATATTTAGTTGTGTTTAACGTGAATTAGTGCGCCAAATTACTATTTATAATCGTTTAAGTTTAACTTTTTAAATACTTCTGCTTTCTTTTTTAAAAACAAAATGATATTTATTTCTCCTGAATTATAAGTTTCTTCAAATTTTTCATCCGAAGTACAATAATAAATAAACTTATAAATATCTGATTTTTTTATGTGATATTCTTGTACAATAGCCGATGAATAATTATTTTTTATTTTATTAACTTTTACTTCTAAGGTTTCAATTGCTTTTAGTTTTTTAAGCTTTTTTATTCTGCCAGAAGCTTTATTTACAATATAATCTAAGGAGATTTTATTTAGAAGACCAAACGTAAAAGCATTACTTCCTCCCATAGCCGTTTGTAGTGTTCTTTCGGCAGGTGTTAGTTGTTTAGAGCCTGCGTATGGTAAATTTAATGTTGTCGCATTAATTTGATTTGTGGTTTTTATATTTTTACTATCAGTAGATAAAAAGCCTGATAAATTATGTTTTTTAATATTTACTTCGGATAATTCATAGGTTGTTTTAACTAACTTAAACGTGTTTTTTTGCATTCCGAAGTGATTTGATGCTACAATAATAATTGTTGATTTATAGCCAACAAAAGATATTTTTAAGGAGTCATTTTTTTTAGCTAAAATTCTAAATTCACCGTTTTCATTGGTAAAAGTTCCTTGTTTTGTAGTTAAGTTAATTACGTGTGCATTATATACACTACCAATATTATCTTTAACATTTGCGTATAAAAATTTTTGATGTTCTTGGGAAACACTTATTGTAATTACTCCAAAAACTAAAAAAAATAAAAGCAGTTGTTTTTTCATATAGTTATTTTTGAATTCCTACAACAGTAGTTTTTTCTTTGTCTAAAAGATATGGTGAATTTTTACTATTATTTAACAAAACAGTGGTTAGTTCTAATAGTTTTTCTTTATGATATAAATTAATAATTCCTTTTGAAATACAATGTTCTAAAAATGGATTAATATGTTCTTTTTTAATTTTTAATTGATGTACAAAAAAACTATCAGTAAAGTGTTTTCTTATTTTTAGTAGTTTATTATCTGTTTTTTGTAAATTTTCTAGCTTTTTTTTCTGTTTATAACTTCCATTTAAAGCTCCTATAAGTCCTCCTAAACTAACAGAAACACCCGATTTGAATGTAACTGTTTTTTCATTCTTAGGTTTTTTACTATTTGCATACGGTAAATTTAATGTTTTAGCGTTTACAATTGGTAAATTATGTAATAGTATATCTTTATCAACATCAAAAATACCTTTCTTTTTTTTAAGTATAACTTCTTCAAGTAGATATGTTTTACTATCTAAATGAATAATAATCGCTTTTTCTTTTAAATTTTCATCAGTAATTAAATGTTCTTTATATTCAAAATTTAGATGAGAAATAATTAAAATATCTCCTTTTAAAGCAAGAATTTCAAAACGTCCTTTTTCATCAGAAACTGAACCGATATCTAACTTTGGATTTATAATATGAACATCCTGAATTTTTAAACTATCTAAATAAATATATCCTGAAACAATTTTAGGATTATTTTGAGCGATACTAATAAGTGATGTAATACTGAATAAAAATAATAATAACTTCCTCATTTTACAAAGAAACTACCTAAAGGTCTTAAAAATGTTTTAACGTTATGGTAAAATTTTGTTAATTTGAGTTATGAAAAAACTTATAATAGCAAGTACATCAACTATTCATGGAAGTGGATATTTAGAATATATAACACCAACACTTATTAATTTTTTTGAAAATTCAGATACTATTTTATTTATTCCGTATGCAAGACCAGGCGGAATTAGTTATGATGAATACACTGATGTTGCTAGGAAATATTTTGCAAAGCTCGATAAAAAAGTAAAAGGAATTCATGAGTTTAAAAATCCTATAAAAGCTTTACGAGAAGCTAAAGGTATTTTTACAGGTGGCGGAAATACTTTTGAATTAGTCAATCAATTATATCAGAATAATATAATAGACACTTTAAAAAATGTTGTAGAAAATGGAATTCCGTATTTAGGAACTAGTGCAGGAAGTAATATTTGTGGAGTTACTATGATGAATACAAATGATATGCCTATTGTGTATCCACCAAGTTTTAAAACCTTAGAATTTATTCCTTTTAATATCAATGCACATTATTTAGATCCGATTGAAGGTTCTACACATATGGGAGAAACTCGTGAAACGAGAATAAAAGAATATCATGTATTTAACGAAACTTCTGTTTTAGGATTAAGAGAAGGAAGCTGGTTAGAAGTAAAAGGAAATTCAATTCTTTTAGAAGGAACTTTATCAGCTCGTTTATTTCAAAAAGATAAAGAGCCTTTAGAATTATCAACAAAAAAAGAGATAAGTACTTATTTTAAAGTATAATTGATAAAACATAAAAAATTATGCACAAAGAATTTGAGTCAGAAAGATTATTGATAAGACCAACTTTAAAACAGGATGCTGAATTAATTTATGAATTAATGAATACTCCAAAGTTTATAAAATATGTAGGAGATAGAGAGCTTAATTCAATTAAAGACGCTGAAAAATATATTGAAGAAAAAATGCTCTCACAATTAAATACACATGGGTACTCGACTTATTCTTTAATAGGAAAGTCTGATGGTAGAAAAGTAGGGACGTGTGGGCTTTATGATAGAGATGGATTAGAAGGAATTGATATTGGATTTGGTCTTTTACCTAAATATGAAGGAGTAGGATATGCTTATGAATCGGCATCTATATTGATAAAAGCTGCTATACACGATTTTGAAATAAAAGAAATTAAGGGGATAACATCAAAAGAAAATATTTCTTCTCAGAAGCTTTTGGAAAAATTAGGATTAGAAATGGTAGGAACAAAAATATTACCAAACGAGAGTGAAGAATTATTACTTTACAAATTAAAAATATAAATTATTTGAAAATAAAAAACCTTTCATAAAACGTTATTATCTTTGATGTTCAATCAATATGTGTAATAGCTAAATGAATAATCAAACTAAAAAAGCAAAAAAACCTTGGCCTACAAAAGATGCTATGGAACAAGTATATGAAATGAAACTTTGGGGTGATAATAATACCGCTTTTTATTCGGGCTTAGGATCACATCAATCTGAAATTGTAAAACCATATATTAAAGCTGTAACTTCTTTTTTAGCCTCGTTTAAAAAATCGCTTACAATTTGCGATTTAGGTTGTGGTGATTTTAATATTGGTAAAAATTTAGTTCCTTATGCAAAGCAATATATAGCAGTTGATATTGTTCCTAAACTGATAACTTATAATGCTACAAAATTTAAAGCACCGAATTTAGAGTTTCATTCTTTAGATATTTCAGAAGATATTTTGCCAATTGCCGATTGTGTTATAATAAGGCAAGTATTACAGCATTTATCAAATGATGAGGTTAAAAATGTGGTCGCTAAATTGGCTGATTTTAAATATGTTATTTTAACAGAACATTTACCAAACGGAGAGTTTACACCGAATAAAGATATTATTTCAGGGCAAGGAATTAGGATAAAAAAGAAAAGCGGATTAAACCTAACAGTAGCTCCTTTTAACTTTAAAGTTAAAGAAGAAAAAGAACTACTATCTGTTATTTTAAAAGATGGTAAAGGTGTAATTTTAACGACACTTTATACTGTTTTTTAGATATTTAAATTATTTGTAAAGTAAATAATTTGCTCTAATTTTTTTAAATTCTGATAAATCTTTTTCCCACGATTTTTTAATTTCTTTTTCAGATAAACCTTGTTCTATTTGAAGTTGTAATTTTTTCGTTCCTGCTAGTTTAGTAAAAAATGTATTGAAAAATGTTTTTTTAGATGATTCTTGATATGATTTTATCAACCAAGATAAGTTTAAAGCTGAAAGTTTATCGTTTTTCTGTAAGTTTTCACCATAACATAATTGAGCTTTATGCTTCGGGTATTTTGCTCCTTCATTAGGTTGAGGTGTAAAGCTAAAACTTGTTTTATTTAAATAAGGAGCTCCATAAATTTGAAACTGTTTATTAGTTCCTCTACCTGCTGAAACCGTTGTTCCTTCAAAAAAACAAAGGCTAGGGTATAGGTTTATAGAAATAGCATTCGGTAAGTTCGGAGATGGTTTTATAGGTAAATGATATGCTGTATTATGTGTATAATTTTTTAAAGGAATTACAGTTAAATCACATTTTAGGTTGTTTTTTAACCAGTTTTCACCGTTTATCATTTGCCCATATTCGCCAATTGTCATTCCGTAAACTACGGGTACAGGATGCATTCCTACAAAACTTTTATGTGTCATATTTAACACAGGACCATCAATATAATGTGCATTAGGATTTGGTCTATCTAAAACAATTACAGGAATATTTGCTTCTGCACAAGCTTCCATAACATAATGTAACGATGAAATATAAGTGTAGAAACGTGCGCCAACATCTTGAATATCAAAAATAACTACATCGATGTTTTTTAATTGTGCTTGCGATGGTTTTTTGTTTTTTCCGTATAACGAAATAATTGGTAATTGTGTTTTAGTATCAATTCCATCAATTACAGTTTCACCAGCATCAGCTTTCCCTCGAAAACCGTGTTCTGGAGCAAATACTTTTTGTACGTTAATTCCTTTATTATTGTGTAAATAATCGACTAAATGATGTGATTCTACTTTATTTTGTTGTGGAATATTTACTATTGATGTTTGATTTGCTAGAATAGCTATATTTTTACCTTTTAATTTAGATAAGTATAAATTGGTTCTATCAGCACCTGTTTTTAAAAGAAGAGGTATAGTAGTTGTAACTTTTTCAGTTGTTGATTTCTGTTGCTGAGCACAAGAAGAAAATTGAAAGCTAATACAAGCTAAAAATAATATAAAGTAATTAAAATAGGTTTTCATATAATAGTGTCTTAAAAAAAGATAAAATTACTACTTAAAAATCTTTTAGTAAGAAAAAGAATGAATAATTTAATTGATGTTAATCATCGGCTGAATTAAGCAATAATTAATTACTTTTGATTCTATAAAAAAAATGTAACTTTTGAATTTCGAATTATTTATCGCTAAACGAATTATTGCTAGTAAAGAGCATAAAAGCAGTATTTCATCACCTATTATTAAAATTGCAACTATTGCGATTGCTTTAGGTATCGCTATTATGTTGATTGCAGTTGCTATCGCTTCTGGTTTTCAAAAGAAAATTAGCGATAAAATGACAGGTTTTAAAGGTCATATACAAATTGTAAATTATGATACCAATAATTCAGATATTTCTACAGTACCAATAAGTAAAACACAAGATTTTTATCCGAAGTTTAAAACAATTGATGGAATTAAAAATGTACAAATTTTTGCTAATATCGGAGGAATAATAAGAACACCTACCGATTTTGAAGCCATTGTTTTTAAAGGAGTTTCTTCGGATTATGATTTTTCATTTTTTAAAGAATATTTAGTTAAAGGACGATTGCCTAATTTTAAATTAGATAGAAATAAAGAAATATTAATTTCTGAGGCTATTGCAGATAGGCTAAATTTTAAATTAAATGATACTATTCAAACTTTATTTAGTGCAACAAAAAGTAAGCTAAAATATAAAATGAGAAAACCTATTATTGTAGGTATTTATAACACAGGTTTTGCAGAGTTTGACAAAACAATGTTGATTGGTGACATTAGAGAAATACGTAAAATTAATAGATGGACTGCTGATCAAATTGGAGGATTTGAAGTGTTAATTGATGATTTTGATGAGTTAACTCAAAAAGGAAACGAAATTTATAGTAATATAGGAGCTACTTTAAATAGCATGACTATTGTTGAAAATTACCCATTAATTTTTGAATGGATTAAAATTTTTGACAATAACGTATGGTTTATTATCGGAATTATGATTCTAATAGCAGGAATTAATATGATAACTGCTTTGTTAGTCTTAATTTTAGAAAGAGTACAAATGGTTGGAATTTTAAAAGCTTTAGGAAGTAGTAATTGGAGTATTCAGAAAATATTTTTATACAATGCTTCTTATTTGATATTAAAAGGACTGTTCTGGGGAAATTTAATCGGAATCATGTTATTATTAATTCAAAAGTATTTTAAGGTGATTAGTTTAGATCCTGCAACATACGCAATAGCAACAGTACCTGTTGATATTAGTATTTTTGCAATTACAATATTAAGTTTAGGAACATTGTTATTATGTTTTTTAATGTTGATAATTCCATCGTATATTATTACAAAAATAGAGCCTTCAAAATCAATTAAATTTGCATAAAGTAAATTAAAAGTGTTTTTTAGATAAATAAAAACCCACTCGTTATGAGTGGGTTTTTTTATCAAATAATTCAAATAATCTACACATTGAAACCAGTTTACAAAGTTGTTTTCAATCATACCTAGGTACGGTGTAAAATTAAAATAATATTCTAAATATTCTTTAAAATTTAGTTGTTTGACATTTATTTAACGACTAACAGCTTAAATGTTAAGATAAAGCTAATTACTGTGCATGTTTATGTGCTTTGTACGAAGAACGTACTAAAGGACCACTTTCAACATACATAAAGCCCATTTCTAAGCCTAATGTTTCGTATTTTTTAAATTGTTCAGGAGTAATAAATTCTTTAAGAGGTAAGTGTTTCTTACTAGGTTGTAAATATTGTCCAATAGTAATAATATCTAAACCAACAGCACGTAAGTCTTTCATAGTTTGAATAACTTCTTCTTCTTTTTCACCTAAACCTAGCATTATACCTGATTTAGTACGCATTCCTTTGTCTTTTAAATATTTTAAAACACCTAAACTTCTGTCATATTTAGCTTGAATACGAACTTCACGAGTTAATCTACGAACGGTTTCCATATTATGAGAAACTACTTCAGGAGCAACTTCTATAATTCTATCAATTAACTTTTCGTTTCCTTGAAAATCAGGAATTAAGGTTTCTAATGTCGTTTTTGGATTAGCTCTACGAACAGCATTTACTGTTTCTGCCCAAATAATAGAACCACCGTCTTTTAAATCATCTCTATCTACCGATGTTAAAACAGCATGTTTAATTTCCATTAATTTAATAGAACGTGCAACTTTTTCTGGTTCATCCCATTCAACCGTTTCTGGTCTTCCTGTTTTTACACCACAAAATCCACATGAACGGGTACATATATTTCCTAAAATCATAAAAGTAGCAGTTCCTTCTCCCCAACATTCTCCCATGTTTGGGCAACTTCCACTTGTACAAATGGTATTTAATTTATATTTGTCTACTAAACCTCTTAAGTCCGTATATTTTTTTCCAACAGGTAATTTTACACGTAACCATTTTGGTTTTTTTACTCTTTCTGGTAATAATACTGATTCGTTTGCCATTTCGATAAAAAATTGAACAGCAAATTTACAAAGAAAACTGTTATAAATTGATTAAAAACCAAAGACTAAATCCGATTAAAAAAATAATTCCCGTAATACTTAAAATACGTAAAGACAATTGGGGTCTATTTTTTTCAGGTGTATGTTTCCCTGTAATCAGTAGATAGTTTAAAATAGCATAAAATGGCGCTGTCAAAAAGGATAAAATAGTCGCAATTTTAACTAAAAAGCCCATATCACTTAAAAAATAGTTTAAAATAATAAAAGTACCAATAGTTAGGAATAATATCCAAAAAGAATAATTTAGTCTGTTTTTTTTAGGAAATAATAAGTTTGATGCTTTGGTCATTGCTCTTGGTGATGCATCTAAAGTAGTCAGCGTGGTACTAAACATCGTTGTAAATGCTGCGATTCCTATAAATAAATAAGAAAAATCACCTAAATTTTCGGTATATAAATTGATTAATTGTGAAGCAAAAACACTTCCTTTATTAGAAAATGATTCTCCAGATTGATACATAACCAACGCTCCAAGAACGACAAAACAAACGCCTAAAAAGAAGGTTGCTATGTAACCAACATTAAAATCAAAAACAGCATATTTTGGTTTTATTTGTTCAAAAGTGGTTTTACTTTTTTCAACAGACCATAATGAATGCCAAATAGAAACGTCTAAAGGAGCAGGCATCCAACCTAAAAAAGCAATTAAAAAAGTAATTTGAGCAGTTCCACTAGGTAGTATCTGTTGAACATTGAAGCCTTTTTCTGTACTAAATATTGCAACTATTACGGCTATAATAGTACTAATAGTTAATATCAGTATGATATATTTCATTAAATTATCTAGCAGTTTATATTTTCCAATAAGAAGAAGAAGAATACTGATACTTAATATAATGACAGACCAAATAACTAGATTATCTGTAAATCCAAAAATATTAGAAGCTAAGCTAGCAGTTACTATTGTAACGGCTGCTTGAATGGTAAACATTGTAGCAAAGTTTAAAATATAATAACATATTAATACTCCTTTTCCTAATTTTTTGTATCCATCAAGTAGTGTTTCTCCTGTAGCAGCAGCATAACGAGGACCAAATTGAAAGAAAGGATATTTAAATAGTGTTACAATTAATAATGCCCAAAGTAATCCGAAGCCAAAATCGGCACCAGCTCTTGTTGATTGTACTAAATGAGATACACCTATTGCAGCACCAGCAAATAACAATCCAGGACCAAGTATTTTTGATAGCGATTTTTTCATAAATAAAGGTTGAGAAAAGAGATGACTAGCTTTTTTTAATTAAAAAACTAAATGATAGTAAGTTAAGATTTATTTATTATCTCTGCTAATAATTTTTTAGCTCTTAATAATTTTATTTTAACATTATTCATTGGTTCTCCTATTTTATCAGATATTTCTTTATAACTTAATTCTTGAAAAAATCGTAGATTGATAATTTCTTGATATTTAGGTTTTAACTTTTTAATATCTCTTAATAGCTTCGCTAAGTTTTGCTCTGTTATAAGGTTATCTTCAGGAGAAGGAGCATTATCAATAATTCTAAAAGCGGCTTCTTCTTGTTCTTTAGAAGTATTTAAAATAATTGAAGTATTTTTTTTCTTAGAGAATCAATATATACATTTTTAGAAATTGCAATTAACCAAGTTTTAAATTGATATGCTTCATTAAAAGTATCAATTTTATCAAAAGCTTTTGAAAAAGTTCTAATTGTAATGTCTTCTGCTTCATTATCATTTCTTGTAATAGATAATTGGTAGTTATATACGTTTGTCCAAAAAGTATCTAACAAAAAATTAAAAGAAATTTGGCTTCCTTTTTTTGCTTGTTGAATATGTTGAAGTACTTTTTCGTTATGTATTTCCAAGTTTATAAACTGTATTTAAAATATGTAAAATAAAAATACCTATACTTAATAGCGTAGCTAAAATATAGGTTTTTATTAGTATTTATATAAACTTATTCTTTGTTGTGTGCTGTATCGTTACAAGAATCAAATTGATCTGGAGTTTTTCCACAAAAACCACAAGATTCTCCAGTTTCATTTAAAACAGGATTTTGACTAGCACAAGTACCTGCAAATTCGCCATCTTTTTTAGCCCAAATTTTTATAGCGATTCCTGCAAAAGCTAATGCTAATAAACCGATAGTAAGAAAAATTAATTTCATAATTATTAAATTTTATACTGCAAATATACAAACTTCCTTTTTTAGAGGATTATTTTATTGTAGATTTATAAGTGTGACTTTTGAGTTATTTAGGGTCATAAATAAGAGTTAATAATTTTAAACTATAACATATGAAAAAGTATTTAGCAGAATCATTCGGAACATTTTGGTTAGTATTTGGAGGTTGTGGTAGCGCCATTTTTGCTGCTGGTTTCCCTGAATTAGGTATCGGGTTTATGGGCGTAGCCTTAGCCTTTGGTTTAACCGTTTTAACAATGGCATATGCTGTTGGGCATATTTCAGGAGGACATTTTAATCCTGCGGTATCTTTAGGTTTATGGGCTGGAGGTAAGTTTTCTGCAAAAGAATTAGTACCGTATATTGTTTCTCAATTAGTTGGTGCTATTTTAGCTGGAGGAGCTTTATTTTTAATTGTTTCAGGTAAATCTGACTTTGAATCTATTGGAGGTTTTGCTGCTAACGGATATGGAGAATTATCACCAGGAGGTTATAATATGACATCGGCTTTTGTTGCTGAATTTTTATTAACTATGTTTTTCTTACTAATCATTTTAGGAAGTACCAATGAAAGAGCTCCAAAAGGTTTTGCTCCAATAGCTATTGGTTTAGGTTTAACATTAATACACTTAATAAGTATTCCAATTACAAATACTTCGGTAAATCCTGCACGTTCTATGAGTCAGGCTTTATTTGCTGGTGGTGGTTATTTAGCACAATCTTGGTTATTTTGGATTGCACCTATAGCAGGAGCAATTGTAGCAGGATTTATTCATAAAGCATTATTTGATAAAGAGTAAAAATGTTATTAAAACAATATAAAAAAACAGCTTCAAAATTAATTGAAGCTGTTTTTTTTGATTAATATGTGTTTGTAATTAAACCTTTTAAGTTTTTTAGAGTCTTAAAATAAAAACAAGCTTATGAGATTAGCGATATCGAGTTTTATTTTATTGTTTACAATCTTAGTTATTTCATGTGGTACAGATAATGTATCAGAAATAAATGAACCAGATGATGAGGTTATCGTAATAAACAATAAGCCCAACATCTTATTAATTATTGCTGATGATATGGGGTTAGATGCTACTCCAGGTTTTAATATTGGTAGTATAAAACCTGTTATGCCTAATCTTCAAAAGATGATTAATAACGGTGTTAAGTTTAATAATTTATGGTCATACCGAACGTGTACACCAACAAGGTCAAGTATTTTAACTGGTAAATATGGTTTTAGAACCAATGTAATGAAGGTTAATGATGCGTTATCAACATCAGAAATATCACTTCAAAAACATTTAGATAACAATAATTCGGGTTATAATCATGCTGTAATAGGTAAATGGCATTTATCAAAAGATGCTTCACATCCAACACAAATGGGCGTAGGATATTATGCAGGTTTGTTAAGTGGAGGAGTACAATCATACACTAATTGGAATTTTACAGAAAATCAGCAAACAACAAATTCAACAGAATATACTACCACTAAGTTTACTGATTTAGCAATCGACTGGGTAGATTTACAAAAAGAACCTTGGTTTTTATGGTTGGCTTATAATGCTCCGCATACACCTTTTCATTTACCTCCATCAAATTTACATACACAATCATTATCCTCAGATCAAGCAAGTATTGATGCAAACCCAATGCCTTATTATATGGCAATGTTAGAGGCTTTAGATACCGAAGTAGGAAGGCTGTTAGCTTCAATGTCACAAGAAGAAAAAGATAATACAGTAATTATTTTTATAGGAGATAATGGTACGCCGAATCAAGTTGTTCAAGAGCATGCTAGTCAGCGAGCAAAAGGAAGTGTATATCAAGGAGGTGTTAATGTACCGATGATTATATCAGGTAAAAATATAAATCGATTTAGTGAATCAGAAGATGCTTTATTAAATACAACTGATTTATTTGCAACAATTTCAGATATAGCAGGCACAGGTACTACAGAAATAAATGATAGTAAAAGTTTTAAAGAGTTATTTACAACTTCAAATACTAGTTTTAGAGATTATACATATACCGAAATCGGCGAAGACAACGGAACAGTAAATTATACTATTAGAAATTCAACTCATAAATATATACAGTTTTCAGATGGAAGTGAAGCTTTATATAATTTAATTGAAAACCCTTTAGAAAACCCCAATTTATTAAGCACAAATCAATTGCCTTTAAGTGCTAGTGATACTGTTATTAAAGATGAATTAATAACGAAAGTAAATAGCCTTAGAGAGTAAGAGCCTGTTTAAATTTCACTTAAAAACGTTTTATAGCTGAAAAATCGAATCTGTCAAACTGAATTTATTTCAGTTTCTCATCCTGGTTTGTCACCATTTTGTCAATTCGAGTGATTTTAATGACTAGAAGGAATTAAAATTGTATCGAGAATTTTATTTTGATTTAGATACTAAAAAGTTCTCGATACAATTTTTTTGAAGGAAAAAAATCACTCGAACTGACAGGTTATTTGTGAATTTTTGTAATAAAATTTTATTGACTAAAATTTAAACAGGCTCTAATTTTAACTAATAATTAAAAAGGATACACATGAAAAAAAATCAATTAATTAAAAAAGTAGCAGTATTAATAATGATAACAGGTTTATTTTACGCTTGCTCATCTGATGATACTACAGAAGAAGGAGGAAGTACACCTGAAGCAACAAACTATGATATTACAAGTATTTTATCAAAATTTGATGATGTAGCATCAGTTTCTTATGCCGTATCAGGTAATACAGTAACTTTTACAACTACCGATTTACCAAATCATAAAAGCCCGTATTGGGGAACAGATAACGCAATGTACGAAGCTTATAACGGAACAAATACTAGTTGGAATCAGAATCCAGGCTCTATCGGAGAGCAAGAGATTACTTTTACCATGTCTTTAAATCCAAGCGAAGCTGTAAATAAAACAGCAACACCAATGGGACCAATAGGAATATCAAGAAATGGTGTTGTTTTTTTCAATCAATATGCAGCAGGAGGAGCGCCTTTAACAGGTGAAATTAATTCTTTTGATCAATATTTAGGACATCCTGCAATGACAACATATCATTATCATATTAAACCAAAATTTTTAACAGATACTTTTGGTGAAGATGCTTTTTTAGGATTATTATCTGACGGATTTCCTGTATATGGTTCTTTAGAAGATGGAAAAACGGTTACAAATGATGATTTAGATGATTATCACGGACATACTGGCTCAACAGTTGATTTTCCTGATGGAATTTATCATTATCACATTACAAATGAAGATCCTTATTTAAATGGAAATGGTTTTTTCGGTACTGCTGGAGTTGTAACAAGATAATTAAATAACATGAAAATTTATATCGTAATTATACTGATTTTTATTTCAATGTAATTTTAAAGAGAAAGAAATAAAAGATTTATCAATCAATAAAATTATTATTCCGAATATAAAAAAGAATAAAAACAATAAGAGTTTTAATCTTAAAAATGGTGTTTTGTTATTAAATGAAACACCATATTCAGGAATTGTAGAAGATTATTATTCAAAAGAAAAGCTAAAATCAACCTCTGTATATTTTCAAGGAAAAAAACACGGAATTTATAATGGATGGTACATTAGTGGAAATAAATGGTTTCAACGTTTTTATACAAACGGATTAAAAACAGGAATTCATGTTGGTTGGTTTGATAATGGTAAACCAATGTTTAAATATCATTTTAATACTAACGGTGTATATAATGGTAGCATTACAGATTGGTATATGAACGGAACATTATTAAATGAGTTTAATTTTAAAGATGGAAGAGAAGAAGGTAGTCAAAAAACATGGCAACCTAACGGAAAAATAAAAGCAAATTTTGTTACTAAAAATGGAGAACGTTTTGGATTGATAGGATTAAAAAAATGTTATTCGGTGGCTATTGAAAATGAAAAAATTAAATAATATTTTTTAAAAAACCATAATTTGAAAAAGAACATATTCGTATTATTTTTTTTGATGATAAGTTTTACGGCGTATAAAACCAAAATTGAAAATGAAGTAAAAATAGATAAAGAAACAGTATTGCCTTTTTTTAATTCAGCAGAATTTACACCCGAATGGATTTCTAAAAGCTCTTTAAAATATAAAGAAATACATACAATTCCTGATTTTAGTTTTATCAATCAGAATGGGAAAAAAGTTACTAATAAAACTTACAAACGAAAAATTTATATTGCTAATTTTTTCTTTGTTACTTGCCCTGGAATTTGTCCTATTCTTGAAAAAAACATGAGTAAAATACAAGATAAATATAAGAATGATTCTTCTGTTTTATTATTGTCGCACACTGTAATGCCAACTAAAGATTCTGTAGCCGTTTTAAAAAAATATGCTATAGATAATAATATTATTTCTGATAAATGGAACTTAGTTACTGGTGATAAAAAACAGCTTTATAATGTCGCTAGAAAAGGGTATTTTGCCGATGATGAATTCAATAAAACAAAAAACACAGCTGCTTTTATACATTCAGAAAATTTTGTTTTAGTCGATAAAAAAGGAAGAATACGAGGTGTTTATAACGGTACTTTAGGATTAGAAACTAAAAGATTAATTCGTCATATTGAAATTTTGAAAAAAGAAGATTAAATAATATTAACTTCAATTTCCAAATCAATAGAAAAAGTGTTTTTAATAGTTTTTTGAATGTTTTGTGCTAGTTCGTAAATTTCGATACCTGTTGCATTTCCATAGTTAACAAGTACTAAAGCTTGTTTTTCATGTACGCCATAATTACCATAACTTTTACCTTTAAATCCACATTGTTCAATTAACCATCCAGCAGGAACTTTTATTTCTGTGTCTGATACTTTATAACTTGGGATATTAGGAAAATCCTTTTGAATTTCTTCAAACTTCGATTTAGAAATTACAGGATTTTTAAAGAAACTACCACTATTACCAATTTTTTTAGGATCTGGTAATTTAGAATTTCTGATTGCTATAACGGCATCAGAAACATTTTTTATAGTAGGGTTTTTAATGTTTTTTGATGAAAATTCAGCTTCAATAGCACCGTAAGAAGTGGTAAGTTTGTGGTCTTTTTTTGTAAGTTGAAAACAAACCGAAGTAATAATATATTTATCTTTAGCGATGTTTTTAAAAATAGAATTTCGATATCCAAATTTACAATCATCATTAGAAAAAGAAACTAATTTTCGGGTTTCAATATCAATAGCTTCTACACGATTTATGGTATCTTTTACTTCAACTCCGTATGCACCAATATTTTGAATAGGGCAAGTACCTACATTTCCAGGGATTAAAGATAAATTTTCAATACCTCCGTAATTTTCAGAAACACACCAAAGTACAAATTCGTGCCAATTTTCGCCAGCATTTACGGTTATGTAAATATCGTTTTCATTTTCTCTATCAATAGAAATACCTTTTAAATTTAAGTGAACAACAAGTTTTTCAATATCTTTAGTTAGTAACATATTGCTACCTCCAGAAATTAAAAAAATATCTTTTTCTGATTTTAAAAGTTGTTGTAAACTATAAAGTGAATCAATAGAAATAAAACGTTTGGCATTAACATGAATGCCAAACGTGTTATAGTTTTTTAATGATATGTTTTCTTGAATATTCAATGAAACCTATTTTTTGTATTGTTGTAAAGCTATTTTTAAAATCTCTACAGAACGAATTAAATCAACTTTATTTAATACATACGCCATACGAATTTGGTTTTTACCTTCTCCAGCAGTAGAATAAAATCCACTAGCAGGTGCAACCATAATAGTTTCGTTGTTATCGTTAAAATCTTCTAAAATCCATTGTGCAAAATCATCAGCATCAGCAATAGGTAATTCAGCTACACAATAAAAAGCTCCTTTAGGGTTAGCAACTTTTACACCATCAATTTTTTGTAACTCAGAAATTAAAGTATTTCTACGTTCTTGATACTCTTCAATAACTTCATCAAAATAACTTTGAGGTGTGTCTAAAGCTGCTTCACTAGCTAATAAAGCATAAGTAGGAGGGCTTAAACGAGCTTGTGCAAATTTAATAGCAGTATTGATGAACTCATCATTTTTAGAAACGATACATCCAATTCTTGCTCCACACATACTGTAACGCTTAGAAACAGAATCGATAACAATAGCGTTTTGTTCTAAACCATCTAAAGTCATTACTGAATTGTGCTTTTCACCATCATAAGTAAACTCACGATAAACTTCATCAGCAATTAAAAATAAATCGTGTTTTAAAACGATTTGCTTTAATTTTTCAATTTCAGCTTCGCTATATAAATAACCAGTAGGATTACCAGGGTTACAAATTAAAATAGCTTTTGTTTTTGATGTAATTAATTTTTCAAAATCTTCAATAGCAGGTAACGCGAAATTATCTTCTATTTTAGAAATTACAGGAACAACTTTTACTCCTGAAGCAGTAGAAAAACCATTATAGTTAGCATAAAAAGGCTCAGGAATGATAATTTCATCACCTGGATCAGTAATACTACCAATAGTAAATAATAACGCTTCAGAACCACCTGTAGTAGCAATAATATTATTTGCGTTTACATGAATATCATTCTTAGCATAATATGCAGCTAACTTTGTACGGTATTGTTCAGAACCTTCAGAACGTGCGTATGATAATACTTCAATAGTATTATTTTTAACAGCATCTAAAGCTACTTGAGGAGTTTTAATATCTGGTTGACCAATATTTAAATGAAAAACTTTAGTTCCATTTTTTTTAGCAGCCTCTGCAAAAGGAACCAATTTACGAATTGGTGATTGAGGCATAGAATTCCCTTTTATAGAAATAACAGGCATATGATATAATTTATATATTGTTTAATGCAAATTTGCAAAATTTATTTTTAAAAAATAATAAAATTACAGTAATATAAATTTGTATCTTCATATGGAACTTAAAACTAATTACTTTGATAAAAAAACTACTATTATTTTTTGCTTTGATTATTAGTTTTTCTTCTTTTTCTCAAAAGAATTTTCAGTTTTTAGGAAATAAAACAGAAAAACAAGAAATACGTTTTAAATTAGTTAATAATTTAATTGTTATCCCTTTAAAAGTTAATGGGAATGAATTGTCTTTTATTTTAGATACAGGAGTTGCTAGTACATTATTATTTAATTTAACCAAAAAAGATAGTATCGGTTTAAATAATGTTAAAAAAATAATGCTTCGTGGTTTAGGAAGAGGAGAACCTATAACTGCATTAACATCAACAAAAAATGAACTAAAAATAAATAATATTGTAGGTTCAAATCAAGATTTATTTGTTGCTTTAACCGAAGATTTTAATTTATCGGCTAAAATGGGAACAACTATTCACGGAATTATAGGTTATGATTTATTAAAAGATGTTATCACTAAAATTAATTATAAAACAAAAAAGATAGTTTTTTATAATCCTAAAACATATCAACAAAAAAAATGTAGAAAATGTCAAGAGTTTCCCTTAGAGTTTTATCGTAAAAAACCCTACGTAAATGTTGCCGTTAAAATTGATACAGTTGGTGATTTAATAACTCCTGTTAAAATGTTGATAGATACAGGAGGTACTGATGCAATGTGGTTGTTTGAAAATACAAAAGCCGAAATTAAAACACCTATAAAGTATTTTAAAGATATTTTAGGCGAAGGATTAAGTGGTACTATTTATGGAAATAGAAGTAAAATACCACATATTTCATTAGGTGATTTTTTGATAAAAGAACCTACTGTTTCTTTTTTAGACAAGAAATCTACTCTTAATGCAAGACGTTTTAAAGAAAGAAATGGAAGTATTGGTGGGAATATTTTAAACCGTTTTAAAGTTTGGATAGATTATCCTAATAAAAAAATGATTTTAAAGAAAAATGGTTCTTTGAAAAATGGTTTTTATTATAATATGAGCGGTTTATATTTAATTCATGACGGGCAAGAGTTGGTTAAAGAAAAAATAAGTAATAATTCAACAAAGTTTTATAATTCAAAAAATGATAGAAATACAATTTCTTTAATAACAAAATATCATTATAAATTTAAGCCGTCTTTTAAAGTTGATAAAGTTTTAAAAGGTTCACCTGCCTATAATGCTGGTTTATTAAAAGGAGACATTATAAAGAAAATAAATAATAAGCCTGCTTATGAATATCAATTAAATGAAATTACAACAATGTTTCAAAGTCAACCTTCTAGAAAAATAAAAATAATTGTAAAAAGACGCTTTAAAGAACTTAAATTTGAATTCAGGTTAAAAAAAGAATATAAAAAAAGTGCCAATAATTATTGGCACTTTTTTACTTTATAGAATAAAAAATATTATTGATTTACAATACTTTTTTCTTTAACAGGAGCAACGTCTTTAGCGATAAATCCCTTAATTTTAATTCTTTTTCTTTTAATTTTAGCATTAGAAAGAACCGTTAATGATTTAGAAAAACCTCCTGGTCTTTTAGTGTCATAAGAAACTTCAATTTGACCTTTTTGCCCTGGCATAATAGGAGCTTCAGGTTTTTTAGGAACTGTACATCCGCAAGAAGAAACTACATCTTTAACAATAAGAGGTTCATCACCTACATTTGTAAATTCAAAAGTACGTTTTCCTTCTGATGCGATAGCTACTTTTCCATAGTCGATAGTTTCTGTTTCAAATTTAAATTCTTGAGCGCTTACAGTTAATGTAATAAAACATATAGCTACAAATGATAAAATTGTTTTCATAATTGGTAAAGTTTATTTTAAGGGGTTTAGTCCGTTACAAATTTAATATATTTTTTTTTAGTTAAAAAAACCAACATCTAATTTTTTGTACTTCTATAGATAATTGTATTTTTGTTTTTTTTAATTTCAAAAATAATGCCAAACTTAAGTTAGCTTAATACTTAAGGCATAAATATACATAAAACATATGAATATTCCATCAAAATACGATTCTAAAGAGGTAGAAGGAAAGTGGTACGATTACTGGATGAAACATAATTATTTTCATTCAGAAGTAGATGAGCGAGAACCTTATACCATTGTAATACCGCCACCTAACGTAACAGGAGTATTACATATGGGACATATGTTAAACAATACAATTCAAGATGTTTTAATACGTCGTGCACGTTTACAAGGTAAAAATGCTTGTTGGGTTCCTGGAACTGACCATGCATCAATTGCTACTGAAGCAAAGGTTGTTGCAAAGTTAAAAGAACAAGGAATTGATAAAAATGATTTAACTCGTGAAGAATTCTTAGCACGTGCTTGGGAATGGAAAAATGAGTACGGTGGAATTATTTTAGATCAATTAAAAAAATTAGGTGCTTCTTGTGATTGGGAACGTACAGCTTTTACTATGGATCCTGCATTGTCAGAATCTGTAATTAAAGTTTTTGTTGATTTATATAATAAAGGCTTAATTTACCGTGGTTATAGAATGGTAAATTGGGATCCTGAAGCAAAAACGACTTTATCTGATGAAGAAGTTATTCATGTTGAAAAACAAGGAAATCTTTATTATTTAGAATATAAAATTGAAGGTTCTGACGAAAAATTAACCATTGCAACTACACGTCCTGAAACTATTTTTGGTGATACGGCAATTTGTATTAATCCAAATGATGAGCGTTTTACTCATTTAAAAGGAAAGAAAGCAATTGTTCCTTTATCTAATAGAGTAATTCCTATTATTGAAGATGAATATGTAGATGTTGAATTTGGTACTGGATGTTTAAAAGTTACTCCAGCACACGATGAAAATGATAAAGTTTTAGGAGATAAACATAAGTTAGAAGTAATTGATATTTTTAATGATGATGCTTCTTTAAACTCTTTCGGATTACATTATCAAGGAAAAGACCGTTTTGTAGCTCGTAAATTAGTTGCTAAAGAATTAGAAGAAAAAGGAATTTTAGTGAAAACTGAAGTTCATATTAATAAAGTAGGAACATCAGAAAGAACTAAAGCTGTTATCGAACCAAGATTATCAGATCAATGGTTTTTAAAGATGGAAGAGTTAGCAAAACCTGCTATTGATGCTGTTTTAGGTGAAGATAGCGAAGTTAAATTATATCCTAAGAAATTCGAAAATACGTACCGTCATTGGATGGAAAATGTACGTGATTGGAATATTTCTCGTCAATTATGGTGGGGACAACAAATTCCTGCGTATTTCTACGGAGATGGAAAAGAAGATTTTGTAGTTGCTTCAACTATTGAAGAAGCTGTAGTTTTAGCAAAAGAAAGAACTGGAAAAGCCGATTTAGTAGCAACTGATTTAAGACAAGATGAAGATGCTTTAGATACTTGGTTTTCTTCTTGGTTATGGCCAATGTCTGTTTTTGATGGAATTAATAATCCTGAAAACGAAGAAATTAAATACTATTATCCAACAAACGATTTAGTTACTGGTCCAGATATTTTATTTTTCTGGGTAGCTCGTATGATTGTTGCAGGATACGAATATAAAGATGAACGTCCGTTTGAAAACGTTTATTTAACAGGTTTAGTACGTGATAAACAACGTAGAAAAATGTCTAAATCGTTAGGGAATTCTCCTGATGCTTTAAAATTAATAGAAGATTATAGTGCCGATGGTGTTCGTGTAGGATTATTATTAAGTGCTGCTGCGGGTAACGATTTAATGTTTGATGAAGATTTATGTAAACAAGGAAAAGGTTTTTCAAACAAAATTTGGAATGCATTCCGTTTAGTTACAGGATGGGAAATTGATGCAACTATTGAACAACCTGAATCAGCAAAAATTGGTTTAGAATGGTATAATGCAAAGTTTCAAACAGTGTTAGCTGAAATTGAAGACCACTTTTCTAAATATCGTTTGTCAGATGCTTTAATGGCTATTTATAAGCTAATTATGGATGATTTTTCTTCAATGGTTATTAGAGGCTGTAAAACCAGCTTATCAACAACCAATTGACAAGAAAACATTCGATGCCGTAATTGCTGTTTTTGAAGAGAACTTAAAAGTATTACATCCGTTTATGCCTTTCTTATCCGAAGAAATTTGGCAACATATCACAGATAGAACCCCTGAAGAAGCTTTAATTATAGCTAAATATCCTGAACTTAAAAAAGTAGATACGGCAATTATTAATGAATTTGAGTTTGCTACAGAGGTAATATCAGGAATTAGAAATATCAGAAAAAATAAAAATATTTCGTTTAAAGATGCAGTAGAATTATCAGTTGTAAATAATGAAGATTTTACAAATAAATTTGATGTTTTAATTCAGAAATTAACCAATGCATCAGTAATTAATTATGTTTCTGATAAAGTTGATGGAGCTTCGTTTAGAGTAAAATCAAACGAATATTTTATTCCTGTAGCTGAAGAAGAAATCGATGTAGCGGCAGAAACTATCAAATTAAATGGAGAGTTAAAAAGAGCAGAAGGTTTCTTATTCGGAATTCAAAAGAAATTATCAAATGAGCGTTTTGTAAGCAATGCACCAGATCAGGTAATTGTTATTGAACGTAAAAAAGAATCAGATACGTTAGCGAAGATTGAAACTATTAAAAGTAGTTTAGCTTCTTTAAAATAATTTTTTTAAAATAAAAAGCCCTGATAATTTTTACAATTATCAGGGCTTTTTTTATGTTTATTTTGATTAGTTTTTATCAACAATATCTCCAGAACCAATTGATTTTACTTTTATGTTTTTAGGATAACCTTTATAGCAAATACTTCCAGATCCTGTAATTTTACCTGTAATTTCTTTATTAACTGTAGTTTTCATACTTCCAGATCCTGTAATATTTGCTTTTAAATATTGGGTATTTAAATTATATGCTTTCAAGCTTCCTGAGCCAACTAAAGAGTTTTCAAAACTACTTGTACTACCTGTTAAATTAATGTTTCCAGATCCACTAATTGAAGTTTTTACAATATTTGTATTTACATGAGCAGTAATATTACCTGAACCGTTTAAATCAAAAGAGATAATATCTGATTTAATTGTTTTTTTAATATTAAGATTACCTGAACCGTTTAAAGAAGCTTTTTTAATTGATTGAAAAGGAACTGTAATAATTAAGTTATTCATTGTATTAATATTGGTGTTTTCTTTAAATTTAATAATTAAAAGTCCTTTTTTTACATAAGTTTCTATAAAAGAAAGTATATTTTCTTCTCCTTTTAGAGTTATTGTTCCTTTGTTACCATCAATTAAATTAACGTTAAAAGAACCATTAACATATACTTTATCAAAAGAAGGTATAGTACGAGTTTTAGTAATGCTATTACCTTTAATTTTGTTAGAACCCCACCAATTTTGTGCATTACTAGAAATTGATACTAAAACGATAATAAATGTAATTAAATGTTTTTTCAATGATTAAAATTTGATAAGATTATTTTTTTAGAGATAAATGTAGTTATTCATTTAATTTAATTGAAACGCCTCCATAATTCGACTTTATATTTACGTTTGAATTTGTCTCATTACCAAAAATACCTTCGTAATATTTTGTGGAGTTTTTTTCAATACTTTTAAAAATTGTTGTTTTTTCTTTAGGATATCTAAGGTTAGCATATGTTAAATTTATTTTAAAATTGAAATTATTTTCGATACTTGTACCTAGTTTTATATTTGTATAATTACCATCAATTATAATTTTATCAAAATCTTTTTTTAGATTTTCAATTTTAATTGTACCATAATTTGATTTAAGTATTAGGTTCTTTTTTAAAGTTTTAATTTTAATATTAGTGTAATCAGAATTACTTGAAAATTGAGTTATATTATTAGCAGATAAACTTCCGTAATCACTATTAAGTTTAAGGTTTTCTATTTTTCCTATTTTTACAGTGGAGTAATCATTGTTAACAATTAATGATTTAGAATTATTAATCGTTAATTTAGAATAATCTATATTTACATTACCTGATTTAATGAAATTAATTTCAGAATTTTCACAATAATCTAGGTTAATATTATTATACTCATTTAATAATTCATCAATTTCTACATTACCATAATCACAATTAATATTTACTTTCCCTTTTATACGATCAAGTTCGATATTACCATATTTATTGTTTAAATCGGCATTATTTGTTAGAGGGATTTTTATGTGATAATTTATTTTATAATTTATATTATTATTTCCCCATGACGACCAATTAAATTTTGAATTTTCAATTTTAGTACGTGCTTTTACTAAGTTTTTTGAAGATTCAAATAGGACATTAATCGCATTTAATTTGTTTTTAATACTATTTATATTATCTCCTTTTACGATTATTTTAACTTCAATTACTATATGATTCTTATCCCAACTGCTAACTTGTATATTTCCGTATTTATTACTAACATATAGCGTAGCATTTTTATTTACAGAAAACTTTTTATGAATTGTTTTAGTTTCTTCATATTTTTTATCATTATTTGCTACTAAAATGTTAGGTATGAAAAATAACAACACGATTAATTTATATAATTTCATCATCTTTTATTTTTAATTTTTTAGAATTATTATGTACTTCTAATTGTGTAAAAAGTATTTCTAAAACCTTTAAACGCTGTTGGTAATTTAGAATCATTTGCCTAATTATTTGTTTTTTATTTTCGTTCTTAGAAAGATCATTTATTAGCCCATTGTAGCGATTTTCTAAATCTTCAATTTTTTCAAAGGAATCTTCTATCAAAGTTTCAGTATCAATGTTTCTATATTGTTCAATTTCTTTTAATTCTTGATTTATTGTTGAAACAAAAAAGTATTGTGTTTCTGCCATTTTTGGTGATACATTAGCTAAGTTATACCTTTTATTTTGTTGATAACTACCTAAGTAAAAGCCTAAGATTAAGGTTATGGATGCTGCAATATTCATCCACAGTATATTGGTTTTTTTCTTTTTTTAGCTTCTTTTAATTTTTCTGAAAAACGATTTGAATGCCCAATGTGAGGTTCCAATATATCGAAATCATTTTCATCGAAAAATTGATGTAATTTATCTTCCATATATTTGATTTTTTGTTGTTTTAGTAAGTATTTCTTGCTTTAATTTCTTTTTAGCTCTTGATATTGTTGTGCGTACATTTTCGTTTGTATAATTTAATATTTGAGATATTTCTTCATAATCATATCCTTCAATTAAATTTAAAGTAAGTATTATTCGGTAATTTTCTTTTAACTTAAGTAAACAATTCATAACCTGTTTTACATCTAAAGATGTATAATCTATTTCTGGTTCTTCTATTTCAGAATTAGGAATAACTTCCATTTTTACTGTTTCATAACGATTGTTTTTCTTTAGCTGTGTAAGACTTTTATTAATTACGATCCTTTTTAGCCAAGCACCAAAACTAACCTCACCTTTAAATGTATTTAATTTTGTAAAAGCAGTTAAAAAAGCTTCTTGAATTATATCTTCAGCTTCAAAATCATCTTTTAAGATACGATATGACGTATTATACATAGCTTTATAATAACTATTATACACTTGCATTTGTGCAGAGTGATTGCCTTTTTTACAGTATGCTATTAATTGATCGATATGTTTTTTTTTAGTATTTAAAGCTATCATTCTATATTAGAGACAATACTATTTTTTTAATGTGACAGTTTATTTAGATAAAAGTAATTTTTTATTTTAAATGATAAAAAAAGAATGTTAATAACAGTATCGGAAGAGAACAAGGCGTATAAACTGAATCAAAATATGTATATTTGGCATAATGATTGACAGTATAAAAATTATAGAATGTCCTCGTGATGCGATGCAAGGAATAAAAAGTCATTTTATTTCTACTGAGGCAAAGGCAAAATATATCAATTCCTTATTAAAAGTAGGTTTTGATACCATTGATTTTGGAAGTTTTGTATCACCTAAAGCAATTCCTCAAATGAGGGATACTGCTGAGGTTTTATCAAAGTTAGATTTATCAAAAACAAGAAGTAAATTATTAGCAATTGTAGCGAATGTTAGAGGTGCAAATGATGCAGCTCAATTTGAAGAGATTGATTATTTAGGATATCCTTTTTCTATATCTGAGAATTTTCAAATGCGTAACACACATAAAACAATTGAACAATCGGTAGATACTTTAAAAGAAGTATTATCTATTGCTAATAGAAGTAATAAAGAAGTTGTGGCATATATGTCAATGGGTTTTGGAAACCCTTATGGAGATCCGTGGAATATAGAAATTGTAGGAGAATGGACAGAAAAATTATCTAATTTAGGTGTTAAAATTTTATCTTTATCCGATACCGTTGGTAGTTCAACTCCTGAAGATATAAATTATATATTTTCAAATTTAATACCTAGTTACCCTGAAATAGAGTTTGGTGCTCATTTACATACTACGCCTGAAAAATGGCATGAAAAAGTAGATAGTGCTTTTAAAGCAGGATGTAAACGTTTTGATGGAGCAATAAAAGGTTATGGAGGTTGTCCAATGGCAAAAGACGAGTTAATAGGTAATATGCCTACGGAAAAATTATTATCCTATTTTAATGTCCAAAAAGCTGAAACAAATTTAAAACCAATGAGTTTTGAAAGTGCTTATAATAAGGCTCTTGAGCTCTTTAAAATATAATATGAAGTTTAAAAACAGTATTTTTTTATTATTTTTAGTATCCCTTAGTCAAATTATTTTTAGTCAAGAGTCAATTGATGAGCGTATTGGTGTTTGGCAAATATCCGATGGTGTTTTAGTTGTGAATCAGTCAAATAAAAATGATTTGGCAAATGATTATTGGAAAGAATTTTATAGGATTTTCCCTAAAGAATTGACTAGGAAATATATTAAACGTATCGTTTTAATGACCGATGGAGTAGATGAGAAAGTTGGTGCTTTAGTATCTTTAAATTCTAGAAATGATAAATGGCAGTTAGAAATAGATGTTAGAGATGTAAACCTTAAAACTAGGGATAAAAAAAGGTTGTATGAGTCTATTTATACGATGGTACATGAATTTGGTCATTTATTAACTTTAAATAAAACTCAAATTAGACCAACGACTAAAAGAGAACAAGGCGAAGGTGACTTATATTTAACTAATGAAGGTGAAGCTTATAGAAAAAGTTACATCAATAGGTTTGTAAATTTATTTTGGAAAGGCAAATTATTAAGCAGGTGGGATGTAATTCAGCGAGATTATTGTTACACAGAAGATAATTGTGTAGATAAGTTATTTGATTTATACGAAAATAATTCTTCTGAATTTTTAACAGATTATGCCGCCGAAAGCCCTGAAGAAGATATTGTTGAAAGTTGGACTGCCTTTGTTTTAAGACCACGAATAAGAAAACCAAAGACTATTGCTCATAAAAAAAGGAACTTTTTTTACCAGTTTCCTGAGTTAGTTGCTTATAGAAAAACAATCAGACAAAATACACGTAAATATCTTCATTAGAATTTGTAAATTTGATTTATAAAAAAAGAATCAATGAAACAAGTTAAATTTTTATTAGCAACTATAATAATTTTTTTTATTATTGGTTGTAGTTCACAAAAACACACACAGAGTTCATCAAAAGCTGTTTATCAATTTAATAAACAAGCAGAAAAAACATATTTTAATATACTTCAACTAAATGATGTTTACGAAATAGCTCCTATTCAAGGAGGTAAATTTGGTGGTATGGCGAGAGTCGAAACTGTACATCAAAACTTATTAAAAGAAAATAAAAATACAATGCTTGTTTTGGCAGGTGATTTTTTAAACCCATCTTTAATTGGGACCATGAAAGTTGACGGATCTCGTGTTAAAGGTAAGCAAATGGTTGAGGTAATGAATGCAATGAACTTTGATTTTGTTGCATTTGGTAATCATGAGTTAGACTTAAGTTATAATAGTTTACAAGAAAGATTAAATGAAAGTAATTTTGACTGGATTTCATCAAATGTATTACATAATAAAGAAGGTAAACATTATTATTTCCAAAAGATAATTAACGGTAAAAAAGAAAACTTAGAAGATTCTTATATTAAAGAATACTTAAATCCTGATGGATCTATATTAAAAGTAGGTTTTATAAGTGCTTGTATTCCTTCAAATCCTAAAAGCTATGTTTATTATGGTGATGTTTATGAAGAAATAAAAAGAGCATATAGAGAAATTAAAGATAAAGTAGATGTTGTTATTGGTTTAACACATTTAACAATTGAACAAGATAAAAAAGTAGCAGAATTATTGCCAAATGTTCACTTAATAATGGGAGGGCATGAACATACTAATAGTTACGATAAAGTAGGTAATGTAGTTATTACAAAAGCAGATGCGAATGCTAAAACAGTATACATACATCGATTTGAATATGATTCAGCAACTAAAAAAATTCAATTAAAATCAGAGTTAAAAGAAATTAATAATAAAATTCCTAAAGATAAAAAAGTAGGTGTTATTGTTGATAAATGGCAAAATATTTTAAAAAATAAAATTCAAGATATTGTATCGAATCCATATGAAATTATCTATAAAACTAAAATCCCTTTAGAAGCAAGAGAAACACCTATTAGAAGTGAGCAAACAAGTATGGGTGAAATTATAGCAAAAGCAATGAGTTTTTCTTATGATGATACTGTTGATTGTGCACTAGTAAATGGAGGGTCTATTCGTATTGATGATAGATTATTCGGAAAAATAAGTGTGATTGATATTTTTAGAGTTTTACCTTATGGAGGTGCTGTTTTAAAAGTTGATATAAAGGGAGGTTTATTGAAAGAAGTTCTAGAATATGGGCAAAATGCAATAGGTACTGGAGCTTATTTACAACGTTATAATGCTAGTAAAAAACAAGATAAATGGATTATTGGTACTAATGTTATAGATGAAAATAAAATTTATAAAGTAGCATTTTCTGATTATTTATTAAAAGGTTTAGATATTCCTATGTTGAATGAGAAAAACAATAATGTATTATCTGTTTACAAACCCAAAAATTCCGAATTAACTTTTGATATAAGAAAGGCAGTAATTAGCTATCTTAAAAAGCAGTAATTCTTGTGTTTTTTCATTAATTATTACTTTTATTTAAAATAAGTCTTAATAAACTTTGTTTAATTGATTAACTATTTTACATTTGCAACCGTAAAATAAATAGTTATTTAAAATAAATCTTAATAAAAATGAGAAAAATTATTCTTTCAGCATTGGTTTTATCAACCTTAGTATTCACATCTTGTTCAAATGAAAAAAATACTCCTGAAGTTTTAAATTCAGTGGAAACACCTGTTGCTTATGATTTTGAAAATGTTAGTTTTTCAGGTCAAGTAACACGTTTAAAAATGGCAGATGAATTAAAAACAGCCTTAGGTAAAAGTAGTTTTGCTATTACAGGAGATGTTTCTACTTCAGATGCATTGACAAAATTAAACAATATGTTTGCTGATGGAACTGGTTTTTCTGATAAAGAATTAGTAGGTAAAAAATTGCGAGTAACTGTTGCTTCAGGTACTAATTCAATATTAACATCACCACAAAGTGATGAGTTACGTGTTAAAATGGATGGTTGGATTAAAGAGTTCGCAGAGGTAGTTGTTCCTGCAAAAGCAGTAGATGCTTCACAAGGAGTTGCTGGTAACTTAGATGGAAAAAGATATGTTAATGCAAATGGTTTAGAAGCTAATCAGGCAGTTGCTAAAACTATGATTGGTGCTATTATGTTAGATCAAATTGTAAATAAATATGTATCGAAAGATTATTTAGCAGGTGCAACTGCAGATAATGATGCAAATAAACCATATAAAGAAGGTGTTAAATATACTAAGTTACAACATGCTTGGGATGAAGCTTATGGTTATGTTTTTGGTTTAGAAGATAATACTAAGAATCCAGTAAATAGTACTGATGCTAGAAAAGGTTTTTTAAATTCGTATTTAAAAACTGTTGAGTCTGATGAAGACTTTAAAGGTATTTTTGATAAAGTAAATAACGCCTTTAAAAAAGGAAGACAAGCAATCGTTGTTAAAAACTACGATGTAATGCAAGAGCAAGCAGTTATTTTAAGAGCTGAATTATCTAAAGTTATAGCAGTGAAAACTGTATATTATTTACTAAAAGGAAAAGGTACAAAAGATGCTAGTACATTACATGCCTTATCTGAAGCTTATGGTTTTGCACATGCAATGAAATTTGCACATGTTAATGGAAAACAAATAGGTGCAATGATGGATAGTACTATTACTACTCTAGAAGAAGGTGAATTTGGTCTTTGGTCAGTATCTGATGAAGATTTACAATCTTTAGCTGTTAAGTTAGCTAGTTATTATGGTTTTACAGCAGATGAAGCTTTATAGTAGTTATTAAGGAAAATATTGAAAAAAATAGCTGTTTTATATAGCTATTTTTTTTACTTTTGTTCTTATTTAGATTAATAAGAAATAAACAATTTATAATGAAAAATTTAATATATATCGCTTTTGTTTTTATCTTGGTTGGTTGTGGTTCTGATGGCAGTGGAAACACACCTTCAAACCCTGATAGTTTTAAAAGAAAAGAAATGCTAACTTTTTGGGCTGAACAAATTATTATCCCTGGTTACACTGACTTCAATACAAAAACAAATCAGTTAAATACAACTGTGCAATCATTTACAACTACGCCTTCAGTAGAAAATTTAAACTTAGCGAGAGATGCATGGAAAAAAGCATACATCGCTTGGCAAAAAGTGTCTATGTTTCAAGTAGGAAAGGCACAAGATTTAAATATGGTAAATTGTATGAATACAATACCAGCGAGTACTGAAAAAATAACATCATACGCTATATCTGGTACATATAATTTAGAATCACCAAACTTATATCCTGTTCAAGGTTTTCCTGCTTTAGATTATTTATTAAATGGTTTAGGTACAGATAATGAAATAGTTATTTTTTATACATCAGCAACTAATGCTAGTAAATATAAAACATATTTAAATGATATAACTAAAAGAGTTGCCGATTTAACTAAAATGGTTTCTGATGATTGGACTGGAAGTTACAAACAAACTTTTATTGATAATGACGGATATACAGATGTAAGTAGTGTTGATAAATTAGTGAATTTTTACATTATTCCTTTTTTCGAAAAAGAGTTAAGAGATAATAAAATAGCAACACCTTCAGGAGCTAGAACAGGTGAAGCTGAATCAGAAAAAGTAGAAGGGTATTATAATAGAAATATTTCTAAAGAGCTTTTTACAACAGCATTATTAGCTACTAAAAACTTTTTCAAAGGAATAGGAAACAATGGTGTTGAAGGTAAAAGCTTACAACAATATTTAGAGTTTTTAAAACGTAAAGATTTAGTTGATATAATCAATGCCAAATTTGATGATATAGATAATAAAGTTACATTGTTAAATGATGATTTTGCAAGTCAAATTGAGTCAGATAAAACAGTTTTTTTAAATACATATGATTCTTTACAATCATTATTAAAAAGTTTTAAGCCTGATATGATGAGTGCTTTGAGTATTAAAAATAATTCTACGGATGCAGATAATGATTAAAGGTATTCAACAATACTTAAAAAAAAATACGGAAGCCGCTCCATTAGCTGTTTTCCGTATTTTTTTTGGTTTTATGATGCTTTTAAGTTTACTGCGTTTCACTTATAAAGGTTGGATTGATCAATTATATATTCAACCTAAATTTGCTTTTTCTTTTTATGGTTTTGAATGGATAAAGCCTCTAGGAAATTACACTTATATAATATTTTTAATTTGTGCAATTTCAACAATATTAATAACTATTGGTTATAAATATAAAACCGCAGTTTTAGTGTTTTTTCTAAGTTTTTCTTATATAGAATTAATGGATAAAACATATTATTTAAATCATTATTACTTTGTTAGTTTAATCGCTTTTATCTTATTTTTTTTACCAGCAAATGCTTATTTTTCAGTAGATGCAAAATTGAATGAAAAAATAAGTTATCAAAAAATACCAAATTGGACAATTGATTGTTTAAAATTAATGTTAGCGATTGTTTATTTTTATGCAGGTTTAGCAAAATTAAATTCAGATTGGTTATTTAGAGCATCTCCATTAAATATTTGGCTTCCTATACAGAATAATTTACCTTTAGTCGGTGTTTTTATGCCAAAAACATGGTTTCATTTTGTCATGAGTTGGTCAGGAGCTATTTACGATTTAACAATTCCTTTTCTATTATTTTATAAAAGAACTCGTTTATATGCCTTTATAATCGTTGTAATATTTCATGTTTTTACAAGGATATTATTTTCAATAGGTATGTTTCCGTATATAATGATTGTTTCTACAATTATATTTTTCGATGCAAAGGTGCATCATAAAATATTAGCTATATTTGCATCTTTTTTTAAAATATCTAAAACTTATTTTGATCAAAATAAAGTTCTTTTTAAAGCGAAAAAACAACAAGTAATACTTAATGTATTAGCTCTTTTCTTTGTTTTTCAAATCTTATTTCCTTTCAGATATTTATTATATCCTGGTGAATTATTTTGGAATGAAGAAGGATATCGTTTTTCTTGGAGAGTTATGCTAATAGAAAAAGCAGGATTTGCAGAGTTTAAAATAGTAGATAAAGAAACCAAACAGCAATTTTATATCAATAATAGAGAATATTTATCTGCTATTCAAGAAAAGCAAATGAGTTTTCAGTCAGATTTTATACTACAATTTGCACATTTTTTAGGTGATACTTATAAACAAAAAGGAATGAAGAATCCACAAGTTTTTGTAGATAGTTATGTTACATTAAATGGCAGATTAAGTACAAAATTTATAGATTCTAAAATAGATTTATATCAACAAAAAGAAAGTTTTAAGCACAAAAACTGGATTATACCATTTAATCATGAAATTAAAATTAAAGGATTATAGTATTCTTATAATAGCAATACTTACTTTTTCTGTAACTTTTGCACAATATACCGTATCAGGAAAAGTATTAAATTCAAAAGGAAAAGGTATTAATAGTGTAGAAGTATATAGTGCTAATAGCGGTGTGTTAATAAAAACAAATGCTACTGGTAATTATAAAATAACTGATTTGCCAAAAGGAAACATAAAACTTGTTTTCTTTTCTTATAATTATAATATTGTAGAAAAAAAGATTAATTTAACGGCAGATTCAAAGTTAAATATTACGCTTGATTATATTGGTGAAGAGTTATCTGAAGTTGTAATTAATCAAAGACAACGTAAAGTTTTTGCCTTAAAAAGATTAAAAAAAGTAGAAGGAACTGCTATTTATGCAGGTAAAAAATCAGAAGTAGTTTTATTAGGGGAAACAATTAGTAATAAAGCAGCAAATAATGCTCGTCAAATTTATAGTCAAGTAGTTGGATTGAATATTTATGAAAATGATGATGCTGGTTTACAATTAAATATTGGTGGTAGAGGTTTAGATCCTAATAGAACATCAAACTTTAATACGCGTCAAAATGGATACGATATTAGTGCCGATGTTTTAGGATATCCTGAAAGTTATTATACGCCTCCTGCTGAAGCTTTAAAAGAAATACAAGTTGTACGTGGTGCAGCTTCATTACAATATGGAACTCAATTTGGTGGTTTACTTAATTTTAAATTAAATGAACCAAATAAAAATAAAGAATTTGAACTTGTAACAAGACAATCTACAGGATCTTTTGGATTAATAAATTCATTTAATAGCGTAGGTGGTACTATCGGTAAAACAGGATATTATGGATATGCTAATTACAAACAAGGTGATGGATTTAGACCTAATTCAGAATTTACTTCTATCAATATTTATGGGCATGTAAATCATAAATTATCAGAAAAAACAACCTTAACTGTTGAAGCTACTTATTTAAATTATTTAGCAAAACAAGCAGGAGGATTAACCGATACAATGTTTAATGAATATCCTACACAAAGTAATCGTACAAGAAATTGGTTTCGTGTAAATTGGAATTTATGGGCTGTAAAATTTGATCATGATTTTAATGAAAAAAGCAGATTAAGTGTTAAATTTTTCGGTTTAGATGCATCAAGAAAAGCGGTAGGTTATAGAGGTCAATATAAGTTTCCTACTTTAAATCCTATATCAGCAGAAGATGAATTATTATTTGATAATCAATATGATGTTAGAGATTTAGTATCAGGTACTTTTAAAAATTGGGGAGTTGAAACACGTTTTTTATCAGAATATAATCTCGGAAATCAAAAAAACATTTATTTACTAGGAGTTAAATATTATCAAGCAAGAAATTCAGAAGTACAAGGAGAAGGTACTAGAGGTGTAGATGCTGATTTTACGCTTGTTCCATCTGAAAGTTATCATAATTCTGATTTTGTTTTTCCTAATAAAAACTTAGCGGTATTTGGTGAACATATTTTTAATGTTACCGATAAAATATCAATTACGCCAGGTTTTCGTTTTGAGTATATAAAAACAGAAAGTGATGGAGCATATAGAACTATTATTAGAGATGGAGCAGGAGATGCTGTAGCTTTTGAAGATGCTACTGATAATCGAGTAAAAGAAAGGAATTTTGCTTTATTAGGTATTGGTGCAAGTTATAAACCATCTAATTCTTTTGAAATGTATGGTAATGTATCTCAAAATTACAGATCGGTAACATTTAATGATATTCGTACAGTTAGCCCTAGTTTTGTTGTTGATGAATTTATTGAAGATGAAAAAGGTGCTACAGGTGATGTTGGTTTTAGAGGGCGTTGGAATAATATCATATCTTATGATATTAGCGGATACGGACTTTATTATAATAATAGAATAGGTTTAGTTATTGAAGATGAAGGAGAGCATAAAGGAGATAGATTACGTACTAATATTGGTAATGCTTTTATCTATGGATTTGAAAGTTTAATTGATGTGAATTTAGCAACAGCTCTTAATTTAGATACTAATTATTCATTAAGTGTTTTTAATAATTTAGCCTTAACTAAATCAGAATATACCGAATCTGTTTATAAAAATGTAAAAGGAAAAGAAGTAGAATTTATTCCTTTTATAAACCTAAAATCAGGTACTAAATTTGGATATAAAAATTTCTTAGGAAGTTTACAATTTACTCATTTATCGGAACAATTTACAGATGCAACAAATAGTGGAATTGATGAAGAAGGTAGTAATAGAGAAGGAACTGTTGGTCCAATTCCTGCTTATTCAATTGTAGATGCATCTTTTTCTTATTCATATAAAAAATGGAAAATAGAAACAGGAATAAATAATTTGTTAAATCAAAATTATTTTACTCGTAGAGCAACAGGATATCCAGGACCAGGTATTTTACCAGCTTCTCCAAGAAGTTATTACTTAACTTTAGAATTTAAATTATAGTATTTTATGTTGAATCAATCTAAATAACTACATTTGTTTACTTTTAATTAATATTCAATATGAAAAATATAATAATAACTTTAATAATAACTGTAATTTTTGCTTCAATGTAAAAAAGAACAGAAAAAAGAAGCAGTAAAACAACAAGAAGTAAACGTTTATACACATCGTCATTATAAAGCAGATCAAGAATTATTTGCTCAATTTGAAAAAGAAACAGGTGTAAAAGTAAACGTAGTAAATGCAAAAGCTGATGAGTTAATGCAAAAAATGACTATTGAAGGAGCGCAATCTCCTGCAGATGTATTAATTACTGTAGATGCAGGTCGTTTAGTTAGAGCCAAAAAGAAAGGTTTGTTACAGTCTGCTACTTCAGATATTTTAAATAAAACAATTCCTGCTCATTTAAAAGATGCCGATAATAATTGGTTTTCGTTAACAAAAAGAGCTCGTGTAATTGTTTATAATCCTGAAAAAGTAAAAGAAGAAGAATTATCTACTTACGAAGCTTTAACTGATGAAAAATGGAAAAATAGAATATTAATTCGTTCATCAGCTAATATTTATAATCAATCATTATTAGCTTCAATAATAGCGAATAACGGAGAAGAAAAAGCTGCTGAATGGACTAAAGGTATTGTTGCTAATATGGCACGTTCACCAAAAGGAAATGACCGCGACCAAGTAAAGGCAGTCGTTGCTGGTGAAGGAGATATTGCTATCGTAAATACCTATTATATTGGTAAATTATTAAATTCTAAAAACCCTGAAGAAGTAAAGGTTGCTAACGGAGTTAAAATATTTTTTCCAAATCAAAATACTAACGGAACACATATTAATGTAAGTGGAGCAGGAGTAGCAAAATATGCACCTAACAAAGCAAATGCTATTAAGTTTATTGAATTTTTAGTAAGTAAAAAATCGCAAGAAGTATTTGCTAAAGCTAATTATGAATATCCTGTGAATAAAGAAGTAGTTGCTTCGGATTTATTAAAATCATGGGGAACTTTTAAAGAAGATACTTTATCATTAACTAAATTAGGTGAGAATAATAAAAAAGCTGTTTTAGTTTTTGATAAAGCTCAATGGAAATAGTTTATTTTTAATTTAAAAATCACTTAATTTTTGTGAAAAATACTTTTCAAACCATACGAAGAGATACAAACAAATGGTCAATATTTTTATTGATCATTGTTTTGTTTGTGGCAATACCTATACTGACTGTTTTTATTAATTTGTTTTATGGTCCTGGTGAAACTTGGAATCATTTAGTTGTTCATTTGTTACCAAACTATGTTCAGAATTCTGTTTTGTTAATTATCGGTACAGGTATTTTAACATTGATTTTTGGTGTTTCATCAGCTTGGATTGTTTCTCGATATCATATTCCGTTTAGAAAGCAATTGGAATGGTTATTAATTCTTCCATTAGCAATTCCGTCTTATATTACAGCATATACTTATGCAGGTTTTTTTGATTATGGCAGTATTATAGAAAATATATTTCATGTTAAAATTGATGTAATGAATCACGTAGGATTAATTTTTGTCCTAAGTATTTCATTGTATCCTTATGTATATGTTGCTTCAAGGTCTTTCTTTTTGAATCAATCAAATAATATAATTGAAGCATCAAAATTATTAGGTGCAGGAGAACGAAAAACATTTTTTAAATTGATTCTTCCTTTAGCACGTCCTGCGTTTATTGGCGGATTAATTTTAGTATTAATGGAAGTTTTAAATGATTATGGAGCAGCTAAATATTATGGAATAAGTACTTTTACAACTGGTATTTTTAGAGCGTGGTTTTCTTTGGAAGAACCAGAAACAGCTATTTATTTATCAGCAATTTTAGTAATTATAATATTTTTGTTAATCACTATTGAAAAATGGCAACGAAGAAAAATAGGCTATTTTAATGCGACAAAAAATCATCAGAAAGTAAAAAGAGAATTTATATCAACTAGATTAAAAATAATATTTTTTATAATTGCTTTTATACCTGTTTTATTTGGATTTTTAGTGCCTTTATTTCAGTTATTATATTGGGCATCCTTAACTTATAAAGAAGTTTTTACTTCTGAATTTTTAGTAATTTCTCTTCAAAGTTTTGGTATTGCAATGTTGTCGGCAATTTCTACGGTACTTTTTGCATTATTTTTAATATTTTTTTCAAAATGGAATCGATTATCTTGGATGAAATCAACAGCAAAAATAGGCGTTTTAGGATACGCAATTCCAGGAGCAGTAATTGCTGTAGGAGTTTTAATTCCAACCTTATCAATAGATAAATGGTTGGTTACTTTTATGAAAAATATATTTGATATAAAAATCGGATTTATTATCAACGGAACTATTATGGCATTGGTATACGCTTATCTTGTTCGTTTTTTGGCGGTGGCGTATAATCCTATTGAATCAAATAGTTTAAAGTTTGGAAAATCATTATCCGAAGCATCAAAAATTTTAGGTGCGAGTACGCTTAAAACATTTATTAAAATTGAATTTCCATTATTAAAACCAGCTATTTTAAGTGCATTTATCTTAGTTTTTGTCGATGTAATGAAGGAATTACCACTTACTTTAATTTTAAAACCATATCATATAAATACTTTGGCGGTTAAAGCTTACGAATATGCAGGCGATGAATTAATTGCAGAAGCATCATTGCCATCATTATTTATTATTTTAACAGGAATAATACCAATATTATTTTTAAATAGATTAATAGCGAAAGAAAATTAATGAAGACTACATTATTAGAAGTAAAAGATGTTAAAAAAACATTTAATAAAGGAAAAGTAGTGGCGTTAAATAACGTTTCTTTTTCTTTATCAAAAGGAAAAATAATAGCTATCGTAGGAGAAAGTGGAAGCGGAAAAACAACTTTAATTCGCTTAATAACAGGTTTAGAAACTTTAGATTATGGAACTATACTAATCAAAGAAAAAACAGTTTCATCATCAGCAATTTTTGTAAAACCACAACTTAGAAATGTAGGAATGGTTTTTCAGGATTATGCTTTGTTTCCTCATTTTTCTGTTGCTGATAATATTGGTTACGGAATATCTAATTTATCAGATAAAAAAGATAGAATTAAAGAAGTTTTAACTTTAGTAGGTTTATCAGATAAAGAAAATAGTTATCCGCATGAACTTTCAGGAGGACAACAACAACGTGTTGCTTTGGCAAGAGCATTAGCACCAAAACCAGAGTTATTAATTTTAGATGAACCTTTTAGTAATTTAGATGTTATTTTAAGAAGTCAATTACGTAAAGATATTTTAGCTATTTTAAAAAAAACAAATACAACAGCAATTTTTGTAACGCATGATATTAAAGATGCACTTGAAGTTTCTGATGAAATAATTGTGTTAAAAAATGGCGTTGTTTTACAACAAGGAATAACAAAAGAAGTATATGAAAACCCTGAAGATGGTTACGTAAAATTATTGTTTGAAAATATATAAAACCTAAAATTCACTTTAGGTTTTATATATTTATAATTAAAAAATATCATCTAAATTAAATAGGGCAAAAAACTTCATGAGTTCCGTTTTGATAAGGACTTATTTTGTTGGTGTACATACTATATCCATAGCCTAAATCAAACCATTTTGTAGCACTTAATTTTCCGTTTATTTGAACAGAATTATTTAAAGAATAAGAAAGTCCTACATTGTATTTTTCTTTGATTTCTAACGTGGTATTCAAATCAAAAACTAACGGAGTTCCTTGCACAATCGTAATTAATGTAGAAGGCTTTAAATTTAAATAATTGTTTAATCTGATAGTGTAACCACCACCAATACTCATGTTTAATCTGTTTTTATTTTCAGAACTATTAATTTCTTTGTATCTGTCATCAAATAATACGGTGTTTATTGTTGCGTGTACATAATATTTTTCAAATGTATCAATGCAGTACCGAATGCAAAATTAGGGCTAAAATTATTAATAGATTCAGCAAAAAAAGCATCATTTTCTACCTCTGTCTTAATGGTATTAAATTCACCACTATATAAATTTGCCTGTGCTTTAATACCAAATAATACCTGATGATTTTCGCTAACTTTTAATTTATAAGAAGCATCTAAAGAAATTTGTGTTTGATTAAAAATAAATATTTTATCATTAATAATATTTAAAGCAATTCCGATGTTTTCTTTTAGCGGAATATTTAAAGAAATAGTACTTGTTTTAGGTGCATCAGGTATTCCAGCCCACTGTGTTTTAGAATTTATAAGAATAGAAGTTTTATTTTCCTGCCCCGCAAAGGCAGGGTTTATTAAGTTTAAGTTGTAATTATATAAGGAATAATTTACGTTGTTTTGAGAATAAACACAAAGAGTAAGTATTAATGCGCTTATAAATAATATTTTTCGTAGTAACATTTTTTATTTTTTAATAATTTATTTGTATCCAACCTTTAAAAATTTGCTCGTTTTTACCAGTGTTAAAAATGAAATAATACGAACCTACAGGAAGTTTTGAATCTTTAGAAATGGTTGTTTTTCCGTTAGATTCTCCATTCCAATTATTTTGATAAGGAGCCGCATCATATACTTTATAGCCAAATCTGTTAAAAACAAATAAGCTATTATTAGGATATGTTGTTTGCACATTTGGCAAAATTTTCCAAGTATCATTTATACCATCATTATTCGGTGAAAACCCTTGTACTAGGTTGGTTGGGTTTGAATTGTTAGTAGGGTTTCCTCCAGTTTCTGATTCAGAACTATCTTTTTTTATGAATTGAACCTCTTCGGTATCAATAATATTGACTTCATTTAATATGCCAGAAATAACAGCTGTTTCTTCATATTCACTACTCGTTAAAAAAGCGGTATAAGAGCCGTTATTTTTATCTACAACACTTCCTAAAATACCCGCAGTAGTATTTAATACAACTTTTTGATTTGCATAATTTAAAATAGCACCATTTGCATTATACAATTGAACGGTTATAACACTAGAAGAAACACCGTTGGCTGTAATTTTTTTAGGAGAAGCAGTAATTAATGTTTTTTGTACTGAAGCGGAAAAATCTTCAGTATTTATTTCGTCAAAATAGAATCGGACAATAGGTAGTTCTTTGCTATAATTTCCATTTCCTGTTTTTTCGCCTTTTTTAAAAACTTCAGAAAGAACAGTTTTTTCTCCAGCGTTATCCCATAAAAAAGAAGGAGAACTTCCACAACCTCCAAAACCTCCTAAAGGTTTATCGTTTTCATTACTAAAATAAACTAATAAATTTTTAGAACCTGTATAGTTGAATTCACTTGCAAAAACAATTTGTGTTTTAGAATTTTCGATTGTACTTCCTCTTCTCCAAGTTATTTCACCATCATATACTTTTGTGAAAGTTGATAAATCAGGTGCTGATGTATCTTCAATTTGAGAAAAATCAACTTCTTTTAAATATATTTTTTGATTTTTAGCCGTATCAAAATTACAATTATTATATCTACAATCAGCAAAAAAAGCAAGCCCTTTTATTGCTCCCGATGCACTTATTTGTGATGCTTTATATAACATGGTAGTCCAACTATTTTTTTTTCTAGAACATAATCATAATTAGCTGGAGCTTTTTTAGTTATAGAAGTACCACACATTGGTGTACCGATAGTAATTTCATTCCCTTGTGAATAGATTGTTATTGATAAGAAAGATAAAATTAGTAAAATTATTTTTTTCATTATTAATTTTTTTTTGTTAAAAACAGCTTAAAAACAGCCTAATCTCCATTTAAAAGGGTTCTTTGTTTTCTTGTTAAAGTATATGCGTATAAAAAATTCGTGTGTACCGTTGTTGTATTTTGCTATTTCATTTAAAGGGGCTCCATAACTGTAACCCAATTGTAGCCAATCAGTTGTTTTTATAAGAAAATTACCCATTAAAGCAGCGTTATATCTATAGGTAAGCCCAACATCATATTTATTATTGATCGAAAGCATTGAACTAATATCAAAAGAAAGCGGTACTCCTTGTATTACTCTAAATAAAGAAGTGGTCGTTACACCTAAATAATCAGTAAGTTTATGATGTATTCCCGCACCAAAATTTGTTCTCATCTTATTTGATGTGGCTACTTTTTCCGTATTGTTTTTTCGTTCTTTTAAAATATCTAACATTGAAAAATGAACGAAATAACGTTCATTTCTAATTGCAAAGCCAAGAGAAAAATTAGGTAAAACTAGCTGTTCATTTTTAGTAAATAAGGGGTCGTTGTTTTCAAAAGTTTTAATATTATTTAAATTAGCTCCGAAGGACTTTACAGAGGCTTTTAAACCAAATAATAGTTCATGAGTTGCGTATAATTTAATTTTATAAGAAATATCTCCTGATATATTTGTTTCTTTAAATAAATAAAAATTATCTGTAATTACAGACAAACCAATAGCAATACCTTTTTGAGTAGGCATACTAAACGAAATAATATTAGAATGTATTGAATTTTCAATACCAGCCCATACTTTTTTATAATTTGAAGCTATTTGAATTTTATTGTTTTTTCCAGTAAAAGCAGGATTTATAAGATTTAAACTATGATTGAAAACTGAAAAATCAGCTGTGTTTTGACTTTTTACATTATTAATATTACACAGATATATTAATAAAAAAAAATGAATAATATAGAGTGATTTCATGCTTAATAATTAATATAAACCCAACCTTTAAGCATAGTATTGCTAGTATTATTCAATTCTAATACATAATAATAAGGGCCTATAGGTAGTTTGGTGGTTTTGTTAATAATCAAGTTAGAATTTGCAATACCATCCCAATTATTTTTGTATGGAGCGGCTTGGTACACCTTATTTCCGTGTCGATTAAATACCAAAAGTTTGTTGTTTGGGTATTTAATTGAAATTTCAGAAAGAATAACCCAAGTATCGTTAACAGAATCATTATTAGGAGAGAAACCATTTGTTAGCTGAATATTCTCAGTAATATTTACAGTTGATTTAGCGATATTACTACACTTGTTTTTTGAATTTACAGTATAAGTATAGGTGTTTTTTATCTTTGTCCAAACACCATTTTCTTCAGGATTACCGCCTAAAGCGTCAAATAATTCTTCTTGGGTAGGGGTAAAACCTTTTATGATATCTAAAGAACCATTTATTCCTGCGTTTGGTTTAGGAATAACAATAACATTAATTTGAGCAGTATCGTTACATCCATTATTATAGATTGTTAAAAGATACGTTCCTGCCATTTCTACGGAAATATTCGAACGAAATAAATCAATATTATTGATTGTTTTTTCATCAGAAGTAAACCATTTATAGGTTGCTTCTTCAAAAAACTGAGCAGTAAGCGCTAAATTTTCTCCTTCACAAATGGTGACTTCTGTTAAACTATTTTGATGTTTATCTAAATCATTTATCGTATAAATTTTATTTGCGGCATATGATGTACTAAAATGTAACATTACTAAAAGAATAAAGAATACTTTTTTAACCATTAGAATCAATTTTAATAAAAACCCACGAGGTGAAAATCGCCTCGTGGGTTTTTAAAATTATTTTAGTTTAATAATTGCTTTAGGAGTCGGTAACATCACATCATTTTGAAAAGTAATAGAACTTCCAGAATCACAAGTACCTTTTTGAGCTATTACAGTATATGAAGTACCAATAACCATGTTTTGAATTTCACCACTAGTATTAACAGTAGGTCCTACAGGAGTGAAAACATAAGTTACGGTAGCGTCATAATTATCAATTTGATTAGTACCATCAGCAGCACAAGAAGCAGCTGTATCGTTTAATGTTGGTACGTTAGGAGTTGGTAACATTGCGTCATTTTGAAAAGAGACCGAGTTATCAGATTGGCGTGTTAATTTTTCAGCTATTACAGTATATGAAGTTCCAAAAGTCATATTTTGAATTTCACCAGTAGCGTTAACGGTAGGTCCTACAGGAGTAAAAAGGTAAGTTACAGTAGCGTCATAATTTGTTATTTCACTAGTTCCGTTAGCAGCACAAGAAGCAGCTGTATTGGCTAATATAGGTGTGTCAGGGTTTTCGTTGATTTTTACAAGAATATCAACTGTATTTGAACAACCATTTTTTGTTACAGTTAAGGTGTATATTCCTGCATCAACTAAAGTAACATTATTTATAATTAAATCTTTAATATTTGATTTTACATCAACTCCTTTAGTCCATTCATAAGTTGCTCCAGTTCCAGCATCTTCTGCTGTTAATTCTAAGTTTTCATTTTCACATAGTGTAATCTCGGGTAAAGAAGGAGGGGTTACAGTCGTTTTAGATGTAGCTATATTGTTTCCTAAGATAGTAAGGCAACAGAATAATAATACGGTAGTTGATAATAATTTTTTTATCATTTTAATAGTTATTTATAGTTAATTAATTTTTTTTATAGATGCGCTCGGAAGCGGAGAAATAGAAAGCGTAAAACTGGCATCACTAGATCCATCAGGGTTTGTAGCGGTTAATGTTAGTATTACATCTCCATTTGTTATATCTGTATTACTAGGCGTGTAACTAGGGTTTTTTATAGTGTTATTATTAAATGTTCCAGTACCTGATGTTATCCATTTTAATGTAAGTGTCGGGTTTATTGGTGTAATATCAACAGTTGTAAAACTAAAAGAACTTCCTCTACAGATATTTTGATCCAATTCCATTGTAATTACAGGAGGAGCGCTTGGTGTTGAAAATTTAAAATACGTAACAGGCAATACTTTATCAATAGCTCCTATAGAACTGTTTTTATTACTCAATTTATAAGGTGTACTTGCTGTTCTTTTTGCACCCTGATTATTCCATATAAAAGGGATACTCCCCCACATAGAAACACCTTTTCCTGATTCATTTTCAAAATAAATCAATAAATTTTTAGTCCCTGAATAAGTAAAAGGATTCGTAAGTGTTATTATATTAGGGGTAAAACTTGATTTTTTTTGCCAAGTAATAGCACCATCAAAAACTTTTGTATAAGTTGAAAGATCGGGGATATTTCCATTTGTTATTTGAGAGATATTTGTTTCTTTTATATAAATTCTTTGGTTATTGACTGTTGAATAATTTGTACTTCCACAATCTGTATAAAACCCTAATTGGGTTAAGTTTCCATTGATATTGTTTAATTCACTTTTTTTATAAAGCATCAAAGACCAACTGTTACTTTTTCCGCTAGTCCAAGAACCATCATCATATTTAACAGGAAGATTTGAGGTAATAGATCCACCACAGGTTCCTGCCCCAACGGTCACTTCTTGTGCATTTACAGAAATAGTAACTAATGCGATTATGTATAAAATTAATAATTTCTTCATGTTAATATTACTTAATTTAGATTAATTAAAAATAAATAATTTAAATTTTTGGCAAATCTATGTTTATTTATTCTAAATAAAGATTAGTTTTGTCGAAAATTTTAAAAAAATGTATAAAAATATAATACTAACACTGGTTTTAGTAGGAGCAATAACTGTAACCGTAAACGGACAAAAAAAAAAAACTGAGATGGTTAACAAATATTGAAGAAGCTCAAAAAATTGCAAGTAATCAGCATAAAAAAATATTTGTTTATTTCTCAGGATCTGATTGGTGTATACCTTGTCAAGAATTGAAAAATGAAGTTTTATCTTCTGAAATATTTAAAAATAAAGCTCTTTTAGACTATGTTTTAGTAAATATTGATTTTCCTCGTAGTAGAAGAAAATTAACAAAAGAACGCATTAATTATATAGAAAAAATAGCAGAAAAATATAATAATTCAGGTGCTTTTCCTTTTGTGGCAGTTTTAAATGATAAAGCAGAAATGGTAAAAGCTATTGATGGTTATAAAAGTGAAACAGCAGCATATTATATCGAAAATTATTTAAAATAATGATGCGGATATATTTTTTGTTTTGTTTAATAATAGCTTCATTTTCAGTAAAAGGGCAGCAAGTTTATAAAGAAAAAAGGCTTTTGATGGGCGTTGATTTTGAATTTACCGTTGTTACTGAAACAAAAGAAAAATCTACTTTTTTTATTCAAGAAGCTATCAAGGAAACTGTGCGAATTGAAAACTTAATATCGTCTTGGAAAGCAACTTCTCAAACTTCAAAAATTACAAGAAATGCGGGAGTAAAACCTGTAAAAGTGAGTCGTGAATTGGTTGATTTAATCGCAAGAAGCAAAAGAATATCGGAATTAACAAATGGATGTTTTGATATCAGTTTTGCCTCGTTAGATAAATTGTGGTATTTCAATAAACCGATGAAAAAATTACCTGATAGCACGCTTGTTTTAAAATCAATAAAAAATATTAATTACAAAGATATTCGTATTGATAAAGAAAATAATACGGTGTTTTTAGTAAAAAAAGGAATGAAGATTGGTTTCGGATCTATTGGAAAAGGCTATGCGGCAGAAAAAGTAAAAGAAAAATTAAAAAAACTAGGCGTAAAAGCTGGTTTGGTAAATGCAGGAGGTGATTTGACAACTTGGGGAAATCATCCGATAACCGAAAAATGGGCTATAAAAATTGCAGATCCGAACAAAGTATTAAAAAGTATTGCTTCGTTTAATTTGTACAATAACGGGGTGGTAACTTCAGGTAATTATGCAAAATATATCGAATTTAATGGAATTAAGTATTCGCATATAATTCATCCTAAAACGGGTTGGCCAGTTAAAGGCTTAAAAAGCGTTACTGTTTTTTGTGAAAATACAGAGTTAGGAGACGCTTTAGCAACATCGGTTTACGTAATGGGAAAAGAAAAAGGATTAGCATTAATAAATCAACTAAAAGGTGTTGAATGTCTTTTAGTTACTAACAAGAATAATATATATACATCTACTAATTTAAAATTAAACTAAAATATGATTAAAAAAACAGTTATGCTTTTACTTATTATTACAATTTTTTCAAATTGTGTAAGCGTAAAGCCATATCAAAAAATGTATTTAAATGATGAAGATATGGCTTTATCATCAAGAAAAATTGAACAATACGAAACAAGCTCTCAGAATTATAGAGAAGGAGTTGCAGGTGCTAACGGAGGAAAATCAGGTGGAGGATGTGGATGCAATTAAATACTAAATTAATCATTATTTTGTGTTTTATGTTAAGTGAGAATATGTTTTCGCAAAAAAAAATAAAACAATTAGATAAAGTTCAAGTAGATATTCTTTATAACTATTATGAACAAGATGGAAATAATGCGGCAGTAACTGGAGGTTTGGGTACCGAAAAGTTAGATAATAATGCCCCACAAATAACAGTTTCAATACCTGTAAATAAAACCGCTACTTTTGGAGCAACTTTTGGTTTAGATCATTATACATCAGCAAGTACAGCAAATATTGATAAATATGGTGCAACGACTTCGGCAAGTACAAGTTCAGCCGAAACAGTAAATTCAGATAATAATTTAGCGAGTGAAGATACTCGAAAATATATGTCATTAAATTTTAGTCGATTAATACCTGAAAACAATACAGCTGTTTCTGTTTTATATGGTTACTCTAAAGAGTTTGATGTTACTTCAAATTATGGTAAAATTACTTGGCAGAAAGATTCTAAAGACGGAAATAAGTTTTTAAGTATTAATGCAGGAATTTTTATCGATAAATGGCTTTTAATTTATCCTGGAGAAATTAGAGATAGAAAAGCAGGAGCAGCAACAGGAGGTACTGATTATGATTACGATGATGACGATTACGATGATGACGATGATGATGATGATGATGATGATGATGATGATGATGATGATGATGATGATGATGATGATGATGATGATGATCGTGCGGCTAACTTGAACTATAGTGCTAGGGATGACGACGATGAATATGTAGTTCCAACAACGAATGCTTTTAAAGGATATGATACGGATACTCGATTTACTTATAATATCGCAGCTACTTATGGAGGGAGTGTAAATAGCAGATTAAATGCGTCTGTAACAGCTGAGGTAATTATTCAGAAGGGAATTTTAAATACACCTTTTCATAGAGTTTATTTTAATGATGGCGTTACTATTGAAAATGAAAAAAATAAAAAAGTAGAAAGTGAAAATCTACCAAGATCAAGAATAAAAAAAGCACTTGGTTTTAGAGCTAATTATTTTATTAGTGATTTCTTAATTACACGTTTGTTTTACAGGTTCTATAGTGATGATTTTGGAGTAACAGGTAATACCTTTGAAATTGAAACACCTATAAAAATAGGAAGTGGATTAACATTATATCCTTTTTATCGTTTTCATACACAAACACAATCAAAATATTTTCAAGCTTGGGGAGAACATGATTTAGATGCTAAGTATTATACCTCAGATTATGATTTAGCGAAGTTTACGACAAATAAAGTAGGAATAGGAATGAAATTTTCACCAGTAAACGGTGTACTGAACTTTAAAATCAATAAGAAAAGAGAATTTCAGTTTAAATCGTTAGAATTCCGACTTTCTAGCTTTGAAAGATCTACAGGTTTAAAATCAACTTCTGTAACACTAAGTAATACGTTTACTTTTTAATAATTTAAATCGTTAAAAACCAAATGAAAAAAATAATATATATCGTTTTATGTCTATTATTAGCCGCTTGTACTAAATCAATAGATATAACGTACAACGAAGCTATTATTAATAATAATGATAGCGAAGTTGAAGAAACAAATAGTTTAGTAGGTATTTGGGATGGAGCAATGAATTGTTCAAATTGTTGTTCGAAAAAATACCGCTATACATTAACAATAACCAAACATTGAAAAGGAATTAATTGAGGGGAAACTAAAGATAGCCTCTATACCAAATCAACAATATTTTGCCATTTTTAATTTAGAAATGAATCTTGATGGTAATAAATTAACTATTAATACGAATGATAAGCAAGAAATAGGTTCTGATCCTGGTTGTGGAAATTACTGTACTGAAAATACGTATGAACTTAATTTATCAGCCGATAAAAAGAAACTTGATGGGGTTTGGTTAAAATCAAATGAATGTACTGTGTCAGCTACATCAACCTCAATTAATCTTGAAAAACAGTAAAATGAAATTAAAAATAATTGTAATAATAAATTTGTTTCTTGTTTGTATATCAACAATAAACGCTCAGGAAAATAATACGCACAAAGGTTTATATACAACAATAGGTTATGAATTTGGTTTAACCGATGCTGTGATTCATAAAACAGCAATGCCGTTTACAGAAAGTACTATATCTAATAATTTTAATAATTCACTTTCGTTAACAGCAATTTATAAAACCGCGTTTAAAGCACAAGTTAAATTAGGATATATGGCTTCGTATGCAATGCTGACTATAAATGGGCTTAATGAAGGAAAGGAATTTACTGTAGATAATAATTATTTTATGCACACCGTTTCATTAGGAGCTGGGTATAATATTTCTTTAAAAAAAGATTTAGATATAACGATAGGTTTAGGTTCTTCTATTTCTTTTGTTACTGATACTAATTTTGAAGAAGAAAAAGGAGAATCCGATGATAAAATTATAGCAACTAATAATTCTATCAACCCAGGGAATGTGTATATAATACCTGAGTTATCATTTACAAAGTATTTTAAAAAAAAGAATATGATAACCTTAGGTGCAAAGTATTATTTGTCGGGCAATGATTATTTTTTAGAAGGAAGTGTTCAGAATATTAAAAATTCAGTAAAAACAAATCAAGTGAATTTTTCTACTCAAAACGATCAAATAGCGGTATATATCAGTTATGGTTTTAACCTAAAAAATATCTTCTAAATTTATTAAATTTGATTTATTTATAAAAAAATTCCGATAAATAATTTATCGGGATTTTTTGATTTAGTAATTGTTGAAATCTTTAAATAAAAGGTTTAGTCTCCGTCATTATCTGTAAAGGTAATGGTTACAGATAAAACACTTGCTACGTCTGTTTTGATTAAAACTAATAATTGTTTTACTTCGTTATATAGTTTTTTAACATTCGCTTTATCATTAATAATAGCTTCTTTTAAAGAACTATTTCCAAATGCTGATATGGTATTCTCAATAGTTTCAAATTGTATTTTAATTTTGTTGTTTAGTGTTTCATTTTTAGTAATTGAACTAACAAAATCATCGATACCATTTTCGTTACCAAAATAGATGTTTTTTATACTTTCGATATTATTCTGAATAAGTACTAATGAATATTCACTTTTTTGAGCTTGTAAAAGAGTTCTGTCAGAAACGCTTGTTTTTTCAATTCCTGCAGGTTGCCCTATTTTATAACTTTTAACATCTTCTAATAAAGCATACATTTGATTGATAACTTGATTGATGCTACCATTAATACCTGTTGAATTATTTTCAATAAATTTGGTGCGAAATGTATTCCATTTAGAATTATAAATAGTAGCTTTAGATACAAGGTTTAATCCAAGAATATTTAAGTATTCTTTTCGTCTGATATCTGTAAAACCTTCAATAGTTTCAGTAGTATTTTTATCAAAAAGTAAATGTTCGATACTAGCTAAACCTCTTAAATTTGTTGAAATAGAATTTATAGCTATTTCAGATATTTCTTTTTTTGATAAAAGATACTCTTCAATTCCTTTTGCGTTAGCTACCCAGCTAAAAAAGAAGTTTGTATGTAAGAAGTTTTAATTTCTCCAATATTTAAAACTTGAATTAAAGAATAGTTTTTAGCCGCTGTTTTCCAAGTGTTTTTAGCTAGTAGAAGATTGCTTTCATTTGGATTCGTAGTAAATATTTGTATCGAATTATTTAAATCATCAATACTTTTGATAAAATTATTGGTAATAGATGTTTCTGTATTTGTTATAATATCTGAACGAAGCTTTTGAATATCGAAAGAAGAAACAGTCTCCGAATCATTATTACAAGATAAAAATAGGAGGGATGTTATTGTTATAATTATTGTTTTTTTAATCATTTTATAATGAGTTTATAAAGCCTAAAACGGCTGTTCTATCTTCTTTTGTTAAATTTTTATATGCTTCTTTTGATGCTTCACTTTCTCCGCCATGCCATAAAATAGCTTCTTCAATATTACGAGCTCTACCATCATGTAATAAAAAAGTATGATTATTTACTTCATCAATTAAACCGACACCCCATAAAGGCTGTGTTCTCCACTCTTTACCTGTGGCTTTAAAATCGGGTCTGTTATCAGCTAAGGCATCACCCATGTCGTGTAATAAAAAATCGGAATAAGGTCTAATTGTAACGTTTTCTAATGTTTTGTTTGCAGGATAATTATTCGAAGTTGTAAATACTTCTGTATGACAGCTGTTACATTTCATATCTTTAAAAATTTGCTTTCCTTTCAAAACATTTTCATCTTTAAAGTTTCGTCTAATAGGCACTGATAAAGAAGAGGAATAAATCATTATATCAGTTAAAGCTTCATCAGTAACTTCAGGTAAACCACCATTAGGGAATTTTTGGCAATCTTGTTGAGGTGATGGGCAATTTTCATCAGGAAATAAAGAAGTTGTTAACCCCATGTCTCCACTAAAAGCACCTGCCACTTGTTGTTTTAAATTAGGTTGATTAGCTTTCCAACCAAAACGACCTAAAACAGTTTGATTTTTAACAACATCCCAAACATAATTTGCTTTTCCTGAAATGCCATCATTATCGGCATCAAATTCATCAGCGTTCGCTAAAATATCATTGTTTGAAATAGCATCTACAAGCCCTAAACCGATAACTTGTTGTCCTACTCTTGGTGAAGTTAAAGCGTTTTGTAAAGAGCCAAATTGTTCATCAGAAATAGTGTAAATTGGTTCTTTTAATTCGTATGATTCTCCATCAGTAAAAGTGCCTTTAATTGTTTTAAAAGTAACAGAAACTTTAGCTTCATATGATACTCCTAAATTAGCGTGTTCTTGTATTTGCCCTCCATAATTAGTTAGTGTTTTAGGACCTCCATGAGCGCCTATTCCTGAAGTGCTTATTCTCATTAAAAAACCAGCAGAAAATTTTTGACCTGTTTCTAAAGGCTTCCCTCTACCATCTTTGTTGTGACAAGAACTACATGCTCTTGCGTTAAATGTAGGTCCTAAACCATCTCTTGCAGTAGTAGAGGCTGGTGAGCTTACCCAATTTTGACGAAATAAAGAATTTCCTACAAAAAAAGAACGCCCATCTAGTTGTGATAATCCAGGTACTTTTTGATCAAAAGCATTGACACCTAGTATTGTTGTTGTTAATTTCCCTGCGGATAGTTCTTCCCCATTTTCATAATTATATAGAGAAGTGTATTCTTCTTTTTTATTACAAGAAAATAAAAGAAGTGTTACTATAGCATAAAAAAATACTTTATTCATTCTGTTATGTTTTTTTACGTAAAAACCAAACTATCTATTATAGATAGTTTGGTTTAATTTTTTTTGAAGTAAAAAGAATATTATACTTCTGAATCGATGTTGTTTCCAGTAATAGTTTTACCAGCTTGTGCTAATTCTATTCCTTGTTTTTCTAAAGAAGTAACAGCACTCATTACAGGTTTGTTGTTGTTATCTTTAGTTTCTCCTATAATTTGATAATCAAAGAATTTAGCATCAGAAATAACTTTTACTTTAGCCATAACAGTAGTTGCTGTGGTTGTTAAAGTTACCGCTTCAGCTGCATTTACTAAAGTTAATACTTCTAATAAAGAAGTTCCTGAAATTTTAGTTCCATCTACTTTAGTATAGCTACCGTTAATAATGTTATTAATAGATTTTGCGTTTAAATAAATATCTCTATGTGTGTTATCAGAAAAACAAGAATGTTCATCTTCTTGATCTTGATTAACAACAGCAGTAACCATTCTTTCTCCTGATAATTCTCCGTTACTTAATTTAGCAGCACCTGTTAAAATTTTATCAATAGCATCATTTTTAGATAATGCTAAAAATTCAGTTCTATATTGAGCTCCTGATTTCCATTGTTTAGTTACAGCTTCTAAGTCTTCAACTAAAATTTCTGTAGCTAATTTTAAATATTGTTTTCTTCTCTCTGAATTTTCTTTCGTTGTAAAATCAGTAAAAGGTCTTTGTCCAGCTAATTTAGCTGAAGGAGCAGTAGCATCTTGTCCCCATAATAAAAACTCAATAGCATGATATCCCATGGTTACATTTGATTCATTTTCACTATATCCAGAAAGATTTCTTAATATTTCTTTGGTAAAATTAGGGTATTCAGTAATGTTATTAACTATATTTTGTCTATTATCAGAAGCTTCTTGTCCTCCTGTACCATCAGCAACATAATCAATTAAGGCTTCATCTAAAGGCCATGCATTAATATTACCTTCTATTTCTCCAAAGTCAGCTCCATCAATAGGACCATCATAAAAACGGTATGCTTCTGTTTGTCCGTAAGGCTCACGAGCATCTAACCAAGATTGTTTAGCGGTTGCTAATTTAGCTGCATCAGGTGCTGCTACAAAAGCATTAATAGCTGTTTGTAAATCTTTTGTTTTAGCTAAGGCATCATTGTAGTTAGCCTCTACGATATTTACATAATTTGATACAAATGTAGTTTTAGCGTTTTCAATTACTGTTTCTGGGCTAATAACAATTGGGTCGTCATCAGAACAACTCATAAAAAATGCTGATGTTAGTAATAATGATAATCCTAGTACTTTTTTCATTTTATTTAGATTTATTAAAAATAGTTTTGCAAATGTAAAATAGTTTTTGAATTGTGCAAAATTTATTTAGATTAATTTTAAATAAGTTGATGGAAAATATTTTTTATGTTAACATAAAAATAATATTGAATTTGTATTATATATAGTATATTTGTACGCAATTAATTAACAACACACTAAATTAATTGCATACGCAAGCTCACCAATCAAAATTTATAGGCGAAGGTTTAACATACGATGATGTTTTACTAGTACCAGCTTACTCTGAAGTACTTCCAAGAGAAGTTTCTATTAAAACAAAATTTACTAAAAATATAACTATAAATGTACCAATAGTTTCTGCTGCTATGGATACAGTTACCGAATCTGCAATGGCAATAGCTATGGCAAGAGAAGGTGGTATTGGTGTATTACATAAAAATATGACGATTGAGCAACAGGCTCAAGAGGTTCGTAAAGTAAAACGTGCAGAATCAGGAATGATTATTGACCCATTAACTTTACCATTAACAGCAACAGTTTTAGATGCTAAAATGTTAATGAAAGAAAATGGTATTGGCGGAATTCCTATTGTTGATGCTCTTGGTGTTTTAAAAGGAATTGTAACTAATAGAGATTTACGTTTCGAACATAAAAATGATCGTCCGATTGTTGAGGTAATGACTAAAGATAATTTAGTAACTGCAGCAGTAGGAACTTCATTAAAATCGGCAGAAAGTATTTTACAAGAAAAGAAAATTGAAAAATTATTAATTGTTGATGATGCTTATAAGCTTTCAGGATTAATTACTTTCAGAGATATAACTAAGGTTACTCAAAAGCCAATTGCAAATAAAGATACTTACGGACGTTTACGTGTTGCAGCTGCATTAGGTGTTACTGCAGATGCTGTTGATAGAGCAGAAGCTTTAGTAAAAGCAGGAGTTGATGCCGTTATTATTGATACAGCACACGGACATACTAAAGGTGTGGTAACAGTGTTAAAACAAGTAAAAGCTAAATTTCCTGAATTAGATGTTATTGTAGGTAACATCGCTACTCCAGAAGCAGCTAAATATTTAGTTGAAGCAGGTGCAGATGCAGTAAAAGTAGGTATAGGACCAGGTTCTATATGTACAACTCGTGTTGTTGCAGGTGTAGGTTCTCCTCAGTTTTCAGCAGTTTTAGAAGTTGCTGCAGCTATTAAAGGATCTGGAGTTCCAGTAATTGCTGATGGTGGTATTCGTTATACAGGTGATATTCCTAAGGCTATTGCCGCAGGTGCAGATTGTGTTATGTTAGGATCGTTATTAGCAGGGACTAAAGAATCACCAGGAGAAACTATTATTTACGAAGGACGTAAGTTTAAATCGTATCGTGGAATGGGATCTGTTGAAGCAATGAAGCAAGGTTCTAAAGACCGTTATTTTCAAGATGTTGAAGATGATATTAAAAAATTAGTTCCAGAAGGTATTGTAGGTCGTGTACCTTATAAAGGTGATTTAGAAGAGAGTATTCACCAATTTGTAGGGGGATTACGTGCTGGTATGGGATACTGTGGTTCTAAAGATATCGAAACATTAAAAGAAACTGGTAAATTTGTACGTATTACAGCAAGTGGAATAAACGAAAGTCATCCACATGATGTTGCTATTACTAAAGAATCACCAAATTATAGTAGAAGGTAATTTTTACGTTAAAATTTTATAAAAAATGCTGTTAAGGAATTAACAGCATTTTTTTATTTATAGATGTTTAATTTATTATAAAAACAACTTTAATGTTAAAAATATAATTTATTTACAATATCCTTGTATCCCTTGTAAAATATAGAAAAAAAAGATGTTAAATACGGAAAACCGTATAGAATCTATTAATGGAAGTATTATTTTTGACCCGAAAAAAAGAAGAGTTTTAGTATTGGTTAAAATTAAAAATAACTATGTTTCAAAAAGTATTAATAGCAGAAGATACTGACTTTATATTAAGTGGTATAAAATCAGCTTTACAGAGTTTAAAAATCCCGATAATAGAATATGCAAGGTCTTGTGATGATGCTTTTTTAAAATTAGAAAGTGCTTGTTCTAAAGGAGAACCATTTGATTTATTAGTAAGTGATTTATCTTTTATAGAAAACCCAAATATTGAAAAGTTACATTCAGGAGAAGATTTAATCGCTAAAGCTAAAAAATTACAAAAATCATTAAAAACAATTGTTTTTTCGGTAGAAGAGAAGCCTTATCGAATTCAGCAGTTGTGTAATGTGTTAAGAGTTGATGCCTTTGTTTGTAAATCTGTAAATGGAGAAGCAGAATTAAAAAAAGCAGTACAATTAGTATTTGACGAATCTTTCTTTATTTCACCTAAATTAGGAAATGTTTTAATAGAAAAAGATATATTTAAAGTAACAGCTTATGATTTAACTATTTTAAAATATTTAGCAGATGGATTAGATCAGAAAGAAATATGTGGAACTTTAAGAACTAATAAAGTAAAACCTAACAGTATTAGTTCTGTTGAAAAGAGATTAAAACAACTTAAAGAAAAATTTAACGCAAATAATCCAACACAATTAGTTGCAGTTACTAAAGATTTTGGATTGATTTAATTAAATAAATTTTTTTAAAAAAAACCGTGGTTATTTAATAATCGCGGTTTTTTTTGTGTAATTTTTTAAAATCAAAAACATTCCTTTTTTATTTATATTTTAGTGAGATGAAGTAATCTATGTAAATCTTAAAAAAAGCTAATGATGAAAATTAAAAAAGAAAAAGAGGAAGAAAGTGACTGGGCTTATTCTGAAAAAAATCAAAAAAAAATTCATATTTCAGAGGCTGAAAGTGGTTTAAAAGATTATCGTTGTATCGGTTGTAATGCTCGGATGATTGCCAATATTCAACATAAAAATTTACATTGGAAATCTTATTTTAGACACCACGCATCAAATGTGACTAAAGAAAAACCTGAATGTGTTAAAGCGAGTAGAGTTTATCGAGAAATAATTGCAAAAACGATTATTAATAGATTAAAATATGTTGTTACTCCTGCATTATATAAATTCCCTCCAGGAAAAGAAGAAGACTTGCTTCCGATGTTAATTCAAGAAAAAGAAACAATTAAAGCTTCCTACACAAAAGCCGAATTAACTTTTTATGAAAATAAAAATGGAATTGTTAAATGGGGGAAAAATATAGATGTAGCGATAGAAGATAGAGAATTGTTAATACGCCCTGATGTAACTTTTTTTAATAAAGAAGATAAACCTATCTTACTTGTAGAATTTATAGTTACAAATAAAATTACTTCCGAAAAATATATAAAATTATCCCGTATAGGAATAAATACCGTACAAATAAAAATACCAACGAAATCAGAAGCTGAAATAGAAAAAGCATTACAATCATCAAGAAATTATAAATGGGTTTACAATGAAAAAGAAGCAAACACCAAATACATACCAGTTTCCAGAGGAAATACAGAAAATTTACCACAAATTAATGAGAACGAAAGAATCTTTTTCGAAGAATCTTTCAAATGCAGACAGTCAGAGATTAATGAACTCATACGTAGCATTAAAAAATGTTTACGATCGAAACAATATAGCGGAATTGAATACCAACTTAACAAACAAATACAACAAGTTGAGAGAAATTCAGAAAGAGAAAGACAAGAATTGGGAGACTTGGAAAAACTCCATGGAACAGAAGCACAAGCAAGAAATTCAGGAGCAGAAGATAAGGAGAGAGAAAGATACAGAGACTTGGAGGATAGATATTTTAAAAAAGGTGAATATCTTGAAAGAAGTATCAATATCGAAAGAGGAAATGAATCAATTAGAAGACAGGTTGAAAACGCTATCAAAGGAGAAAAACACAAAATTAGAGGAATTAGAGAATCTACAGAAGACTTCCGAAATAGAGAACTCTTTGAGACTGAAAAAATTGAACAAGAAATACAAGAAGCTGAAAGTACCATTGAATTTGATGTTGAATCAACAATTGAAGAAAATAGATTACTTGAAGAAGAAGAAAGGTATTTACAGGAGTCAGTTTTCAGAGAGTTTAGTGGATGTATCGAATCAGAAGAATTTGAAATTAAAAATATTGAACAAGAAGAAAACCGATTTGAAAATGACGTTAGAAAACAATTTGATATTGACGTTGAAAAAAGTCCCGAAAAACTTACCAGAAGAACTAGAGGTTTATTGGAAGCAAGAAGATTTTTCAGCATTTACTCAGATTTTAAATGTAAAGAAAAAAGCTATAGAGAAGCACGAGAATTATTTAACAAAGGAACTTGGAAAGAAAGGTAAAAGCCTAAAATGGTTTATGGAAATTTATGAAGATGATGTAAAAGAAGTTTGTGAAATAAATAGTTAAATAATTGACAATTAACGAACTTATATAACTGTACTTTAATTTTTTTTTTGATAAAAAAACGTTGTTGAAATCGATTAAATTAATGTAAATACACCGTAATAACGAGGGAAACATGTTAATAAATAAATAATAGAATATTATAATTAAATTGCGTAGAGTGTTTTATTTTTAGCTAAGAAGTAGTAATTTCGCAAAGACTTCAATCTCCTAATTTATGACTCAAGAAACAAAATATACCGAAGATAATATCCGTTCGCTAGATTGGAAAGAACACATTCGTATGCGTCCAGGAATGTATATCGGTAAACTAGGTGATGGTTCATCGGCTGATGATGGAATTTATATTTTGGTTAAAGAGGTTTTAGACAACTCTATTGATGAATATGTAATGGGTGCTGGTAGAACTATCGAAATTTCTATTCAGGGTAATAAAGTGATTGTTAGAGATTACGGTCGTGGTATCCCTTTAGGAAAAGTTGTCGATGTTGTTTCTAAAATGAATACAGGTGGAAAGTACGACTCTAAGGCGTTTAAAAAATCAGTAGGTTTAAACGGAGTAGGTACAAAAGCCGTAAATGCACTTTCTTCTTTTTTTAGAGTAGAATCATCAAGAGATGGAAAATCTGCCGCTGCTGAGTTTGAACAAGGTTATTTAATCAATCAAGAGTTTTTAGAGCAAACATCACGAAGAAAAGGAACAAAAGTATCTTTTATTCCCGATGAAATAATCTTTAAAAAATATAAGTATAGAAACGAATATGTTTCTAAAATGCTTAAAAACTACGTTTATCTAAATGTTGGATTAACAATTGTTTTTAATGGAGAAAAATTTTTATCAAAAAATGGATTAAAAGATTTATTAGAAGAAAACAACAATCAAGAAGATATGTTGTATCCTATAATTCATTTAAAAGGTGATGATATTGAAGTAGCAATTACACATAGTAAAACACAATATTCCGAAGAATATCATTCATTTGTAAATGGGCAACATACTACACAAGGTGGTACGCATCAGGCTGCATTCAGAGAAGCAATTGTAAAAACTATTCGAGATTTTTATGGAAAATCTTTTGAAGCTTCAGATATTCGAAAATCGATAATATCAGCAATTGCCATTAAAGTAATGGAACCTGTTTTTGAAAGTCAAACCAAAACAAAGTTAGGTTCAACTGAAATGGGTGATGATTTGCCAACGGTTAGAACCTATATTAATGATTTTATCAAAACAAAACTTGATAATTTTTTACATAAAAATGTAGAAATCGCTGATAAGTTACAACGTAAAATTATACAAGCAGAAAAAGAACGTAAAGAACTTTCTGGAATTAGAAAGTTAGCAAAAGATAGAGCTAAAAAATCTAACTTACACAATAAGAAATTACGAGATTGTAGAGTTCATTTAGGTGATACTCAAAAGGAAGCTTATTTAGAGTCTACTTTATTTATTACAGAGGGAGATTCTGCATCGGGTTCTATTACAAAATCTAGAAACGTAAATACTCAAGCCGTTTTTAGTTTAAAAGGGAAACCTTTAAATTCTTACGGATTAAGTAAGAAAATTGTATATGAAAACGAGGAGTTTAATTTATTACAAGCAGCTTTAAATATAGAAGACGGTTTAGAAGATTTACGTTATAATAATATTGTAATTGCTACGGACGCCGATGTTGATGGAATGCATATTCGTTTATTATTGATAACATTTTTCTTGCAATTTTTTCCAGAAGTTATTAAAGAAGGACATTTATATATTTTAGAAACGCCATTATTTAGAGTTCGAAATAAAAAAGAAACTTACTATTGTTACTCTGAAGAAGAGAAAAAAGAAGCTATAAAAAAATTAAGAGGAAAACCAGAAATTACCCGATTTAAAGGACTTGGTGAAATTTCTCCAGATGAATTTGTACATTTTATTGGTGATGATATCCGTTTAGACCCTATTATGTTAGATAAAGAAATGTCTATAGAAAGCGTGTTAGAATTCTATATGGGGAAAAATACACCAAACAGGCAAAAATTTATTATTGAAAACTTAAAAGTAGAATTAGATGCTGTTGATGATGAAGATTAACTAATTTTTTGATGATAAGTATTAAATTATAATAACTCTTAAACGAATAAAAATTATTCAATGAGTGAACAAATAAATGAACACGAACACGAAGAAGAATTAAATAATACTAACCAACCAATTGAAAATACAGAAACTATTACCAAGGTAACAGGAATGTATAAAGAATGGTTTTTAGATTACGCTTCGTATGTAATTTTAGAAAGAGCAGTTCCGTCATTAGAAGATGGGTTAAAACCCGTACAACGTAGAATAATGCATTCTATGAAAGATTTAGATGATGGACGTTACAATAAAGTAGCAAATATTGTTGGGCATACGATGCAGTATCACCCGCGTGGTGATGCTTCAATTGCAGATGCTATGGTGCAAATTGGTCAGAAAGAATTACTGATTGATATGCAAGGTAACTGGGGTAATATTTTAACAGGAGACCGTGCAGCAGCTTCTCGTTATATAGAAGCACGTTTATCTAAATTTGCTTTAGACGTGGTTTTTAATCCTAAGACTACTGAATGGAAAAAATCGTACGATGGTAGAAGAAATGAACCAATAGATTTACCTGTAAAATTCCCTTTATTATTAGCGCAAGGAGCAGAGGGGATTGCCGTAGGTTTATCAACTAAAATATTGCCACATAATTTTAATGAATTGATAGCGGCATCTATCAAATATTTAAGAGGAAGAAGTTTTACTATTTATCCAGATTTTTTAACAGGAGGAGTAGCTGATTTTACCAATTATAATGATGGTAAACGTGGAGGGAAAGTACGTGTACGTGCAAATATTTCTCAACTAGATAAAAAAACATTAGTTATCACTGAAATTCCTTTCGGTACAACTACAACATCTTTAATTGATAGTATTTTAAAAGCCAATGATAAGGGTAAAATAAAAATACGTAAAATTGAAGATAATACTGCCGCAGCCGTAGAAATATTAGTGCATTTGCCTACAGGAATATCTCCTGATAAAACAATTGATGCTTTATATGCTTTTACAAATTGTGAAAATTCAATTTCTCCGCTGTCTTGTACAATTGAAGATAACAAACCTGTATTTATAGGTGTTTCTGAAATGTTAAAACACTCTACTGATTTAACAGTAAAGTTATTAAAAAGTGAATTAGAAATTCAATTAAATGAGTTAGAAGAACAATGGCATTTTGCTTCTTTAGAAAGAATTTTTATTGAAAATAGAATTTATCGTGATATTGAAGAGCAAGAAACATGGCAAGCTGTAATTAAAGCTATTGATAAAGGTTTAGTAGGACACATTGAGCACCTAAAAAGAGAAATAACAGTAGAAGATATTACCCGCTTAACAGAAATTCGAATTAAGAAAATTTCAAAATTCGATATAGATAAAGCAAAACAATATATTGAAGGCTTAGAGGATAAAATAGCAGAAGTTAAACATCATTTAGATAACTTAATTACATTTGCTATAGACTATTTTAAAGGCTTAAAAACCAAGTATGGTAAAGGGCATGAGCGCAAAACTGAAATTAAAATTTTTGATGATATTGTAGCTACAAAAGTAGTAATGCGAAACACAAAACTATATGTAAATATAGAAGAGGGATTTGTAGGAACTTCATTAAAAAAAGATAAATATGTTGATGATTGTGCTGATATAGATGATATAATTATCTTTAAAGATAACGGTACAATGATGGTTACAAAAGTAGCTTCTAAAACTTTTGTAGGTAAAGGAATTATCCATATTGCAATCTTTAAGAAAAAAGATAAGCGTACTGTATATAATATGATGTATAGAGATGGTTCTAGAGGGGTAAATTATATGAAACGTTTTAATGTAATAAGTGTAACTCGTGATAAAGAATATGATTTAACTACAGGGGCTAAAGGTTCAAAATTATTATATTTTAGTGTAAATCCTAACGGAGAAGCTGAGGTAGTTACAGTTAATTTACGTCCTGTTGCAGGAGTAACAAAATTAAAATGGGATGTTAATTTTGCAGAATTAGCAGTTAAAGGACGTGCTATTCGAGGAAATCAAGTTACAAAATATAGTATTAGAAAAGTAGAATTTAAAACAGCAGGTGTTTCTACTTTAAAACCTCGTAAAATTTGGTTTGATGATACTGTTCAGCGTTTAAATGTTGATGGAAGAGGTGATTTATTAGGAGAGTTTAGAGCTGAAGATAAAATTTTAATTGCTACACAATCAGGTAAAATAAAAGCAGTATCACCAAGTTTATCAATGCATTTTGAAAGTGATATGATTGTTTTAGAAAAATGGAAGCCTAACAAACCTATTTCGGCAATTTATTTTGATGCAGAAAAAGAACGTTATTATGTAAAACGTTTTTTAATTGAAGCAGTAGATAAAGAAGAAACCTTTATTGCTGATACCGAAAAATCAAAATTAGAAATTTTATCTACAGATTATCGTCCTGTAGCTGAGGTTATATTTTCAAAGCGTAGTTTAGAAAACCTTAAAGTTAATTTTGAAGAGTTTATAGCTATAAAAGGTATTAAAGCACAAGGGAATCAATTAACAACCGATAAAATACGTATTGTTAATTTATTAGAATCTTTGCCTTACGAGGAGTCAATACTTTTAACAGAGGAAGAGGTTAAAGATGAGGAAGTTATAGATGATATTCTACCTCTAGAAGTTGAGGTTGTAGCGCCTAAGGAGTTTGAACAAACAAAAGAAGATAAAGCTAAGAAAGCATTAGAGCGTGCACTTCAAAAAAAGAAAAAGAACACAGAAGAAGATGATAGTCAAACAGCATTATTTTAAATGAATGAATTATTAACATATCGTTTTAATTTAGATTCTTTTTTAGGGATTTTGGGATATATATTAGTAGTCGTATTTATTTCATGGTTGTTATCTAGAGTGATACGTTATATTATTGTTCAAATTATAAAGCGTAGAAAAACATCTCCTTATGGAGGAACCAGTATTTTGTTTTTTAGAAATTCTGTAAAATTTTTTATAGGTTTTTTTGGAATTACTTATATTATTACAACAGTACCTGCTTTTAGTAGTAAAGCTTCGTTAATTTTTTCTGGAGCAGGTATTTTAGCCGCTATTATTGGTTTTGCGGCACAAGCAGCATTGTCTAATTTAATCGCAGGAGCTTTTATTGTTCTTTTTCGTCCGTTTAGAGTGGGTGATTATATAAAACTTGATGATACTAGAGTTGGTATTGTTGAAGATATAACCTTACGACATACAGTTATTAACAATTTTGAAAATAAACGATTAATTATACCAAACTCGGTAATAAGTACCGATTCAGTATTAAATCATACGATTGAAGATTCTCATGTTCTTAGTTTTAATAACTTTAAACTAGGGATAAAAGCAGATATTGATTTAGCAAGGCAAATTATACAAGAAGAAGCTATTAAATTACCGACTGTTATTGATTTTAGAACTCCTGAACAGGTAATAGCAGATGTTAAACAAGTAGATGTTCGTGTAATTGATGTACATACAGATCATATACATATGCGTGCCTATGTTTGGTTAAACGAACCATTTCAAGAATTTAAAACAAAATGTTCTTTAAAAGAAGCGGTACATAAACGTTTTTTAGTAGAAGGAGTGGCTTTACCAATTCCTATTTATAAAATTTTGAAGGTTTAATATTTACCGTTATCCTCATATAAATTTTGTTTTTGAGTGAAACTTTTCGTTCTATGTTTGTAAAACATATTTAACTAAAACATTCTTCACATTTTCCTTGAATTAATATTTGAGATGTATCAACTTTACGATTAGGAATATTAGGTATAAGAACATTTGTTGATAAACAATCTACCTTTCCACAATCAGAACATTGAAAATGTGGGTGAGTATCATGATGTTTTGTATTTGAACAATCATTACATTTTGCATACCACTTATTTCCATTTTTCCCAAGAAAAGAATGTAAAACACCATCGTCTTCTAATTTGTCTAAAATTCGATATATAGTAGTTTTATTCATTTTTAAACTAAGACGTTCAATTAGAATAATAACTGATATTGCACTTGAGTTTTTACTAAATTCATCAAGTAATATATTTACTGATTTTGTTTTTCTGATAATGCCCATACCACAAATATAATATAAATTTATTGCAGTTAAGTTGTGTTAATTAATGTTTTGTATATAGTTGAAGCTAAGTTGTATTATGCTCTCTGTTGCTCCTGGAGAAATTTTTTGTTTACTGAAGTAAATACACAATATAAATTTAGTGATATAGCTTCATTATCTAGAAAAGAGATTTCGGTTGAAAATATAGTAATAGCTCAATATGAATTGATGAAAAAATCATATACTTTTGAAGTTGTAGTAGATGGTGAGAAAGTTATTTATTCCGTTAAAGGAAACGATTGGAAAGCTTTCTTTAAAGAGTTAGAAGATTCTGGTCATTTTAATGGTTTTCAATCTCATCACGTATTTGTAGTGGATGCATTAAAGAAGTCAGAAGGTTATAGAAAATGGTATGATAAAATGGTATGATAAAATTGGGCATACTGTTATGGATATAAATGGAAAACATCACGATGGTTTATTAAATCTTATAATGTTAGAGGACTATACCAAACCTAAAGGAATTATAGCTGCAAGAGGGGTACACGCAAACCATAAAAAATATAATAAAGCTTTAATTGATTTTTTTGATGAAAGATGGGAAAAGCATTTGATAACTAAAAATGGCAATGAAGCTGGAGCTATTGATTTATTTGACGATGAAATTTTAAAAGTTCAAGAAGGGATACAAAAATTATTACTAGAAAAATCTGTTATCGGTTATAAAGATGTATCAGGAAAATGGATACGCACAAAAGTAGATGATTTAATAAATGAAGATGTATTATTACAAATGATAAAATAAGTAAGATGAAATTTTTTGAATTTAAGAATAAAGTTTTTCAATGGACAATTAATATTAATCAAGAGGATTATGGAAAGGTAATAGCTCCTATGAATGATAATATTTGGTTAGCGAAAGAAAGTTTACCAATAAAAATGAGAATGATAGATGCTTATGAAGACATTGATTTATGGGAAGGGGAAACCCCTTTTGTAGATGTATTAGGTTGGTGAACTGATATTACAACAGGAGATATTAAACCCAAAAAAGGTACGTATATAGTAATTAGTAAAAAGATAAAAGAAGTTTTAGAAAAATATCGCTTGCCAGAGCATCGTTTTTATCCGATATCATTGCATTGTAAAGAGTTAAAACAAAGCAATAGTGATTATTTTTTATTTCATTTTTTAGTTAAATATCCAACTGTAGGAGATGATATTATAGATTATTCTAAATGTACTTTTGTAGAAATAACTCAAAATTCAGAAGGAAAAAATATACCTATAAAGATTCACCCTGAGGGTTCTATATTATCATCAAGTGAAAGAATAGCTATAATAACTGGGAAAATTAAAATTTTAGGTTCATATAAGTGGAGTTATGGAGGTAAGGATATGATAAGTAGGAATAAATTAGAATTTAAAAATAAAGTATATAAATACGATTATGATGTATTGTGGGGGTTATCAGGGATATTGTATTTAAGTGAAGAAATAAAAAATGAATTAGAAACTGTTGGTATTACTAATGGATATTTTTTTCCTTTAAAAGAAAATATGATACGATCATTTGAATATGAGTAAATGAAAAATAGTTAAAAAAATGTTATCCCGCTAGCGCGGATTTGCAATCCCTGCCGATAATGAATAAGTAATATGTGTTAATTTATGATAAAGTAACTAGATGAGGTGTCTCAAAAAATAGAAAAAAGAGAATTATTAAGTAAAAAAATTACTTTTTTCCTCGATTACAATTGACTATGAATACGATTGCAAATACTAGTTTAACTCATCAAGTAAAGTTTTTAAATACAACTACAGAGTTTCATAAAAATATGCGTTTACAATTTTATCCTAAAATTTTTGAGAATCGAGATACAGGTACTGTAAACTTGAATTTTTTAAAGCTGAAACTGAATTGAACTTAATCAGAAATATATTTTTTATGATTTTAATAACTTCAATTTTAATTGGTTTTGGGATTTTTAAAAATATAAAGTATTTTATTAAATAACAATCCCCTCTTTAATAGATGGGGTTGTTATTTAATTATGTACTTACTTTCCGATACAGAAAGTATTTTACTAGTATTTATAGGGGTTTGAAAATAAAAGGTACAATAGAGGTACAGATTTACAGAAAATCGTGTTTTTTTGTGTTTTATTCTGAACCAAAGATATTAACTAATATTTCATTATTGAAATATACTTAAACTTTTACCCTAAAAATAAGTTTTTGTTTTAGGCTACATTTACTACATTATCTACATAGAGTATAAAATCTTATTAAAATTAATTGGTAGGTGTTTTTAAATATTTCGTCTATTTTACATTAATTGAAATTTATACATAAAAACAGACTTTAATTTATCATTTTTTTACCATAAAACCAAAATAATCCCGTACTAAAAAATAGCACGGGATTATATATAGTATTGTATATTTCAGTTTCTAATTTAATAAATAAAAACCCTCAAATTTTTTGTAAGAAGCTAAATTATGCCATTTGATATTTCTTAAAATTCTCTGCTTGTTCAAAAATCTCTTTAAATACTTCATCTTTGGTAATAGGAGGGTAGTCGTTTTCTGCTAAAAGAATAATTAAATCAACTTTTAACTCTGCTTTAATATCATCTCGTTGATTCCAATCGGTGTATTTAGCTTTGTCATCAACTACTTTTTTTACTTCTTTAGCTAAATGTATTAATTTTTCTTCAGGATAATTAAAATCGTATTTGTGTGCTATTGTTTTTAAAATATCATAAAATGCTTTTTCTTCAAAATTTATTCCTATTTCTGAAAAAGAATTTTTCTCTTTTCTAAGATTATGATAAAGTTCGATAATATCATCAGTAAAATCTTCTAAAACATTACTTTGTAAAATATCAGATTCTTTACGTTCGTTATATTTATCAACAATAGTTTTAAATTTTTTAGAAAAATCTATTCCTTGTATTTTATTGGTTTTCTTTAGCTCATCAATAGCCTTTAAAAGTAATTGCTGTAATAGTTTTATTTTAGTATTCGGAAGTTTTATTTTTTCGATTTTAGCTAAATAATCTTCATCAAAAATATCAATTTCATTTTGTGTTTCATCGCCTAGTTTGAAAATTTCTTCTACGCCATCACTTTTTAATGCTTCTTTAATAAGTTCGCTAACTTTAGCATTCATTTGTGCGGTGTCAGGAGCGTTTCCTCTAGTTAATTTAAAAACAATCGAACGAATGGCTAAATAAAAATGAATCGTATCTTTTTGTATTTCTGTAAATTCATCTGAACCGCAACAAATATCATAACCAGCTTTTAAACGTTTTACAATATTCATAAAACGAGTTTCAATATTTTTTGTTAATTGAACAAATTCAGCTCCTTTATTTAAACATTCTAGTTGCTTTAATCCAGTTTTATGAAAATAATCAGAAGCATCAAATTTATAAAATAGTTTTGCTAATAAATCTAATTGGTCTTTAACAATTACTACGGATGCTTGTATATCTTCAAAATTTTGACCGTCAATTTTAGAGTATTTTTTTAAAGCTAAATTCATTTGCTTTTTAAAACCAATATAATCGACTACTAAACCTTTTTCTTTTGATTTGTATTTTCTGTTTACCCTAGAAATAGTTTGTATTAAATTATGTTGCTGAATAGGTTTATCAATATACATGGTATCTAAAAAAGGAACATCAAAACCTGTAAGCCACATATCAACAACAATAGCGATTTTAAAATTAGATTTTTCGTTTTTAAATTGCCTGTCTAATTCTTTTCTATGTTCTTTAGTTCCTAGTAAATTATACATTTCTTTAGGATCATCTTTTCCTCTGGTCATTATCATTTTAATGCGTTCCATCGGTTTTAGCTCCTTCTTTTCTTTTTCTGTTAAATTAGAACCTTTTTCAAATGCTTTTATTTCTGTCCATTCAGGGCGTAAAGCAATAATTTCTTCATATAAATTATAGGCAATAGGTCTGGAGCTACAAACGAATAAAGCTTTTTCTTTAATTGTAGCACCTTCTTTTATTCGAGTTTCGTAATGCTTTACAAAATCTTTAGCAATAGCTTTAAGTCTATCAGGGTCGCCAATAATGGCATTCATATTGGCAGAAACTTTTTTACTTTCTTCTATTTGATAATCGTTTGCACCTTGTTCTGCACATTGTTTGTAATATTCTTCAATTTCTTTAAGTTTAGAATTTTCTAAAACTACTTTTGCTGCACGACCTTCATAAACAATACGCACGGTAATTTCATCTTTTTCAGATTCTGTCATGGTATAAGAATCTATAATATCGCCAAAAACGTTTAAAGTTGCATCAATTGGCGTTCCTGTAAAACCTACATAAGTTGCATTTGGTAAAGAATCGTGTAAATATTTTGCAAAACCATAGGTTTTTTCTACGCCTTTTTCAGTAGTTTTTATCTTTTGGTCTAAATTTATTTGACTTCTATGTGCTTCATCAGAAATACAAATAACATTTGTTCTATCGGTTAATAGTTCTAAATCTTCGGTGAATTTATGAATAGTTGTTAAAAATACACCGCCACTTTTTCGACCTTTTAATAGCTTTTTAAGTTCTTTTCGGCTTTCTACACTGATAACATTATTATCTCCAATAAAATCTTTTGCATTGGTAAATTGAGCTGATAATTGGTCGTCTAAATCGGTTCTATCTGTTATAATTATTAATGTTGGACTTTTAAAATGTGGGCTTCGCATTAACAATCTAGCTAAAAACAGCATCGTATAACTTTTACCGCAACCAGTTGCTCCGAAATACGTTCCACCTTTTCCGTCTCCTTCGGGTTTTTGATGCAATTTTATATTTTCTAATAATTTTATTCCTGCATAATATTGCGGATAACGACACACAATTTTTAATTCGTGCTTGTTGCTATCAGGAAAATATATAAAATGATGAATTACTTGTCGCAATCTATTTTTATTAAATAAACCTTGTATCATGGTGTACATAGAGTTTATTCCATCGACTTCTTTATCAAAACCAAATACTTTTCGCCAAGCATAATAAAACTCATAATTTGCAAAAAATGAACCCATTTTACTATTTACGCCATCGCTAATTACACAAAAAGCATTGTATTTGAATAATTCAGGAATATCACGTTTGTAGCGTGTTGTTAATTGTACATACGCATCATGTAAAGTTGCGTTTTCACGAATGGCAGATTTAAATTCCATAACCACCAAAGGCAAACCATTGATGTATAAAATACCATCGGGAATACGTTTTTCGTAACCGTAAATTTCTAACTGATTTACAATTTTATAGATGTTATTATCTAAATCGGAATAATCTATTAAATGAATATATAAATCTTTTTTTGAACGGTCTTCACGCTCTAATTGAAAACCGTTACAAACCAATTTCATAATTTGTTTGTTCGATTCATATAAATCGGAAGCACTAAAAATTTCTAACTTTCTGATAACACTTTTTACTTCGTTATCGGTTAAATTTTCGCTTTTATAGTGCTTTTGCAAATATGTTTTAATATCCGATTTTATAAGAACTTCATTTTCTTTACGCTCAATATTTTTTCCTAAAAAATGTGGGATTCCTTCATTTCCCAACAATTCTATAAAAACTTTTTCTAATGCTGTTTCTGTAAATTTCATAGTAATATAATTGCTACAATTGTTCGTAATATTTTTTAATTTTAGCAGCCATTAATTTACGTCTTTCTACTAAGAAATTTTCATAATCTAAATGTGTTGCAGTATAAAGTATGTTTGGGATGTCATTTTTCATCAAATTATCAGCTAAACAAGTATTACTATCAATAGTGCTAATATCAAAAATACTGTCAGCTATTTGTTCAGTTACTTTAGTTAGATAATTTTGAGGTGTTTTCATACCAACTTTTATATTAGTAGCTTGTTCTGTATATACAAAATTTGCAACCTGATTGTATTGTTTTGGTATGTATCCATTTTCAGTTAAATATTTTTTAGGAAAAATATGATGTATATCACCACGTTGTTCAATAAGACTACTTATTTTCATGCTTTTTGATAAAAAAGCAGGGCTGTTTTCATGGCATTGTGCCGCTAAATAAACATTATAAGCATTATTATTAACGCTTGAAGATTCTAATTGACTAACTAATCCAAATTCCCAAAAACCTTGACCTAAATGGTTTTGTTCCATTTGTTCTAAATATTTAGCAATACCTTTTTCGTTAATTTGCTTAATATCTTCATCAATCATAGATTCTGATGAACCTGAATATCTACTAATTAATAAAGACATAATTAACCAACGTTTTATGTAATGCTGAATTTCAGGTTCTGGCATTCCTTCATTGCGTAATTTTAAATACAATGCGTATGAAAAATTTAAACTGTTTTTTGAAGATATTAATTTCTGACTAATTAATCCTGCTGATTTTATCAACATAATAAAACGTTGATAACTTGTTTGGTTTACAAAATCAGTTAAACCATCAGATAACATTTTATAGCTTTTTTCTGAAATAGCATCTTCATAAGTTCGTGTTTCAAAATTACGCCCAGACAATAATGCTACTAAATCACTAAACTTACCACGGCTAAATTTATAGGTAAAAGCAACACGCAATACATCTATATAATCAGGGATATATAAGTCATCACTTCCAGAAGCCATCCATTTTAAAGCCTTATAATAATCACTGTCAGCAAATGTTTTGTCATTGTCTAAAATATGTTTATTAAAATCTTTATCTACTAAAAGCCTGCAAAAATAATCAACTAGCTTTCGCATTTTATTTCCTCCATGATTTTCATCGGAAGCTATTTTAGACATTACAAAATCGGCATTACTTAATACAACACCTTTTTGGTTAATACGGATAAAAATATCTGTAACTGTATCTATATCTAAAGAACTATCTAATTCTATTATACCAACTTGTTTAGTTTTAATTCGTTTTAAGTTTTCTATTCTATCTTCAATTAAATCTTCGTCTGCTTTTGGGTTTAATTTTAAATATTCTCTAATAGCTTTAGTTATAGAAATTTCATCATTAATTATAGGATTAATATTATTTATCCATTCGGGGCTTTTTTCAAATGCTTTATTTAATACTTCAAATTTTTCAGTAATTGGGTTAAAAGCAATACAGATATTAATTTCTTTGTAGTTTTTATTTAAAACTCGTTGTCCTACTACAGCAGCAGTTAAGGCGGTAATTCGTTGCTGACCATCAATTAATACTTTTTTACCTGCCGATAATTGACCATTTTTTAGTTTTACATCGGGGTTACGCCACGTTATAATATATCCAACAGGATAACCTCTATATAAGGAGTCTATTAAATCTCTAACTTTGGCATTTTTCCAAACAAAAGGACGTTGTATTTCAGGAATTGCAATTTCACCAGATTTTATCCAGCTTAACAATGTTTCTACTGGTTGTTGGTGTACGGAATATTTTGACATAGCTTTTTTTATAAAATTTTATCTATTACATTTATTGAAATTGAATAATTAGAACATTCTTTTTCAAAATCTTTTAATTGAATAAGTGTGTTTTCTTCTGTAAAGAAATTTTCTAATTTATACCTTTTAAAAAAAACATTTTGTTCTTTAATATATTCTTTCTCATTTAATGTAGCCTTTTTTAAAACATCAAAATTCCAATTAGGATTTCCTGCTATAAAAATTAAATCAGTAGATGAATTTTCTACATCTTTAAAATTTTCGATATCTAATCTATTAATTGTAGAATCTTCTATTTGACTTTCAAAAAAACCTGTATCGTTTCTTAATATAACAGAAAACCAAAGTGAATTTGTATCTTCATTTTTTTGAAAATGAAATTCATAGCAATACATATAAATCCAATCCCATGACCAATTATTTAATTTATTACTACCTCTGCCACTAAATAGAGGTTTTCCATTTTTATAGGGAATATTATATGTTGAACTGATAAATTGCATTAAATTTAAAATTCTCTGTTGATAATCGAATAATAAACGATATGCTTTTCTTATTTCTAGTGATAAATTTTCTTTCATATTTTAAAAATTAAAGCTATTTATAGCCTTTGTATTTATGTTGTAAATAGCACAATTTTTTAACCATTTTTTTTGATGAAAACCATGTGTTGAAAAGCTATTAATTATATCTTCTAACAATAATATTATTGGCTTTTGATTCGGGATGTTTTGTTTTAAAAAACCTTTATAGATAGTGTTTATGCTTTTTAATAAACTTGACCAATCAGTTTTAGATTGAAGTATTTTTAAATGCTCTACTTCAATAAAATGCTCTTTACAGCTATTTATTAAACCACCAACTTGCAATAAATACAATGTTTTATTATCGTCTTCATATTCATTTAAATAGGCTCTTATTTCATCTTGTAATTGCTCAGGGTTTTGCTGATTTATATTATAGCGTTTAGCTTCTATAATTAAATCAAAATCTTTAAAACGCATAAATAAATCTGGTTCTACATAAAGTTTATTTCTTGTTTTATATTTTCCTTGTGCATTCCATTTTGCCCAATATTCCATCTCTAAAACTTCCCCACAATAAGACGGTAAATTATCTTGATGCAATCCTTGTCTTAAAATATGCCAAAATAAATCTGTAGGTAAATATTTTAACAAATCGAATACAGCAGATGTTAAGCTATCTTCACAAATAGTTAAATTTCCTTTTCCATATTTAAAGTAAGATATCATATTATAAAATTATTTCTTTTTTCATAGCGTTTTATTTTTTAACAAACAGTTTCTTTTTCAATTGCTACTTTTGACATTTTCGAAAGAAGTAGATTTTTAATTTTTTTTAATATTTGACTTTCTATTTTATTAGATTCTATTTTTTGTGTAATTGGTTCAAAATATAAATTTAATTTATTTAAACCTTTGATAGGATAACTTACAAATGAATTATCTAAATGTTCTCTTTTTATATGTCCCATAGAAGTTTTATTTCCTTCTGCAATCCTAATAAATTCAGATATGTAAAATTTAGTTGATAAGTAATAATACCATTTTGGAAAGTGATTAGAAAATACTTTAAATAAATGTTGATTTAGCCCAGCATATCCTCCAGACCATATATCAATAGTTAAAGTTCCAGACCAAGAGAAAATAATATCCCCATTATATATTTTATATTTTTCAGGAATATCTATTGAAGCTTTATCACTATTATCATCTGTAATACCTAAATTTAACTCACGAATTTTTAGTACAGGTGTATATTTTTTAATATTATCCGTAGGATGTTTTTGCATTGCTGTACCATTCAAGTAACTGGCAATAGAAGATAATCCCGAAACTTCCCACCCCAAAGGAATTTCCAAATCCAATTCTTCATTAAAAACCATTTTCCCACCATTACATTTATACGATTTTCCTTGTTCATTCGGAAATTCAAAATCTACAAACCAATTTTTATATAAGGCTTGAGCGGTGTCTTCTAGTTTTTTATTGATAGTTTCGTTTAACGTAATTCTGTTTGCAACCGTATTGTATTCTTTTACTATTTCGTGTTGTTTTTCTATGGATGGAATTGGTAATTCTGTATCTTGAAGTTCTTCCCAATCAAAAGTTTCTCTAGCACTTCCGTGCGATTTAAAACGTGCGTATCTGTCAAATTCTGGTCTTCTAAACCACATCATTAAATATTCAGCATTTAATGTTTTATCATCAATAATTTCAAAAACAGTATAGGCTTGTGACACTAATGCTTTATCATGATTTTCTAAAAGAGCAATAGAAATTTTATCTCCATTTCTAGAAGTAACAGAACTATATGCAAATTGATTTTTATTGATAATTTTATAGCGAGACATATCAGTTCCAATCGTATTTGCAATAGAAGGCATTAATACTTTTCGAATACTTACTCCTAATAATGTTTCAACTTCAAGGTTTTTATTTCTGATATTTACAGTTTGTATGTAATCGCCTAAACGTTTATAATTTAATCTCATAACCTAAATTTTTAAACACGTTTAATAATTCGGTTTTAGATTTTTCTTCATCTTTTAAAAGTTGAGAAAATTCAGATTGTAAACTTTTCATTTTATCCTCAAAATTGATGTTTTCATCTCTGTTTACAAATTCGATATATTTACTTGGTACTAAAGAATAATCTTTTTTACGGATTTCTTCTAAATTTGCAGAATAACAAAACTCAGGAATATCTTTATAATCAGCTTCCGTTTGTTGCCATTTATGATAAGTTTCACTAATATCAGTTATATTTTCATCAGAAAACTGCGTATATTTTTTTTCAAAAGGAATACCTGATTGTCTTAAATCCATAAATAGAATTTCTTCTTCTCTATTTCTGTAATTTTTATTGATATTATTAATATTTACTTGACGTTCTTTTTTATTATTATTTAAAATCCAAAGCGTTACAGAAATATCAGTGGTATAAAATAAATTTCGTGGTAAAATTAAAATAGCTTCTACTAAATTATTTTCGATAAGTTTTTTACGGATTTCATATTCTGTTCCGCTACCAGACAAAGCACCGTTTGCAAGAATAAACCCCGCTACACCATTTTCTGATAATTTAGAAACCATATTTAATATCCACGCATAATTGGCATTTCCTGTTTGTGGGACATCGTAACCTTTCCAACGAGGGTCGTCTAAAAGTTCGTCTGTGGCTCTCCATGCTTTTTGATTAAAAGGCGGATTTGCCATAATATAATCAGCCTTTAAATCGGGGTGTTGGTCTTTTGCAAAAGTATCGGCAGGAACACCGCCTAAATTTGCAGAAATACCACGGATAGCCAAATTCATTTTTGCTAATTTATAGGTAGTTGATGTATATTCTTGCCCATAAATAGAAATATCTTTTTTGTTTCCGTTATGGCTGTCAATAAATTTCATCGACTGCACAAACATACCACCCGAACCACAAGCAGGGTCATAAATTTTACCTTTGTAAGGTTCAATTAATTCGGCAATCAGATTTACAATACTCTTTGGCGTATAAAATTCTCCTTTTCCTTTTCCTTCGGCAATAGCGAATTTGCTTAAAAAATATTCATACACACGCCCAACAATATCTTGTTGTTTGTCTTTTAAAGTATCAATATTATTGATGGTGTCTAGTAAAGCGGATAATTTACTAACATCCATATTTAGGCGAGAAAAATAGTTATCAGGCAAAGCACCCTTTAACGATGGATTATTTTTTTCTACGGTATAAAGTGCGGTATCAATTTTTAGGGCAATATCGTCTTGTTTGGCGTTGTTTATAATATAGCTCCAACGAGATTCTTCGGTTAAATAGAACACGTTTTTTTGCGTGTAAAATTCGACCATATCAACAAATTTTTCTTTGCCATCGGCTATAATTTCTTGTTTTCGTTCTTGGAATTTATCACTTGCAAATTTTAAGAAAATTAAACCTAATACAACGTGTTTATATTCTGAACTTTCAACAGTTCCACGTAATTTATTAGCAGATTCCCATAGCGTTTCTTCTATAGATTTTGATTTTTTGGGTGCAGCTTTTTTAGCCATATAATTTAAGATATTATTTTTTGAAGTCTAAAGTAGTGTTAAAGATTGTAAATATAAATTTTATAATGTGAAAATAGTATGCCAAGGGGTTTCAATCCTTTTCGGTGATGCCATACTTTCCATTATTTTTTTTTGAATAAAATTGAAACATATTTTTAAACGTCAAAATTTATTTCATAAGAAGTATTTCGTCCTTTTCCTAATAGTTTAAAAACGCCTAATTCTAAAAGATTTTGTAAATCTCTTGTAGCAGTTGCTTTAGATGTTTTGGTAATTCCAATATATTTTCTTGCTGTCATACCTCCTTGAAAACCATTAAAACCTTCATCGAGCATTCTGCGTATTACTTTTAATTGTCTTTCATTTAATTTTGATTGAAAAGTTGTAAAAATAGTTGTCTTTTTTAGCGTAAATTCTATAATTGCTTCGGAAGTATCTAAAGCATTTAAAATTAAATTGATAAAATAATGTAACCAAGGTGTTATTTCATTACTTCGTTGTCCTTTTTCTAACGCTTTATAGTATTCTTTTTTTTCTTTTTCAATACTTGTAGAAAGACTAATTAATAAAGGGCTATCTAAGGTTTGTAAAAGCGATTTTTCGGCAATAGCTCTTCCGATTCGTCCATTACCATCTTCAAAAGGATGAATACTTTCAAAATACAAATGAGCAATAGCGGCTCTAATAGCGGCATTTTTTATAGGTTTTTCACCTTTTGGAGAAGTTGTATTAAACCAGTTTATAAAATGATTCATTTCGTCATTTACATTTGCAGAAGCAGGTGCTTCGAAATGTATTTTTGTTCTTCCCATAGCTCCTGAAATTACTTGCATAGGTTCTTGGTGTGTTCTCCATTTTCCAACTTCAATTAGGTTTTCGTGTTGTAATAATTGCCGATGCCATTTAAAGATGGTTTCTTTTGTAAGTTCTTCTTTAAAGTTATTTTGAACATTTGTAACTAATTCACCAATACCTTTAGCTTTAATGTCTTTTACGTTTTCACGTGAAGTATTTATATCAAGATTATTTCTAACGGAAGACATTACATCTGTTCTACTTAAAAATTCTCCTTCTATTTCGGAAGTTTTAATAGCTTCTGAAACTAAAATATTTATTGTAGTTTGAGTATGAGATATTTTTGACAATCCTTTGGTTATACCTTTTATTTTGCCTGTTTTTTCGATGAATTTATAAAGATAATCTTCTAATTCATCAATATTATAAGAGAAATTCCTCCAGTCTTTTTGTTGCCAATTATATTTCATGAGCCGAATAATTTAATTAATCGGCTCAAATATAGTTAAAAAATGAGCCGATTATATTTTTTAATCGGCTCATTTTTTATTAATACATTGAAATAAAAAACCCTCTGCAATTAAGCAAAGGGCTGTTATAAGGTTGGTAAATATTTACTAATGATTAAAACCGTACTAAATAATCAGCAATATCAAAACCTTGCTTTTTTTCGTAATCGGTGGCTTTATTTTTTAATAATTGATTAGTTACAAAGATTGCTTTTTTTTCAAGTTTAGGTATTTTATCATTCCATAAATCAAAACAACCAGCATCAGGAAACAATACTACATTACGCCCCTTTAATACCTTTGTATTTGCTTCATTCAAATTATTAAGTGAACCACAAGCCAGCCATACATAATCAGGAATATAAAGGCTTGAAATAAAAGCTGTTTTTTCACTTTCTACAATTGCTACTGTTTTCGTTTTCTCTTCATTTAGTAGATGTTCACCAAAATAACATTGTTCTAAATTAAAGTTATCAATTTTTGAGTGTTCCCAACCGATATGATTATAAGGTTTCTTAACTCGTTTACCTGTTTCAGGATTGTACAACATTACTTTGCCACTTCTTATTTTTCCGTTAATATCTTGTTGCCAAAAAGTGGTTGCACCGTTCCATTTAGTAGAAGTTCCGATATTGTATTTCTTAGCTAAAAAATAGATTAGTTCTTTATCATTCCAAAGAGTAGTTAAATAATCTAAAAAAAAGTTAGGAGTTTTACTACTCAAACTCTTTGCCATAACCTCAGGATTAAAATAAGTTGTTTTCGGTTTTGGTGGTGGTGGCTTTCGTACAAATGGAATTGAAGAAGAAGTTTTATCAAATGAAATATTATTATCCTGAAAATATTGCTTTGGTTTATAATGATAACCACATTTTACAAGCCTACTGCAAACCCCTACAGTATCGTTTAAATGCTCGTTAGTTTGTGTATCAATGTATCTAGTAAATTGATTAGGCTTGTTACAATTTGGGCAATGGTAACGGCTTTTTGTTCCGTTATATTTCTCTAAAATGTATCTGTAATCATTCATAAAATGAAAGGCTGTTTTTTGTAGTGGCACGAAAATAAGTTTTTGTTTTTAGCTACATTTGCTACATTATCTACATGGAATTAGAACCTTGAAAAATTAAATAACTGTAAATAAGTGTGTTATCTTTTTGGTAAAATCCGTACTACTCAAATTTTTGTCAAGTAGTACGAATAATAAGTTTTTGTTTTGTACTACATTTACTACACTAATTTATTTTCAATGTACACTACATTACCTTGCATTTTACGTTTAATTACAAAACCATTTTTTTTTAATCTAGTAGAAAATGTACGATTGGAACAAGTACCATAACCGCTCTCTAAACAGTAAATTTTATACTCAGCATAAACCTCTTTTAGTGGGCGTTCAATTGTTACCGATTTTTGATAATTTTCATCTTCTAAAAACATCAATGTACTATCGCTTTCTTTTTGATACTGTTTTATTTCGTCTTCTACTATTTTACTTTCTGTAAATGATTTTGTTTTTAGTATTCTAATTAAACCAACTAAAACCCAGTTAAAAACTCCTGAAAGTTCCGTGTCAATTATTTTTTTAGAAAGTCCTTTGTCTTGTTTATACGGTGGGATTGTTACTCTAAAAGGCAATATTATAAACCTACGAAAAAAAGCATTTGTATTTTCTACTTCTTTTGGTAGCTCGTTACAATTAAACATAAACCGTGCATAATCTGAAATAATTTGTACGTTCTTATACAAAAGTCGAGCTTCTACTGGTTCACCTGAAATAAGTAATTTGAAAATATTACTTTCTAGTTTTCCGTTTATTTCACTAGCATAATTAAGTAACTTATTTACTAACATTGCTCTCGAATTTCCATTTTCAGCTGTTAAGGATTGTAAAGAGTAGTTTGTTACATTTTCAGTTCCTAGCAATGCCATTAAAACTTCAAATAGTACACTTTTACCATTTGCACCTGTTCCGTATAATAATAGTACTTTTTCTAGTTTGAGAACGCTGTTTTTAGTGAATACGTAACCTAAATATTCAGCCAGTATTTCCTGTAATTCTTTTTCAGGCAAAACCTCGTCTAAAAACTTTTGAAATTGCGGTGCGGTGGCTTCTACATCGTAATCAAATGGTAATTGATACGTTAAGAAGTCGGACTTTTTAAATTCTCTTAATGATTGTTTATGCGGTGTTATTTCAAAAGTTCCATTATTGAAGTTTATCAATGTAGTTGTATTATCTGATTTTATTTCTTCAAGTCCAGCATCTGACAGAAATTGTTTATACAATTCATCTTTAAATAAATGATGTTTAGCATCGTATTTTTGTACGCCTTGTTTTAATGATACTTTTCCTAGAAAATCTTTAAAATTTTCTTCATTTAATAACTCCCAGTATTCTGTGTTAAATAAATAGATTTGTTCGTTTTTTCTACATAAACTAAAACCGTTATCATTTACATTTTTCAGTAATATCTCAATAGATGCAACTAAATAATGTTTTTTTTGAAGTTTATCTTTGTCATTATCCAAATTACAGTATTTTCTGAAATCAATTCTTACTGTATTTTTTAGTATTTCAGCTAAAATATTTTCTACGTTGTTTTTTATTGACTTTTTTAATTTAAGTTCTTTATTGCTGTTTTCTACGGTTGCTAATACATCATTTACATTGATGTTTGTTGTATTATCTTGCATTTTCACTATCTTTACTATCGTTAAATTTTGGCATAAGTAATGCCGTATCGCTTAGAGTTAAGCGTTTTTGAGTAATAGGGGCGTATTAAGGAACGCCCCTATATTTTTACATTCTAATTAAAGTACAAGGTAATTAGAGTAGGTGTCGTAAACATCTGTTAAGAAAAGCCTTTGCTTTCTTTTTACGGTGTTTCCATCAATTAGTAAGGATTGTTTATTTCTGTAACCAGATCGTTATTTGTTGTTAGATACCATGCTAAACGATTAGTATTTTCGCAACGCTTTTTTTTAACTTCAGCCAATAAGCCTATTTTTTCGAGGTCTCTTTTAATTCTAGTAAAACTCTTTTGTGTTATACCGATAGCATCGCATACCATTGTACCTGTGGCGATGTTATTTTTAAGATAGTTAAGTACTTTTTTTCTTTGTGAAATTTTACGGTTTGTAGTCATCTTAAACCGCTTTTTTAGATAGTAAAACATTTGCATCAGCTTCAATTTCTGAGACTGTTTTAATTTTGGAGCTTTTAATCCAGTCGATAATTTCGGATTTAAAAAACCTTAATTTATTGCCTTGTTTGTAGTGTGGGATTTTACGCTCCGATACGTAATGATAGATTGTTGGAACGCTTAACTGAGTAAGTTTTGCGACCTCTTTAATATTTAGAGGTATTTCCGTTTCGGATTGTGAGCTTGTTTCCTGAGATAGGATTAAATTTTTTAGCTCTTTTTGTAGTTCTAGTACTTCATTTAGTACTGTTGGTAAATCATTAAATGATAAAAGCATAAGCTTGAAATATTAAAAAGTTATTAAATTATGCTTACAACTCCCTTTAATTTCATACTTTTGCAGTAATTAAATGTACGTCAGAAATACAATTTTACTACAAAAGTGTTTATTAGCTGGGAAGCTGTAAGCACTTTTTTTTGTGCCTTATTTTGATAAGGTTTGACAAAGGTAAAACATATTAATTAATAAATAACAAAAAACAATGTAAATTATTTAATTTAATATGTGTTTTAGGCATTTTCTCATTTATAGTGTACTTTTTCTTGTTTAACTAAAAATAAACGTTAATACGTGTTTTATTTTGTTTTGAACTTCTAAACATTTTTGTAACAACTTTGAATCAAAAATATTTTCCCGAAAATCCCGAAAAAAGCAGATACATAGATATTGCTAATTTTTATTGATGTTTATACTAACCATTTAAGCATATTCTTAATTTACCGAATTTACCGAAAATCCCGAAAAAAGCATAAACCGAGCAGATGCACCGACCATGATCAACCAGACACTGACCATGATCGATCAGTTACCGACTATGATCAACCAGACACTGACAATGATCGACCAGTTACCGACCATGATCAACTAGACACTGACCATGATCGATCAGTTACTGACTATGATCAACCAGACACTGACCATGATCAACTAGACACTGACCATGATCGATCAGTTACTGACTGTGATCAACCAGACACTGACCATGATCGATCAGTTACCGACTATGATCAACCAGACACTGACCATGATCGATCAGTTATTGACTATGATCAACCAGACACTGACCATGATCGATCAGTTACTGACTATGATCAACCAGACACTGACTTAGAAAAGGTCTGAACAGAAAAAGTAGAACTGGAACAGAACGGAACAGATGCCGAACAGGTTTGAACAGAATTAGAAAAGGTCTGAATAGAAAAAATAGAACTGGAACAGAACGGAACAGATGCCAAACAGGTTCGAACAGAATTAGAAAAGGTCTGAACAGAAAAAGTAGAACTGGAACAGAACGGAACAGATGCCGAACAGATTCGAACAGAATTAGAAAAGGTCTGAACAGAAAAAACAGAACTGGAACAGATGCCGAACAGATTCGAACAGAATTAGAAAAGGTCTGAACAGAAAAAACAGAACTGGAACAGAACGGAACAGATGCCGAACAGATTCGAACAGAATTAGAAAAGGTCTGAACAGAAAAAACAGAACTGGAACAGAACCGAACAGATGCCGAACAGGTTCGAACAGAATTAGAAAAGGTCTGAATAGAAAAAGCAGAACTGGAACAGAACGGAACAGATGCCGAACAGATTCGAACAGAATTAGAAAAGGTCTGAACAGAAAAAACAGAACTGGAACAGAACGGAACAGATGCCAAACAGATTCGAACAGAATTAGAAAAGGTCTGAACAGAAAAAACAGAACTGGAACAGAACGGAACAGATGCCGAACAGATTCGAACAGAATTAGAAAAGGTCTGAACAGAAAAAACAGAACTGGAACAGAACGGAACAGATGCCGAACAGGTTCGAACAGAATTAGAAAAGGTCTGAATAGAAAAAACAGAACTGGAACAGAACCGAACAGATGCCGAACAGGTTCGAACAGAATTAGAAAAGGTTTGAACAGAAAAAGCAGAACTGGAACAGAACGGAACAGATGCCGAACAGGTTCGAACAGAATTAGAAAAGGTTTGAATAGAAAAAACAGAACTGGAACAGAACGGAACAGATGCCAAACAGGTTCGAACAGAATTAGAAAAGGTATGAACAGAAAAAGCAGAACTGGAACAGAACGGAACAGATGCCGAACAGGTTCGAACAGAATTAGAAAAGGTTTGAACAGAAAAATCAGAACTGGAACAGAACGGAACAGATGCCAAACAGCTTCGAACAGAATTAGAAAAGGTATGAACAGAAAAATTAGAACTGGAACAGAATCGAACAGATGCCGAACAGGTTCGAACAGAATTAGAAAAGGTTTGAATAGAAAAATCAGAACTGGAACAGAATCGAACAGATGCCGAACAGGTTCGAACAGAATTAGAAAAGGTTTGAACAGAAAAATCAGAACTAGAACAGATGCCGAGCAGAAAAAAACAGAAAAAACATATACATAGATGTTATTAATGTTTATACTTATTATTTAACCATATTTTTAATTTACCGAATTTACCGAATTTACCGAATTTACCGAATTTACCGAAAAAAGCAGAAAAAGACTAAAGCATTATTCTTGTACATCTTTATTTACCGCTGTTTGTGTTTCCTGAATTTCCTGAAAAAAGAGAAAAAACTGAAAAAGACGAAAAACACTACCTTAAACAAAAATTTCATCTTCGTTTATATCAACTTCTTTTTTGAAGTATTTCAAAATAGCATTGACTTCACTATCATCTAAATTTTTGATGTATTTAATTTCATTGATTGAACGTTTTCTGTTTTTAGAAACAACTAGCCAAGTTACTTTTTGGAATCGTTTATATTCTACGTTATTTAAAATATCTGAAAGTTGGGCTTTTGTAATTTTATTTAGATATATTAATAAGAACGCGCGCGCGTATATAATGTATGAATATTATTGAAAATATCAATATAATCATTTTCTATTAGATTAAAAAAGAACAGTTTTGTAGTTCAGCGTAAAAAATATGGTAACGTGGTTTACATTGAAAATAAATTTATGTAGCTAAAAACAAAAACTTATTATTCGTACTACTTAGAAAAAAGTAGAGTAGTATGGATTTTATTAGAAAAGTTAATGTGTTAATTTAAAGTTGGTTAATTTTTATTTATGTAGCTAATGTAGCAAATGTACCTCTAAACAAAAACTTATTTTTACGCTGTTAAAATTTCAGGTTTATTTTATTGGTGGTTTCTCTTTTACTTTCATCTACAACTTTTGCGTAAATTTGAGTAGTTTTTAAATCTTTATGCCCTAGCATTTTTGATACTGTATAAATATCAGTTCCTGCTGTAAGTTGTAAAGTTGCGTATGTATGCCTAAAAGCATTGAAACGTTAAATGCTTTTGAACTCCAGCATTAATTGCCCACTTTAACAAGTATGTATTTTGATGTGCTGAATATTTCAAACCCTCAAACACTTTTTGTTGTGGCTCTTTTGGTTTACCTAGTAAATTATAAGCTTGTTCAGATATTGGCAGATACTCGTTACTTTGGGTTTTCTGTTGTTTGAACTCTAAAAAATAACCTTGTTCTTTATTGTGTGTAATTTCCGACCATTTTAATTTTTCAATATCTGAAAATCTTAATCCAGTTAATGCTGAAAATAAAGAGGCTTGTTTTAAAATAGGGTTTACACAATCAGCTTGTATCAATTTGTTAAGTTCTTCAATTGTTAGAAATACTCTTTTTGTATCAGCTTCTTTAATCGTATCAATTTTAGCATTTAAATCATAAGAAATGAAGTCATCTTTATACGCTTGTTTTAACGTGGCTTTAAATTTATTGAAATAGGTTTTTGCAGTGTTTTGTGATAGAGTAGAAGTAGTACTTCTTTTGCTTTTAGCAGTAAGTAAATAACCTCTAAAATCATTACAAAATTTTTCATTCAAATCAATAAATAATAAGTTGCCTTTGGTGTATTCATTAAGGTAATTATAAACTGATAACCAAACATTATAATTGTTTCCCTTGGCTTTATCCATTTGTTGTTCAAAGTAAGTAATAAAAGATAGTTTACCTTTTTCAGTTGCTTTACGTTGTTCCAATTCAAAGGCAGTATAAATTTCAGGTTTATTTAATTCGTTAATTCGTTTCTGTTTGATAATTTCAGCTGTTGCGAGTGTTTCTCTATTTGTATTTTTTTGTACTGCTGTTAATGGTTTTAAAGTTTTTAACAACTCTTTTTTTTGTAGTGTGGCTTTTGATAATTTGCCTTTGTTTTTTAATTCTTTATTTTCAATTGCTTCAAGTTCTTTTTTAAAGGCTGTTTTATCAATAAGTACAAACAAGCCTAAAAATTCTCTCCTAGTTGTTTTTTCTGTTCCTGCTATTGCTAATGGTGGATAAAAATCTAAATACAAACTGTTACGCCCTTTGCTGATTGGCTTTTGTCTTAATGTTACTTTTGTCATAGTATTGTTTTTTTAGTTGGTAAAAAGTTTGTCAATAGTATTGCGTTTTATCCTAGTAATTCTTTCACCTAGATTAACGGCTTTTATTTTCTTTGTATTAATTAAGCGATAAATAGTTCTGTTGGTACAATTCAATAATATTGCAACCTCCTTAACTGTTAGAAAATCTTTGTCTTTTATATTGACTTCAATTTTTGGAGCTGTTATTTTTCTTCTAGTGGCTTTATTTACTTTTTGAACTTTTTCGGCTTGTTTTCTTTTTTTCCATGCACTTTTTCCACATTTATTGGAACAATATTTAGTAACGGTGGTTTTCGCTGTAAATTCAATATTACAGTTTAAACAAACTTTTTGTACTCTAATATTACTACTCATAAAAGTATAGCTTTAAATAGTTCTTAATAGTTTTAAGTATCGTTAAGCGACAAAATAGGGGAACATTACCGATAAAAAGTACTAATATTTGTACCTCAAACTCTATTTTTGTACCTCGAATTACTCAAAGGTACAAATAAGGTACAAATATTTACGTAATAAACAGATAATAACAATAAATAGATATTAAGTAGAAATAGAAAAACCCTCTAAAATAGAGGGTTTTATGCGGTTTGTTGTGTTTTGGTACTTCTTTGTTTTGTGTACTTACTTTCCGATACAGAAATTACCAAAAATATGTCCTAAAATATCTTTGTCAACATCATATTCACCAGTTATATTTCCAAGATGACGTAAACACTCGCGAATATCAATCGAGAATAAATCCGTAGAAATTTCTAAATCAATTCCTTGTTGTACAGAAGTAATGGCAGTTAAAGCATTGTTTAATGCTTCAAAATGACGTGAATTAGTAACAATTGTTTCGTTATTACTTAAAGCACCTGTATTGACTAAAGATGTTAATTCTGCTTTTAATTCTATGATTCCTGTTTTTTGTTTTGCTGATAATAAAATTAAAGGATCAATAGCTGATTTTAAAATAGCTGTGTCATGACAGGATAAAGTATCAATTTTATTAGCGATAACTAACAGACGTTTGTTAGGAAAACGTTCTTTTATAGTTTCGATTTCTTGTAAAAATTCTTCACTTGCATATGAGAATTTATTTGCATCAATCAAAAATATAATTAATTGTGCATTTTCTGCTTTTTCGTAGGTTTTTTTAATTCCGATGTTTTCAACAATGTCTTCAGTTTCTCTAATACCAGCAGTATCAATAAAACGAAAGGCAACACCTTCAATAATTAAATCATCTTCAATGGCATCACGAGTAGTTCCTGCAATGTCTGAAACGATGGCTTTTTCTTCGTTTAAAAGTGTGTTTAATAAAGTTGATTTTCCAACGTTTGGTTCTCCGATAATTGCTACAGGAATTCCATTTTTCATAGCGTTTCCGAAGGCAAAAGAATCAATTAATCGTTTTAAAACAAAAGTGATTTTAACGACTAATTCTTTAAATTTAGTTCTGTCAGCAAATTCTACATCTTCTCCAGAAAAATCTAATTCTAGTTCAATTAAAGCTGCAAAATCTAATAATTTTACACGAAGGTCTTTTAATTCATTGGTAATTCCGCCACGCATTTGCTGAATAGCCATTTGATGACTTGCAGCAGAATTAGAAGCAATAACATCGGCAACGGCTTCGGCTTGGCTTAAATCCATTTTTCCGTTTAAAAAAGCACGCATGGTAAATTCACCATTATCAGCCATTCTACAACCATTTTTCAAAAATAATTGAATAATTTCTTGCTGAATAAATACCGAACCATGACACGAAATTTCTACGACATTTTCGCCAGTATATGATGTTGGATTTTTAAAGATAGAAATCAATACTTCATCTAAAATAATTCCATTATCTATAAGGTGTCCTAAGTGTAAGGTATGTGTTTTTTGAGTAAGTAAAGATTTTTTTGATTTTATCGATTTGAAAAAAGTATTCACTATTTCAATAGCTTTTTCACCAGAAAGTCTAATTACAGCAATAGCTCCAATACCTGATGGAGTTGCCATAGCAATAATAGTATCATTTTGTATCATGTTACAAAATTAGCTATAAGCTATTAAAAAAACATAAATTATTTATAGTAATTTTTTTACAAAAAAAGTGAATATGTTTTTTTTAGTGAAAAATTTTTTTTAAAAAAAAGTTTATATTTGTCCTTTGTGTGTAACTCATTGACTTTGAGCTTTTTTGCTGATAGCTTTATGTTTTGTATTTAAAAAATACCCCTCCCCTTAAAAAAGTGTTATAAAATAAATTTCCCCCACCCTTTTATATGTCCCCTATAAACTCTGTAATTTTATTATAAGGGTTTAAAATTTTGATAAATAAAAACTATGGAAAAAATGAGTACTTTTTTATGTTTGTGTATTAATACAGCATCATTTACTAATACACAAAACTTATATTTTATTAAGTTTAAGAAATGTGTAACTGGGTTAATTGTTGAAAAAAAAGAAAGATAAAAACTATTGTAACACTTTTAAAAAATAATATTTTTTATTGTAACTTATTGGTAGAGAGTATTATAGTTAAGTTGAATTATGTTATTGTAGATTTAAATTTAAGTAGGGTAAAAGTGAATAAGTTTGTTTTATTTATGTGTTCATTAATATTTAACTTTAATTTAACATTGTAATGCACCTTATTATGAAATTTAATTTAATGTACATTTTAGCACTATTCTCATTACAGATATTAAGTGCTCAAGAAGATGTTTTTATATCTAAAGAAATAGCAAATAATCCAGCAAACTGTAAGCAATTTGACGTTACACTTACTATAAAAGGAACTCCACCTGAAGCACCTCAAGAAGTAGTTTTACTTATTGATGTTTCAGGGAGTATGCAACATCCGGTAGATGATGGTACGGGAAATACGAAGCCTATTATGGACTTCGCAAAGGATGCCGCAAGAGATTTTGTTGCGAAATTACTTTCTCCTATAAATAATCCAACAGGAAAGAATAAAATATCTATAGTTAGTTATAATTATGATGCAACTATTTTAACTACATTGACTTCAAACCAAGCTGTATTAGAAGCTACTATTAATAATCTATTACCAACGACAGGTACTAATATGCAGGATGCTTTGCTGAAAGCTGGCGAGGTGTTTTCTAATTCTAAAGGAAATAATACTTTTAAGTGTAAAACAACAAGAAGTATTGTGTTGTTAACAGATGGTGTTCCTAATTCTTATAATAACCCTCCTTCTTCAGTATATTGTCCTTCTGTGGCTATTGATACTGATTGTCAGAGACAAGCTATTTCAGCAGCAAAAGAAGTTGAAACAACTACCGTTAAAGGAGTTACTTATAATCAATCTATATTTACAGTAGGATTTAGAGGTACGTTAAATCCTGATGAAAAAAATAGTTCAAAGTATACTTTAGATAATATACAGAATAGTGGTGCCTTTTACACAGATAATGCAGCAGATTTAACTAGTATTTATAGTACAATTTTAGGGCAATTAATACCTGCAGCTGTATCTTTACCTGGTGAACCTTTAGTTAAAGATATAGTAGCTGATGCATATCAAATAATACCTGGGAGTTTAACTTCAAGTAGTACTTTAGATATAGATAAAGGCACAGGTTCATTTGTAAATAATACTATCAATTGGGAAATAGATAAAGTATTAAACGAAACACTTACTTTAAAATATTCGATACTAGCAACAGATCCTAATTACTGTGGTAATGTTACTCAAAGTGTATCTACTCTAAAATATATAAATTCAGATTGTATTGAAACTACTAAAGTTTTTGATAATCCAGACATATGTATACCTTGTCCTGTAAAGAATATTGAAATTAATAGAGAAAAATGTTTAAATTCAATTAATTATTCTTTTAGCTTAAGTGGAGATTCCTGTGGAGGTGTTACAGGAACTTATTTATGGAATTTTTTTTTAAATAATGTTTTAGTAGGTACATCATCTACTGGAGATGGAGTGTTTAATTATACAGGAAGTGATGATTTTACAGGTGATTTTAGAGCTGAATTAGAATATGGCTCGGTTTATCCAGCCATAGGTTGTACTTTGTCATCAGGAAAAGAAGAAAAATCGATTGCTTTAGCAGATCCAATAAAAGTTGTAGAGTTAATAAATAATACTAAGTGTTATAATGGTAATGATGGAAGTATTGAATTAACGGTTTCAGGAGGCTATGGTGATTATTTATATAATTGGAGTAATGGATCTAGAACTAAAGATATATCAAATTTAGGAGCAGGAGATTATACGGTTGTTATTACCGATAAGCAAGGATGTTCTTTTAATGAAAAGTATACAATTAATTCACCTGATGAGTTATCTTTATCTTTGTTAGGGAGTGATTTAAGTTGTGGCGGAATCGATGGAGGTATTGATTTGTCTGTGACAGGAGGAACAGGTAACTATAGTTATTTGTGGAGTAATGGTGCAATAACTCAAGATATTAATAATCTTAGCACAGGTTTATATACAGTTACAGTTACTGATGCTAATGATTGTGAAAAATCAATTTCAACAACACTTATTTCTTTAGATAATGAAGTACCAGTAATTATTGTTCCAGATGCATTACTTATTGAAACATGTAATCAAAATAATATAACTTCAGTAAATGCTAGGTATAAATTTAGTTTAACAGAAGTTCTTGTTAATATTGTTGATTTTAATACTATAGGATATTCTGTAAGTGATGATACAAATATTGTTGCGATTACATATAAAGATGAAATTATTTCTTATAATGGTTGTATAACTAAAGTTTTAAGAACTTTTAAGGTTACTGATGCTTGCGGTAAAATAGGAATAGATACATTAATTATTACGATTGAAGATACAATCAAGCCAAGTTTTACAGTTCCTTCGGATATCACAATATCAACAGATACGAACTGTACTTTTGATGTATCGGTAATAGCAACAGGAGATGTAACTGACGAGTCAGATAACTGTGATACCACATTAGATGCAACCTTTACAGATGTTGAAATAGCAGGAACTTGTGATGGCTCAAAAGTAATCACGAGAATTTGGAGTTTAAGCGATGCTTGTGGAAACACCACAACAAAAGACCAAACAATTACAATTGAAGATACAATCAAGCCAACATTTACAGTTCCTTCGGATATCACAATATCAACAGATACGAACTGTACTTTTGATGTATCGGTAATAGTAACAGGAGATGTAACGGATGAATCAGACAATTGCGATACCACATTAGATGCAACCTTTACCGATGTTGAAACAGCAGGAAGTTGTGATGGCTCAAAAGTAATCACGAGAACTTGGAGTTTAAGCGATGCTTGCGGAAACACCACCACAAAAGACCAAGTTATTACTATAGAAGATACAATCAAGCCAACATTTACAGTTCCTTCGGATATCACAATATCAACAGATACGAACTGTACTTTTGATGTATCGGTAATAGCAACAGGAGATGTAACTGACGAGTCAGATAACTGTGATACCACATTAGATGCAACCTTTACAGATGTTGAAACAGCAGGAAGTTGTGATGGCTCAAAAGTAATCACGCGTACATGGAGTTTAAGCGATGCTTGTGGAAACACCACCACGAAAGATCAAACAATTACAATTGAAGATACAATCAAGCCAACATTTACAGTTCCTTCGGATATCACAATATCAACAGATACGAACTGTACTTTTGATGTATCGGTAATAGTAACAGGAGATGTAACGGATGAATCAGACAATTGCGATACCACATTAGATGCAACCTTTACCGATGTTGAAACAGCAGGAAGTTGTGATGGCTCAAAAGTAATCACGAGAACTTGGAGTTTAAGCGATGCTTGTGGAAACACCACCACGAAAGATCAAACAATTACAATTGAAGATACAATCAAGCCAACATTTACAGTTCCTTCGGATATCACAATATCAACAGATACGAACTGTACTTTTGATGTATCGGTAATAGTAACAGGAGATGTAACGGATGAATCAGACAATTGCGATACCACATTAGATGCAACCTTTACCGATGTTGAAACAGCAGGAAGTTGTGATGGCTCAAAAGTAATCACGAGAACTTGGAGTTTAAGCGATGCTTGCGGAAACACCACCACAAAAGACCAAGTTATTACTATAGAAGATACAATCAAGCCAAGTTTTACAGTTCCTTCGGATATCACAATATCAACAGATACGAACTGTACTTTTGATGTATCGGTAATAGCAACAGGAGATGTAACTGACGAGTCAGATAACTGTGATACCACATTAGATGCAACCTTTACAGATGTTGAAACAGCAGGAAGTTGTGATGGCTCAAAAGTAATCACGCGTACATGGAGTTTAAGCGATGCTTGTGGAAACACCACCACGAAAGATCAAACAATTACAATTGAAGATACAATCAAGCCAACATTTACAGTTCCTTCGGATATCACAATATCAACAGATACGAACTGTACTTTTGATGTATCGGTAATAGTAACAGGAGATGTAACGGATGAATCAGACAATTGCGATACCACATTAGATGCAACCTTTACCGATGTTGAAACAGCAGGAAGTTGTGATGGCTCAAAAGTAATCACGAGAACTTGGAGTTTAAGCGATGCTTGCGGAAACACCACAACAAAAGACCAAGTTATTACTATAGAAGATACAATCAAGCCAAGTTTTACAGTTCCTTCGGATATCACAATATCAACAGATACGAACTGTACTTTTGATGTATCGGTAATAGCAACAGGAGATGTAACTGACGAGTCAGATAACTGTGATACCACATTAGATGCAACCTTTACAGATGTTGAAACAGCAGGAACTTGTGATGGCTCAAAAGTAATCACGCGTACATGGAGTTTAAGCGATGCTTGTGGAAACACCACCACGAAAGACCAAGTTATTACAATTGAAGATACAATCAAGCCAAGTTTTACAGTTCCTTCGGATATCACAATATCAACAGATACGAACTGTACTTTTGATGTATCGGTAATAGCAACAGGAGATGTAACTGACGAGTCAGATAACTGTGATACCACATTAGATGCAACCTTTACAGATATTGAAACAGCAGGAACTTGTGATGGCTCAAAAGTAATCACGCGTACATGGAGTTTAAGCGATGCTTGTGGAAACACCACAACAAAAGACCAAGTTATTACTATAGAAGATACAATCAAGCCAAGTTTTACAGTTCCTTCGGATATCACAATATCAACAGATACGAACTGTACTTTTGATGTATCGGTAATAGCAACAGGAGATGTAACTGACGAGTCAGATAACTGTGATACCACATTAGATGCAACCTTTACAGATGTTGAAACAGCAGGAAGTTGTGATGGCTCAAAAGTAATCACGCGTACATGGAGTTTAAGCGATGCTTGTGGAAACACCACCACGAAAGACCAAGTTATTACAATTGAAGATACAATCAAGCCAAGTTTTACAGTTCCTTCGGATATCACAATATCAACAGATACGAACTGTACTTTTGATGTATCGGTAATAGCAACAGGAGATGTAACTGACGAGTCAGATAACTGTGATACCACATTAGATGCAACCTTTACAGATATTGAAACAGCAGGAACTTGTGATGGCTCAAAAGTAATCACGCGTACATGGAGTTTAAGCGATGCTTGTGGAAACACCACCACGAAAGACCAAGTTATTACAATTGAAGATACAATCAAGCCAAGTTTTACAGTTCCTTCGGATATCACAATATCAACAGATACGAACTGTACTTTTGATGTATCGGTAATAGCAACAGGAGATGTAACTGACGAGTCAGATAACTGTGATACCACATTAGATGCAACCTTTACAGATATTGAAACAGCAGGAACTTGTGATGGCTCAAAAGTAATCACGCGTACATGGAGTTTAAGCGATGCTTGTGGAAACACCACAACAAAAGACCAAGTTATTACTATAGAAGATACAATCAAGCCAAGTTTTACAGTTCCTTCGGATATCACAATATCAACAGATACGAACTGTACTTTTGATGTATCGGTAATAGCAACAGGAGATGTAACTGACGAGTCAGATAACTGTGATACCACATTAGATGCAACCTTTACAGATGTTGAAACAGCAGGAAGTTGTGATGGCTCAAAAGTAATCACGCGTACATGGAGTTTAAGCGATGCTTGTGGAAACACCACCACGAAAGACCAAGTTATTACAATTGAAGATACAATCAAGCCAAGTTTTACAGTTCCTTCGGATATCACAATATCAACAGATACGAACTGTACTTTTGATGTATCGGTAATAGCAACAGGAGATGTAACTGACGAGTCAGATAACTGTGATACCACATTAGATGCAACCTTTACAGATATTGAAACAGCAGGAACTTGTGATGGCTCAAAAGTAATCACGCGTACATGGAGTTTAAGCGATGCTTGTGGAAACACCACCACGAAAGACCAAGTTATTACAATTGAAGATACAATCAAGCCAAGTTTTACAGTTCCTTCGGATATCACAATATCAACAGATACGAACTGTACTTTTGATGTATCGGTAATAGCAACAGGAGATGTAACTGACGAGTCAGATAACTGTGATACCACATTAGATGCAACCTTTACAGATATTGAAACAGCAGGAACTTGTGATGGCTCAAAAGTAATCACGCGTACATGGAGTTTAAGCGATGCTTGTGGAAACACCACAACAAAAGACCAAGTTATTACTATAGAAGATACAATCAAGCCAAGTTTTACAGTTCCTTCGGATATCACAATATCAACAGATACGAACTGTACTTTTGATGTATCGGTAATAGCAACAGGAGATGTAACTGACGAGTCAGATAACTGTGATACCACATTAGATGCAACCTTTACAGATGTTGAAACAGCAGGAAGTTGTGAGGGCTCAAAAGTAATCACGCGTACATGGAGTTTAAGCGATGCTTGTGGAAACACCACCACGAAAGACCAAGTTATTACTATAGAAGATACAATCAAGCCAAGTTTTACAGTTCCTTCGGATATCACAATATCAACAGATACGAACTGTACTTTTGATGTATCGGTAATAGCAACAGGAGATGTAACTGACGAGTCAGATAACTGTGATACCACATTAGATGCAACCTTTACAGATGTTGAAACAGCAGGAACTTGTGATGGCTCAAAAGTAATCACGAGAACATGGAGTTTAAGCGATGCTTGCGGAAACACCACCACAAAAGACCAAGTTATTACTATAGAAGATACAATCAAGCCAAGTTTTACAGTTCCTTCGGATATCACAATATCAACAGATACGAACTGTACTTTTGATGTATCGGTAATAGCAACAGGAGATGTAACTGACGAGTCAGATAACTGTGATACCACATTAGATGCAACCTTTACAGATGTTGAAACAGTAGGAAGTTGTGATGGTTCAAAAGTAATCACGAGAACATGGAGTTTAAGCGATGCTTGCGGAAACACCACCACAAAAGACCAAGTTATTACTATAGAAGATACAATCAAGCCAAGTTTTACAGTTCCTTCGGATATCACAATATCAACAGATACGAACTGTACTTTTGATGTATCGGTAATAGCAACAGGAGATGTAACTGACGAGTCAGATAACTGTGATACCACATTAGATGCAACCTTTACAGATGTTGAAACAGCAGGAAGTTGTGAGGGCTCAAAAGTAATCACGCGTACATGGAGTTTAAGCGATGCTTGTGGAAACACCACAACAAAAGACCAAGTTATTACTATAGAAGATACAATCAAGCCAAGTTTTACAGTTCCTTCGGATATCACAATATCAACAGATACGAACTGTACTTTTGATGTATCGGTAATAGCAACAGGAGATGTAACTGACGAGTCAGATAACTGTGATACCACATTAGATGCAACCTTTACAGATGTTGAAACAGCAGGAACTTGTGATGGCTCAAAAGTAATCACGAGAACTTGGAGTTTAAGCGATGCTTGTGGAAATACTACCACGAAAGACCAAACAATTACGATTGAAGATACCATCAAGCCAACATTTACAGTTCCTTCAGATATCACAATATCAACAGATACGAACTGTACTTTTGATGTATCGGTAATCAAAACAGGAGATGTAACTGACGAGTCAGATAACTGTGATACCACATTAGATGCAACCTTTACAGATGTTGAAACAGCAGGAACTTGTGATGGCTCAAAAGTAATCACGAGAACTTGGAGTTTAAGCGATGCTTGTGGAAACACGACAACGAAAGACCAAACAATTACAATTGAAGATACAATCAAGCCAACATTTACAGTTCCTTCGGATATCACAATATCAACAGATACGAACTGTACTTTTGATGTATCGGTAATAGCAACAGGAGATGTAACTGACGAGTCAGATAACTGTGATACCACATTAGATGCAACCTTTACAGATGTTGAAACAGCAGGAACTTGTGATGGCTCAAAAGTAATCACGAGAACTTGGAGTTTAAGCGATGCTTGTGGAAACACCACCACGAAAGATCAAACAATTACAATTGAAGATACAATCAAGCCAAGTTTTACAGTTCCTTCGGATATCACAATTTCAACAGATACGAATTGTACTTTTGATGTATCGGTAATCAAAACAGGAGATGTAACTGATGAGTCAGATAACTGTGATACCACATTAGATGCAACCTTTACAGATGTTGAAACAGCAGGAAGTTGTGATGGCTCAAAAGTAATCACGAGAACTTGGAGTTTAAGCGATGCTTGTGGAAGTACTACCACGAAAGACCAAACAATTACGATTGAAGATACCATCAAGCCAACATTTACAGTTCCTTCAGATATCACAATATCAACAGATACGAACTGTACTTTTGATGTATCGGTAATCAAAACAGGAGATGTAACTGATGAGTCAGATAACTGTGATACCACATTAGATGCAACCTTTACCGATGTTGAAACAGTAGGAAGTTGTGATGGCTCAAAAGTAATCACGAGAACATGGAGTTTAAGTGATGCTTGTGGAAATACTACCACGAAAGACCAAACAATTACGATTGAAGATACCATCAAGCCAACATTTACAGTTCCTTCAGATATCACAATATCAACAGAGACGAACTGTACTTTTGATGTATCGGTAATCAAAACAGGAGATGTAACTGACGAGTCAGATAACTGTGATACCACATTAGATGCAACCTTTACAGATGTTGAAACAGCAGGAACTTGTGATGGCTCAAAAGTAATCACGAGAACTTGGAGTTTAAGCGATGCTTGTGGAAACACGACAACGAAAGACCAAACAATTATTATAGAAGATACTATCAAGCCCAGTTTTATAGGTGAATTACCACAGGATATAACTGTGAGTTGTGATGAAGTACCAGAAGTTGGTATTTTATTAGTATCAGATAATTGTAGTCTTTCTTCTGATTTAGAGTTAGTCTATACAGAAAATATAACAAGAATACCTAACCAATGTGATTCAGAATATAAAATAATAAGAACGTGGAATCTTAAAGATTGTGCAGGTAATACTTCTAGTCATACTCAAAAAATTATGGTTATAGATGATGATGTACCAGAATTAGTAACAGATATTAATGATATTAATGATATTAATGTAGTGTGTGATAATATACCAGAAGTTCCTACTTTAGAGTTTACAGATAATTGTTCAAGTAATAATATTAAGGTTGAATTTGAAGAGGATAATACATTTGATGGAACAGGTAACGATTATTTAATTAAAAGAAATTGGATAGCGACTGATTCTTGTGGTAATACTACTAGTTTTACACAAAATATAAATGTTACGGTTAATAAAAATACAAGTGTAATAGAAGATTCGAGATGTATTGATGATGGTGAAATTGATTTAAATGATTACTTAGTAGATAGTAATATTTCATTATCTAAAGGTAAATGGACTCTTGTAAAAGGAGATAATTTATCGCTTTCAAATGGGGTTTTTGATCCTTTAAATCTTTCTTTAGGTGATTATATTTTTAACTACACAGTTTCTAATGATTTTTGTATACTCGTTACACAGGTTATTATAAATATAAATGATGAATGTATTGTTTTACCACGTGGTAAAGATGATATTAAGATATCAAAAGCAGTAACACCAAATGGTGACTCATTGAATGAATATTTTAAAGTAGCAGGAGCTGAATCATGTGGATTTAGAGTAAGTGTAAAGATTTTTAATCGTTGGGGAGGAAGAGTTTACAAGTCGAGTAATTATACTAATAATTGGAATGGAGTCTCAGAAGGACTAACTTTTGGAAGTGGTGAGAAGTTGCCTGCGGGAACATATTATTACATTGTCATATTAGAGAATAGTGGGTTAAAACCATTTACAGGAGCAATTTATTTAGCAACCAAGTAATATATAAGCTATGAATTATAACAACAAATTATTATATACAATTCTTGTATTATTTATTTTATCAATTTTTAATATACAAGGACAACAATTACCTCAATTTACTCAATATATGTATAATACAATTTCTGTAAATCCGGCATACGCAGGTAGTAGAGAAGTATTAAGTATTGTGGGGTTACATAGAAGTCAATGGGCGGGTTTTGGAAAAGGAGCAGAAACCCAAACATTATCAATTAATGCACCATTACGAAATGAAAAAATAGGAGTAGGGTTATCATTTATAAATGATAAATTAGGCTATGAAAAATTCACTTATTTATATGGAGATTTTTCATATACTATTCAATTAAGTTATGGTTTGAAATTAGCTTTTGGTTTAAAAGCAGGTTTTACCCAATATAGTTTAGATGATGAGTTATTAATTGCAGAAGGATTAGATCCTGCAGTTAGTGGAGTAGGTAATAGATGGGAACCTAATATTGGTAGTGGTTTATTTTTACATACAGAAAAATGGTATGTAGGTTTATCTACTCCAAGATTAATAAATGTAAATCATAATGATTTAACAGTTGATGGAGTTAATTATGGTGTTCTTGATAAAAGAAGTTACTACTTGACCGGGGGATATGTTTTTGAATTAAATAATAACGTAAAATTTAAACCTGCAACTTTAATTAAAGCAACCAATGGAGCTCCTTTATCATATGATGTAACAGCAAATTTTCTTTTTAATGATAAATTTTGGTTAGGAGGTTCGTATAGATTTAATGAGTATACAGGTGCCTTGGGCGCGTTGATTGATTTTCAAATATCAGATGATTTTCGAATAGGTTACGCTTATGAGTATCCTTTATCTGATATAAATCAATTTTCAAATGGTACTCATGAAGCATTATTAATGTATGAGTTAAATAGCTCTAACAGAGTAAGGTCACCAAGATATTTTTAAGCGTATATATATGAAAACAAAAATCACATTCTTAATATTATTTTTTTTAGTTCTTTGTTCTTTTTCTCAAAAAAGAGTTGCAGATAAATTTTTTAAAAACTACTCTTATATTAAAGCTGCTGAATTTTATGAAAAAGCAGTTGAAAAAGGAGATAGTAGTACGTATGTATTAACTCGTTTAGGTGATTGTTATTATAATAATTCGAATTCTGAAAAAGCCACAAAGTGGTATCGATTAGCTGCTAAAACTGATAAAGGCTTAAGTAGTGAAACTATTTATAAATACGCACAATCTTTAAGAAGTGCAGGACAGTATAATAAAGCTGAAGAGTGGTTGAAAAAGTTACCAAATAATAAAAAATCATCAACCAAAATAGATTATGAAAAACTAAAAACACTAAATAAAGATTCTGTAAAAGTTAGTAATTTAGCTATAAATACTAAAAATTCTGATTTTGGAGCGTACGTACATAATAACAAATTTGTATTTGCTTCAACTAAAAATAAAAAAGGAAGAATCTATAAGTGGAATAATGAGCCTTATCTAGATTTATATGAAGCTTTAATAGATGACATTAAGGATGTTAAAAACATAAAAAATGTTACACCTATAAAATCATCAGAAATAAATACAAGTTTTCATGAATCAAATATCGCTATTACAAGTGATGGTAAAACAATGTATTTCACAAGAAATAACTTAACAAAAAGAAAGAAATTAGATTACGATAAAAAAGGAACATCACATTTAAAAATACTTAAAGCAACTTTAATTAATGGTAATTGGACTAATATAAAAGAACTTCCTATAAATGATGATATACACTCAAATGGTCATCCAGCTTTAAGTCCAGATGATAAAACGTTATATTTTACTTCAGATAGGCCTGGAGGTTATGGTTTAACTGATATTTATAAAACAGCTATTTTACCTAATGGTTCTTATGGTGAGCCAATAAATATGGGGGAAAGTATTAATACAAGTGGTAGAGAAATGTTCCCATTTGTATCAAAACAGTACGTGTTTTACTTTTCATCTGATGGTTATCAAAATCTAGGTTTTTTAGATATATTTAAATCTAATTTATTAAAAAATAATTCATCAGAGGTTATTAATATGGGAGCGCCATTTAATAGTAGATACGATGATTTTTCTTTTTTTATAAATAAAGATAATCAAACAGGTTATTTTTCTTCTAATAGACCTAAAGGAAAAGGACATGATGATATTTATGGTTTTGAATCTTATAAATGTAAACAGCTTCTAAAGGGTAAGACTTTTGATATTAAAACAGATGAAATTTTAACAAATACATTAGTCGAGTTAATAAATAATAAAGGAAAAGTAATTAATAATTTTACAACAGGTTTAGATGCATCTTATTCATTTGAGGTAGATTGTAATAGTAAATATAAATTAAGAGGTTCTAAGAAAGATTATAAAGAGGATTTTAAAAGTGTAATTACTACAAGTATTAGAAATAAAGAAATAGTTAAAAACTTATATTTAACTCCTTTAATTATAGATAAAGAAATAGTGATAAGCCCAATATTTTTTGATTTTGATAAATCAAGTATAAGATCTGATGCAGCATTTGAGTTAGAGTATGTTGTTAAAGTTTTAAAAAATCATCCTAAAATGATAATTAAAATTGAATCTCATACAGATAGTAGAGGTGATGATAATTATAATGAAACTTTATCAGATAAAAGAGCCAAATCAACAAGAGATTATATTTTATCAAGAGGTATAGAATCTTCAAGAATAGAAAGCGCTATTGGTTTTGGAGAAAAACAATTAGTAAATAAGTGTATTAATAATGCAATCTGTACAGAAGAAGAGCATCAAAAAAATAGACGTTCAAAATTTATTATTATAAATGATTATAACTAAAATTTAAGATAGCACTTATAAGTGCTATCTTAATTATTTTTTTACAAAAATATTAGTAAAATACCATTTACCTTTTAAGTTTTTTTCGGCATTAATATCAAAATGAGTAAAATCTCCTTCAATATTATTTCGGTGACCATTACTTATAATCCATGCATTTACTACAGATTTAGCTGAAGAATACCCATAAGCAACATTTTCAGCAACACTTATTGCATTTATATTTTTATTTAAGTATTCTTTACGTGTGTTAAAAAAATCATGAGAAACTATATCTTTTTCAATCATATAATCAGTGTGTTTTTTTGATTGTAATTTAATAGTATCTGATTTTTCTAAAGGAGAGAATCCATTATTAATTCTATAGTCATTAATTTGACTTAGAATTTCTGTTTCAATAGTCTTTACATTAAGTTTACTATAACTTTCTAATTCTATTAATTCAATATCATTATTTGATGAGCAAGATGTTAAAATTAGTGCGCACAGCACTACTAATAACCTTAGGGGACGGTTATTCATTTGGGGGTTGTATTAGGGGGTTAATAACACCTTAATATACGTTAAAAAAATCGTTTAAAAAAATAAGTAAGAATTGTTAATGAAAAGATAAACTAAATAGCGTCTCTAATAATGTCTTCATATTCGTAGAAAAACATTTCAAACTGTTCCATCGTAGCTACATAAAACTCATAGCAGTCTCTCCAAGTATTTTTATTATGGATGCTAAATTTTTTATCATAAGGAACATAAATACGACGAATAATTTTTCTGTTATCTAATTCAAAGTTTTCGTGATAAATAACTTCTGGTAAATATTCTGTTTCTAAAATATTTTTTAACGATAATAATTTATCATATAATAATTCATTAGCAATTTCATCAAGATGTTCAAAATCTAAACAAACCGAAGCTGTTTTACGATCTCCTTGAAATTTAAAAGCGAATCCTTTTATTTTTGTATTATATAATAACCATTTTCTTGGAAAAGATTTTCCAAAACTTGTCCAAAATTCTTGACGTATTTGTGCTGACTCTTCTTTGCTAAACATTTTTATCCGTGTATTTTAGCTTCAGAACCTCTATTTTTCATCATTTCGGCTTCAAAAGCAACTAAATCATTCCATTTTTTATCTACAATTTCTTTGTCTTGATATTTACGAGCAAAACCTAAAAAGATAGTATAATGGTTTGCTTCAGAAATCATTAAATCTTTATAAAATTTAGATAATTCTTCATCTTCCATATTTTCAGAAAAAACTTTAAAACGCTCACAACTTCTTGCTTCAATTAACGCAGCAATTAATAAACGTTGTACTAATGCATTTGTACGGTCTTTTGTTTTTGTGAAAAATTTTTGCAAACGAATAGCATAATCGTTTTTTTGTTCTCTTCCTAAAACCATTCCTCTTTTTACCATAAAATCATGAACCATTTTAAAATGTTGCATTTCTTCAATAGCAATTTCACTCATACTTTGTACAAGTTCTGTTTCTTCTGAATAATTAATAATTATAGAAACAGCATTAGAAGCTGCTTTTTGTTCTAAAAAAGCATGGTCTGTTAATATTTGTTGTAGGTTGTCTTTAGCAATATCTGCCCAAGAGGTTTCGGTTTCAAATTGTAATCCTAACATATTGTAAATTGAATATAGATTGCAAAATTAAGGATTATTACATGTAAGAGATAATTATATGTAGTGTTTATTTATTACAAATTATTTAATTTTTTATCATTTTAAATCTTTATAGATAAAAAGTAGAAAGAGGTTCTATTTTATTGATAAAACAATTAACTTTGGTCTACTTCAAAAAAAATGCTTAATTATGAATAATTTTATGAAAATAATAGCAGTAACATTATTGCTATTGATGTTTAATTCCTGTGAAAAATCTGTAGAAGAGAAAAGTACTGTTGATAATTATACGGAATATGTTTCAGTATTTCCTGAGGAAATAATTTCATCTGTTGCTGATTTTAGATTTATATTAAAAAAAACACCTAAAGTAACTACAGTTAGTAATGATGTTATTACGGTAAATCCACAGGTGAAAGGTGAGGTTTTTTTAGATGGAAATAAAATTTCTTTTATTCCTTCAGAAAAATTAAAAAGTAATACAGAATATACGGTAACACTTCATTTATCAAAATTATATGATGATATTTCTGATGATTTACAAAATTTTACGACAAAAGTAAAAACTAAAGAACTACTTTTTAACGTAACCTTATCAGCACCTATTGTTTCTAGTAAAAATACATATGCTGTAGAAGGTGTGGTAAATATTAGTGATGTTATTGCTTCGGATAAATTATCAGAATTAGTTAAAGCAACGTATAATAATTCTGATATTTCGATGAATTTTGAAACATCAGAAACACTTGTTTCTCAAGCTTTTTTTAAAATTAAAAATTTAAAAAGATTAGAAGAAGATAGAGATATAAAAGTTATTTGGGATGGAAGTAGTATTAATTCTAGTTCAAAAGGAGAACGTGTTTTAACAATAACAGGTAAAAATAATTTTAAAGTATTAAGTATTGAAGTTATTGATACAGATAAACAACATATTGAAGTTAGTTTTTCTGACCCTATTAAAAAATCACAAGATTTACAGGGATTAATAGCTTTTAAAAATGCTCAAAAAAGAAGATTTACATATAAAGTAACAAATAATATTGTAACTATTTATCCGAAGAGTTCGTTTAAAAACAAAGTAGAATTACAAGTTTTTAAAGGAATTAAAAATACAGAAGGATTTTCTTTAAAACATGGTTACAGTCAAACGTTACATTTTAAACAATTAAAGCCTTTAGTAAGTTTTATAAAAAGCGGAACTATAATTCCGAGTTCAACTAATTTAAAAATTAATTTTAAAGCTGTTAATTTAAAAGCTGTTGATGTTTCGGTATATAAAATATATAAAAATAATGTTTTACAGTTTTTACAAAATAATAATTTAAGTAATCAAGGTAATTTACGTTATGTAGGTCGTCCTGAAGCTAAATATACAGTAAATCTTACGGATAAAGGTGTTGACTTAACAAAAGAAAATGCTTTTGCTATAGATTTATCTGAAATTCTATCTATAGAAAATGGCGCAATGTATAGAGTTGAATTTTCATTCAATAAAAAATACTCTAATTACACTTGTGATGAAACTACTAATACAAATACTATTGTTTATGGTAAAAAAGAAGTAGATACAAGAGAATATGATAATCCTAATTATTATAATTATGATCGTTATAGATGGAGTGACAGAGAAAATCCGTGTACAGATTCGTATTTTTATAATAAAAATATTAGTACTAATGTTTTGGCGACTAACTTAGGAGTTATTGTTAAAAAAGGAAATAACAAAACTACTTTTATTGCTGTTACTAATTTATTAACAACAAAACCTGTTGCTAATGCTTCTGTAACCTTATATAATTTGCAACAACAAGCTGTTATAACGGCAACAACAAATACTGATGGTATTGCTAATTTTAACGGAATTAGTAATGCATTTTTTGCAAAAGTAACTAAAGATGAAAATACAACTTACATTAAGTTAAATGATGGAAATGCTTTATCAATGAGTAAGTTTGATGTTTCAGGAACAAAACTTCAAAAAGGAATTAAAGGATATGTTTATGGTGAACGAGGTGTTTGGCGACCTGGTGATCAATTATTTTTGACTTTTGTTTTAAATGATAATGCAAATCCAATACCAGAAAAGCATCCTATTAAATTTGAACTGATTAATCCGCAAGGGAAAATTACAGAAAGAAAAGTACTTTCTAAAAATAATATAAATGTATATAGATATACTCCGAAAACCAGTCAAGATGCAATTACAGGAAATTGGAAATTAAGAGTAAGCGTTGGTGGTGCGGTTTTTAATAAAACACTTAAAATTGAAACTATAAAACCAAACCGTTTAAAAATTAAGTTAAAAACCACAGCCGATTTTATTAAAGCTGATACAGATATTGATGGAGATGTTGAAGTAAAATGGTTACATGGTGCAATTGCAAGAAATTTAAAGTTAGATATTAACGGTAAATTTAGACAGATAAAAACGGAGTTTCCAAAATTTAAAAGTTATAATTTTGATGATATTACTCGAAATTTTAGAACAGAAGATTTTAAGGTATTAGATGGAACATTAAATAACGATGGTGAAACAAGCTTTTCAGTATCACCAAGTTTAGAAAGTAAAGCTCCAGGAATGTTAAAGGCTAGTTTTATAACAAAAGTTTATGAAAATGGTGGAGATTTTAGTACTGATGTATTTTCTAAAAAAGTATCACCTTATAAAACTTATGCTGGTTTATTAAACGCATCAGAACAACAATCTAAAAATTATTTATTTACAGATGAAAAATATACATTTAATGTAGCATCAGTAAATGAAAATGGTGTAGGAGTTGCTAATAATTTAGAAGTAAAAGTATATAAAATCTCTTGGCGTTGGTGGTGGAGTACTTCTGATAATGGGCTTTCTAATTATGATGGAACACGTCATCATCAAGCATATAAAACATTACAAGTAAAAACAAATGCTAACGGGAAAGGTTATTTTGATTTAAATATAAGTGAAAATGATTGGGGACGTTATCTTATTAAAGTAACAGATAAGAGAAGTAAACATGTTACTTCAAATGTTGTTTATTTTGATTGGCCTTCTTGGTATGGAAAGAAAAGAGGAAATCAAGATAAAACAAATGCAACGATGCTAGTTTTTACTACAGATAAAGAATCTTATGAAGTAAATGAAACTGCTACAGTAAAATTTCCATCATCAGAAGGAGGAAGAGCTTTAATTACTATTGAAAATGGAACAGAAGTTTTAGATCATTTTTGGGTAGAAACAACAGCTAAGCAAACAGCATTTAAATTTCCTGTATTAGCGAATTATACGCCTAATGTATTTGTAAATATTTCGTTATTACAAAAACATAGTCAAACGGTTAACGATTTACCAATTCGTATGTATGGTTCAATTCCTATGTTAGTAAATAATCCTGAAACTAAATTAGCTCCAGTAATTGAATTAGCAGATGAAATAAGACCCGAATCAATAACTAAAATAAAGGTTAAAGAAGAAAAAGGAAAAGCAATGACTTATACAATTGCTTTGGTTGATGATGGATTATTAGATTTAACTCGATTTAAAACACCAAATCCGTGGAATACATTTTATGCACGTCAATCATTAGGAGTAAAAACTTGGGATGTTTTTGATGATGTAGTAGGTGCTTACGGAGGAAAAGTAAATCAGATTTTAAGTATTGGAGGAGATGAATCAGAAGCGGGAAGTAAAAATAAAAAAGCCAATAGATTTAAACCAATGGTAACTTATTTAGGTCCTTTTAATTTAGAAAAAGGAGCTAGTAAAACACATACAATAAAAATACCTAAATATATCGGTTCGGTACGTGCCATGGTAGTTGCTGCCGATGTTAAAAATAACGCTTACGGAAGTGTTGAAAAAACAGCTTTAGTACGTAAACCTGTAATGATCTTAGCATCATTACCTCGTAAAATAACGCCTCAAGAAACTGTAACATTACCTGTTAACGTATTTGCAATGTTACCTTCTATAAAAAAGGTTAAGGTTACAGTACAGCCAAATGAATCATTTACTATTTTGGGTGATAAAACAAAAGTATTATCTTTTAATGAACCTGATGAAAAAATGGTTTATTTTACCTTGAAAGTAAATGATTTTAAAGGAATTGGAAAAGTAGAAATAGACGCAGTTTCAGGAAGTGAAAAAGCATCCTACGAAGTAGAAATAGATGTTTTAAATCCGAATCCTATAAGTACAGAAGTAAAAGATTTAGTGTTAAAATCAAATGAAAAAAGTGCGCTTAATTTTATCACATTTGGTAGTGCTGGCACTAATACGGCAAGTGTAGAATTATCTACATTACCTCCAATGAATTTTACCAAACGTATGGAATATTTAATTCAATATCCGCATGGTTGTGTAGAGCAAACTACTTCAAGTGCTTTTCCTCAGTTGTTTTTGGCTGAGATATTTGAATTATCCGAAGAAAAACAACAAGATATTGAGAGAAATATAAAAGCTACTATTCAACGATTATCAGGTTTTCAATTATCAAATGGAGGTTTGTCTTATTGGCAAGGAAATAGCACGGCAAATAGTTGGGGAACATCTTATGCAGGTCATTTTATGATAGAAGCATCTAAAAAAGGATATGCGTTACCTATTGGTTTTAAATCGAAATGGATTAGTTATCAAAAACAACAAGCACGTAATTGGCGAAATAATTCTTATTACGGAAACAATTCTTTATCACAAGCGTACCGATTATACACATTGAGTTTGGCAAATAGTGCTGATATTGCCTCGATGAATCGTTTGCGTGAAACAAGTGGTACTTCTAATGAAGCAAAAATGAGATTAGCAAGTGCATATGCATTAATTGGTAAAAAATCAATTGCAAAAGGTATTTTAAGTAAGTTAAGAGTAAATGATTATAGTAAAAAACGTTATTCAAATTATGGTTCTGAAACCCGCAATAAAGCCATGGCATTAGAAACTTATATTTTATTAAATGATGAAATAAAAGGAATAAAATTAGCTAAACAAATTTCTGAAATTTTATCTGGAGATAAATGGATGAGTACACAAACAACATCATATAGTTTATTGTCAATGAGTAAATATGCTTTACAGAATGGCGAAAATTCAGGTATTAATGCAACTTATATTTTAAATAAAAAATCAGAAAATGTTAATACTTCTAAAGCTTTATTTACTGATGATTTAAATGATGTTAACAAAGAAAATACAATTACTGTTTCTAATAATAGTAAAGGTGTTTTATATGTTAGAGTATTTAATAAAGGAATTTTACCTGTAGGTAAAGAAAAAGTGATTCAGAAAAATATAGAAACAACTGTTTCTTATAAAACGAAAGAAGGTACTACGATATCTATAGATAATTTATCACAAGGAACAAATTTTGTAGCTGAGGTTACTGTAAAAAATATGACAAATGATAAGGTAGAAAATATAGCTTTAACACAATATATTCCGTCAGGATGGGAAATTGTAAATACCCGTTTTACTGAATTTGGAAATAATACAACATCTTCAGAAGTAGATTTTACAGATATTCGTGATGCTAGTATTAGTAATTATTTTACGTTAAAAGAGCATCAGAAAAAAACATTTACAGTGTTATTAAACGCATCGTATTTAGGAACTTATTATTTACCAGGTGTGCAAGTAGAAGCAATGTATGATAATGATTATATAGCCAGAACAAAAGGAAACTGGATTAAAGTTATCAAGTAAAATAATTGAGTTTTTTAATGAAAAAATCACTATAAATATTTTTAATATTTATAGTGATTTTTTGTTTTAATTTTAACTATCTGTTTTTTAATTCTTTATTTTTTTTTGTGAGTTTATTTATTATTATTAGTAAGTTTTTATTTAAAAAGCTACTAAAGGTGGAATAATAATCAAAAAATAAATAAAATGAATTGTAATATTATAGCTACAGCATTACTTTCTACTACTGCTTTAGTAGGGTATGCACAACAAAGTGTAACATCGATAAGAGATTTAGAAAATAAGGCTTCAACTTTAAGAGCAGGAGATGAACTTGTTTTAACAGATGGTACTTATCAAAATATTAATTTAATTTTATCCACTTCAGGTACAGCAACAAATCCTATAATTATTCGTGCAGAAAATACAGGACAAGTATTTATAGAAGGAAATATTAAGGTAGAATTAAATGGTAATCATATTGTTTTCAAAGGTTTTGTTTTTCAGAATGGAAAAACAGCTAAAGAAGGAGATCATACAATAAAAATAACAGGAGATTACAATACCGTTAGTGATTGTAGTTTTTTAAATTTAGGAGATCCTTCAAGAACAAAAACGAGTTTTGATATTTATATATATCATGCAAATTATAATAAAATTTATTATAATGAATTTATAGGGAAGCAAAGTGTGGGTAATAATATAACTATAAACCCTGGTTCGTATAATGAAATTAGTAGAAATAGGTTTTCACGACCTATTTTAGGAGCTAATTCAGGTTCAGCAATACGTTTGAGCGCTACTTATAATTTAGTAGAATATAATTACTTTTTTGAAAGTGATGGTGAGGGAGAAATTATTACTGTAAAAGATGATTATAATTTATTGAGATATAACACTTTTAGACGTTCTAAAGGTGGGTTATCTTTACGACATGGAGATCATTGTGTGGTATATGGAAATTACTTTTTTGGTGAATCAGTACCAAAAACCAAAGGGATTTCTATTTGGGGTGAACATCATTTTATCGTAAATAATTATTTTGAAGATTTAAAACCTGTAAAAACAACTAATAAATACACTGGAGGTAAACTACAAGGTGCAGCAGTTTCTTTTAATTGTGGAAGTGGTCCAAATGCAATTAGACCAACAGTTCCTTTTTTTCCTGTAGCTCATGATGTAACTTTTGCCTACAATACTATTATTACTAATAGTGAAATGATTTTAGATTTTACAGAAGATTATTTAGGCGGGTCTACACAAAAACAATATACGCCTTATAATTTATCTATTAGAAATAATATCTTTTTTGAACGTTCTGATAAAAAACAAATACCATTTCGTAATTTATCAGAAGCTTCAAATGTACCAGATGTTACGGGGCTAGTTTTTAAAGATAATTTTTCTTTTGGAAATAAAAATTTGGGGATTAATACGCCTGCAACAGGTTTAGATACAGCAACATCAGTAGCAATGCAATTAGATGCTACTTTAGGAATTTATACCCCAATAGCAAATCCTTTATTAGAAAACAATGTTAATGAACCTGTTAATTTACCTCAGATACACACTTTTGCTAAGCAAGCTACAATAGTAAGAAGAGATGTATTAGGAAAATTAAAAGATACAGATCATGTAGGAGCAGTAGCTTTCAACCCTCAATCTAGTAGAAAAATTCCAGAAATGACGTTATTAACTACAGGACCGAGAAGTAATACGGCAGTTTTTCCTACTAATCCAATACAAGCAAATAAAGTAAAGCATGCTTTATATCCTAATCCAGCATCGGGTTCTGTATATTTTAGAGCAAAACCTAACTTAGTAAAAGCTATAAATGCATATAAAATGCAAACTTTGATAGCATCTATTTCTTTTAAATATCAAAATTCGGCATATGAATTAGATATTTCTACTCTTGCTTCTGGAACTTATATTTTAGAGATTCAATTTCCTAATAAAACGATAACAAAAAATTTGATAGTACGCTAATTTTATTTTTTAATAAATAATCAAAATAGTTAAATTTTATATACCAAAAACTACTTTACTATATTGTAAAGTAGTTTTTTATTTGTAAATTATTATTGATAAAAATAAAGTCGTAATTAAAAATATGAAGAATAATTTAGGAACTAATTGGACTATTTGTAAAGAATGTAAAGGGAGAGGAAAAAAAGTAGAAAAATTAGTAAAAAAGTACGTATTCGTTATCAAAATGAATTAGTTCAATTTGATAAAAACAATAAAATAGGTATAGCACCAATTAAACCTAAAGGAGAATTATATACTTGCTTAAATTGTAGTGGCTCAGGTTTATTACAGTCAGATAGCTCACCTTTAGTAGATAAATATAGATATCCACATATTGCTATTGTTGGCGGAGGTATTGGTGGTGTAGCACTTGCGGTGGCTTGTTTACATCGAGGAATTCCATTTACATTATATGAGAGAGATAACAGTTTCGATGCCCGTTCTCAAGGTTACGGATTGACTTTACAACAAGCTAGTAAAGCTATTCAAGGATTGGGCATTTTTAAGTTAAAAGAAGGGGTTGTTTCTACAAAACATATTATTCATACTACTGATGGAAAAATAATCGGGGAGTGGGGAATGAGAAAATGGTTAGATTCAACATCTAAATCCGAAGAAAAAAAAACAGGTAAACGTACCAATATACATATTGCAAGGCAATCTTTACGATTTGCTTTACTTGAGCAGTTAGGGAGTAATGATCTTGTAAAATGGGGATATCAGTTAGTTGATTTTAAGGAAGATGAAAACGAAGCTATTACATTAGATTTTCAAGTAAATGGAGAAATTAAAAATGCTAAGGCAGATATTATTGTAGGTGCAGATGGTATTCGTAGTTCGGTGCGTAACTTATTATTTGGTGACGAAAATACTCCTTTGCGATATTTAGGTTGTATCGTAATATTAGGTATTTGTCCTTTAGATGCTCTTGATAATATTGATAGTTTATTGCTAGATTCGGCAACAGTGTTTCAAACAGCTAATGGAAATGAGCGAATTTATATGATGCCTTATACATCCGATTCTGTAATGTGGCAATTAAGCTTTCCAATGTCAGAAACATCAGCAAAAGCTTTAAGTGAAAAAGGAGCTAAAGCCTTAAAAGAAGAAGCTTGTCGCAGAACACCTTGGCATCATCCTATTCCTCAGATTTTATCAGCTACGCTGGATACTCAAGTTTCTGGATATCCTGTGTATGATAGAGAATTACTAAGTTCAGAATTATTAGAAAAAGGAAATAAAATAACGCTTATTGGAGATGCAGCACATCCGATGAGTCCGTTTAAAGGACAGGGAGCAAATCAAGCGTTATTAGATGCATTGTCATTGGCTAGAACAATATCAAAAAAATGTGGAACTTTATCAGAATGGAGAAAAGTCGGAATTAGAAAACATGTATTAACTGAGTTTGAAACGGAAATGTTAGCTCGAAGTGCTTCTAAAGTAAAAGGCTCTGCTGATGCAGTAAAATTTTTACATTCTGATGTTGTGCTTCAAGAAGGAAATGAACCTAGAGGACGTGATTTGAATAAAAAAAAGATGTTATAAATGTTTTTATTGATGAGGTTTTAAACTAATAACTATATGTGATTGTTTTTTAGGGTGATAGTTGAATAATTATAGTTATCTTAATAACTAATTTATTGATTTATACTTAAAAGTAAAAGAGTGAAGCACTTCATTTTTTTAAAATAAACCAAAAAAATATGAAAAAAAAATCACTTTTAAAAAACAGAAATTTTCTATTATAAAATTAGTGTTTATAACACTAATTTTAGTGTTTTATTTCTCTTGTGAATCTAAATTAAATGATAAAAAAAATAAAAAATTAGATCCAATGGAAGGGGTTTGGGAATTAACAGAATTTCATCACCTTAAAAATGGTGATACACTTATTACTGATAAAAATAAAGTGCAACATAAAATTTACTTAAATGGTTATGTTATGTGGAATACAAATCCTGCATCAGATTCTTCTGAATGGCATGGATATGGTACGTATACTTACAAAAAAGATACTGTTATCGAAATATTAACATCAATGTCTAAATCTATGAAAAGTGATGTTAATAAATATATTATCCCTGTAAAACATGGTTATAAAACATACAAACAGATAAATACTTATAAAAATAACGATACTATTTATCAAAATATTGAAGTCTATAAAAAGTTAGATTAAGATACCTTTAATCATAAAAAAAAACAGTGAATATTTCAATTGAAACATTCGCTGTTTTTATCTGTAAAAAATAAAATATTAAGAAAACATTTTAGCTACTTTTTCTGCTTTTCTGTTTTCGCTATAATCGTAAAAACCTTCACCAGATTTAACACCTAATTTACCTGCATTTACCATGTTTACTAATAATGGACATGGCGCATATTTAGAGTTTTTAAAACCATCGTATAATACATTTAATATTGATAAACATACATCTAAACCAATAAAATCAGCTAATTGTAACGGTCCCATCGGATGTGCCATTCCTAATTTCATTACAGTATCAATTTCAGGAACACCAGCAACACCATTGTATAAAGTTTCAATAGATTCGTTAATCATTGGCATTAAAATACGATTCGCTACAAAACCAGGATAATCATTTACTTCAACAGGAGTTTTACCTATTTTTTTTGCTAAATCAACAGTAAAACTCATGACTTCATCAGAGGTGTTATAACCTCTGATAATTTCAACCAAGTTCATAATTGGCACAGGATTCATAAAATGCATTCCAATTACTTTTTCAGATCTATTAGTAACCGTCGCAATTTGTGTTATCGAAATAGAAGAAGTATTGGTTGCTAAAATGGTATCTTTATGGCAGATTTCATCTAAATTTTTAAATATCTTTAATTTCAAAGCTACATTTTCGGTAGCAGCTTCTATAACTAAATTAGCATTTTGAACACCTTTTTCAATAGAAGTATAAGTTGAAATATTATCTAAGGTATTTTTTTTATCTTCTTCTGATATCTTTTCTTTTAACACCATTCTATCTAAATTCTTGGCAATAGTTGCCATTCCTTTATCAAGTGCATTTTGAGAAATATCAATTAAATGTACCGTATAACCGAATTGTGAAAAGATGTGTGCAATACCATTTCCCATAGTACCAGCTCCTATTATAGCGATGTTTTTCATGTTATTTCTTTTGTTGATTAGTTGTTGTTAATTACTTTGAATTGAAAAATTAAATGGACTTCTATAAGTTTTTCCATTTTCATTAAATATAACATATCCTTCATTTACAATAACATCGCCACCAAAATTATTTACGATATAATCATATTTAGTGTCAGATAATTTGTTACTTAAAATAGAAGAAGAAGAAGTTTGAAAATTATTTATAAACATAGTTGATGCAAAAAAAGTATCGATATCAACATTGGTTATGTTTTCTGAAAATTTAACCACAATTTGACCTGGAAAATATGTGCTACTTTTATGATATAAAATAGCTTCCGTAATTTCTATTGTTGGATGTAATGGGTAATTATCAGCTGTTGTAAAGGTTTTTTCAATGGTTTTTGAAGGAGTATAATTATTAAAACCAGAATCATAAACATAAGCATTTATAATAACTGTATACGTTGTTTTTGGCTCTAAACTAGAAATTTTAGTACTTAATCCAATAGTAGAATTACTATAAGTATCTAATTCTTTTATTGATACGTCATAACCAACTGTTTTATTCTCATTATTATGAGTATAGCTAGCTGGCGTCCAATAAGCAATAGCAGAAGTTCCTAAAACATTACTAAAGTCAAGCGTAAAATCACCATCTATTTTAGGATAGGTTATCGTTTTAAAACTAACAGTATTTGAAAAAGTTTCTGTCCCATTATCTGAAAATGCTACTAATTTAACGTTATAATTTGTATTTTCTTCTAACTCAGAAAGTGTACGATTATTTACGAATGATAAAATATCTTCTTCAATAATTTCATCATTTAAATAAAGATTATATTTAACATAAGAGTTGTCCGTAACGGTTGGTATAGTCCATTCAATTTCTGTCCAATTTGCTTGAGCTTCACTTTTTAATGATACCGTAAAATCAGAAGGAGGTGTTCCTAATGTTTTAAACTGAATTTCTTTAGTTTTTGAATCACCGTTTGCTAATTTAGCAATTAATTTAGCCGTGTAATTTTTGTAGGCTACTAAATTTTGTAAAATATACGAAGTTTCGGTTGTATTTTCTACAAGTAAAGTTCCATCTAAATAGATATCATAAGTAATTGTATTAAGATCTACATAATCATTTATCGTAGTAATATTCCAATCAATACTTGCTGAACTTTGTGTAATTTCTTTAGATGTTACATTAAGCTCGTTAAAACTAGTTGGTAAAGCACTAAAACTAATTTCTTTAAAAGTGTTTTTATCTTTACTTGTTGTAGCAATAACTCGAATAATATATTCTTTATAAGGAATTAAATCAGAAAGCTTGTAAGAGTTTCCTGCTACATTTTCAGCGATATTTTCTTTTTTAATTTCACCATTAACAGAAACACTATAAGTTAGAGATTCTTTGTCTAAAGTTTCAGGAGTAACCCAAGTTATAACTGCACTTTCAGAAGTTATTTCAGTTGAATAAACTTCAAAACCTAAAGGTTCAGGATAATCAGCAGTTGTAAAACTAAATGTTTTTTCAACTTCGGTATCGTAATTTGTATTTCCGATAATTTTCACTGAATATTCAGTGTTTGGTGTTAAATTAGTAAGTTCAAAACTAATTTTTTCAGTTTCTTTTTCGATTAATTTATCATTTAAATAAATATCAAAAGTTGATGTAGTTTTTTCTCCAGAAACAGTTGGATACCATTTAAGAGTTGCACTATTAAATTGAATGTTTTCAGCATCAATACTATTGATATATATAGAACGATCTTCAGGCTCTTCATCATCTTCAGAACAAGAAGTTAATAATGAAAAAGTAATAGAAATCAAAAATACTATTGATAAAAGCGATGTGTATTTATATGTTAAGTTTTTTTTCATTTTTTATAATTAAGGTAATTATTTATTAAAACAATCAATAATCATATGAGCAACACGTAAAGCTTCCGTTCCTTGACGTAAAGATACTATAGGCGTTGTTTTATTAATAATAGCATCGGCAAACGATTCTAATTCGTCTAAAATAGCATTGTTTTCAATAACACTAGGATTATCAAAATAAATTTGTTTTTTAACACCTTCGGCATTTTGAAGAATCATTGCAAATTCATCAGGGTTTTCAGGAACATCTTTCATTTTTACAACCTCAGATTTTTTTTCTAAAAAATCAACAGAAATATAAGCATCCTTCTGAAAAAACCTAGTTTTACGCATGTTTTTCATAGAGATTCTACTCGATGTTAAGTTTGCGACACAGCCATTTTCAAATTCAATACGTGCATTTGCAATATCTGGAGTATCAGAAATAACTGAAACACCACTTGCATGTACACTTTTAACTTTAGAGTTTACTACTGATAAAATAATATCAATATCATGAATCATTAAATCTAAAACAACAGGCACATCTGTTCCTCTTGGGTTAAATTCAGCTAATCTATGTGTTTCGATAAACATAGGTGTGTCTATCATATCTCTTACAGCTGTAAAAGCTGGGTTAAAACGTTCAACATGCCCAACTTGTCCTTTTATATGATACTGACTTGCTAAGGTTCTAATAGCTTCAGCTTCTAATACAGTATTTGTTATTGGTTTTTCAATAAAAATATGTTTTCCTTTTTGAATAGCCTCTTTAGCACAGTCAAAATGAGATAATGTAGGTGTTACAATATCAACAACATCAACTGCATTTATTAATTCTTTAACAGAGTTAAATAATTTATAACCAAATTCTTTGGCTACTTTTTCAGCATTTTCGGTAAAAGGATCATAAAATCCTACTAATTCATATTTTTCAGATTGTTGTAATAAACGTAAGTGAATTTTTCCTAGATGACCTGCACCTAAAACTCCAGCTTTTAACATAGTACTTTTGATTTTGTATGGTTATTTTAATAATAAAATTACTTAAATTTACATTTTAAAATAACATTATTTTTAACTTATTTAATGCTTTTTTTTTAACCATAAAAGCAATGTAAACAAAGATACACTTTTATACATATTTATGAGTACTTTTGACATGTTGAAATTTTACTATTACTCGATACGATATAGTAGTTACTTGTTAAAAAAGAGTACTAATGTAAATTAATTTTTGAGTGTAGCTTAGTATTTTTTATAGCAGTATTTAATGAAAGACACCACCAAGCATCAAGGATTAAGAAATAAGTTAGCAGCAGTTTTACAAGCCAAAGGTATTGTAGATTTAAATGTATTAAATGCAGTTCGTAAAATTCCGAGGCACTTATTTATTGATAGTAGTTTCGAGGCACATGCATATCAAGACAAAGCATTTCCTATTGCTGCAGAACAAACAATTTCACATCCATATACGGTAGCGTTCCAATCTCAAGTTTTAGATATAAAACAAGGAGAAAAAGTACTTGAAATAGGTACAGGATCAGGCTATCAAACGGCTGTATTATTAGAATTAAAAGCGAAAGTATATTCTATAGAACGTCAACACGAATTATTTAAAAGGACTTCTTTATTTTTACCTAAAATAGGCTATAGACCAAAGCGTTTTATTTTTGGTGATGGTTATATAGGTTTACCTGAAGAAGCACCTTTTGATAAAATTATTGTAACCGCAGGAGCTCCTTTTGTACCAAAACCCTTATTAAGTCAGTTAAAAGTAGGAGGAAGGTTATTGATTCCTGTAGGAGATAAAAATCAAGTAATGACTTTATTTATACGAAAATCTCCAAAAGAATTTGAGAAACACGAATTAGGAGATTTTAAGTTTGTACCAATGTTAGAAAAGAAAAATTAAAAAAAATCCGCTTTTTAAAAGCGGATTTTTTTAACTTGAATAAAAAAATATCAAATTATTTATTCAGTAATTTCAGTTGCATCGGCAACAATGATTTCTGATTGATGTTGATTTTGTTTTGTTTGATCAGTTTTAGCTAAACCACAAGGACTTGTACTTCCACAAGAAGAAAAACCTACTAAACTAACAACACAAACCGCAATAAATATTACTTTTTTCATTTTTTATGTTTTTTTAAAAATCAAATATACATATTTCTGATTAACTCAGCTGAATCTTTCTTACAATCAATAACGTTAAAACCAACCATTTTATTTTGTATGTTGGTAATTAAATTTTCAGTTACTGGTTCACCGTCATTCCATTCGGTTATTGATAACCATTTTTGAATGTCTTCTAATTGTTGCTCATATCTATGTGCTAATATTTTATCAATATTTGGAGTATCTTTAAAATTACTAGTACAATCATTAATAATATCTAATACTTTTTTTACTTCTTCAAAATTGTTTTCCAACACTTCATTTCTAACAGCAACTACAAAACAAGGCCAAGGAGTAGGGCAATCACCTAAACGTCTAAAAGTATTATTATCAACTAATGGTTTTGTGGTAAAATGTTCCCACATAAAATAATCAGCATCTCCGTTTGTTAAAGCATCGATACCACCTTGTAAATCGCCAATAACTTTGAATTTTAATTTGTCAATATCCCATCCATTATTATGAGCATTTACAATTGCCATTAAATGCGAGCCAGAGCCAAAACGACTAATAGCTACAGTTGCATTTTCTAGGTCTTCTATTTTTTTGAATTTGGATTTATCACCTACATGAATTCCCCAAATTAAAGGACTTTTAACAAAAGTCTGTGTAATTTTAGAAGGATTTCCATTATTAATGTCTTTAATAATTCCTTCGGTTAATACGATAGCAATATCTACATCACCAGAACGCAAGGCTTTACACATTTCACCAGTACCACCAGGGAAATCTTGCCAACGCAAATTAATTCCTTGGTTAGTGAATTCTTTATTTTTTAAAGTAATATACCATGGGTAATTAAAGTGTTCAGGTACACCACCTACTTTTAAATCTAACATTTACTCAACTAATTTATCTAATGTATATATAATCAAATCGGAAATCACTTTATTAGGGTTTTCGCTAAAAGTACCATTTGCTCTGTTAGCGATAATGGCATTCATTGAAATTGCATTATGTCCTAATAATTTTGATAATCCATAAATAGCAGAAGTTTCCATTTCTAAATTGGTAATTCTGTTTTCGTTATAATTAAAACTATCTATTTTTTTATTTAGTTTAGCATCTTGTAATGCTAAACGAAGTATACGTCCTTGTGGTCCATAAAAACCAGCTGCCGTAGCAGTGATTCCTTTATAAACAGTATTCGACGTTAATTTTTTTTCTAAAATTTTACTATTAGTTATTACTAATGGTGTTGGTTTTTTAATACTCCAATTTGTATGTTTTATAAAAGCTTCTTCAATTACAGGATGTGAAATATCGGTTATTTGATACGAATGTAACATTCCGTTTAAATCTAAAGCATGTGTGCTAAGTAAAAAACTATTTACAGGAATATCAGCTTGTAAAGAACCTGAAGTTCCTATACGGATGATATTTAATTGGGTATGTATCTCTTTTATTTTTCGTGTTTTTAAATCGATATTAAATAACGCATCTAATTCATTTAAAACAATATCAATATTATCTGCACCAATTCCAGTAGAAATTACTGTTAAACGTTTTCCTTTATAAGTACCTGTGGTAGTTTTAAATTCACGTTTTTGTGTTGTAAATTCAATCGAATCAAAATACTGAGTTACTTTATCTACACGATATTGGTCACCGACAAATATAATATCAGTAGCTACATTTTCTGGGCTTAAATTTAAATGATAAATACTTCCATCTGTATTTAAGATAAGTTCAGAATGTTCAATATTCATTTATGATGTGATTTTTAACAGCTTATCAGTTGAATTTACATATAAATAGCTGTATTTTTTAGCGCCTCCAAGATACGAAAAATCAGTACGTATTTTACCATAATAATTGGTTTGTTGCGCTAAGACTCCTTTTCCTGCCTTTGTTAATGTTATAGGATTTAAAGATGTAAATAATTTATGCAATATTTTCATCTTGTTAAAGTATTGATTATTAAGGAATCCGTAGTTTTTATGATTTATTGATAAATTATTAATAAGTTGGTTTTTATTTTTAAATTCATTCTTGTTAATCGTTTTTAAAATACTGTTTTCGATAAGATTTAACCCATTTTTTAGAGAAGGAAAACGTTGTAAATGATTTTTTAAAGCTTTATTTAAGTGTTTAAAAGTACTATTTGTATGTAGTTTAACCGCATTTTCTAATTGTAACGGGTTATCAGAACAATATAATTGCCAAATATAATCAGCATATTCAATATCATTTTGAGAAAGTATACTTCTGTTGATATAATGTTGACGTAGTTGATTATCAGAAAGTGTATTTAATTCTATTGATTTTTTATTATTGATTTTTTCAGTAGAAACTAATGATATTTGACATCCTTTTCGATGGCGTTTTAACCAACTAACTAGGGCAATCATATTTATTTGAGAGAGTAAATCATAATCAAACCATAAGACAATTTCATCTTGATTTTTTTCATTACAAAGTGCACGGTATTCTTTTACGGTGTAGTTTAGAAACTTTTGTTTAGATGTTCTATAATATGTTTTGAAGAAATTAAAACGGTTTTTCCAGAAGTTTTTACTACCAACATCAGTTGTTGTTTTTCCTTCACAGAGTATTTCTCGCCATGTAATTTTTTTACCTTCAAAATTTAGTTCTTCAAGTTTTTTACTTGTGGTATCTCCGTTTGTAATATGTAGTTTAAGTGAAATCATATTTTAAATGGAATTAATGGGGGGTAATTCTTAGAATATAAACGGTTGATTTCAGTTATTATTGTTAATTTGTTAATTTTCAGTGAATTATATTTTTTTAAATAAAAAATGCCAAGAGTTTAAATTCTTGACATTTTAATCTTTTAACCTCCAACTCGTTTTACATTAAAGCCTTTGTCTTTTAAAATTTGCATTATCTTATCACGATAATCACCTTGGATAATTATTTTATCATCTTTAAAACTACCGCCAACACTTAGTTTTGTTTTAATTTCTTTGGCTAATTTTTTAAAATCTTCAGTAGCTCCTGTATATCCATCTAAAATAGTAGTTGGTTTTCCTTTTCGCTTTTCGTATTTACAAAGTATTGGATCGTCTTGTAGCCAAATACCTTGTTTTTTTTCTGGTTCAACTTCCGTTTCTTGATGATCAGGAAATAAGTTTTTTAATTGATCTTGTAAATCCATGGTATTATTTTTTTAATCCTAATTCACGTAAACGCTCATCTAGAAATTCACCGGCTGTAATATCTTCAAATTGCTTTGGGTTTTTGTCATCAACACAATTTTCTAAAACATCTAATTTCATATCAGAAATAGGATGCATAAAAAAAGGAATAGAATAACGAGATGTTCCCCAAGATTCCTTTGGCGGATTTGTAACTCGGTGTATGGTAGATTTTAATTTATTATTACTGTGTCTAGAGAGCATATCTCCAACATTAATCATTAATTCATCTGGTTGTGCAACTGCATCAATCCAATCTCCTTTATTATTTTGAACTTGTAATCCTTTTCCTTGTGCTCCCATTAACAAGGTTATTAAGTTGATATCTCCATGGGCAGCGGCTCTTTCTGCTCCTTTAGGTTCAGATAAAATAGGAGGATAGTGGATAGGGCGTAAAATACTATTTCCATTTTTGATATATTTATCAAAGTAATTTTCCTCTAAATTTAAGTGTAATGCTAACGATCGTAAAACATACTTAGCTGTTTTTTCTAACATTTGATAGGTTTGTTTACCTACTTCGTTAAATTTAGCAAGTTCTTCAACAGTTACATTTTCGGGATACACTTTAGCGTATTTAGAAGCATCATCAACGTATTGACCAAAATGCCAAAATTCTTTTAAATCGCCTTCTTTTTTTCCTTTGGCACTTTCTTTTCCGAAGGAAACATAACCTCTTTGACCTCCAATACCAGGGATTTCATATTTTTCTTTTACGTTAGTTGGTAAATCGAAAAAATTCTTGATTTCAGTATATAAATTTTCAACTAATTTATCATCTAAAAAATGACCTTTTAAAGCTACAAATCCTATCTTTTCATAAGCGTCACCAATTTCATTGATGAATTTTTGTTTTCTGTTTTTATCATCAGATAAAAAATCTTCTAAATTTACGCTAGGAATCTTATTCATTATTAATAAGTTTAGTTATTAAGAAGTAAAGTTAGTAAAATCAAGTTTAATCAATAAAATTACTTATTAATAAAAGGTATTAGATATGAAATTGTATAATTAAATCCAAAGCCAGTATTACTTTCAAAAACTCTATTAAAACCAGGTGCATAAAGTGTTTTAAAGTTTTTTTGATCATCTACACTAACCATTATTTTATAAGAAAACCCTGCACTTAAAAATAGATTTTTAAAAGTTTCGACCTTAATACCTAATTGAATCTCTGTCCAATGAGCTGTAAGTCCAGTTTCGGTAACAGGTGTTTTTATTGTGTTTGAAGGAAAATAAGGCGTACCAACATTTGTTTTATAGCTATTTAAAGTTTGATCAAAAAGAGCAAATCCATATCTGAAACCAACATAAATTTCGTTATTCATGTCTAACCAGTTTTTATAGGCATTGTAATTTGCACCAAGCTTTATAAAACTTCCTTTTGATGTTGATTTTGTAAATTCTTCAAAAGTTATTTCTTCTTCAAATCCTAATTCGGTAGCTACATACCAGTTTTTAGAAATACGATAATCACCAACTAGTTCTAATCCGCTATAACTTTTATCAACGATAGCTAAAGCTGGTTTACTAATATCTATTCCTAATCGTAAACCATAACCTGTTTTGTAGATAATGGAATCTTTTTTGATTTTTTCAATTTTAGGTTCGGTTTTTTTCTGATGATTTTCTTGAGAAAAACCATTTGCATACACAAATAATAAACAGATACTAATAATATACTTGTACATGTGCTTTTGTTTGATTATCAATAGTATTAACTTCTGAAGTTGACAGGCTGTTAATCCAACCTGTATGTGCTAAGTTTACATCATTAAATATAACTTTATAACCACACGAACGAGAAACATAAGCTTCTTCGGTATCGTATTTTATAGTTAATGTCGCTATTTTATTATTGATAATTAAATTATCTGTAGCATTCATTTTTAAAGTATAAACAGTTTCTTTAGTTAAAGTATTTAAAGGAATATTTATAGAATCAGTTTCTTTACCTACAAAAAGACTGTCTTTACCTTGTGCTATAATTGAAAAACGTTTAACCTTCTTTTTTTCAGAAGTATCATTTTTATCATAAAAACGCAACACTAAATTAGGTGTTACAGGGTTTTGAACACAGAAATCATCTTTTTCACAAGAAGAAAATCCTATAAAACAACTAAACAAAAGAAGGATATATTTTTTCATTAAAATTTATTTTTCGAATAAAACAACAGTTTCTATATGTGCTGTGTGTGGAAATTGATCTACTAAACTAATTTTTTTCAGTTTATAACCAGCATTAATTAATTCTTCAGTATCACGAGCTTGAGTTGCAGGGTTACACGAAACATATACCATTCTATCAGCATTTAATCTGATAATTTTACGTAATGTTTTAGGCGCAATACCAGCACGAGCAGGATCTAAAATAATGGTTTTTATTTTATTTTGATATTGAGGATGTTCTAATAAGAACTTACCAACATCAGCAGCGTAAAATTGTAAACCTTCAATTTTATTTCGTTTTGCATTTTCTTTTGCATCTTCAATTGCAGAAGCTACGATATCTACACCAACTATTTTTGCATTTTCACTTCTTGAAGCTAAAATTTGTCCGATAGTTCCTGTTCCACAGAATAAATCCATAACCACAGTATTGTCAACAGCTTCTTTATTTTCTAAAGCGTAATCAACAACTTTTGTATATAATTTTTCTGCGGATTTAGGATTTGTTTGAAAAAAGCTTTTCATACTTATTTCAAAGTTTAAACCTAATAACTCTTCTACAATTTTATCTTTCCCTGTAACAAGTTTTATACTTCCAGATGTAGCGATAGTTCTATCACCAACTTCATCATTTATAGTATGTAATAAACCAGCTAAACGATCACCAAAAATATCTTTTAATAAACTAGCAAAAGCTTGCATATCAAAATTTGGTAAATCAGGTGAAGTTGTAACTAAATTGAATAATAATTCATTTGTTTTGTACGATTTACGAACAACAAAATATCTGAAAAAACCTTCTCTTCTAGGTCCACGCCAAGGAGCTAATCCTGTTTTTTCGCAATATTCACGAATTACTTTTAAATTATCTTCAACTTGAGCATCAAATAAACCAGAATCTTTATCTAGGTTATCACCCATCCACCAAGTTCCACGACGTTTAAATCCTAATGTGAAAAAATCGGCATCTGTTTTATTTACTCTATCGTAACCAATAGCAGAAAAACCATACTCCATTTTATTTCTGTAATGAAATACATTAGGAGAAGTGATAAATTCATCAAATAAATCATCAATATTTTCTACTTTCCCAATTCTTTGAAATAAAGACAAGGTACTTTCTTTTTTATATTGATGTTGTAATTCAATAGGTAATTGAATATAAGGAGCTCCAGGAATATCTTGAAAAGGAACTTCAACTTCATTTTCAGAAGGTTCTAAAACATCAATTAATTTTGCTTCGGCATATTTTTTACTCGATTTACTAATTTGAGCTTTTACTAACTGACCAGGCAATGTATTAGGAATAAAAACTACAAAACTACCTTCTTCGGATTTTATTCTAGCGATTCCTTTTCCTCCAAAAGCGTAATCTTCAATTCTTAATTCTAAAACTTGATTTTTGTGTACAAATTTATTTCGTTCTCTACGTGGCATTTTCTGTTATTTATAGGTTTGCAAAATTATGAAAAGTTATGGTTTGATAATACAAAAAAGACTACTCATTTTGGAGTAACTTTATTATCTTGTTTATTGATTAGCTTCTTGAATCATTTCTTCATTATATGCTTTTATGTTCTACCTAAAAATGAAAAATATTTTAGAGATGTTTTTTAAATAAAAAAACACCCCTAAAAAGAGGTGTTTTTTTATGTTATATACTTTATAGAGGTTATTCTTTTTTATTGAATTTGTTTAATATCTTATCCATTTGTTTACCAGCGGCTTCACGACCACCTAAACCAAAAGAAAGTACAACTGTTAAAGCAACAGCTCCTAAAGTGATACCAAAAGCTAAGTTGATAATATCATCAGCAATACCCATTCTACGTAAACCTATTGCTAAAAATACAGTTAATATAGCTACTTTTATAATTCCTCCGACAAATTTATTGTCATCACTTTTTATAAAGTTTTTAGATGCAATAGAAGCAATCCAATTTCCAATAGCTAAAATAACAAGTCCGAATAAGATGTTTCCGGCAAGGTTAACAACTGTATTCATTATTTCAGAAAGCTTTGTGAATTCTAATTTATCAATAGCAGTCATTAAACCGAATAATACAATAAAAGCATAAACAATATTTGCAATTAATTTTTCAACATTTGTTTTACCTGTAAAAGAGTCTAAATTAGCACTCTTTAAAATTTCGTTAAGATTTAAACTATCTAATAAATCTTTTATTAAATTACTTAAAAATTTACCACCAACAACAAAAATAATTAATATTAAAGTAGCAACTAATATTTTAGGAATAGCAGCGAAAAAACTTTCTAACATGCTAGTAGCAGGTTCAGATATCGAACTAATATTTAAGATATTTAAAGCAGCTATTAAAAGTGGAATAAAAATAAAGATAAAAACTACTTTTTTAAGAATAGTAACTAAATTAATATTTTCAGGAAGGTTTAATTTTGGTGTAAACTTTTGAATAGTTCCTCCTGATAAACCAATTAATTCTGAAACGATAGTCGCCAACATATAACCGATGTAAGCAACAAGACCTGCACCTACAATATTTGGAATAAATTTAGTAAAACCATTTAATAAACCTTTAATAGGCTCTAAAACGCTTGTCATTCCTAATTTATCTAGTGCTAGCATAAAAACAAAAATCATTATTAAATAATAAACTAATTTTGATATTAAATCACCAAAACTAATTTTACTATTACTTAATTTACTGTTTAATCCACTGTTGTCACTTATTTTATTGATAAGTGTTCTGATTAATTTAGCAACTAACCATCCTAGTATGATAATTAATAATGCACTAATAGGTTTGCCAAAGCTGCCAGTAAGTTGGTTGTATGTATTTAAAATCTCATTCATGTTTATTTGTTTTTTTAGTTATATAATTAAGACACTTATTTAATTGTTTAGTCACTCATTATTATATAAAAAAAATAATAATATTTAGATGTTTCTTATATAGGTAATTAATAAAATTAAATTAATTATTCTTGATGAAAAACTTAACAATTTAAAACTTGTTAAGTTTATTAATTCTTTATAAGAATTAAGAGTCAGCTTTAAAAAGAACCTTAATATTTAGTAAATTGCAACACTTTTTAGGGATGATTTCTTTCCCACGCTGAATTTTCGATTTTTTTCGAAAGGATAAAGGTGAACAGGAATAGTTTTTTATTAATTAAAAATTATTTTGAAATGGCTTTAGACCAATTAACTTCGCAACAAGCGATTGAATTAGAAGACAAACACGGAGCACACAATTATCACCCGTTACCAGTGGTATTAAGTAAAGGTGAAGGTGTACATGTATGGGATGTTGAAGGAAAAAAGTATTATGACTTTTTATCTGCTTATTCGGCAGTAAACCAAGGACATTGTCATCCGAAAATTGTTGATGCAATGGTAAACCAAGCAAAAACATTAACTTTAACTTCTCGTGCTTTTCATAACGATATGTTAGGTAAATATGAGAAATTTGCTACTGAGCTTTTTGGTTTTGATAAAATATTACCAATGAATACAGGTGCTGAAGCGGTAGAAACTGCTTTAAAATTATGTAGAAAATGGGCATACGAAGTAAAAGGACTTAGTGAAAATCAAGCAAAAATTGTTGTTTGTGAAAATAATTTCCACGGACGTACTACAACTATTATTTCTTTTTCTAATGATGCTGTAGCTCGTACAAATTTTGGACCATTTACAAACGGATTTATTAAAATAGAATACAACAACTTAAAAGCTTTAGAAGAAGTTTTAGAAAGTGATAGTAATATTGCAGGTTTCTTAGTAGAGCCAATTCAAGGTGAAGCAGGTGTTTACGTGCCAACTGAAGGATATTTAGCAGCAGCAAAAGCATTATGTGCTAAACATAATGTATTATTTATTGCTGATGAGGTTCAAACAGGTATTGCTCGTACAGGTCGTTTATTAGCTACTTGTGGTAACTGTTCTTGTGCTGATAAAAATTGTTCAGGTTCTCCTGAAACTAAACCTGATATTTTAATTTTAGGTAAGGCTATTTCTGGTGGAGCATATCCTGTTTCTGCTGTATTAGCTAATAACAGTATTATGAATGTTATTAAACCTGGAAATCATGGTTCTACTTTTGGTGGTAATCCTGTAGCTGCAGCTGTAGCAATGGCAGCTTTAGAAGTTGTACAAGATGAAAAATTAGCTGAAAATGCTGAACGTTTAGGTGAAATATTTAGAGCTGAATTAGCTGAGTTTGCTAAAACTACTGATTTAGTTTTATCTGTAAGAGGTAAAGGTTTATTAAACGCTGTTTTAATTAACGATACTGAAGATAGTTCTACTGCTTGGGATATTTGTATGAACTTACGTGATAACGGATTATTAGCTAAACCAACACACGGAAATATTATCCGTTTTGCACCACCTTTAGTTATGACTGAAGAGCAATTAATGGATTGTATCGCTATTATTAAGAAAACTATTTCTGAGTTTAAAAAATAAGCTTCTGAAATTTTTAATATATAAAAGGAACGGTTTTTAATCGTTCCTTTTTTTGTGCGTAATTTTTTTGTTTTTTTCTTCGGATGAAATAATTATTCAATATTGAAATAATAAAAAATAATGTAAAAATGCCTAGCCCCGATTGAAGCATCTGTTTGAGCTCTTTTTTTGATTTTTCTTCAAAAAAAAGCGAGTGCGGAAAGCGGGAAATTGCTTCAAAAAAATATAACAGCTTTATAGCCTCTTTAAACTTTAATTAAAGTGTGTGTTTTTAATATTCAAACGTCACGCTGAATTTATTTCAGCATCGCATAAAGTTAATAACTAAGATAAATCAGGATGCGAAACTGAAATAAATTCAGTTTGACGGATTCGTTTTTTTAGCTATAAAACATTTTTAAATGAAATTTAAACAGGTTCTTAAATATTACTTTTCCATTTCATAAATATTTAAATGTTTTTTTAAAATTCCAGACGGCGTATTTTTTGTTTCATCAAAAATTCGAGTATCACCAAATAAAATAAAACTATCTTTTGCTCTGGAAACCGCTACATTTAAAATGTTAGGTTTGTTATCTTTTTCAAAAAATAAAGTTCCCTCATCTTCGTTAGAATACACCGAACTGAATAAAATAATGTTACGCTCAGCACCTTGTAAGGCGTGAACTGTTCCTAGTTTGATGTTATTAACTTTAAAACCTGCTTGGGTTAAAGCTTGTGATAATTCTCCTTTTTGACTAGCGAAAGGCGTAATAATTCCTAAAATATTTTCAATGTTTTCAACTTTATAAGCCTCTTGAATTTTTTCTTTATTTTGTTGTAACCAAGTAATAATTGCTTTTACCTCGCTAATATTACAGCGACTATTGAATTTACGTTCGCTAATTCCTGCCACGTGATACGCCATCATTGACGGGAAAATTTGATTCTCTTTAGCTTTTCCTTTCATTGGTTTTAAAATACCGTTGTAGGCTAATTCATTACAGAAATTAATAATTTCATCGTTACATCTTCGGTGTTCTAATAAAACTAATCCTTGTACTTTTTCTTCGGATAAAGGAGTTTCAAATTCACAAGCATTTTGTGCCATTTTCATAATACTTCCGTTAGAAGCTAAAAATCCGATGTTTTTTAAATATGCTTCATCTTCTTCATTTTGAAGCATATTAAGCGTAGTTAAATTTCCGATATCAATTTTATTAGGAATAGACCAAATAGGTTCAATTTGTTTTAAATCGCCAATAACAAATGCTTTTTTAGCTAAAGAAAACATTGGAATACTTACCTCTGGAGTTACTTGTCCAGCTTCATCAACAATTAAAAGGTCTAAAAAATTGTATAAAGGTAAATAGTCGAAATCAGGTTTTCCATTTTCATTTTCACCCAAAAATTGACTGTATAAAAAATGACTAGGAGCCATATAAAAAGTAGCTACAAAACAAGGCGTTAGCATTGCTCTTCGTTTCCATTTATTTTTAATCGAATTTTCGCCAGTACCTTTTTCGGTGTCATTATTCAGCGCATATTTTGTAGCAATTAACCAACGAGCTTCCCAATAATGAACAGCGAATAAAAAAGATTTATGACGTAGTTCCATATCTATTTCATCATAAAAAAATCGTGGAGTATGATTATTTGAATTTATTTTCTCATATTCATTTTTCCACATTTGAGTTTCAGAAATATATGGAAATCCTTTGATGTTATTTTCAGATTTCCAATTTTTTAGCTGTAAATTTGATTGTAAAGCCATATTTAAGTTGGCAATACATTCTTTTATAAACGAAATAGCGTTATCATAATTTTCAATGTTTTTTTCTGATATTTTAAAAATAACTTCTGAATTATTTTCAGAAATATCAGTATCAATTTTAAAATATTGAGTTATTTTTTGATAAAAATCATTTTGTTTTATCGTAGATTTTAAACGAGTTATTATAGTACGCCATTCTTTTAATTTTGCTATTTTAAAAATATCTTTTTTTATATAATCATCTTTATTTAAAAGAATATTATTAATATAATTGATGCTATTAATATAATCGCTTGAAAAATTGGTGCCTTCAATTAAAGTATTTTCAATGGTAATTATTTCGTCTTGCAGATAATCGCAAACATCTTCTAACGAATTTGTTTCGGCATTAAAATAATGACAATAATTAGTTAAAAAATAATATTCAGCTTCATTTAAGTATTTTTCATTTTCTAAATCACATAAAGTTCCCTCATTACCAAATATATTTCCCTTTAAAAAATTAATATCTTTTAAAGATTTTTCATTTTTAGAATTTGAAGGTAAATAAGTTGCGTATCCGTTAAAATTTGGAATCCAACGAGCAGATAATTCTTCTAACGAACTTTTAGAGTTTATAAAACTATCAATAATATTAGTAACCGCTTGATTATTGTTAGAACACGCCAAAATTACGGGCGCATCTTTTCCTTCAATAGCGGATTTTACAAATTCAGTAGCAACTAAACTTTGTAAAAGTGTTGTTTTACCCGTTCCAGGAGGACCATTTACGGCAGTAATGGCATTTTCTTCGGAAGTTAAATAGGATAATAATGTTTTACGTTGACTTATAGATAACGGAAATTTATTAGACATTTGCCCTAAATGCAATTGATTGTAATTTAAAAAATCAGCATCTGTTACAGGTGTTTTTTTATCCTTAGCAAATGGATTTATTATTTTTGATAAAATAGGAATTTCTTCAGTGTTTTTTAATAAGTTTTCATATAAAAAAAGAATACTCTTTGCCGTAGAAATTTTTGAACTAAGAGCAAAATAAGTCAATTGATATTGTGTAGTATATTTTTCTACTTGATAACTTTGTAAGCTATTTGTGGTGATTTGTGAAAATACATCATTTATATATGCCCAATATTCACCCCAAGATATTGTTTCATCTTCATAATCAGCTTGAGGTTCTTCCATATCTTTAGCATCTAAAACGGTATCAATTTCAGAAAAAATAAAATCATTTTTGATGTCAGCAATTGGCGTTAAATAATTACGTACAATTAACGGAAATAATTCTTTAGGTGCTTTTAATTCTCCCGAACGATTTACCATTGCAATTATCCAAAATGGATAAATATCTCGTGGTTTGTGTTTTAAATCATCGTTAGTTTGATATGTTAAATGAAAAGGAGATAAAACTATTTTTGTTTCTTCTACTTTATACCATTTTGGGTCGTCTTTTTTGCTAACACCTTTTATTCGATTAATTCGACGTTCTTCAATATCTAATAATTCATTGGCTTGTTTTGAATTGATAAGTCCATTACTTAAATCAGTTGTTTCTTGTTGAAATAAGTTTTTGATTTTATCAATATCAATTGCTAAATTTTCGCTATCAGATAAACTGTTTTTATAATATTGTAACCAATTTTTTTCGTTATTCACGCTTGTGAAGAAGTACGGAGTTTATAAATTATGTGATAAATAATCAACGAAATTACATTAATTTATTATGAATCTAATAACTAGAATTATTTTCGATATAATTATTACTAGCCTTTTTTAATTTATGAATCATTCGTTTGCGCAAAAAAATAGGTTTATGAACTTCAATAGCATCGCCAAATCCTAAAATTAAACGTTCTAATTCGTAATTCATTTGAACTAAAATATTAAATATAACACCGCCATCTTCGGTATATTTAATTATTCGTTGGCTATTATGGAAAGGTTTGGTGATTACATAAGGTGCATTTATAGCATCGACCCAAAATTGAACACGTTGTGCACGGGTATTTGAAACTGTTACACCAATTACATCTTTGTAATAGGTATCGCCATTAATTTTTAAATCTTTATAGCTGTCATTTTCTGCAATGGTAATATTTAAAATTCTATCGAGAGCTAAGGTTATATTTTTTGTTTTATAAAGCGATAAAACAAACCAACGATTATTATATTCTTTTAATAATTGCGGATGTAAAGTCATTTTGCTTTCTGTTAAAGCTTTAAATGATTTATACGTAATATTTAATGCTTTTTTATTTTGAATCGCATTATAAATAGGGTCAATATATTTTAAACCTTTTAATTTTTCGTTTTTTTCTAAATGAATAATAGCTTTATTTGTTTTTTGAGAAGCATACACAGAGTCTTCTAAACGTTGTAAAACACCGTCCATTTCTTTAAACAATGAAAAATCTTTAAATTGACGTAATACCTGAATTGCTTCATTCATAATTTTTACATCGGTATCAGTAATCGGAATATTTTTAATACTATAATCTGTAGTTGCATACCTATAATATTTACGTTCATATACTTCAATAGGTGCGTTGTATCCTAATTTATCGCTTCGCATTAATTGAATATCTGCTTGAATAGTTCGTTTACTTACGTATACATCTTTGTTTTCATATTCGTATAAAGCATCGGAGCAAGCGGTAATTAAATCGACTAGTGTCCAGCGTTTCATATTGTTTCGTAAACATTCGTCAATTGTTTTATATCTGATAAGCGCATTTTTATTTGCAGCCATTTTTTATTGTTATTTTTTCTGAATTTATTTTTAAAGATGATTTTTGTCAACGTATTAATTTACAATGATTGTAATTCATTACTTAAATTTAATTTTGCCTGTTTTTCATATAAGTTTCTAAAGGTGTCTGTACTATATATAAAAGGTTTGTCAATAAAATGTTGCAATACTTTTTTTCGTCCCTGTTTATATAATATAGTTGGTATTAATTTATATTCTTCTCTAATTTTTTTTTGTAATTTTTATATATTTCTGAAGATTTCCCTAATATTTCTAAATCAAAATCAATGAGCCATTTTGTATCATAATTTAATGCTGTATGTGTTTTTGTAGCTATAATCTGATTTTTTATATCATTTAAAAAAGTATCATTATTATATAGAGAAGTATTTAATGAAAAATTTAACGATGCTAATTCTTGCAAGGCAAAAAGCGCACTTTTTTCTTCATTATCTTTTTTATAAACACAGTAAATAATATCATGATAAAAAATTGAAAAAGCAATAATGTCAGGATGTTCTAATTTTGATTTGTAAGTATCAAAAGCTTTAAAAATTTCGGTAATATGGTTTAAGTTATGATACGTTCTATGTTTTTCGGCATACCGAATAAATAGCACTCCATAAATTATTAATTAAATCTTGATTTTTTGTATAACTGTTAACAAGCTGATAAAATCGTTGTTTTAAGTCCATTTTATAAAATTTATATAAAAATATTCAATAAAAATAGCAAATAATATTTACTGCGCAAAAAGAATGCGCATTTGTGTGTAACATTTGCAGTGTTGTTAAGAAAAAGATATAAAAAGAATATAAATCAGTTGATTTGAATAATATCAAAATAAATAAAAAACATTGAAAATTACAGGAAAAAAATTAATTGAAATGGGATTTAGTTCAGGGAAATGGTTTCCCGAAGCTATGGAATATATCAATATTAATAATTTATCAGAAGAAGAAGTAGTAGCTTATTTAGAGCAGTTTAAAGCACCTCCAACAATTCCATTATTAGAAAATCCTGTTGCTGTTAAAATAAATATAAAAGCAGAAAACGAATTGGAAGAAATTAACGTAGCAAAAGTAGTTAACACTATGGAAACCTTAGTAAAAACGCCTACTATTGTAAATGCTGTTATTATGCCAGATGCTTGTCCTACTGGCGGAACAGGAACAATTCCTGTAGGTGGTGTTGCGGTGGCTAAAAATGCTATTCATCCAGGAATGCATAGTGCAGATGTTTGTTGTTCGGTAATGCTTACAGATTTTGGAAAGATAAATCCGAAGGATGTTTTAGACGCAGCACATTCAATTACTCATTTTGGAGCAGGAGGAAGAGATAGAGATTCTCAATTTCGTTTTCCGATGGATTTATTAGCCGAGATTGAAGGAAATTCATTTTTAAATACTCAAAGAGCTATTTCAGTGGCTCGAAGTCATTTAGGAACGCAAGGAGATGGAAATCATTTTTTGTTTGTCGGGAAATCGAAAAAAACAGGAAATACTATGTTGGTAACACATCATGGAAGTAGAGGTTTTGGAGCTAATTTATATCGTAATGGAATGCAGGTTGCTGAAAAATTCAGAAAAAAAATATCACCAAAAACTTTAAAACAAAATGCGTGGATTCCTTTTGATACCAAAGAAGGTAAAGATTATTGGGAGGCGTTGCAAATCATCAGAAAATGGACGAAGTTAAATCATGAAGTATTACATAACGCAACTTTAGAAAAATTAAATATTAAAAAAGAAAACAGATTTTGGAACGAACATAATTTTGTTTTTAAAAAGGGTGATTTATTTTATCATGCAAAAGGTGCAACTCCGTTAGATGCTTCTTTTATGCCCGATATTACAGGACCTCGTTTAATTCCGTTAAATATGAGTGAGCCAGTTTTAATTGTATCAGGAAATACAACCGAAAATAATTTAGGATTTGCACCACACGGAGCAGGAAGAAATGTAAGTAGAACCGAACATAAAAAAAGCAAAATAGGTACAGTTCAAGAAATTTTTGATGAAGAAACAAAAGGTTTAGATGTTCGTTTTTTTTCTGATGAAATTGATATTACAGAATTGCCATCAGCATATAAAAACGCTACAACAGTACGTAAGCAAATGAAAGAGTTTGGTTTAGGTGAAGTAATTGATGAGGTATTGCCGTATGGTTGTATTATGGCGGGAAATTGGCAAAAAAATGCGCCTTGGAAAAAAAGAAGACGTTAAATCATATCCCGTACAGAGGCAGGTAATTTATTAATTTTTTTTTAACGCTTAAAAATTAAATTTGGAGGTAATAGGTTAATTATCGCATCTTTGCAGTAGTTCATTATAAAAAAAGGTTCTTTTTATATTATGAGATATGTAATTCAATTTTGAGTTACATAATTTATAAAATATAAAAATATGAATTGGAAAATTCAGAAATTAAACGCTGGTGAAACCATTATTTCAAAAGAACCTGGTAATTCTATGTTACCGCTATTAAAATCGAAACAACCCGTAAAATTGCAACCCATCAATTGGGAAGCCTGCGAAGTTGGAGATATTGTTTATTGTAAAGTTCGTGGAAACTGCTTTACACATCTTGTAAAAGGTAAAAATGATAAAAGAGGTTTACAAATAGGGAATAATCGTGGAGGAATAAATGGATGGACTAAAAATGTATATGGAAAAGTAGTAGCAATACTAACAATGTCATAAAACATTAAAAAAACAGGGCAGTAAAATGCTCTTTTATATTTTATAAATAAAAATAATAAAAAAACTAAACCTATGAACTTATTCAAATCACATAAATCGGGCGCTAAACTGCGACTTTTTAAGTTGATGTTTTAGGTATATAACTTTTAAATAATAGTAAAAGCGTCCAAAATTAATTTTTTGGACGTTTTTTTTATGGAAAATTTTATCCTGAATTTCTTCTTTTAAAATAGTCTAGTAAAAACATACATAACAAGGTATCAGTCTATTAAATAATCTGCAAAAAGTGGAGAGGGAAACTAGTGTTTGATTTTAATTTACTTGTGTTTAATTGGTTGATTTACAGGTAAATAATATTTATTTTTATTTGTGTGATTCAAAAAATCATTATAAGTTTGTACCGCAATTATGCAACAAAATAAATATTGAAATAAAACTTTTAGGAATCGTTAACTAATGATTTACCAACGAGAGGTTTTAATATTAAAAAAACGAAGTACAATGTTTAAATATTCAAAAAATAAAAACATACAAAGAGAACTAGGTTCTTTTTCTTGTTTACTTCGCGACTTTCTTCACTGTTATAAATAGCAAATACTATTATATATATGAAAAGTCCGAAGTTTAAAAATTTCGGACTTTTTTTATGGAGTTTATTTCCTAGAGATTTTTCGAAGTTTATATTTCTATTAAAAATAGAAAACTATTAAAGAAATCAACCAAAAGTTGAATTCTAAATAAAAACATCTCAAAATTAAATAATGGGAAATAAGTTAAAAGGAAAAGACCTTATAAAATTAGGCTTTCCAAAGAATAATAGTATCAACATTGCATTAGGTCAAATAAATAGATATCGTAAAAAAGAAAAGAAAGAACGTATTTTAGAAGAAGCTAAGGAGGTGCTTTTATCGCCTGAAAAATTTCAAGGAAATGCAATTTGGGGAAAAGTGGTAGAAGGATTAATAAAACCTGTTGATGTAAAATTTCATCAACTAAAAAATACCCGAGCGCCTTTTTCTATTTACGGTGAAAATGAAATTGATGAGCTTGCAAAATATCAATTATATGATGCTTTAAAATTACCAATAGCTGTACAAGGTGCTTTAATGCCCGATGCACATGCTGGTTATGGTTTGCCTATCGGTGGAGTTTTAGCTACAGAAAATGCTGTAATTCCGTATGGCGTTGGCGTAGATATTGGTTGTAGAATGTGTTTAACGGTATATCCTGTAAAGGCTTCGTACTTAAAAGGAAAAGTACATCAGTTAGAAAATATATTATCTGAACATACAAAATTCGGAATGTATGAAACTCATAATACAAAACATGATCACGAAATATTTGAACGTTCAGAATTTCAGGATATTCCGCTTTTAAAACGCTTAAAAAATAAAGCATACAAACAATTAGGAACTTCGGGAGGAGGAAATCATTTTGTAGAATTTGGAATTGTAACAATTACAGATGAAAAAAATAATTTCGGTTTACCGCTTGGCGAATATGTTGGTTTATTAACGCATAGTGGAAGCCGTGGTTTAGGCGCAAATATCGCAAAACACTATACATATTTAGCCACAAAGCAATGTCCATTACCAAAAAATGTGCAACATTTAGCTTGGTTAGATTTAAATACACACGATGGGCAAGAGTATTGGTTGGCAATGAATTTAGCGGGTGATTATGCGAAAGCGTGTCATGATAATATTCATAAGCGTATCGCAAAGTTGTTAGGAGCAAAGGCGATTGCTACAATTGAAAATCATCATAATTTTGCATGGAAAGAACAAATAAATGGACAGGAATTAATTGTGCATAGAAAAGGAGCTACTCCTGCAAATAAAGGACAATTAGGAATTATTCCTGGTTCGATGACTGCACCAGGTTATATCGTTAGAGGTTTAGGAAATAGTGAAAGTTTAAATTCGGCTTCTCATGGTGCAGGGCGTTTGTTTTCTCGTAGAAAGTGTAAAGAGAAATTTACAAAAAGCGAGGTGAAGCAACAGTTGAAAAATAATGGAGTGAGTCTTATTGGTGGCGGAGTTGATGAAGCACCGATGGCGTACAAAAATATTGAAAAAGTAATGAATAATCAACAAGAATTAGTTGAGGTGTTAGGAACATTTACACCGAAAATTGTAAGAATGGATAAATAATATGGACACAAAAATAATACAATTTACTGCTGCAAAAGGTCCTGCTGAATGTGCATGGGTAGTTGCAAAAGTATTAAAAATGTTTTTAAAAGAGTTGATGAGTACTAAATGTACGTATCAAATTCTTCATAAAGAGGATGGTATTGAAAACGGTACTGTACAATCAGTAAGTATCGAAATTAAAGGAAAAGAACTTTCCGTATTTTTAAAAGATTGGTTAGGAACTATTCAATGGGTTGGAACATCTACAATTAGAAAATTTCATAAACGTAAAAATTGGTTTATTGGTTGTTACGAATTAGAGGAGTATCAGCAAAAAAAATTATTGATACTGAAATTAAATTTCAAGCAATTAGAAGTTCAGGTGCAGGTGGACAACACGTAAACAAAGTAAGTTCTGCTATAAGAGCAAAACATATACCAAGTGGTATTCAGGTTTTGGTAATGGATAGTCGTTCACAACATCAAAATAAAAAAATAGCAATTGAACGATTAAAAGAGAAAATTAAAGAGCATAGCACAATTGAATTAAAATCTGCTGTAAAAATCGCATGGAAAAATCATTTAGATTTAGAAAGAGGGAATCCTGTGCGTATCTTTGCAGGTGTTGATTTTAAAAATCAAAAAAAGAAGCATCTTTTAAATCAAAAAGAAATCAATTAAAAACTGAATTACGAAAACAATTAGAATAATTAAATAAGTGTTCGTTTGAGTGATATTTTTTCAATTGAATTTTTTACTTGAATGAACATAAATAAGAAATAAAATGGGAACAGTACCAAATAACTACGTTTTTAAAGCATTAGATTCTTTTCATTACGATACGGAAGAAACCGTAGTGGCTTTAAATTATGCCTTGTCTTATGATGCTGAAAACACAATGGCATTAACGTTAATGGGACGTGTATATAGTGAAAAATTATATGATTATACAGAAGGTATTTTATATTTTAAACAAGTATTAGCGATTAAAATAAATGCTTTTGAAGTCTATGAGCATTTTATAAATGCTTTATTATGGAATGAAGATATGAAAGAAGCTGAAGATTTTATAGATTTTGCGTTAACTGTAAAAGGTGCTGATAAGGCGGTTTTATATAGCAAAAAATCAGTATTGTATGAAAAATTAAAAAAGTATAAAAAGGCATTGTACTTTATCAAAGAAGCTAAAGAGCATACTTTTAATACAGCTTTTATGGAAATAATTACCGAACAAAAAAAACGTATTAAAGATAAGATGCCTAAAAAAAGAAAATAAAATCTGTTAAAAAAGAAACATCAAAAATAACAGAGAAAATTATAGAAGATAAAAATGAAGCACAATCGGAATAATTAAAAAATAGTTTTAGGTATTATGAAACTAAAATAATAAGTGCTTTTTAAAAATTACATCAAATTTAATGAATAAACCAACTATAAATATTGGAGTTTTGGCGCACGTGGATGCAGGTAAAACAACCTTAACAGAACATTTTTTATATAATTCAGGAGCAATTAGAACTCTTGGAAGTGTAGATAAAGGTTCAACAAGTACTGATAGCTTAGATATTGAAAAAGAACGTGGTATTTCTATAAAAGCAGCAGCAACGTCGTTTGATTGGAAAAATACCAAAATAAATTTAATAGATACACCAGGGCACGTTGATTTTTCAAGTGAAGTAGAACGTGCTTTATGTGTGGTTGATGCTGTTATATTACTTGTTTCAGCTGTAGAAGGTGTGCAAGCTCATACATTGAATATTTGGGATTCATTAAAAGAACTACAAATACCAACTTTTATTTTTATCAATAAAATAGATAGACAAGGAGCTGATACAGAATCGGTAATTAAACAGTTGGAAACCGATTTAAAAGCAAAACCTGTAGTTTTATATGCTTCTGAAAATGATGGTCTTCCGAATGCTAATATTGTATCTGTTTTTAATCCTATTAATGAAGTTAATGAACCAGATTCTGAAATTGATGAGGTTAGAGAGAAAACAATAGAACATTTATTAGATTTTGAAGAGGAACTGTTAGAATCCTTTTTAAATTCAGAAGTTATTACTGATGAAAGGTATTTGAAAAGTATCCGTAAATTAACTATTGATACTAAAATTACGCCTATTTATACAGGAATTGCAAAAAATAATATTGGTGTTACAGAATTATTAGATGGACTTATTGCTTTTTGCCCTACTTCTAAAATAAATAAAACAAAAGACCTTTCGGCATATGTTTTTAAATTAGAACATCATAAAGTTTTTGGTATGATGGCACATGTAAAAGTGTTTTCAGGAGAATTATCATCTAAAATTACGGTATATAATCATACACAGCAATTAGAAACTAAAATAAATCAGACTAAGCAATTATCAGAAACAAAGTATGTTGATAACATTATCTTATCTGCTGGTGATATTGGCGTTATTACAGGTGTTTTAGGAACAAAAGCAGGCGATGTTTTAGGAAGTCCTGATGGAATTCCTATACTTCCTCAATTACATATTCCTGTACTTACTGTCGAGGTTATCCCTGAAAATAATGCGGATTATAATGACTTAGCAAAAGCCTTAGAACAATTAGATAGAGAAGACCCTTCTTTAAATTTTAAATGGTTTCGTGCTGAAAAAGAATTACAGTTATTATTAATGGGACAAATGCAAATTGAAATATTATCTCATGTTTTAAAAGAACGTTTTGATATTGTTGCAACTTTTACCGAGCCACAGGTAGTCTATAAAGAAACGATTAGTAAAAAGGCTGAAGGGTATATTCGTTATTGGATGCCAAAACCTTGTTGGGCAATTATGACTTTTTTAATTGAACCTGCTCCGTTAAATTCGGGGATTAATTATAGTTCTATAGTTTCTCAAAACGATGTACATATTAAATATCAAAATGAAATAGAACGTACCATTCCAAAAGCATTGGCACAAGGAATTTTAGGGTGGGAGGTTACTGATGTGAAAATAACTTTAATAAAAGGTGAGGATCATAATATCCATTCTCGCCCGGGTGATTTTAATTTAGCAACTCCTATGGGAATTATGCAAGGTTTAAAAAAAGGAGGTACACATTTACTAGAGCCAATTTTAAGTTTTGAAATAAAAGCGAATGAAGCGCTATTAGGAAAAGTAGCATCTGAATTAAGTACTAGAAGAGCTACTTTTGATACGCCAAAATTTACAGGTGATGTTTTTAGTCTCAAAGGAAAAATTCCTGTAGCTACTTCGTTGGATTTTAGTATCAAGTTAAATACGATATCTAGCGGAAAATTACGTTTGCGTTTGCAGTTTTACGGTTATGATGCTTGTCCTAAAAATCAAGGTGCAATCCGAGATTATAAAGGTGTAAATCCATTGGATGAAGCACAATGGATTTTACACAGGCGTGGTGCTTATAAAGCTGATGAACGAGTGATTTAATTAAGTTTATAAAAATTTTTGAAGCAATTTCCTGCTTTCCGCACTCGCTTTTTTTATTTTTTCAAAAGAAAAATAAAAAAGAGCTCAAACAAATGCTTCAATCAGGGCTAGACATTTGTACTAATTTTTAAATTTCAGACATATAATTAAATACTTTTTTTAAAGAAAAAAGTAAATAATCAATTGATAATCAGTTGTTATTTAACTTAATTGAAAATTAATGAATAAAAAAGCTTAAAAATACAGAAAAGAGTCTTATATTTGTAGCTCGTTAATAGGTTGTTTTAGTGTAGGTAGTTCATTTAGATGCCGTTTTTAAATTATTTAAAAATAAGTTAAGTTTAACTTGTTTGCAACCGATAAAAGAATGTATATTTGCAACCGCTTTCAGAAAGCGTAACGATCAAGAAAATTTGGAAATGACAATATAAAGTCAGTTAGTTCGATTCTAACGTTTCTACAAAAAATGATAAGATTATTCTTATCTCTGGTTTTTTTTAAAAAGAAAACTAGGTTCATTGAAAATATTGAAATTGACAGCGTAAATAAGAGTAGAATAACCACAACTTCTAACGAAGTTAAATTCTTTTGAAACTTATTCATTAATATTATTTAAAATATACAATGAAGAGTTTGATCCTGGCTCAGGATGAACGCTAGCGGCAGGCTTAACACATGCAAGTCGAGGGGTAACAGGTAGCTTGCTATGCTGACGACCGGCGAACGGGTGCGTAACGCGTATAGAATCTGCCTTGTACAGGAGGATAGCCTTTAGAAATGAAGATTAACACTCCATAATGTGTAGAAGAGGCATCTCTTTTGCATTAAACATTTATGGGTACAAGATGACTATGCGTCCTATTAGCTAGATGGTAAGGTAATGGCTTACCACGGCAACGATAGGTAGGGGGTCTGAGAGGATTATCCCCCACACTGGTACTGAGACACGGACCAGACTCCTACGGGAGGCAGCAGTGAGGAATATTGGTCAATGGAGGCAACTCTGAACCAGCCACGCCGCGTGCAGGATGACTGCCCTATGGGTTGTAAACTGCTTTTATACAGGAAGAAACCGATCTACGTGTAGATCCTTGACGGTACTGTAAGAATAAGGACCGGCTAACTCCGTGCCAGCAGCCGCGGTAATACGGAGGGTCCGAGCGTTATCCGGAATCATTGGGTTTAAAGGGTCCGCAGGCGGTCAATTAAGTCAGAGGTGAAATCCCATCGCTCAACGATGGAACTGCCTTTGATACTGATTGACTTGAGTTATATGGAAGTAGATAGAATAAGTAGTGTAGCGGTGAAATGCATAGATATTACTTAGAATACCGATTGCGAAGGCAGTCTACTACGTATATACTGACGCTGAGGGACGAAAGCGTGGGGAGCGAACAGGATTAGATACCCTGGTAGTCCACGCCGTAAACGATGGATACTAGTTGTTGGACTTCGGTTCAGTGACTAAGCGAAAGTGATAAGTATCCCACCTGGGGAGTACGGTCGCAAGACTGAAACTCAAAGGAATTGACGGGGGCCCGCACAAGCGGTGGAGCACGTGGTTTAATTCGATGATACGCGAGGAACCTTACCAGGGCTTAAATG